>JAJZAI010000019.1 GCA_021799495.1 Deltaproteobacteria bacterium
CCGCGCCCGTCGCCGCGCCCACCAGCGTGTACTGCCGCTGCTCGTCCGTCATCCCGCAGGCCGATACCATCCCCAGGATGGCCACCCACATCAGGTACGTCCCTATTCTTCTTCGCACCTTATTCCTCCCCCTGTTCGTCGATATCGACGGTTGCGGAGACAAGGCGGCGACGCGGCCGGGGAAGCCATCGCCGACGCGGCCAAGTGTCTACCGGTTAACTTGATCCATCGTTTCATGCGAAGCCGCCTTGCGCAGCTTTCGCCAGCAAAGGTCGCACGGCGCCTTCACGAACGGCAATATACTGATTCGGGCATGCCGATTCAACGCAAAACAATAGCTACGCATGCGGAAATCTGCTTTGCCTTGCCATGGTTTTTTACTCGATCCAATCGCCCTCCGGCGTCCGCTTGGCCCACCAGACTAGGCGCGGACGGCCGATCTGTGCGATTCTGCCGGCCGTGCCCCGGAACGTCACCGGCGGGTCGAAGATGGCGCAGGAACTTGACAGCAAAAACCCTGATTTATCGGGCATTATCCGCCCCGGCGACCATATCATCTGGAGCCAGGGATCGGGCGAGCCGCAGACGCTAATTGAGGCGTTTATCGCGCAACGGCGCCAATTCGCCCGCACGACCGCTTTTGTCGGCGGAATAACCTATACGAAGACGCTCAAGCCCGAACACGCCGATGCGGTCGATTTCGTCGGCTATGGCGCGATCGGAAACCTGCGCGCGCTGGCGCGCAGCGGCGCATTGCGGACCATCCCGCTGCATCTCTCGCAGCTTGTGCCCTATATCGAAGCCGGCACGATTCCGTGCGACGTCGTGATGCTGCAGGTCAGCGCGCCAAACGAACGCGGCGAGTACAGCTATTCGCTCACCAACGATTATCAGCAGGCGGCGATCGCGCGGGCGCGCGTGGTGATCGCGGAAGTCAACGAGCTGGCGCCGTGGACCTATTGCGACGCTTACCTTACCGCCGATCAAATCGATTACGTCGTGCCGGCCGCACGACCGCCGGTGATGCTGGAAGCGCGCCCGATCGGCGAGGCCGAGCGGGCGATCGCGCGCCACGTCGGCCGCTATATCGAGGACGGCACGACGATTCAGATCGGCATCGGCGCCATTCCCGACGCCGTGATGGCGGGCATCGGCGATCGCCGCGATTTGGGCATCCATTCGGGGTTGATCAGCGATCGCGTCGCCGACCTGATTGAAAGCGGCGCGATGACCAACGCGCGCAAGCCGATCGATACCGGCGTCGCGGTCTCCTGCTCGTTGCTGGGAACCGCCCGCGTCTATCGCTTCGGCCACGAAAATCCCGCGATCAAGCTGTTCACCATGATGCGCACGCATCGCGCCGAAGTGCTCTCCCAACTCGACAAGATCGTCGCGATCAACTCCGCGGTCGAGGCCGACCTGACCGGGCAGATCAACGCGGAGGTCGCGGGCGGCGTGTATGTAGGCGCGATCGGCGGTCAGGGCGACTTCGTGCGCGGCTCCCAGATGGCGGCGCGGGGCCGGTCGATAATCGCGATGCCGGCGACGGCGCGCGACGGCGCCGTCACCCGCATCTGCGCCCGGCTCAACGGGCCGGTCACGACGGCGCGCGGCGACGCCGACGTAATCGTGACGGAACATGGCGCGGCGGAACTGCGCGGCCAGCCGATCGACGAGCGGATCCGCCGGATGATCGCGATCGCGGCGCCGCAATTTCGCGACACGCTCGAACGCGAGGCGCGCGAAATCACGCGGCGCGGCGGCTGGTAAACATCCCGTATCCGCCCGGATTTCCGTTTTCCGGATTGAGTAGCAACCCGGAAAAATGTCAAGAAATCCCTATGCGTCCGGCGATGGCGATGGCTCAAAACGGAAATTCCGGCTTATGATCTTTCCTGATCGAGGCCCGCCACAATACAACTCAAGGAGCCGGTTCCCGCTCGGATGCATACTGGGAATCGCCCTCGTTTTGCGTATCCTGCTTCCGCTCCTTGGGTATTTGTTCACGCATGACCGGACCATCTTTTACGCGGGAGACAGCGAGCAATATTTAGTGCCGGCTAACGAGCTGATCGCGTCTCATCGTTTCTTCTCCGATGGATCGCAGCCGGCGCGCGCATGGAACTGGCCGATCAATCCGGCGCCGGAAGTCCTCCGGACTCCTGGTTATCCGCTATTGCTCGCCGTCGGACTGCTTTCCGGGCATGTCGAAGCGACGACGATCGCGTGTCAGATCCTGCTGAGCTGTCTCACGGTGTACATCGTTTATCTGACGGTCGGCCTTCTATTCGAAAATGAATGGACCGCTCTCGCAGCCGGAGCGCTGTACGCGGCCGAGCCGTCGGCAATTCTTTTTTCCAGCCTGATATCCTCGGAAGCGCTGTTCACTTCGATATTCATGATCGGGATCTATTACCTGGCCAAATATATCAGACGGGGCGCGTTGACAAACCTGGGCATTGCCGGGGGAGCTCTGGGCGTCTCCGAATACGTACGTCCCGCGGGCTATTTTTTGCCCCTGATAATCGCCATCGCGATGGGAGCATGGGCATTCGCCGCCGGCTGCAAGCATAAGCATCGCGTCCTCGCGCAGTTCAGCGCATTCGTGTTGATCCCGCTTGTACTGGTCGTGCCCTGGCGTATCCGGAACAAAATCGAGACGGGATATTCAGGCTTCTCGTCGATCTTCACCCAGGATATGTACTGCAATGTCGCCGCTTCAGTTGTGGCGGCGCAACGGCATATATCCTATCGAGAGATGCAGGATCGGATGGGCTGTTACGATCTTGCGGTCTATTTTGAAGATCATCCCGGACAAATCCACTGGTCACTGCGCCGAATTCTCGATTATCAACGCGATCGCACCGTTCGGATATTTCTCCTCGATCCGGTTACCTTCGCCAAAATCTACCTTGCGGGAGTGGTCCGGGGGGTGTTCGACCCTTTATCGACTGAGTATGTGAGGTTTTTCGATCTGTATCCGAAGCAAGGGGGCTTGTTGGAAACGGCCGTGGACCAGGGAGTGGTAAAGACCCTGCAAGCCATGTTTCGCAACAAGCTGCTCGCATGGAGCACGATGATCCTTCTTCTGGTTCACTTCGTTTATCTGTCTGGCGCATCCATAGGCTTGTGCAAGTCATCTATACGCGACCCGGCGGTACTATTGATGATAGTGGCGGTGGGGTACTACCTGGCGCTTCCCGGCGGACCCTCCGACTGGGGCCGATACCGGCATCCCGCCATGCCGCTTATTTGCGTTTTCGCGGGATACGGCGTCCGTCTGGCGGGCGAGCGAATCTCTTCTCATCGTGGAAAGACCGCGACTCCGATGCAACGGCCGCTATCAGGAGCGGAGCAATCCTGCCAAAGCCAGACCTGTCTCTGAAGGCGGCGATACGATGGTGATGAAGTTCGTTTGCGATGCTGGTTATTTCGGATTAGACAATCTAAGGAGACCTGCAATGGCCGACGACGAAAAAATCGTGCGCGAAGTCGAGGCTTTCTATCGAGGCTACATCGACGGCTTCAATCGCGAAGATATCGATATCTTCATGCAATCTTTCGATTTGCCTTTCGTCGTGATTTCCGGCGAGCAAGGCGCTTTCGTCTGTTCCAATGAAGCCGACCAGCAGCGCTTTTACACGCGGATGATGGGCGCGATTCAGGAACAGGGATGGGCGCGTTCGGGCGTCGATCAGTTGCGGGTGTGGCCGCTTGGCGAGCGGCTGGCGATCCTGTTGGCGGACGTGACGCGCTATCGCCGCGACGGCTCAATCCTAGCCCGGCTGCGCGCCTTCTATAATGTTCGCAACGACGGCAAAAACTGGAAAATCGTTTCATTGAGCGAAGCCCACGCGCCGTTTGCCGGACCGGGCGATCTGCCGCGCCCGGCTGGCGGCTAGATTTTCTTTGACATTCAGACAGCGGGCGATCATTAATTAATTAGAAAATCAAACAAGCGATTGGCGCCGGGGGAAACAATCGCCGCTTGCCGGAGGTTCGGGGACATGCCAACGGTTCAAATCAAAGACGAGGCGCGCATCGGCACGGAGGCCAAAATCAAGTTGGAACCCTCCGCATACCTGGAAAAGCTCTTCAAAACCGGCACGCCCGACCTCGGCTGGATGAACGAGCACGGTGAATGGGGCGTTCGCGCCAAACCCGGCAATCTTGGATTGCGCCTGAAAGATATCGAGATTGGCAGCTACGGCGTGATTCCCAAGCACGGCGGCGCGCATTGTTCGATGGCGCCGCGCGGCTCCTTCGTGCCCAACGATTTGCCGTCGCTCGGCTTCTCACTGAACGAAAAGGCCGAAGTCTGGGCGGACAACGCGATGGAGCTTTACGAAGAGGCGGTGGCCCGCCAGTGGAGTTCCGCCCGCGATATTCCCTGGGATGAACTGAAACCGTTGCCCGACGACCTCGAGCGGGCGATGTGCCAGCTTTGCACCTTCCTGACCGAAGTCGAATTTATCGCCGCGGACGCGCCAACGCGCTGGATGAGCAAAATCAACCAGGATTTTCTGGAAGTGAAGCTCTTTCTGGCGACGCAGGCAATGGACGAGGCGCGCCATACAGACGTTTTCCGCAAGCGTGCGCTGGCGAACGGCGGCGGCCTGGGCAAAGCCAGCAAGCTCAGCGAATTGAGCCTGAAGCGGATTTTCGATTCGCCCAGCTTCTCGGCGCAGACCGCGCGCCTGCATCTGCTGGGCGAGGGCTTCGTGCTCACGATGTTCCGCCAGGGCGAGTTTATCGCGCCCAGCCGGGTCGATCAGGAAATTTTCCGCCGCTGCATGCAGGACGAATCGCGCCATGTCGGCTACGGCACGATGCATCTGCGGGCGCAATTGAAGGAACGGCCGGACCTGGCCGGAGAAATCCACGAACAACTCGACGACGCGGAAGCGATCCTGCTGCAGCTTTTCAGCGTGCCGGAATCGGTCGAGCCGATGGCGATTCTGCTGGGCGGCGGCATCAAGAATTTCGACAAAGGGATGGAATTGCAGGGCAGCCTCTGGCGACGAATCGTCAACGAATATTTGCAGCGATGCGATTCCGCGGGACTGGACCGGCGTCCGCGATGCCTGCTGCCGACCGATTTCAGCAAATTGTTTAGCACGGCCGCATGATGACCAGCTTTCCCGCCCCTGAATGGTTTCTCGCCCTCGGCCGCATGATGGCGGCCGAGGGCGAAGTTTTCCGCCGTCTCGGCTACGCGGAAGTTCGTTTCGTCGTGCGCGTGCTTGATGACGGCGGGAAAGTCGCAGCGGCGACCGCGATCGAGATTGACGGCTATGCGTTGACGAACGCATTCCAGCTCGACGGTAAGCCATTTGACGCGGATTTCGCGATTTGCGCTCCGCGCGCCGTCTGGGCGGAAATGCTCGAAGAAATCGCGCGCGAGGGAAGGGCGACGCTACGCCATACCCTGAGTTCGCTGGCGCTGGTGGGCGAGAGTCTCTGGCTCGAGTCCGACGATCAGCTCCGCGAAGACAAGTTTTATCGCTATAATCAGACGCTGCAGGAATTGTTCAATTTGTCGGCGCGACTGCCACACTGACCGGCTGCCGTCCGCGCCGCCGGACCAAAAACTTTTTTGACCGTATCAAACCGCGCGAGCGTGCTCGCGCCGTGACGCGCGCTTCATGGCGCGGGAGGCGGCATCATGGACATCGGATTTCTCGCGGCGGCTACCGCCGAAGCCGGCGATATAGCTGAAATCGCGCGTCAGACCGAAGCGCACGGCTACGAATCGCTCTGGATTCCGGAGCATCCAGTCATTCCGGCGGAGATGCGCACGCCGATGCCGTTCACGGAGAACGAAAAACTGCCGGAGCATTACGGGCGCTGGGGCGATCCGTTCGTGGCGCTGGCGGTGGCCGCGGCCGTGACCAAAAAAATCCGGCTGGCGACCGGAATCTGCCTGCTTCCCGAGCGCGAGCCGCTGATCACGGCCAAGGCCGTCGCTACGCTCGACCTGGTCTCGCAAGGACGCGTGGTGCTTGGGGTCGGCGCGGGATGGCTGCGCGAAGAGACCGAGGCAATGGGCGCGAACTTCGGCACGCGATGGCGCCGCACGCGCGAAACCGTCGAAGCGATGAAGATGCTGTGGCGGGACGGACGCGGCGCCTACAATGGCGAAACGATCAAATTTCCGCCGGTGCGATGCGAGCCGCGGCCGATGCGGAAATCGGGGCCGCCGGTGCTGCTGGGCGCGCATGGGCCGAAGGCGATCGAACGGGTAGCGCGGAGTTACGACGGCTGGATGCCGCTGCTTCAGGATCCGGCGCAATTGAAGCGCGACGTGGCGAATTTGCACGAACTGGCGGCAAAACATGGCCGCCAAAACGTCAAGTTCGAGATTTCGCCGCTGGTCGAACCGGGCGACGACGGCATGTCCGCCGACGCGCTGCGCGCTTTCCGCGACGCTGGCGCGACCCGCATCGTGCTGTTGTCGCAAAAATCGGTTAAGCTGACCGCTGACGGCCACGCGCTCGATCTAATCCGGCGATTTGCCGCTACCGTCGAGCGCGCCTGCGCGCTCTGACGCGGCGGCCGAAGGCGGACGTTGGCGTTACGCCGGCGCCGCCTCCGCGCCCGATTTCCGCACGCCCATCAGGTAGGCTTCGATAAACGGATCGATATCGCCATCGAGCACGGCGGCGGTATTGCCGATTTCGACTCCGGTGCGATGGTCCTTGACGAGCTGGTAGGGGTGCAGCACGTAGGAGCGGATTTGGCTGCCCCACGCTATCTCTTTCTTATCCTTGCTGAATTTTTCCAATTCTTCGCGGCGCTTGCGCTGCTCAAGCTCGAACAGGCGCGCCCGCAGAATCTTCATCGCCATCGCGCGGTTCTTATGCTGCGAGCGTTCATTCTGGCAGGTCACGACGATTCCGGTCGGCAGATGGGTGAAGCGCACGGCGGAATCGGTCTTATTGACGTGCTGGCCGCCGGCGCCGCTGGCCCGGTACGTATCGATCTTGAGGTCGGCGGGGTTGATGATCACTTCGACCTTGTCGTCGATTTCAGGAAAAACGAAGACCGAAGCGAACGACGTATGGCGGCGCGCGTTGGCGTCGAACGGCGAAATGCGGACCAGCCGATGGATTCCCGCTTCAGCCTTGAGATAGCCGTAGGCGTACTCGCCCTCGACGGTAAAGGTCGCGTTCTTGATGCCGCCGCCGTCGCCGGGCTGGAGGTCGGCCAGGTCCGTTTTGAATCCACGCCGCTCGGCCCATCGCAGGTACAAGCGGAGCAGAATTTCAGCCCAGTCCTGCGCTTCGGTGCCGCCGGCTCCCGGATGGATCGAGACAATCGCGCCGAGCCGGTCGTACTCGCCGCCGAGCATCACCTGCAATTCCTGACGTTCGAGTTCCGCGCGGGCGGCCTCAAGCGCGGCGCCGGTTTCACGAGCGGCCTCGGAGTTTTCGTCGCCCTCCTCTTCGGCCATCCCGAGATAGACGCGGGCGTCTTCGAGCGCGCGGACCAGCCGATCGACGCCGCCGGTCTGCGCCCTGATGCGATCCTGTTCCTTGAGGACGGCCTGCGCGGTCTCCTGGTTGTCCCAGAAGCCGGGGCGGGTGGATTGTTCGCTGAGTTCCTGCTGACGAGCGATCAGTTTGGGGACGTCAAAGACGCCTCCGCAACGCGTCCGCGCGCGTTTCAAAGTCCGTCAATTGCTGGCGCATATCGCTGAGCATCGTCTCAATCGCTTTCTGTCGGGGCTTGCCGCCGAATAAAGTTGCGGACGCGATCGATCGCGTCCAGCTTTTATTCTGGCACAAACCAGCCGCTTCCGTAATCCCGCCCCTAAGGAAGCTCCGCATAAGCCAGCTTGTCATTCTGAACGAAGCGCAGCGGAGTGAAGAATCCCGGGATTCTTCGCTGCGCTCAAAATGACGGAATGGACCTTTTGCAGAGGTTCCCGAACGGCTACGGCCGGCCATGCCCGTTCATGGCGTGAACTTCACGATCTTCAATTGCGGCAGGTTCGGGTCTGGCGGGACGGCGGCGCCATGCGATCGCCAGTCCGATCAGCGTGAGCGCGAAACAGATTTCAGCGAAAACATCGCCGACTTCGGCATAGATCGTCACTTCGGGGCGCCATCCGACGCGCTCGATTTCCGTGCCACGCTTGAACAGGGGAGTGCGCGCGGCGATTTGTCCGGTCGGCTCGATGACGGCGCTGATTCCGGTATTGGCGACACGGACCATCGGCAGCTTGGTTTCGATCGACCGCATCGCCGCCATCGCGAGCAACTGATAGGGCGCCGAGCTGCGTCCGTACCATGCGTCGTTCGTGATATTCACAAGGATATTCGCGCCAAGCCGGGCTTCTTCGCGTGAAAGCGCTGGAAAGATGCTTTCGTAACAGATGAGGACGCCGAGTTTGGCGCCCTTGAGATCGAACAACGTTTGCCGCTGGCCCGGAAACATGTCGCCGAAGCCGGTGACGATGCGGTTGACGATTCCGCCGAGCAGGCCCCGCAAGGGCACATATTCGCCGAACGGAACCAGTTGTATCTTGTCGTACCAATCGAGCACCTGGCCTTTGCCCGACACGAGGTAGGCGCGATTGTAAAAGCCGACGCGGCCGTACTCGACGCCCAGCGCGGGCGCGCCGAAAAGAATCGGCATCCCGGTGTTCGCCGCGAGTTGCAGGAGCCGCGCGCGATAGCCGGCGTCGCTAGCGAACGCGGCGGGATAGCGGTCCTCGGGCTGGAAGAAAAACGCGGCCGCCGCTTCGGGCCATACCGCGACGTCGGCGCCAAGCCGGGCCGCCGCTTCGGTCTGGGTAACGTAAACATTGAAGCTGGTTTCGAGAAAATTCGGATCCCACTTGACCGATTGCGGAATATCGCCCTGCACCATCGCGAACTTGATCGTTCCGTCATGCTTCACACGGGAAAGCTGATCGAGCCGGACCGAGCCGAAAATCCACGCGGCGGCGATCAGCGCGCTGAGCGTCGCCAGCGCGATCCCCTGAATCCGCGAACGCTCGCGCTGGAAGACGACGACGTAGATGACGACGTTGAAAAACGCGATCAGCGCGGAGACGCCATAGACGCCCGTGATCTCCGCGAACTGAACCAGCGCGAGGTTGCGGTAGGCCGCGTAGCCCAGCAGGTTCCACGGAAAGCCGATCGGGAAGTAGGTTCGCACCCATTCGAGCGCGGTCCACGCGATCGGAAAAGTCGCGACGATCGAGAGGTCCGCGCGGGCGGTGACGAACGACGCCGCCCAAACCGCAACGCCGGTGTAAATCGCGACCACGGCCGCCAGCAGCAGCATCGGCAGCACCGCGAGTTCGATCCGCACGCCAGCGAAAGTATGCAGCGTGATGGTTATCCAGTAGAGGCCGATCACGTTGGCGGCAAAGCCTTGCAGCCATCCCAGCGCGAAGGTTTCGCGCGGCGAAGCGCCGTCGATCGCCGAGAGCAGCGGCACGAGCGCCACCCACGCCATCAGGTTGAAATCGAAGCGCGGGAAGGCGAGCGCCAGCACGATCCCGCTCAAGACGGCCAGCGCGGCCCGCATCCGAAGGCTGTGAGGCATAGTCAGGCTGAACCAATCATTTCCGCGACCGGCATCACGCCGGCGCAAGGCGGACGCCCGTCGAAAGCGTCGTAAATTTCGTCGGCGTCGCGCCATGTGGCGACCAGCGCGACGGTCGCGGCGGGTTCGAGCGACAGGTCGCCGGCGATGCGCCATTCGCGCTCGAAACTCCAATCGACCGGCGGATCGCTTGCCAGGTCGAACGCGACCACGCGCCACCATGCGGCGGCATCAAGCGACCGTTCGGCTTCGTTCCACGGCATGTAGATCGCTGGGCGCGCGCCCATCCGGAAAGCATAGCGTTTCTCGACCGCGACGCCGAAGGGCTCGTAGCGGCGGCGGTTCACGCGCGCGAGAATATGGCGCAATTCGCCGATGGGCGCGTCGCACAGGCAAACCACCGGCCGGCCGCCGCGCACCATCCGGGTGGAACCCCGAATCACGCCCGCGCGCAGAATCGCAATAAGGTTATCGATCGCGCGCGCTTCACCCGCCGCGCGAGTGAAATGCGCGATCGCAGGCCACGCGACGCCGGCCGGCGGCGCCGCTTCGCTCCGCCGCGCGCTCATCGCGTTGTCGCTCCCGAGCGTTTGCGAACCCGGGGAGTTGCGCGGCGCGCGCGCCGGAGCGGCGGCATCGCCGCCGGCGACCACACGGAGCCGGCGGAAGTCGTTTCAGCCGTCGCGCGGTCACCGGCCAGAAGCGCGGCTAACTGATGCTCCCGCTTAAACATCCGGCGCGCTTCGGCCGCGGACGCTTCATGGTCGTAGCCGAGCAGATGAAGCATTCCGTGGATGAGCAGCGTGCGCAGCCGGGCCGCGATTTCCATATTCAGCTCGCGCGCCTGGCGGGCGGCGGTTTCGATTGAAATCACGATATCGCCGAGCGGGACCGGCGGCTCCGCCGCACGCGCCGCCACCGCGGCGACGGCGTCCGGATCGAATTGCGGGAACGACAGAACGTCGGTAGCGCTATCCTTGCCGCGAAAGTCGCGATTCAGACGGCGGATCGCGCGGTCGGTCACGAAACTCAGCGAAAGTTCAGCTTGCGGCGCGCCCAACGCGCGCATCAGCGCCGCGGCGTCCGCCGCGATTCCCTTCAGATACGGCCGGGCGCGAATCGTGCGGCAGCCGATTTCCACCGCCACGGCTAGTCGCCGGAGGATTTGGCGGCGGCGGAGTTGTCGAACGCGCCGCCGCTGCTGAACGATTCGTAGGCCGTGATCACGGCCTGAACCAGGCGATGGCGCACAACGTCGCGCTCGTTGAAATGGATAAAGCTGATTCCGGGCGTGTTGGCGAGCACGGTGCGCGCCTCTTTGAGGCCCGAGAGCTTGCCGCTGGGCAGGTCGATTTGGGTGACGTCGCCGGTGATCACCGCCTTGGAGCCGTAGCCCAGCCGGGTCAGGAACATCTTCATCTGTTCTGAAGTGGTGTTTTGCGCCTCGTCCAGAATGATGAAGGAATCGTTCAGGGTGCGGCCGCGCATAAAGGCGAGCGGCGCGACTTCGATCGTGCCCCGCTCGAGCATCCGGCGCGCCCGATCGAAATCGACCATGTCATGCAAGGCGTCGTAGAGCGGCCGGAGATACGGATTGACCTTTTCGGCCAAATCGCCGGGCAGAAAGCCGAGTTTTTCGCCGGCCTCAACCGCGGGCCGGCACAAGACCATCCGCGCCACCTGATTCTTCATCAGCGCCGCCAGCGCCATCGCCATCGCAAGATAGGTTTTGCCCGTGCCGGCGGGACCGATGCCGAAAACGATATCGTGCCTGCGAATCGCCTCGACGTAAGCCTTTTGGTTGAGGCTTTTGGGCGAGATGATCCGCTTGTGGGCGGAAATATAGACCTGATCGAGGAAGATATCCTTGAGCTCGGCGTCGCGATCGGCACGCAGGATTCGAATCGAATATTCGACGTCGCCCGAATAGATCGGGTAGCCGCGCTTGAGCAGGTCGTAGAGCTCGCCGAGCAGCTTGCCTGCCAGCGCCTGCTCCTCGTGGCCGCCCGAAATTTTGAGCGCGCTGCCGTTGACGCCGACGCGGACGCCGAGCGCCTGCTCGATCGTGCGGAGATGGCCGTCCTGCTGGCCGAGCAATTCGGTGAACAGGCGCGGATCGTCGAAATGGAGTTCGAGAGAATCTTCGTTCGCTGTGGAGGAAATCGTTCGGTACGTCCTCTGACGGCTCTGGATTTCGTCAGCGTTCAAATTCGCGCCGTCCGCCATTGCCGATCTCCATCATAACGGTTTTGCGCGATCGTGTTAAACGCAAATCCGCGGAAACAGGCGCCGAGCCGCGCGGCCGTAAACCGCGCCGCCGCGCTCATGCGCGTCCGTAAACCGGCACCACCGCGCCGGACGTCGCGAGATTCTGATCCGAACACAGGAATGCGAGCGTGTGCGCGATCGCTTCCGGCTTGACCCAGTTTTCATGCTTCGCCTTGGGCATCGCCTTGCGGTTCGCCTCGGTATCGATCGTACTGGGTGCGATCGCGTTGACGAGGATATTGTCGCCGAGCACTTCCTCGGCCAGCGAAGCCGTGAAGGTTTTGATCGCGCCTTTGGCGACCGCGTAGGCGGCGAATTCGCCGGCGCCGGTCAGGCCGGTGCGCGAACTGACCGACACGATCCGGCCGTACTTGTGCTTTTGCATGATCGGAACGACGGCGCGGCAGCACAGAAAGGCCGGCTTCAGGTTCAGGTCGAACATCGCCTGCCATTCGGCGAGCGTGGTTTCCGCGACGGTCTTGAAGCCCCAGAACCCGCCGACGAGATTGATTAGAATATCGATGCGGCCGAATTTCGCGGCGGTTTCCTCAACGAACTTCGCCACCTGGGCCTCGTCGCCAACGTCGATTTTGCCGAGCAGGATATTCGCCGCCGCGTGGCGCGCCGCGACCTGCTGGTTGAACAACGGAACCTCGGCGTCAACGATATAGGGAACGGCGACCTTGCCGCCGTTGGCGAGAAAATGATCGGCGACGGCGCGGCCCAGCGCCCCAGTGCCGCCGGTAATGATCGCGATTCGGTCTTTAAGCAGTTCCATCTGAACGTCCTCCATGCCGCGGCGCGCGGCCGCGCGCGTAAAGTCCCGGCCGCCGGATGGAACTTACAACGCCGCCGGCCGCCGGCGCCAGCATTCCGGCGGCGCGCTAATGGCGGACGGAGACCGAATCGAGATACGCAGTCAAATCGCCGATATGCGGCTCGAGCCACGGCAGCGGACGCATCAGATGGGTCACGCGCTGCGGATGATAGCCGGGGGGATAAGCGGCGTGCATCACGCGCGCCTCGATCAATGCGCGCGGCGAGCCAGCGATCGCGGGCCCGAGCGCGCCGGGTAAATTCGGATTGCGATTGTGGCAGGAAGCGCAATTGGTGCGATAAACGACCTCGCCGCGCTGGACGGCCGTGAGCGTACGCGGCGGACCGCATCCGAGGATGGCCGCGGCCGTCGCGAAACCCGCGAGCGCGCCGAGCAGGGATGCGGCGAGCGTGGAACGGGGCCGGGCGATCGCGAGCCAGCGCGCGGACCATCCGAGCGCTTCCGGCGGAACCGTTTCAGACACGTGAAAAAAGGCGCGCGGCGGCGCGGATCGGCGTGAACGGCCGGCGGGACGCGCGCCCAACCACGACGCCCGTCCCGCCGTCGCGTGCTACTTCAGGTTGGCGGTGGCGAAATCCCAGTTGACGATATTCCAGAACGCTTCGACATATTTGGCGCGCGCGTTGCGATAATCGATGTAATACGCGTGCTCCCAGACGTCGCAGGTGACAAGCGGCGTATGGCCGTGGAGGATCGGGCAGTCGGCGTCGTGCGTGCCGACCACGTCGAGACCGCCGTCCGATTTCTTCACCAGCCAGGCCCATCCGGAACCGAAATGGGTCACGGCGGTGTCGGTGAATTTTTTCTTGAACGCGTCGAAATCGCCGAACGCCTTCTTGAGTCCGTCGGCGAGCGCGCCCGACGGCTGGCCGCCGCCATTCGGTTTCAGCGACTTCCAGTAGAAGCTGTGATTATAATGCTGCGCGGCGTTGTTGAAGAGGCCGCCCGAACCGGCGCTCTTCATAATCTCCTCGACCGACTTGTTCTCGTTGGGCGTGCCTTTGGTCAGGTTGTTGAGGTTGGTGACGTAGGTCGCGTGATGCTTGCCGTGATGAAACTCGAGCGTCTCTTTGGAGATATGCGGAGCGAGCGCGTCGAGGGCGTAAGGCAGAGCGGGAAGTTCAAAAGCCATGGCGCATTACCTTCCTTGATTTGAATACGGTTGCGCGGCGCCGCGCGTCAGGATCGGAATAACCCAAAAACCTTTCGATCCGGCGCGAGCGATCGCCGCGAAGTCGCACGGATTACCATGCTGATCGCCGGAAGTCTAACGCCGCCCCGCAGGCCCGCGCAAGCTCGGCGCCGGCGGACAATGCGGCCTACGCTATCCGCGCAGCGCCGCCGATCCAGCCGCGGCGCCGCCGGCCGCGGCCGCCGCAACGCGGCTGTGAAAACGTCCGTAGGAAAAGTAAACCACCATGCCCACGGCCATCCAGACGAAAAAGCGAATCCACGTCACCAAGGGCAGGCTCAGCACGAGATATCCGCACGAGATGACGCCGAGGATCGGAACGAGCGGGACCATCGGCGTGCGAAACGGGCGCGGCCGAGCGGGATCGACGCGGCGCAGAATCCACAAGCCGAGGCATACGAGAACGAAGGCGAAGAGCGTGCCGATATTCGCAAGCTCGGCGATTTCCTGAATCGGCAGCAGCGCGGCGGTCAGGCCGACGACGATTCCGGTCAGCGTGGTCGGCCAGTACGGCGTCCGGAAGCGCGGATGAATCCGGCTGAAAACCGGCGGCAGCAGGCCATCGCGCGAGATGGCGAAAAAGATCCGCGATTGGCCGAGCAGCAGCACCAACAGCACCGACGTCAACCCGGCGACCGCGCCGAGCGAAACGATTCCGGCGACGGCATTCAGTCCACGCAGCACGAAAGCGGAGGCGAGCGGCGCCTTGAGGTCGATCTTGAGCGCCGGCGCCATCCCGGTCAGCACGGCCGCCACGGCGATATAAAGCGCGGTGCAGAGAAACAGCGACGCAAGAATTCCAATCGGCAAATCGCGATTCGGATCGACCACTTCCTCCGCGGCGGTCGAGACCGCGTCGAAGCCGATATATGCGAAAAAAATCACCGCCGCGCCGCGCATCACGCCGTTCCATCCGAACGGCACGAACGGCGACCAATTCGCCGGGCGGATGTAAAAGACGCCAACCACGATTACGACCGCGATCGCGAACAGCTTGACGGCCACGATCGCCGAATTGACGCGAGCGCTTTCGGAGATGCCGATAAAGAGAATTACGGAAATCAGGAGAACAATCAGCAACGCCGGCAGGTCCATTTGCATCAGCGATCCCGCCGCCGGCGCATGGGTCAGCGCGTAGGGCAAATGGACGCCCATCCCGTCGAGAATAACCGCCAGGTATCCTGACCATCCGACGGCCACCGCCGCCGCGCCGACCGCATATTCGAGCACGAGATCCCAGCCGATAATCCATCCGATTAGCTCGCCCATCGTGGCGTACGAATAGGAATAGGCGCTGCCGGCGACCGGAATCATCGCGGCGAATTCGGCGTAACAGAGCGCGGCCATCGCGCAGGCGAATCCCGCGACGACGAAAGACAGCGTCACGGCCGGGCCGGCATATTTGGCCGCGGCGACGCCAGTCAGCACAAAGATTCCCGCGCCGACGATCGCGCCCACGCCGAGGAAAGTCAGGTCGAGCGCGCGGAGCGCGCGCTTGAGCCCACCGGCATGAGTCGCGGCTTCCCCGAGTAGTATCTCGGCCGATTTGCGTCTGAAGAGCTGTTCCCTCATCCCGCGATTCGCCTTTCCGGGCGCGGTGCGAATCCGTGGTTCGATGCTGGCGACCCCGGACTCGCGGCGCCGGCCCGCGAACGAGAGACGGAATATGCCGCAAGCGCGCCAGAGTCAATCGAATCCGGCGAAACGCCAATAATCGCGCGACTCTCGGATGCGGATGGCGTAAAATCGGCTTCGGGTGCGGTTATCAAGGGGTACTACGAAGCTTCATGGAACAGACAGATGGATTACGCCGGAGGCCATGCGAAGACGCGCGGGCGCGGCGCCACTCGCGATCGGCAATTCTCATTTTGAGCTCGGTCATAATCGCGATCGCGATTTCCGCTCCGATACTCGCCAGAGCCGCGTCCGCCGCGCAAACCGGTCCGATAAACGTCACGCGCACTCTGCTCGATCGGGCGGTCGAGATTTTGCGCAATCATAATCTTTCGCTCGATGCCAAACGGGAAGAGTTGAAGCGGATGGCGGCCGCGAATTTCGATTTCAGCGAAATGTCGCGCGCCACGATTGACGAGCACTGGTCGGCGCTGACTCCGGATCAGCGCGAAGCTTTCACGCGGCTCTTCACGAGCTTTATCGAGGACTCCTACCTCGATCAGATTCAGGGCTACGCCGGCCAGAATATCAATGTGTTGCGGCAGGATCTGGATGGCGACCACGCCGACGTTTACAGCACGATCACCAGTCCCGGCGAGGATCCGGTCGATCTCGAACTGCGCTTCAAGCGCGAGGCCGCCGGCTGGAAGATTTACGACGTTGCGGTCGATGAGGTCAGCATCACCTCAAATTACCGGGCGCAATTCGACCATGTGATTCGCGAGAAGGGCTTCGACACGCTAATGGCCGATTTGCGGGCCAAGCAGCGGCGCCTCGACGCGTCGCTCGGCGAAAGCTCGAAAGATTAGCGCTGCGCGCCGGATTACCAGACTACGTAGCCGCCATCGATCGCCAGCACCGTGCCGGTCACGTAGGCCGACGCGGGGCTCGCCAAATAGATTACGGCGCCGCGAAGATCCTCCGGCCGGCCCAGCCGGCCGAGCGGCGTCGCCCGTTCCATCCGCTCGCGATTCTGCGACTTCGCCATCCCGGCCTCGGTCGCTTCGGTGGGAATCCATCCGGGCGCTATCGCGTTGACCAGAATTCCGTATTGCGCCCATTCGACCGCAAGCTGCCGCGTTAAATTGACCAGGCCCGCCTTGGTCGCGACATACGCCGAGAGCCGGTAAATCGAACTGGCGACCGTGCCGTAAATCGAGCTCATGTTGATCACGCGGCCCGGACGGCCCTTTTCGATCAGGCCGCGCGCGAAACGCTGCGCGAGCATCATCGGCGCGGAAAGATTGGTCGCCAGCGCGCCGTCCCAGATTTCGCGCGAGAGCGATTCCGCGCGGCCGGTCGGAGAAATTCCGGCGTTGTTGATCAAAATATCGGGCAGGCCCAGGCGCGAGTTGGTCTCCGCGATCAGGCGATCGAGGTCGGCGTCCACGGTGATATCGCACTGCACGCCGATCGCGCGGACGCCGTATTCGCGCGCCAGTTGGCCGGCAAACGGATCGAGCCGATCGCCACGGCGCGCGGCCAGCGCGACGTCCGCGCCGGCAATCGCGAGCGCCCGCGCGCACTCGACGCCCAGTCCCGACGACGCGCCGGTGACGATTCCGATTCGTCCGCGCAGCGAAAACAATTCTTCGAGAGAGTTCATATTGGGTACGATTCTGTCAGCGGAATCCGCTCAGCCGGCGAAGGCTTCGGCGGCGGCTTCGGCCGCCGCCGCGACCGCGCGATCGATATCGGCCCGCGCTATTCCATGATGCGTAACGGCGCGGAACGCCGCGGGCCCGCGCGCGCCGACCAGCACGCCGCGTTCTTTCAGCGCCGTAACGAACTTCGCCGCTTCGTCCGCGCCGCCGTCAACGTCGAACACGACCATATTTGTGCGCCGTTTCACCGGACGCACGTTGATTCCAGCGATCAGGCCGAGTCCCTCGGCTAGCGCACGGGCGTTGCGATGGTCATCCGCAAGCCGATCGACCATGGTCTCGAGCGCGACGATTCCGGCCGCCGCGATTATGCCCGCCTGCCGCATCCCGCCGCCGAGCATCTTGCGCATCCGATGCGCCCTTGCGACGAACTCGCGCGAGCCGCAGATCAGCGATCCGACCGGGCATCCGAGGCCCTTCGACAGGCAGAACGACACCGTATCGAAATGCGCGGCGATCTCGCGCGCGCTCGATTCGAGCGCAATCGCGGCGTTGAAGATGCGGGCACCGTCCAGATGCGCCGGCAGACCGCGCGAGCGCGCCAGCCCGGCGGCTGCTTCAAGATGGGAATTTTCGACCGCCGCGCCGGCGCAAAGATTGTGGGTATTTTCGAGCGCGACCAATCCGGGCGGCGCGAAATGCGCGTCGGGCGGACGCTCCAGCTCTTCCCGCAGTTGATCGAGATCGAGTTCGCCGCCCGGCAGATTCCGTATCGGCGTCATCACCACGCCGCCCAGCGCCGCGGCGCCGCCGGCTTCATAAACGTAAGTGTGCGCCTGATCGCCGAGGAACGCTTTCGCGCCGCGCGCGCAGTGCGCAAGCATCGCGGCAAGGTTCGCCATCGTGCCGCTGGGCGTGAACAGCGCGGCTTCCTTGCCAACGATATCGGCCGCCATCCGCTGCAAGCGGTTGACGGTCGGATCCTCGCCGTAAACGTCGTCGCCGACCTCCGCGCGCGCCATCGCTTCGCGCATCGCGGCGGTCGGCAGCGTCACGGTATCGCTGCGCAAATCGATCACGAAACTCCCTACTCGGGCATGATCGCCTTCACGATTTCGTCGATCGCGCGCTTGCTGTCGGCTTCGTCGGTGAGCGACCAGGTGACGGCGACGGTGGCGGCGCGCCGCGGCGAAATATTCTGGCGGATCAGCTCGCCGGCGTAGATCAGCAGGCGCGTCGATACGCCTTCTTCCAGTCCCGACGCCTTCAGATGGCGCACCTTTTCGCCGAGCACCGCGAGCTGGTTCGCCATGTCGCGATCGACTCCCGCCTCGTGCGCGATAATTTCGACTTCTTTCTCCGCCGGCGGATAGTCAAATTCGATCGTCACGAAGCGCTGGCGGGTGGAATGTTTAAGGTTCTTCTGGATGCTCTGGTAGCCGGGGTTGTAGGAAATCACCAGCAGAAAGCCGTCGTGCGCCTCGATCGTCTCGCCACGTTTTTCGATCGGCAGGAGCCGCCGATGATCCGACAGCGGATGGATCAGGACGGTGGTGTCCTTGCGCGCTTCGACGATTTCGTCGAGGTAGCAGATCGCGCCGCGGCGGACCGCCTGCGTCAGTGGTCCGTCAACCCATACGGTTTCGTCCGCCTGAATCAGAAAACGGCCGACCAGATCGCTGCCGGTCAGGTCTTCGTGGCAGGCGACGGTGATCAATTCGTTGGGGCCGTTGTCGAGCATGGCGAGCTGATGCGCCATGTGCTCGACGAAGCGGGTCTTGCCGCATCCGGTCGGGCCTTTCAGCAGAACCGGCAGGCGCGCCTTGTACGCGGCGGTGAAAATGTCGACTTCGTCGGCGATCGGCAGATAGTACGGCGTGGCGCCGGGGTCGAGATGACGCACCTCGGGGCCTTCGTGGCTGCCCTGGGTTCGAGTGTCGAATTTTTTCAGTTCAATCGCCATCGCTCACCTTTTTCGCACGGCGGTCGTTAGTTCGCCCGGATTGTAGGAAACGCCTCGCCAATTACTCAAGACCGATGCCGCTTCGGCGTGAGTATCGACTGCCCGCCTGGAGTATCGCGCAACTCATAACCGAGCTGATCGGCCTTTTCATTTATCTGCACTCTCAATGCATCGGCGCGCTTGAAATCGCGACAAGCTCTCGCGAGCTCACGTTCCTTCTGCAAATTCTCCAACTCAAGCAAGCCGAACGCGCGCTCCTCGCTCAGACTTTCGTTCAATCGCTCCGCGAGGCCAAGACCCAGAAGCTCGTCAAATCGCAGCAGAGTCTTCAAAACCAACAAATCGCCGCGGCGGTACGCTTGACCAATCATGTCCAATACAATTGCCAACGCGCGCGGGGTGTTTAGATCCTGGTTGATCTCTTCGTGAAAACTCTCGATATATGCGTTCGTCCACGCGGCATCTTCAAAATCTGTAGCGCCGGAGCGCTGTGCATTCCGGCAAAATTCGTCGAGGTAATCGAGTTTCAATTCCATAGCCTCGACTGCGCTAATACTGAACGCTAACTCGGAACGGTATTTCGCGCCGAGACACAGCATCCGAAACGCGAGCGGATTGATTCCCGCCGCGACCAGATCATCGAGCACCGGAAAGCGTCCCGCACTTTTCGAGATCTTGGCGCCCTCCATCCCGACCAGAAACGCATTGTGCACGAAGTAGCGGGCGAACGGATGGCCGGTCGCGCTTTCGGATTGCGCGATCTCGTTCTCGTGATGCACCGGGATATGGTCGAGGCCGCCCGAATGGATATCCAGCGTCTCGCCCAGATACTTCATCGACATCGCCGAGCACTCGATATGCCATCCGGGATAGCCGCGTCCCCACGGCGAATCCCATTGCATCAGATGAGCCGGCTGATTGAGCACCCACAGCGCGAAATCGTGCGGACTCTTTTTGTCGGGCGAATGTTCCAGCCGCTGGCCGGCGTGCTGCTCGGCAAGACTCTGGCGCGCCAGCCGTCCGATCCCGCCCGGCCCGCGCCATTTTTCCACGTCGAAATAGACGCCCGACGGCGTTTTGTAGCCGTAACCGTTCGCCATGATGCGCCCGATCACCGCGATCATCGCGCCGATATTGTCGGTGGCGCGGCAGAGCGCGCTTTGCGGCGGCGCCGGATGGTCGCCGGCGGGCGCGTCGGGCGGCAGTTCGATATTGAGCGCGGCGCAATCGCGCTTGAACTGCGCGATATAAAAATCGGCGACTTCGCGCGGAGATTTCCCCTGCGCGCGCGCGGTCTTTTCGATCTTGTCCTCGCCCGCGTCGGCGTCCGAGGTCATGTGGCCGACGTCGGTGATATTCATCACATGCCGAACGTCGTAACCGTTGAAGCAAAGCGCGCGCCTGAGCGTATCCACAAACACATAGGCGCGCATATTCCCCAGATGCTGCGGCAGATAGACGGTCGGTCCGCAGGAATAAAACGTCACGATCCCCGGCTTCAGCGGGACGAATTCTTCGACCGCGCGATGGAGCGAATTGTAAATCTGGAACGGCTTCACGATAACGTCAGATTAAATTAGCCCGCCGCGCCGTTCGGCCACAAGGCGTATCACGGCGGACGCGCGTTATAAGGAACAGGCTGTGTCTGGCGATGGCGACTCGCCCGCTCGGCCGCGGCCGCGAGACGCCGCGATTCGCTTGTATTGGCGATCGGCGAGCCACGCGAAGCCCGGCAGATACCATAGATACGCGAGCAATCCGCGGACTCCGCGCTGCTGGCGCAGCACTTCATTGATGGCGCGCGCGCCGCGCCACACGCATCCGGAATCATTGACGACGTGCAGTTCTTCGAGCAGCGCCGGCATCGTCAAATCGGGAAATCCGGCGCGCACGCCGTCATCGTTGAAGTCGAGCAGATCGATCTTCCCCGAATTGTCGAAGAGCCGCACGGCTTCGGCGCTCATCCGGCAGAGTTCGCATCCGCCGTCGTACAGCACCGCTATCCGACCGGCACGAGCGCGTCCGGGATTAGCGGCCGGAACGGAACTGGACGGCGCATCCATGCGCGCCCTAGCGCTGGCCGTACTTGGGATTTCGCGCCATCTCGCGCTGGCGCAGGTTCTCGCGCCAGATCCGCCATTCGTAGCCCTCGACCAGCGACTTCCATCCGGCTTCGATCGTGTTTCCCGAGCGGGCCAGCGTCGTCCACGACAGCCGGCCGTCGGTGAACTTGTTCACCGTGATCACGTCGGCCTCGGTCGATTCGCCGGTGGCGTGGGCGTAGGTCTCGGTCACGCGAACTTCGCTCAGATACGGAAAGTACTTGAGCAGCGCCTTGCGCAGCGCGTTGTCGAGCGCATGCACCACGCCGACGCCGCGCGCGGCTTCGGTCTCCTCGACCCCGCCGATTCTGATCACCAAGGTCGCGTCGCAAACCATCCGGCCCTCGAAGTAATCGTCGATTACCCGCCGCCGGATAATCTGGAAAGGCGCAACATAGTCGGGCGCGGTTTTCAGTTCGGCCAGTTCGCGCGAGGCTTGCGGCGCCTCTTGTTCTTCAAAAATCGATTCGCTTTCGGACACCGCCTAATCCTTCGATCGAATTATCTTGTGGTTGCATATCTGCATCAAGCGAAAATGTGGCTGTACGAATTGCGCGGACAGTTTTTCCACAACTTCACATCGCCAACCCGCCGTCAATTTGAACCACGGCGCCGGTGATATACGCGGCCGCGTCGCTCAGCAGAAACGCCGCCGCCGGCGCCACGTCCGCGACGGAGCCGAATCGTCCCAGCGGAATCATCTCGAGCGCCGCCTTGCGATTCGCTTCCGGCAACGCGGCGGTCATGTCGGTTTCGATAAAGCCGAGCGCCAGCGCGTTCACGCGCACGCCCATCCGGCCCAACTCCTTCGCCATCGCTTTGGTCATTCCGATCAGGCCCGCCTTCGACGCCGAGTAGTTGACCTGCCCGGCCATGCCGCTCAGTCCGCTGACCGAAGTGACGTTGAGGATCGCGCCGCGTTTCGCCTTCATCATGATGAACGCCGCCGCGCGCGCGAAATTGAATGCGCCCGTCAGGTTGACGCGCAGCACTTCGCTCCAGTCCTCTTCCGTCATCATCACGAGCAGCTTGTCGCGGGTCAGGCCGGCGTTGTTGACGAGTCCGTCGATCGCGCCGAATTCTTTTTTTACCGCATTGACCATCTCGCGCGCGGCCTTGAGATCGCCAACGTCGGCCTTGAAAGCCATCGCTTTCACGCCGCACGCCGACAGTTCTTCTTTGAGTTCCGCCGCCTGCGCGTCGCTGCGCGCGTAATTGAACGCGACATTGGCGCCGCATCGCGCGGCTTCGAGCGCGATCGCGCGGCCAATTCCGCGCGTCGCCCCGGTCACGATTATTCCCTTGCCCGCGAGATCGCTCACTTGCCTGATAAAGTCCAACTCGTATGGCGCATGCCGGCCGACGCCAGACGCAATCCGCGGCCGGACCGGACGCTTGCCGCGCGCGCGCGACCGCCCGGTGCACTCGGTTCAATTTTCACGGTGATGCCGCCGGCGCCGGCGCGCCCTCCGCTCAGACGCTGAACGACGAGCCGCATCCGCAGGTGCGGCTGGCGCGCGGATTGTCGAAGCGGAAGCCGGCGTTATGCAGTCCTTCGACAAAATCCAGCGTGACGCCGGCGATATACGGCAACGAAACGTCATCGACCAACACCTTGACGCCATCGATTGTCGTTATCCGGTCGCCTTCCTTGGCCTCGTCGAAACTCAACGAATATTGGAATCCCGAACATCCGCCTCCGACCACCGAGATGCGCAGTCCCGATTCCGGTCCGAGCCCCTCTTTGACGATCATGCGGCGCACGGTCTCAAGCGCTTTCGGCGTAAGTTTTACTTCCGGCGCGTCAGCGAAATTCGCGCTGGCGGCCGTTTCATGCTGTTGATGGAGTTCGTCTGCCATCGAAACCTCCGAAGCATCGGGCGGCATATTCCGGCGGCCCGTTAACCCAATCTTAACTTATCGGCAACCGCAACGCATCCCGTCCTTCCGGACTCTCGATCGCGGCATCCCGCCGTATCCGCGACGCCATCGATGCGCCATGCGTGCTATCCTTTGCCTGACCGGCGGAAACCATGCGGCCGCTTGCCAAACAGCTTGAATCGATCGCCCTGGAACAAGGTTTTATTCTAATCGGCTTCGCGGCCTTGCGCCGGCTTGACGAACGCGCCGAGTTTTTCTCCCGATGGCTCGCTGAAGGTCGGGCGGCCGAGATGGGCTGGCTTGCGAAATCGCCGGAAAAACGCCTTGACCCGCGGTTGATCGATCCGCGCCTGCGCTCCGCGATCATGCTGGCGTGGCCGTATGCGCCGCCGCGCATTCCCGAGATCGACTGGTGCGCCGAGATGCGCGGGCGGATCGCCGCGTACGCGCTCGGCCCCGACTATCATGAGACGGTAAAGGCCCGTGCGACCGCCGTCGCCAAGGAGCTCGCCACGGCCCGACCCGGCTCGGTGACGCGCGTTTACGTTGACACCGGCCCCGTCTTCGAGCGCGAATGGGCCGCCGACGCGCGTCTCGGATGGTTCGGACGCAACACGAACCTGCTCAATCGCTATCACGGTTCGTATTTCTTTCTGGCTGAAATCCTGACCGACGCCGAATTCGACGCGCCCGCCGAACCTTATCGCGAACACTGCGGCACGTGCCGCCGATGCCTTGATCTCTGCCCGACCGGAGCGCTCGCGGACGGCTATATGCTCGAACCGCGGCTCTGCATTTCGTACCTTACGATCGAGCATCGCGGGCCGATTCCGCGCGCGATGCGGCCACGGCTTGGCGCGTGGATCTTCGGATGCGACGTTTGCCAGGAGGTATGTCCGTGGAACGCCGACGACGCCGCCGCAACGCCTGTCAATGAGGAGCTGGCGCCGTCGCTGGCCGCATTGCTCGCGCTCGACGACGACGGTTTCCGGCGCCGCTTCGCGAAGTCCGCGATTCGCCGCACGAAACGGCGCGGCCTGCTGCGCAACGCCGCGATCGCGCTTGGCAACAGCGGCAATCCCGCCGCGATCGCGCCGCTCACCCGCGCGCTCGCGTCCGAACCGGAGCCTTTGGTGCGCGCGCACGCCGCATGGGCGCTCGGCCGCTTCGCGGCATCCGACGCGCACGCCGCGCTTGAACGCGCGCGCGCCCGCGAGCCGAATCCGTCTGTGCTCGCGGAAATTTCGCTGGCGCTCGAGCGCGCGCCTTGAGCCGCGCCCTCGATCTGGAATAACACTGGAGTTGGACATCCGATGGCCGTTTCCACCGATCCCCGGCGCGATTTCACTTCGATCACGGCGCGCGAGCCGATTCCGCTGGCCCGCGGCGCGCTGCTGATCGCGAGCGAGGAATATCCCGGCCTCGATATCGAGCACTATCTCGATCGCATCGCGGAACTGGCGCGCGAGGCCGAACCCCTCGTCCGCGGCGGCGACAATACGGTCGAGCAGGTACAGTTGCTGTCGGAATTTCTGTTCGTGCGGAAGGGTTTCGAAGGCAACCGCGACGCTTTCGGCGATTCGCGCAATTCGTTTCTCAACGAAGTCATCGATCGCCGCCTCGGCATCCCGATTACGCTCTCCGTGATCTATCTCGAAGTCGGCCGCCGCCTGGGGCTCAATCTGCACGGCGTTTCATTTCCCGCGCATTTCCTGGTCAAAGCGGTTGACGACCGCGGCGAACTGATTATCGACCCGTTCAACGGCGGCGCGATTATCGGTCTCGACGAAATCCGCGCCCGTCTCGCCCAAATCTACAGCCAACCCGTCGAGGTGCATCCCGCGATGCTCAAGGCGGTCGGCGCGCGGCTGATTCTGACCCGGATGCTTCGCAACCTGAAGGGCATCTACGCCAGCGGCGCGGATTGGCCGCGCACGCTCGCCGCGCTCGATCGCATTCTGATCCTGGATCCGCGCGCGTCCGACGAAATCCTCGAACGCGCCGCGCTCTACGAACGGATGGAATGTTTCAGCGCGGCGCTCGGCGACTTTCAGAGTTTTCTTTCCATCGCCCCCGACCATCCGCACGCCGACGGCGCGCGCGAATCGGTGGTGCGCCTGATGCGCCAGGTGGCGCGCATCAATTAAGCTGTACGCGCGCCTTTTGCGCCGCGCGGCCTTCGGAGATTCAATCGTGAGCGCTGGCCCATCCTCATCCGGCTTTCTCGAATCGAGCCGCCGCGGCGTCGCCGACGCCGATTTGCGCCGGAAGCTCGAAAACGCCACCGGTCGCCATCTCGAGCACGTCGCCGCCACCCGCGCCGAATTTCCCGCCTTCGATTCCGAACGCGACGCGGCGCGGCGCATCAAGGAAGACGCGATCGGCCGGCTCGACGAGTTGCTGGTCGAGCTGAAAAACAAGCTCGAAGCCAACGGCGCGACGGTCTTTGTCGCCGCCGACGCCGGCGAAGCGCGCGACTATATCGTGAATGTCGTCAAACGCGCCGGAGCCAGGCAAGTGGTCAAGGGCAAATCGATGACCACCGAGGAGATCGAGCTCAATCCCGCCCTTGAACGCGCCGGCGTCGAAGTGGTGGAGACCGATCTCGGCGAATATATCGTGCAGCTCCGCGGCGAGCGCCCGTCGCACATCATCACGCCCGCCATTCACCTATCGAAAGAGGATATCGGCCGGCTCTTCGCCGACAAGCTCGGCATCCCGTACACGGCCGAGCCTGAAACGCTGACCGACGCCGCGCGCAAGCGCCTGCGCGAAATCTTTCTCAGCGCCGGCGTCAGCGTGACCGGCGTCAACTTCGCGATCGCGGAGACCGGCACGCTCGCGTTGATCGAAAACGAGGGCAACGGCCGCCTTTCCAGCACGCTGCCCGACACCTTCATCGCCGTGATGGGCATCGAGAAGGTCATCCCGAAACTTTCCGACCTGCCCCATTTCCTCGAAATTCTCGCCCGCACCGGCACCGGCCAGAAGCTCACCACCTACGTCAATTTCATCAGCGGGCCGCGCGGCGAGCATGACGCCGACGGCCCGCGCGCGATGCACGTCGTGATTCTCGACAATGGGCGCAGCGCGATGCTTGCCGATCCCGTTCTGCGCGAGGCGCTCTACTGCCTGCGATGCGGCGCGTGCCTCAACGTCTGTCCGGTTTATCGGCGAATCGGCGGCCACGCCTATAATTCGACCTACCCGGGTCCGATCGGCTCGATCGTGAGTCCCAATCTCTTCGGCTCCGCCGCGGCGGAACTCCCGTTCGCCTCGACGCTGTGCGGGGCCTGCCGCGATATCTGTCCCGTCCGGATCGACATTCCCCGCATCCTGTTGCATCTGCGATGGCGCGAGGGCGCGGCGCATCCGGCGATCAAGTGGCCGCAAGCGGCGGTTAAGGCGCGCGCCAGCGTCGCCCGGTTCGCCCGCATGGCGCGGTTTCCGCGCACGTTGCGCCTGCTGACGCGGCTCGCCGCTCTCGTCCTCCGGCCGTTCGCGCGCGACGGTTACATGCGCCGGATGCCGGGCGTCGCCGGAAATTGGACCCGCTGGGGCCGCGATTTTCCCGCTCTGCGCGCGCGCCGCAAAACGCGCTCGGCGCCGCAAGCAGCCAACCATAATCGCGACGGCGCGGCGGCGCCGGCCGAGCATTCCTGATGAGCGCGTTTCACAAACTTATCGCGCGCGTCCGCACGGCGCTTGAGCGTCCGGCTGAATCCGCGCCGCCGCATCAGGCGGCCGGCGGCATCGCGCCGCCGCACGCGGAAGCCGCCCGTCGCGCGGAATTGGCCAGCGCGTTCGCGCGCGAATTCGCGGCCGTGCGCGGCGAATTTCTCGGCATCCACGCGCCCGGGGAAATTCCCGCGAAAGTCGTGGAGCTGGCGCGGTCGTTGAACGCGCTGGCGGTCGCCGTCGGCGCTGGAGTAACGCTCGATTTCGAGCCGATCGGTCGCGCGCTCGAAGCCGCGCGCATGGCCGTCGTGCGCGCGGATGCGAAAAAGCGCGCCGTCGCTCCGCCGCTGCACGAGCGAATTGCGCAGGCGGACCTGGGCGTTGCCGAGGCTGACGCCGCGATCGCTTCGACCGGCACGCTCGCCGTGGTTGGAACGCCCGCGAGTCCCGCGTCCCTGACTCTGACGCCTCCGGCGAACCTGATCATCTTTCACGCCGAGCGCCTGCACGCCGATCTGGCCGCCGCCATCGCCGCGCTCGGTCCCGAACCGTTCGTCAAAAACCGCGTCGCGATGATCACCGGGCCGAGCCGCACCGCCGATATCGAAAAAATGATCGTGCTGGGCGTGCACGGCCCGCGCCGCCTGTTCGCGATCGCGGCCTGGCCCGGCTAATAACTATCGCGCGGCTACCACGATGACCGAAGTGAGATTATTCGCGACCTGCCTCGCCGAGGAATTTTTTCCCTCGGTCATCGATGCGGCGAAAACCGTGCTCGAGCGGCTGAAGCTCAAAGTGCGGCCGGTCCGCTCGTCATTCTGCTGCGCCCAGGCGCCGTTCAACGAGGGACTGCGCGAGCCGGCGCTCGAGCTGGCGCGGAAATTCCTGCGCGCCTGCGAACCAGGCGCGCCGATCGTTATTCCCTCGGGCTCGTGCGCGAGCATGGTCAGGATTTTCTATACCGATCTGCTCGCCAATGAGCCGAAATTGGCGGAGCGCGCGGCGGCGCTGCGTCCGTGGATCTATGAGTTTTCGCAATTCCTCGTCGATGTGATGAAAGTCAAATATGTCGGCGCGCGTTTCGACCGCACCGTCGCCTACCATCCCGCCTGCCATCTGACGCGCGAACTGCGCGTGGTCGATCAGCCGCGCGCATTGCTCGCCGCGGTCGAAGGAATTCGCGTGGTCGATTTTCGCAATCCCGAGGAGTGTTGCGGATTCGGCGGCGTGTTTTCGGTCAAGCTGCCGCACATTTCGGCCGCGATGGCCGAAGACAAGATTCAGCGAATTCAGGAAAGCGGCGCGAGCGCGATCGTCGCCAACGATTGCGGATGCCTGATGCAACTGGGCGGCGCGCTCCGTCGCCGCGGCATCCCGATCGAAACCTGGCATCTCGCCGAAGTCCTCGCCGCCCGCTAGGCCGCCACGGCGGAGTAATTCCGCCGCGCGCGCCATAGTCTGGCGATCGCCGCGCGAAGAGTCCCGGAAAATTACGCGAAACGCGACGCCTGATTGACCAACGTCGAAGCGATCTTTTCGACGCGCTCTTCAAGCCGCTCGATCATCCCTTCCAGCCGCGCAGCCTCGCCGGCGCCTGTATCCCGATATTCATCGCGCCCGTTCGCCGATCCGTTGGCCGCCGCCGGACGCCCGGCTGCGGGACTGGCATCCGCGCGTGCGAAATTCTCCGCAAGCTTTTCGATCGCGCCGGCCAGCTCCTTGAGTTGCTTCTCGACCGCCGTCAAGCGGATTTCGATCTCCTTCGCCAACTGATTGGTCATCGGCATCTCCCGCTCCCCTCCATCGCGCTCACGGACGGCCGCGCACGTAGCTTCCGGGCGCCGGTTCGATCGGCCTGTAGCGTCCGCCGCCCAGCTCCGCCGGCGCGGGACGTTTCGCGCCGGATCTCTGTTCAATCCAATCCAGCCAGTTGTCCCACCAGGTTCCCTTGTGTTCCGCCGCGCCCTGCATCCATCGATCGGGATCGTCGCCGAGGCGGGGATTGGTGAAATACTTCATTTTGAAATTTCCGGGCGGACACACGAGGCTTTGCACGTGGCCGCTCGCGCTGAGCACGAATTCGGTATCACCGCCGAACAGCCGCGCCGCGCGATGGCATGCGCGCCACGCGCAAATATGATCCGTCATGCCCGCGAGCACGTACATGTCGCCGGTAAAGCGGCCCAAATCGATCGGCGTATCGAGAATTTTCGCCGCGCCCGGTTCAACCAGCGGATTACGGAGCAGAATTTCAAGGAAACCCGCGTGCAGGCGCGCCGGCAGATTCGTCGAGTCGGAATTCCAGTAAAGAATGTCGAACGCCGCCGGATCCTTGCCCATCAAATAGTTGTTTACCCAGTAGTTCCAGACGAGATCGTTCGGCCGCAGCCATGCGAATGTCCGCTGCAGCGTGGCGGCGTCTAGGACGCCCCTCGCGCGCGACGCCTCGGCTGCGGCGCGCACCGTCTCCTCGTTCGCGAACATCCCCGTCATCGACGGCTCCGACGAATCGAGCATCGTCACGATCAACGTCGCGGCGTTGATGCGCCGATCGTCGTGCGCCGCCAGATGGCCAAGCATCAGCGAAGACGTGATGCCGCCGGCGCATACGGCCGTCAGATTCACATCGGGACTTCCGGTGACGTCGGCCGCAATAGCAACCGCCTCTTCGCACGCCGATACGTAGTCATCCAGACCGAGATCGCGATCCTGGGCGCCGGGATTGCGCCAACTGACCGTGAAGAACTGGATGCCGCGTCCGACTGCGTATTCCGTGAAGCTCCGCTTCGGCGCCATGTCCATCACGTAGTACTTGTTGATCTGCGGCGGAATCAGCAGCACCGGACGCTCGAACACCTGCGGCGTCGCGGGCCGGTACTGGATGACTTCACAGAGCTTGCCGCGATGAATCACCGCGCCGGGAGTCGCCGCGATCGTGCGTCCGACCTCGAACGGACGCTTGTCCACCTGCGACGGCATCCCGTTGTTGGTGAAAAGATCGACGATAAAATTCCGCGCCCCGTAGAGCAGGCTCATTCCGGCGGTGTCGAAGGCGCGTTTCAGCGCGGCGGGATTTCCCCACAGCAGATTGGTCGGCGCCAGCGCCTCGGTCATCAGAGTTACGGCGAAGCGCTCCTGCGCCGGAGTCTTCCAGTCCTTGCCGTCGGACTCGGCGGCCAGCCCGACGAGATCGTGCATCGCGGCGCGCCACGCCAGATACGTCTGCATCAGGCGCCGATAAACCGGATTTTCGGCGAAGGCGGGATCGCTGAAGCGCCGATCGCCGGCCTCGGGTTCGATTTCCGACGCGCCCGCCGCGACCCGCATCAGCTCGAACGTCAGTTCCGAAAAGCGGCTGGAAAACTTCTCGGGATGGGCCGCAAGGTTGACCAGAAACTGGCCGAGCGTGCGCAGGGTGTCGCGCGGACTCAACGCGACGAAAGGATTCGCCCCCAGGATCGCGTCAACCGCCGGCGCCATCTCTTCCGGATGGGCCAGATCGATTTCGTGCTTGATCGCTACTGCCATCGCAATGCTCCTTGCGCAGGGGCGCGATACCCCGCCATCGCTAGCAGAGTTATAAACCGCCTACAACAATATCTATTGAGCTTTTTGGATCAGAACATTCATGGCGCGTGAAGTTTCGCTTTTGGCCGGAATAGACCGGATTTGCGTGGATTGCGCGTCATGCGCCCGCGGAAGGCGCCGAGAATTGCGAGGAAGAGATCCGCGCCAGTTACATATGCCGCATTTTCGATCCGCGCCGGCGCGCGTCAAGCCCGCCGCGCCCGCCATCTCTTGATGGCCGGTTTCAACCCAGCAATTCGCGGCCCCGCGCGAACAGCCGAGCCGCGGAAAGGCCGATATCCTCCCACGTCGGATCGATGCGCTTGCCCCGCCGATGGAGCATCAGATTGAACGCGGTGATCGCGCCAAACCGATATCCCGCAAATGCGCGAAACCATCGCACGTCCGCGTCGGTGACCTCGAACGAGACCATCCCGCGATACATCTCGGCCAGCGTTTCCGGCGATGGAATATGGGCCGGCACCAGCGATCTGTCGACCCAGCTATCGGGATCGGAAAACAGGCATAGCCAGCCCAAATCGATCAATACCGCGCCAATTTGCGCCAATTCCCAATCGATCACGGCGCGGACCTCGCCGTCGCGAATCAGCATGTTCGACCATTGCATGTCGCCGTGAACGCATCCCAGACGCGGCGCGCGCGGCGCGGTGGCGAGCAGGCGATCGCGCAATTCCGAGGAGCCGACGGTGGTCGCGGGATCGAGCGTCGGACGGTCGAGCAACGCGTTGCAGCGCTCGATCTCCTGCTGCAGCGTGACCGGCTCGCCCCATACCGCGCGGCGCGGCTCCCACGGCACGGAATGGAGCGCGGCGTGCGTCCGGATCGCGGCGCGCGCCGCGGCCCGCTGTTCGTCAGAACTGTATTCGCGTTCGCCGAGCGCGAGTTTGTCGCCCGCGACGAAATCTACGACGAACCATGGCCGGCCGAATTCCTCGACGCCTTCGCCGATCCACTTGACCGGCGGCGTCGGCACCGCCGTCCCTTCGAGGGACTTCATGATGCGCGCCTGGCGGGCGACATCGGCCGTCCCGACCGGCCGCACGCCGGCGGGAGCCAGCCGAATCACGAGATGCTCGCGCGCCGTCACGCCGCCGTCGCGATGCGTCGTCAGTTCGAAGCCGTAGCTTTGCCCGGCATGTCCCGGCAGGACGGTCAATCCGCCAATCGCGGCGGAGGGATCGCCCGTGCGCGCCCGCAGCATCGCAAGCAGTTGCGTTTCAAATTCAGTATCAGCTTCCATCCGTGGACCTGCTAACAATGGCCCGCCCTCGCCGGGACGGACGCGGACGGGCCTGAGATGTCAACCGTCCACGAGCATACGCAACCGCGCGTCGATCCGCTAACCGCGCATCTTGAGCTGGGCTGACGCCGGATGGAGGCTCGATTGCGCGCTCGGCCGCGCTTCGACCCGCCTGGACCACGCGGTGAGGTTGGCGAGCGACGGATCGATTTTCTGGCCGACGCCGGCCGCGAAGTCGGTGCAGCAATAAAGAATGATATCGGCGATCGTGAAGCGGTTGGGCACGATAAACTCGCGTCCCGCCAACAAGCCATCGAGCCATTTCAGCCGCGCCTGCGCGATTCGCTTCAGGCCCGGTCCGGCCTCCGGCTCGCACGGCACGCGGTTTTTGAAAAGCTCGAGGCCTTCGGTGAAGCGGAAGCCGTTGTACATGTTTTCGGTGATGTTCTGCTCGACGCGCCGCACCCACTGGCGGGTTTCCGCGCGATCCTCGGCGGTGGCGCCGATCAGCGCGGGCGCCGGATGCTTCTCTTCGAGATATTCCCAAATCACCACGGTCTCGCCGATACACTGGCCGTTGTCGAGCTCGAGCGCCGGCAACTGCCCGCCCGGATTGCGCTCCAGATAGGGCGCCTGACGGTTTTCGCCCTTCAGCAGCTCAACCGTTTTGGTTGGAATCGTGATGCCTTTTTCGGCGAGAAACATGCGCATCGCGCGCGGATTCGGTCCGAACGAATCGTAGAGTTGCATATTCGGCTTCCCCTGTGTTTTGGTTGATTTGATCGGCGCCTCAAGCCCGCCGGCTCGCCCCAAAATCGGCGGAAATATAGCCCATCACCCGGCGCCGATGAAACCTCCGCGACGGCCGTATCTGGCGGGCATGGACGATTTTCAATAGGCTGACTGGGATAGCCATCAATTGCAGGCTGGCCATGGCTGGACGGAAACCCGGCGGCATGGCCAGCTCCGCAAATCCGTATGGAGGGAAAGCGGCGGCCGAACCGTCCGTGACGTTCCGATCGTGAAATTTTGTCCTCAATGTGGCGCTGGATTGCTAAAAAGCGCTCGTTTTTGCGTCGAATGCGGTGAAAATCTCGCGAACTACGCCCCGGCCGGCCCGACCGCGCCCGCGACCGTCCCGGCCGGTCCCGCGGCGCCACTTGGCGCCCCGAACGATCCATTCGCGACACCGATCGCGGCGCCGGCCGCGCCCGCGCCGATCGCTCCGGCGGATCCGGCGGCCAATTCGATCATGCCCTTCGCCGCGATCTTCGTCGCCATCCTGGCGGTGGGCACGGTCGTGGCGATTCTGATCATGCGGCAGCTTCCGGCCCGCGAGCGCCTGCTCGCCAGCGCGCCGCAGGCCGCGCCCGCCGCGTCGGGCATAACGTCGGTCAACGGCGAGCAGTTCCCGCCCGGCCATCCGCAATTGCGGCTTCCCAAGGAGGCGCTCGACTTTATCGCCAACCTTCAGAAGAAGGCCGACGCGAATCCGAAGGACCTCGCGGCATGGGATCAGCTCGGCGGCGTCCTGCTGCGCGCCGCGACGATCGTGCCATCTTATTATCCGCGCGCCGCGGCGGCCTACGCCCACGTCCTCAAGGCCGACCCGGAAAATCTCGACGCGTTGCGCGGAACCGGCAATATCGACTTCGACCAGCGCAAGTTCGACGAGGCTATAGCCGCGTATGAACATTATCTCAGTCACAAGCCCGACGATCCCGACGTCCGCACCGATTTGGGCACGATGTATCTTTCGACCGGTAACGCCGACCAGGCGGTGATTCAGTATCGCAAGGTATTGGCGCTGCATCCGCAATTCTTCGAGGCCTACTTCAACCTCGGCGTGGCGTACGGGCAGATGAACCGGCTCGACGACGCGAAGCAGGCGTTCGACGCGGCGATCAAGATCGCGCCGGATCAGGACGCCCGCGATCGCGTGAATCAGATGGTCGCGTCGCTCAACGCGTCCGGGGCGGGCGGCGCTTCCGCGCCGGCGGTGAACGTCGCGAGCGGCGGCTCGAACGCGGCGCCGCAAACCGCGTCGGCAGGAACGCCGGCGACGTTTCAGGGCGCTATGGAGCAGATGCTGCGCAATCTGCCGATCGCCGGGCCCAAGGTGCAGACGGTGCAATGGTCGTCGGCGACCGACGCGCGCGTGATGATGGACAATTTCCCGATGGATCAGATGCCGCCGTTCGCGGCGCACAAGTTTCTTGAGGATTTAAAGACGGGAATCGAGCAGGTGAAGTCGGCGCATCAGATCTCGTCGCCGGTGCAGGTGAATATCTGCGACGCCGCGAGCGGCCGCGTCATGCAAACCGTGACTGAGTAATATAAAAAAAGCGTTATGGCTCTGCCATGGCGATGGATTCGCGGGTCAAGCCCGCGAATGACGATCTGGCGCCATGCGAGGCGTGGCCGGAACGATCGGCGCTTTTTTTGTCGACTACTTCGACGCCATTTGATTCGTCATGTCTGGGCGCTCTTATCAGTCATGCCCGGGCTTGACCCGAGCATCCATCACGACGGCGCCACCGCGAAGCGAATCAAATCTTCGGGCGTTGGGTGTGCCAACTGGTCGCGCGTTCGTAGGCGGCGCCGGCGCGGATCAGCGTCACCTCGCCCAGCCACGGACCGATTAGCTGGAGGCTCGGCGGCGGCGCGCTGCGGCCGTCTCCGCCCGGCATCGAGAGCGTAGGATTGCGGCTCATGTTGAACGGCCCGGTGAAGGCGAGCAGCGGATTCGGCCCGACGAAGGCGCTCGCGTTCGGCGGCATCGCGTCGGCGGGCATGCTCGCCGACGGCGTCGAGGGGCACGCGATCAGATCGACCTCATCGAAGAGTTGCTGGAAGCGGTTCGAGAAGCGCTCGCGCACCATATGGGCGTTAGCGTAGTCGCGCCCGCTCACCGAAACGCCGAGTTCGAGGAACGAGCGGAAGCCGGGGCCGTAGTCGGCCGCGCGCGCGGGATAGGTCGCAACGTGCGCGGCGGCGGCCTCGGCGAAGCAGATCGTGCTCCACGCGCTCAGGGCCGGATCGACGTCGGGAACGGCGACCTTGACGATGCACGCGCCGAGCCGTTCGAGCTCGCGGACGGCGGCGGCGATCGCTGTGGCGACGTCGTCGGATGCGCGCGCGACATATTTCTCGTCGAAGCCGACGCGGATTCCCTTCGCGCCCGCATCGACGGCGGCGGCATAGTCGTCGAGCGGCGCGTTGAGCGAAGTGTCGTCGTGCGGGTCCTGCCCGGCGATTACGCTGAGCGTCAAAGCGGCGTCGGCGACGGTGCGCGTAATCGGACCGATATGATCGAGCGATTCGCCGAGCGGAAAGACGCCGTGGCGACTGACGCGGCCCCAGGTCGGCTTCAGGCCGACGACGCCGTTGGCCGCCGAGGGAAAGCGGATCGAGCCGCCCGTGTCGGTGCCGATCGCGGCGTAGCAGAGGCCGGCCGCGGCCGCGACGCCGGAACCGCTCGACGACGCGCCCGGCCACAACGCCGGATTCCACGGGTTGAGCGGTGGCGGAAAATCGGGATGGTACCAGGCGACGGCGAATTCGGTCAGATGGAGCTTGCCGAGCATCACGGCGCCGGCGGCGGCGAAGCGATCGACGACGGTAGCGTTGGCGTCGGGGCGCCAATCGCGCAGCACCTTGCTCGCGCAGGTGGTCGGCACGCCTTTGGTCCAGCAGAGATCCTTGACCGCGACCGGGACGCCGTGGAGCGGTCCGCGCCATCGGCCGGCCGCGATCTCTTTATCGGCGGCTTCGGCCTGGCGAGTCGCGGAGTCGTCGAGGACGGTGAGATAGGCACGCAGCTTCGGGTTGAGCAGCCGGATGCGCTCGAGCACGGCGCGGGTGGCCGCGGCGGACGTGGCCTTGCGCTCGCGAATCAGTTTCGACAGTTCGCTCAAAGGAAGGAAACACAACGGCTCGGCTGAGATTTCCATGTACGCCTCCCGACGATCGGTTACTTAATCCAGCGCGCCGCCGCCTTCAACCGCGGGCGTATCGGCGCCCGCGCCGCGAACCAGTTCCGTCGTCGAGCTCTTCCGCCGCCGGATTTGGGAATGTCTTTGACGTTCCAGCGATGCTCACGGAGGATCGCCGGACGCCGCCATCCGGGCGAGGCCTTCGAGCCAGTGCTGATGCTCGCGGAGCAAGCCGCGCCGCAGATACCATCGGCCAAGCGCGGTCAGCGGGCCGCGCTGGGTTTCCTCGGTGACGACGCGGGTCGCGCCGCCGGAAAGCGCGTCCAGCTCCCATCCGTGGAACGCGGTCAGGCCGAAGGCGGTCGCGTTCCAGCCGATTTCATTGAGCGGATCGAAGACGACGACGCGGCTTTTCACGCGGACGCCGAAGGTTTTCCAGACAAACTCGGTGCCCGGTGCAAGGTCGGGGCCGTCGCCGTTGCGAAAACGGAGCCATCCGCAGTTCCCGTACCATTCGGGCCATTGCGCGGCCCGCACCAGCCATCGCCAGACGCGCTCGCGCGGCGCGGAGATAACCAGTTCGTTGCGGGCGTGAACGACCGACCGTTCAGGCTCGGCGCCTTCGGGCCATCGCATAAGCGGCGTCACCTTTCCGGCCGCGAACGGCAAATCGCCGCGGCGCGCGATTCGGATGAAGCAATCAGTCCCATCGGAATAGCCAAGAGCGCGCCGCCGAACAAGCGACTATCCGCATCTTTTCATCATTTTGATCGTCTATTTTGTCTTTTTGACGACAATTTTTGCAAACCGCGTTCATTTCCATGGAATCTCGGGTTGGAAATCGCAGCGACTGGCCGAGGCGCCGGAGCGTATCGGGAATCCGCAGGCGTCTCGCAACGGGCGGAGCGGCGTGGCAAGTTGGGGCGTAAAAAATCGGCGGGCAAGCCGGGCGGGAAACGGATCTGACGGATGATCGACAAACTGATAAGCGCGGTCTCGGCGTTGATAATCGGAGCGATATCGGCGCTGGGCTACGGAGGCGTGTTCCTGATGATGGCGATCGAGAGCGCGTGCGTGCCGCTGCCGTCGGAAGTGACGATGCCGTTTTCGGGCTACCTGGTGGCGACCGGCAGGTTCGGGCTGAACGCGGTGGCGATCGCGGGGGCGTTGGGATGCCTCGCCGGATCGTACGTGGCGTACTGGGCGGGGGCGAAGGGCGGACGGCGCTTTCTGGAGCGTTACGGGCGATGGGTGCTGATCGCGCCACATGAGCTGGAGAGCGCGGACCGGTTTTTCGAGCGCTGGGGTTCGCACGCCGTGTTCACGGCGCGGCTGCTGCCGGTGGTGCGCACCTTTATCGCGTTTCCGGCGGGAGTGGCGCGGATGAGGCTGCTGCCGTTCACGATCTATACGCTGGCCGGATCATATATCTGGTGCCTCGTACTGGCGTACGCCGGAATGAAGCTGGGCCAGCATTGGACGGCGCTGGGGCCGTGGTTCCATCGATTTGACGGAGCGATCGCGATAGCCGCGGCGGCCGGCGCCGCAGCGCTGCTCTACAACCGGATCAAGTCGGTGGCCGCGGCCGCGCGCGCATAGCCGTTCGCGGCGGGACAGAGGCGCGCGAGCTTTTGCGGATCGGCGGCGGCCGGGACTATGGTGTCGGCAGGCGATGGCTAACGGCGGCAGTAATCCCGCGGATCGGCTCGAAGCGGTGTTTTCGGATTCGGACCTGGTGCGGCTGGGAATCGCGCGGGACTACCTTGAAAACGCGGGGCTGGACGCATTCATATTCGACGCGACATTCTCGCAACTGTACGGCGCGGCGATGCCGGCGCGCCTGATGGTCTATGCGGACCGCGCGGCGGAAGCGCGCGACCGGCTGGGCGAGCTGGGCTTCCTCGATCGGCCGGCGGCGGCGCGGCGCAAATAGAATCCGCGCGCGTCCAACCGCGTCAACGGCGCGCTGGCGCGCGCATGGAGCATCCACGATGAAACGCAGCAGCGAACGGATTCTGACCACCCATACCGGCAGCCTGCCACGTCCGGACGATCTGATGGCAATGTTGCGGGCGCGGGAAGTGGGCGAAGCGCACGACGCGGCGGCGCTGGCGGCGCGAATCCGGTCGAGCGTGGCCGAAACGGTCGCGCGGCAGGCGCGCGTGGGAATCGATATCGTCAACGACGGCGAGATGGGCAAGCCGTCGTACGCGACCTATGTAAAAGATCGGCTGACCGGCTTCGAAGGCGGCAAGAGCGCGCCGATCTTCGCGGCGGATCTCGGAGAATTTCCGAGCTTCACCAAGCGCGGTGGACGCGAAAGCGGCGTCACCGTGATGAAGCGGCCATCGTGCGTCGGGCCGATCAAATATTGCGGGCAGGACGCGCTGAAAACGGATATCGCGAATCTGAAAAGCGCGGCGGCGGACGCGAAAATCGAAGAGACGTTCATGAGCGCGGCGTCGCCCGGCGTCGTCTCGTTCTTCCTGAGCGACAATTACTATCACGATCATGAACGCTATATCCGCGCGATCGCGGAGGCGATGCGCGCCGAATACGAAGCGATCGCCGAAGCGGGACTGATTTTGCAAGTGGATTGTCCGGATCTCGCGATGAGCCGGCATATACAGTTCAAGAACCTGAACCTGAAGGAATTCCGCAAGACGATCGAACTGCATATCGACGCGCTCAACCATGCGCTGGCGAACGTGCCGCCCGAGCGCGCGCGGCTCCATCTGTGCTGGGGCAACTACGAAGGCCCGCATCATCACGACGTGCCGTTCGCCGATATCGCGGATATCGTGTTCAGGGCGCAGCCGCAGGGACTGTCGTACGAAGCGTCGAACCCGCGCCACGAGCACGAATGGGAAACGTTCAGGGAGATCAGGCCGCCGGACGGCAAGATACTCATTCCCGGCGTGATCGACTCGGTCACCAACTTCATCGAGCATCCGAAGCTCGTCGCGCAGCGGATCGCGAACCTGGCGAACATCGTTGGACGCGAGAACGTGATCGCGGGGACCGATTGCGGATTCGGGACGATCGCGGGGGTGTCGCGCGTGGACGGCGAAATCGCATGGGCGAAACTGGCGGCGATGGCCGAAGGCGCGAAGATCGCGACGGCGCGGCTCTGGTCGGGCCGCGCGTAAGAATCGCGCGCCGAGCGAAAAAGGCCGGTCCGCCGCGCGGCGGTCCGGCCATTGCTATTTTACCGGCGTAACGCCGGCATCCGGCTAATTTTTGTTCTTGCCGAAGACGAACATCTGCATCAAATCGCCGATCGCCGGGCCGTTGGCCGGCACGTAGGGATTCGATTTCGACGCGACTGGATCGGGCAGGTTGTCGCGGCTCACGCCCGAAATCGGGGGCAGACTCCAGTTGGCTTCGACGAATTTCGCGAACGAGACGTGGTCATAGTAGTTGTGGACCACGCGGCCGCCTTGCGAATAGGGCGAAACCACCAGCATCGGGATACGGGTGCCGTCGCCGAAGAAATCGATCGGCTGGATATAGCCCGAATCATAGTAGCCGCCGCCTTCGTCGACGGTGATCACGATCGCGGTATCCTTCCACAGCTTCGGATTCGACTGCACCATATCGATAATCTTGTGGCAGAAGCTCTCGAACAACTCGAACTTCGACGACGCCGGATGGCCGTCGAGGAAGCCGTCAGGCTTGACGATCGAAACCGCCGGCAGCGTGCCGTTCTGGATATCCGAGTAGAGGTTCTCGATACCCTTGAGATTGGCGCGCTGTGACGGGTTGGTCATGATCTGCGTCGAATAAAGGAACGGATTGCAGATATTGCAGTAGGTCGAATCCTCGCCGGTCTCGCTGCCGTTGTTCCAGCCCTCGCCATAGTAGCTCCACGACACGCCGTGCGCCGAAAGGAGCGTCGCTAGGTTCGGCTGCGTCGATGGCGGAATGGTGTAAGGACCGGTGGCGCCGGTTTGATACGCATTCGTGCCGTCTCCGAGATAGCCGGGGTTGTAGTTATTGACGAGGTAATAAGCGTTCGCCGCGCAATCACCGTTACTGAACGGCCGGTACGGCAGCGAATTTAGATAATCCATAATCGGCGCGACGCCCGGCTGGGCCGAATCCGCGCAATTGACATACGAGCCGCCGCTGTAACCGTCCTGCGTGTAGAAGTTATTGGTGCTGGGCTGCGCATTCGGATTTTCGATCTGATTCGAAGGCGGCGTGCCGGGAGTTCCGTCGGAGTTCGCGAAATAGATCGCTGTGCCGTAGCCGACCGCGATATGATTCGCGCCCGTTCCGCCCATGATCGCCTGATGGTAATTGTCGCTGAGCGCGTATTGCTGGGCCAGGGCGGTAAAATAGGGAACGTCGCCCTGCAGGTTGTTGTAGAAACCCATCGCGATCGAGCCTTCACCGGTATAACCTGCCGGTTCGGGATTGCCGTTGCTGCCGGCCGATACCGTAGTTTCAACCCAGGGGAAAAGGTCTTTCTGGCATCCGCTGGGATTCTGGACGGTCGCCGCGCTCGTGTCGCAGTCGGTCTCCTGCCACATCTGGAAGAACCGGTGGACGGGGCTGCCAGCGTAAGCGTCGTAAGATATGAAGTTGGTTATATCGAATGGATCGTTCGGCAGCGGTCCGTCGGTTAGAAAGCGGGTGTCGGGTCCGCTGGTCAGGCCTGTGCCGCCGATCGTAAGCATGTAGTAGTCATACGGCAGCAGCGCCGGTTCGACCGCTTCGGCGGCGCTGACGCTGTTGAAGAACGGCGTCGTGGGACCGCCCACATTCGGCGTCGGCAGAGGCGAGAATGGGGTCGTTTTCGCGGGATGGATTTCGTACCCATCCGCGGCCGTGTCGGTCGCCTGATACTGAGTCGCGATACTCGCGTTCGGTCCGGGCGAACCATCGGGATTGACAATTCCCTGAGAAAGCAGATTGTAAACCGTCTGCCCCTGCGGCGGAACGTACGTGCCGAAAACGTTGTCGAACGTGCGATTTTCGCCGATGATCAGCATCACGTGCCTGATCGGCGTCTTCGTATTGTCGTCATTAGACGAGTTCGACGGCCTGGCCCACGCGAGCGGAGCGGCGAGCTGCGTCAGCAACATCGCGCCCGCACCCATCGCGGCGGTTAACTTCCTGCGCCTTTTGGTCTTCATCCTTTTTCTCCTCCGTGGAACGAACGGGACCATCCCGTTCGGGGAACGCCGCAGATACGGCGTTCCCCGAACGGCGCGTCTGAAGACCGGGGCTGTCTAGAGATGCGCGACCGCAACCGCGAAAACGGCCATCGCGGTCAGCGCCGAGCCGATCGCGAGCCAAAGCCAGCCGCAGGCGGATGCGGTGCGAGTCGCTTCGATACTCCCCCAGTTCATACGCAGGGAATGGAATACCAGCGGCCGATTGCGCGCTGATTACGAGGGGCCGCCGGGTGCGCTAAATCAATTTTGCGGGAGTTTTGCGCATCGAAGTCGGCTCGATTGCAGCAAAAGCGACTGCGCGCGGCTATATCATCTATCGTCGCCGGCGCATCTCTATAACGTCGCGGCTGCGACGATTAAACTTGAACGCGCATGGCTCAGGAAAAACGCAACGACGCCGCTGCGGACGGCTACGAACTCGTGGCCGACAATCGCAAGGCGAGGCACGACTTTTTTATCGAGGAAACGCTGGAGGTCGGAATGGCGCTCACCGGCACGGAGGTGAAGTCCTTGCGCGGGCATCGCGCCAACCTGCGCGACAGCTACGCGCGCATCAAGGCGGGCGAAGCCTTCCTGTACGGCGTTCATATAGGCGCATACGCGCCCGCCGGGCAGTTCAGCCATAAAGAGACGCGGCCGCGAAAATTGCTGATGCATCGGCGGGAGATCGAACGGCTTTGGGGCCGGGTGCGCGAGCGCGGCTATTCGCTGGTGCCGCTCAAAATTTACTTCCGCGGCGGCCGCGCCAAGGTCGAACTCGCGCTGGCCAAGGGCAAGCGCCTGTACGACAAACGGGAGGCGATCGCGCGCAAAAACATGCGCCGGGAAATCGAACGAACGATCAAGGGGCGGAATCGCTGACTAATGCGTCGCCGGAGCGGCGGCGGTCGAACCGGGCATCGAGCCTTCCGCGGCAAGCGCGCGCAAACGCGCGATGCGCTGTGCGAGCGGCGGATGGGACGACAACAGGTTGGCGAAGAAATTTTCGCCGCCGCCATCCCCCTCGGCAGCGCTTTCCAACGGATTGACGATGAACAGATGAGCGACGCCGCGCGACGCGGCGCGCAGCGGCGATTCGGATTTCGCGATCTCTTCGAGCGCGCGCAACAGCGCTTTGGGATTGCGCGTGAATTCTACCGAAGCGGCGTCGGCCAGATATTCGCGCTGGCGCGAGACGGCCATCGCCAGCAATTGCGAAAAGATCGGCGCCACAGCCGCGAGTATGAGCACGGCGATCGCGATCAATGCGCCGGCCTCGCCGCCGTCGCCGCCACTATTGTCGCGGCCGCCGCGTCCGCGGAAATCGCGGTCGCCGAAGCCCCCGAACCACGACCATCGCCAGACGAAGTCGGCAAGCATCGCCACGCCGCCAACCAGCACCGCGATCATCATCATCGTGCGGATGTCGTAGTCGCGGATATGCGCCATTTCATGTCCGATCACGCCCTGCAACTCTTCCCGGTCCATTCGATCGACGAGTCCCTGCGTCATGCATATCACCGAGTGCGCGGGATCGCGGCCGGTCGCGAACGCGTTCGGCGCCGGATCGTCGATGAGGTATGCGCGCGGCGCGGGCATGCGGGCGGCGAGCGCCATCTCGCGGATCACGTCGAGCGTGACTTGATGCTTGACCGAATCAGCTTCGAGCGGGCGCGCATGCACCGACAGCAGCACGAGGGACGCTCCGCCGTAGTATGAAAGAAGCGCTTGGAACAATCCGAAGGCCAGCGCGACGACCGTCAGGATTGGCGCGCCGGCGAGCCGGCCATCGATTACTTTGAGATTGCCGGCCAGAAAATCGAGCCCGCAGCCCAGCGCGGTGAAGAGCGAAATAAAGACGACGACCAACAGCGCCGTTTGGCGGCGGTTTTTCCGTTCGAGCCGCCAGAAACTGTCGCGGGGCTGGGCCATTGGGTTCGGTCAGGGCGCGGAGCGGCGATTGACCCGCATATCATCAAGCGGTATGCGGCCGGCCCTGAACTTCAGGCTTTCGGCGCGCCGAGCGACAGGTCCACTTTCGGCAACGCCTGTTCTTCCGGCGCGGCCTTGAAGTATTCGGCCGCGGTGAACCCGAAATTATTCGCAATCAGGTTGGTGGGGAAAACCTGGATTTTCGTATTCAACGCGAGCACGGCGTCATTATAAGCCTGCCGCGCGAAAGCGATTTGGTTTTCCGTGGTGGTGAGTTGCTCCTGCAACTGCATCACGTTCTGATCGGATTTCAATTGCGGATAGTTTTCCATCACGGCGAGCAACCGGCCAAGGCCGGCGGTAAGCTGATTTTCCGCGGCAACGCGCGCGGCCTGGTCCGGCGCCGCGACGGCGCGATTGCGCGCCTCCACGACGCGCGTCAGCGTATCGCGCTCGAATTCCATGTAGCCCTTGACGGCTTCAACCAGGTTCGGAATCAGATCGTGGCGGCGCTTGAGTTGAACGTCGATCTGGCGCCATGAGTTGTCGACCTCATTGCGCATCCGCACAAGCGAGTTGTAAGCCAGGATCACATAAATCGCGATCAGCGCCAGGATTACCAGGACGACGGTCATAGCCGGCAGCCGCCTTTCCGCAGTTGCGAATAGTTATGCGCTCGCAAGCCAGTTCCATTCAATATCGATGGCGGGCCGAGTGCGAAGCCGCCCTCCCTCATCGACCCGCCGTTCGTGATTCGAACCAAGATGATGGCGGCAGGGCGCGCATCTCAATCCCTGCGCCCTGAATCCGCGCCTAGTTGATTTGAATCTTGACGGGCCTGGTCTCCGGCCGCTTCTCGATCGTGACTTCAAGCACGCCGTCGCGATAATTCGCGCGCACCCGCTCGGCGCTCGCGTCCTTGGGCAGTTCGAACGCGCGCCGAAGCTGTCCCCACGCGCGCTCCGCGAACCGCAGCGCCGCGCCGTTCGGCAGTTCCGGACGACGGCGTTCCGCCTCGACGATCAGCTTGCTTTCTTCGACGCGCACGTCGATCGATTCATTCTTGAGACCCGGCATCTCGAAGTAAAACCGGTATCCCTCCGCATCCTCGACCACATCCACGGGGGGCGACAACCGCCGCGGCGCGGGCTGGAATTCCCGCGTCATCCCGTTCACCCAATTGCGCATCCAGCGGTCGCCGCCGACGCAATTTTCAAAATAAAGTTCCATCCAAAACCTCCTCCGGCCGATGCCGGAATGATTTTTTATTTCGGGCTGTAACCGGCGTCCTTGCCTATTCCGGGCATCAGCCGCTGAACAAAAACTAAGTACGATTTGAACGCCGTCAAGGCGCGGAACTTCGCGCCGGGGCGCGGCGCGTCCAGACTCAGCCGGCGGATTCGGCTTCGCGCCGCGCGCGCTCGGCGTCGGCGGCGAACCGCCGCGCCATCGCAAGGTCGCCCAATTCCTTCGCCAGCGCCTCGCCTTCTTTCAGCACGCCAATCGCGCGCGCTATGTTGCCTTTGCCGAGATATACTCCGGCTTTGCGGAAAATTTTGGCGTAACGTTGACCTTTTGCAGCCGCGTTCATAATGGCGCAGGAAGAGACCGTCGATTCGATCCTAGGCGGCGCACTGCGCATCGTCCAGCCGCGCGACGGCTACCGCTTCGCGCTCGACTCGATACTGCTCAGCCGCTTCGCCGGCGTGCGGTCCCGCGATCGCGTGCTCGAGCTGGGCGCGGGATGCGGCGTGATCTCCGCGATTCTGGCTTCAGTGCGCCGGCCGCGCGAGATCGTCGCGATCGAGCTGCAACCGGCGCTCGCACAGGCCGCGGCGCGGACCGCGGCGCTGAACCGGCTCGATAACGTCCGCGTCGTTCAGGGCGATTTGCGCGCGCGCCGGCTTGCGGGCGCGGCGCCGGCTTCTTTCGATTTCGTGATCGCCAATCCGCCCTACCGCGCGGCCGGAAGCGGCCGTGAAAGCCCCAATCTCTCGCGGCGGATAGCGCGCGGCGGCGCCGGCGCGACGCTCGCGGAATTTCTCGCCGCGGCAAGGCGCTACGCCGCCGACCGCGGCCGCGTCGCGATCGTCTTCGACGCGACCCGCAGCGCCGAATTGATCGCGCAATTGGCCGCGCACGCGCTCGAACCGAAGCGGATGCGCTTCGTCCATCCGCTGCCCGGCGTTCCGGCGTCGAGCGTGCTCATCGAAGCGCGCAAAGGCGGGCGTTCCGAAGCGACCGTCGAAGCTCCGCTGATCGTTCATACGCGGCCGGGAATTTACAGCGACGAAGCTCGATACTTGCTGAATGACGGAATTCCGCGCGATGGAGGCCCGAATGAATAATTCCAGAACCCTCGGCGTGGCGCTGTTCGACAAATTTGAACTGCTCGACGTCTTCGGCCCGTGCGAGGCGTATGGACTTCGCGATCTGGGCGGCGCGTTTCAAATCATAATGACCGCCGCGCAGGCCGGACCGGTCGCGAGCGCGCAAGGTCCGCGCGCCCAAGCCGATTGCGCGCTGAAGGATTGTCCGCCGCTCGACCTGATTCTCGTGCCCGGCGGCATCGGCACACGCCGCGAGGTCGAAAATCCGGATTTGCTCGATTGGCTGCGCGATCGCGCGGCGCGGGCGGAAGTTGTCAGTTCGGTATGCACTGGCGCCGCGCTGTTGGCGCGCGCCGGCCTGTTGGATGGCCGTCGCGCCACCACCAACAAGCGCGCCTTCAGATGGGTCGAAAGCCAGGGTCCGAACGTCAATTGGATAAAAAGCGCGCGCTGGGTCGAGGACGGCCGCTTCTGGACGTCGTCGGGCGTCTCCGCTGGAATCGATATGGCGCTCGCGATTGTCGCGCGGCTGGCCGGCCCCGACGCCGCCGAACAAGCCGCGCGCGTGATGGAATACGAGTGGCATCGCGACGCCGGAGGGGATCCCTTTGCCCGCCTGTACGGCCTGGCCTGAAATGTGCGAGGTCAGCCCGCGGCAAAAAATTCCAGGGCCTTGCGCGCGACCAGCTCCGGTTGCTCCATCGGCATGAAATGCGAAGTCTCCGGAATCACCTCGACGCGCGCCCGCGCCGCCTCGCGTCCAACGCGCTCCGCCAGCAAAATGCCCGGCGAATCGCTTTTCTCGCCGAACAACACGAGCATCGGCGCGGGACATGCGAGCATCAGGCCGAGCCCGTCGAAATCGCGCGAGGTCTCGTAAACCCGCGCCTCGATTTCCGGCGAGCAGCGCAGCGAACGGTTACCGTGATGCGTTTCGTAGGTGCCGAACTCGCAATAGTCGCGCAAAATTTCCGTGCGCCACGTGTCGCATGGCGGCTTCGAGCGGAAATTCTCGAACATCGCTTCGACGCTGTCGAAAGTCCGCTTGCGCTTGAGCGTGCGCTCACGCAACTCGGTCGGCCGGCGCGCCGGCGGCGTGGTCAGATCGAGGATTACCGGCTCGGCCATGACCACGCCCGCGATCAATTCCGGACGGCGGCTGCCGACCGCGCCGAACGCCGTCGCTCCCGCGGAATGGCCGATTCCCCGCACCGCTTTCCAGCCCATCGCGTCGATAAAGCCTTCAAGGTCGTCGGCCGTCGTGTGCCATCCGTCGATCGGCCGGCGCGGCAGTTCGCTTTCGCCGTGTCCGCGCTGATCGTAGCTGAAGACGTGTCCGGCGCGCCGCAGCTCGCGGAGAATCGGCGCGTAAATCCGTCCGAGGAATCCGGTCGCGTGCAAAAACAGGATCGGCGGGCCGTCGCCGCCCCAATCCAGGTAATGGAGCCGCAGGCCGTTGACGATTACGTCGCCGCCCCGGGGCTCGCCGTCGTGTTTGGCAGTGTCCATCGGGTCAAATCTTAAAAGACCGCGCCGCCCAAGAGAACCGCAACCGCGCTCTTTTGATGCGCGAGCGCTTTTCCGGCGCGCGGACTTCGGCTAGCAGTAGCAGTTCATCAACCCGCGCGCGCCGCGCGATATCTGGAGAGCGCTTGCGATGCTGACGATCGGACTTACAGGCGGAATCGGTTCGGGCAAAAGCACGGTGTCGAAATTCCTCGCCGAACTGGGCGCGCCGGTAATCGACGCCGACAAGGTCGGCCACGCCATCTATCAACCGGACGGACCGGCGTATCAGGAGATGATTGACGCCTTCGGCCGCGACATCCTCGCGCCGGACGGCGCGATCGATCGCAAGAAGCTCGGCCCGATCGTTTTCGGCGATCCGGCGGCGCTGAAGCGCCTCAATGCGATCGTCCATCCGAAGATGTTCGCGCGGATGCGCGAGATGGTAGCGGCGATGCGCGCGCAGGGAGAACGCAAACCGATCGTGATCGAGGCCGCCATCCTGATCGAAGCGAACTGGCAGCCGCTGTTCGACGAAATCTGGCTGGTGATCGCGTCGAAGGAGCGGGTTATCGAGCGCGTCGAACGGGACCGCGGGATGAAGCCGGAGCAGACCGAGGCGCGGATTCGCGCCCAACTTTCCGACAACGACCGGCGGCGCCACGCCTCGCTGGTCGTGACCAACGACGGCACGCTCGAGGAATTGCGCGCGCGGGTCGGCGAAATCTGGCAGGGCGCGATGCGCCGCAACCTGGCCTGACGCGCGCCGTCGGCCGCGCTTGACTGCATCCGCCCGGCGGATGAAAAAGAGCGCATCGGCGGAAACCGGAGGAGCGCGGAATGAAAATCCTCGTGATGGGCGCGGGCGCGGTCGGATGCTACTACGGCGCGCGATTGCAACAGGCGGGGGAAGAAGTCGTGCTCTGCGCGCGCGGCGAAAATCTGCGCGCGCTCCGCGAGCGCGGCCTCGAAGTGCTGAGCGCGAAGGGAAATTTCCGCCTCGACGTGGCCGCGACCGATCGTCCGGATGAATTCGCGCCCTACGACCTGATTCTGTTCGCGGTCAAATCCTACGACACCGACGGCGCGGCCGCCCAAATCAGGGATTGTCTCGCGCCTGAAGGCGTGGTGATGACGATCCAGAACGGCGTCGAAAACGAAGACGCCTTGTGCCGCTATTTTCCGCGCGGCGCGGTGATGGGCGGCAATTCGCGGGTCGGCGCCGAACTAATCGCGCCGGGCCGCGTCAATCACACCGCGCTCGGCATAATCGAATTCGGCGAGCTTGACGGCTCGATCACTCCGCGCGCGGAACGGCTCGCGCAGGTCTTTCATCGCGCCGGCATCCTCGGCGAACTGACCACCGATTTGAAAACGATTCGCTGGTACAAGCTGATGGGCAACAACGCGACCAACACGGTTGCGACCCTGAGTCGCACCACGCTGGGCCAGATGCTCGAAGATCAGGACGGCTACGACCTGGTGCGGCGGCTGATGCTCGAAACGCTCGCCGTCGGCCGCGCCGAAGGCGCGCATGTGAGCGACGAGCGGGCAGATCTGCAATTGCGGCAGATCCAGAAGAGCCTTAACGCTTACGCGATCAAGCCCTCGACTTTTCAGGATCTCGAACGGGGCAAACGACTCGAATACGACGCGATCAGCGGCGCCGTGCTGCGCGCGGCGCGCCGCCACGGGATGAAGGTTCCTGCGACCGAGACGGTTTACACGCTGCTCAAGCTGCTCGACCGCGGCCGCTCCGCCGCCGGCCGCGCGCGCCCTGGCTGACGGCCTCCGTGCCAATCCGGCGAAAATTTCTCTCTGGGACTGAATCCATAAAAAACGAATCCCGCGCTCCGGGCGCGGGATTCGACCGGCCAAGCCGATAAAATCCGGCTAGCGTTTTTCGAATTGCTGCTTGCCGAAAAGAACCTCCCACGATTTTTTATCGGGCGCCACGTTGCGCGCCTTTTCCAATTCCTCTTTCATCACCGCGATTCCGCGCTGCACGGCGGGCCGCGCCTCGATCGCGTCGTACCAGCGCTTGAGGTTGGGAAAATCCTCAAGCGCCTGGCCCTGCCAGTTATGCGGTCGAACCCACGGATACGCCGCCATATCCGCGATCGAGTACTCGTCCGCAAGGTAGGTAACCTCGCCGACGCGCTTGTCGATCACGCCGTAGATGCGGCGCGCTTCGTTGGTATAACGATCGATCGCGTATTGCAGTTTTTCCGGAGCGTAGCGGCGGAAGTGATGCGCCTGGCCGAGCATCGGTCCAACGCTCGCCATCTGGAACATCAGCCACTGCACGACGTCGTAGCGCCGCCGCACGTCCTGCGGCATGAATTTCCATCCGCTCTTTTCCGCCAGATACATCAGGATCGCGCCCGACTCGAAAATCGCGATCGGTTTGCCGCCGGGTCCGTCGTGATCGACCATCGCCGGAATCCGGTTGTTCGGGCTGATCTTCAGGAATTCAGGCTTGAACTGATCGCCCTTGCCGATATTCACCGGAATGACTTTGTACTCCCATCCCAGTTCTTCGAGCATGATCGTGACTTTGTAACCGTTGGGCGTGGTCCAGAAATATACGTCGATCATCGGACGCTCCTCGTGGCCGGCCGGAGCGGCCGGCCGGCGTGACGTTGCTCAAATGTGGCGCGACTCGCCGGCCCCGCGCAAGGCGGTGGATGACCGGCGAAGCGCGCTATCGAACCGCGGCGGCGATCGTCGCCGATACGGTTTCATTATGCAACCGTGTCAGGAGGATGCGAGCGCGACTTTGCGTTTCAACTCGGCTTCAAGCTTGTCGAAGCCGCCCGCGTTCATTTTCTGGTTGAACTCCGTGCGATACGTCGCCATCGTGCTCGACCCATCGACGACGATATCGTAGAGCTTCCATGTTCCGCTGTCGCGGCGCAGGGAATATTCCACGTTCAGGGGATCCGCCAGATTCGGCATCCGCACCTCGCCGAAGACCGTCGCGAGACCGGGACCGTCGATGCGCGCCTTGTCCTTGAGCCCATGGCCGGCGGATTCGACCGTGTTCTGCTTGAGCGTTCCGAGGTAAGTGTCCATCACGTAGTCGGTGAAGGTCGGAACGAACTCGCGGCGTTGCGCGTCGGTCAAGGTCTTCCAATGCGTGCCCATCGCGGAACGCGCCATATAGACAAAATCGAAATGCTTGGTCGCGATCGCGCGGAGCCGCCGCTGCCGTTCTTGCGGCGTCAGCGATGTATTTTTGAAGACGGGCGTGGCCTCGGCGATCGTTTCGCGCACGGCACCCACCGGCCCGCCGTGCGCCGCGCCGCCCGCGACCGCCGGAGAGGCCGGATATCCCGCCGCCAAAACGACAACGGCAAAAATCATCGCCGCCGGCGCAAGCCCGAATCGCGCGTTCCGCCATCGAAGATTTGCGTCGCTAATCGGATTCATCGCTGGTTGGTAATCGTGGTCCTTCCGCCACCGCGTTCATGCGGCGCGCGATGGCGCGGACCGCGCGGTCGCGCCGCCGGCCTGCGCCTTTGCGGCCGCCATCAACTCGTTGAATACGTCTCCGGCCAGATCGCGCATCCGATCGACGTCCGGCATCAGTCGCGGTTCGGCCATCATACCGAAGACCAGCGTCTGGTTGTAGCTTACGATCGCGACATTGTAACCAAGGTTCGCGCCGAGCGGCACGAGACCGACCATCTCGACCATCTCCCGCCCGGCAAGATAGAGCGGGACCTGCGCTCCGGGAACATTGGTAGCGATGAAATTGATGCCTGGCGGCGGCAGCGTCGCGGCCCGCGCGACCCGCGGCGCGAGCGCCGCCAGCTTCGCCGCCGCATCGACCGCGTTCGTTCCGACCAGCGATCCCATGCCCAGCAGCATCGGCGCGACCAGATCTCCGAGCTCCATCATAAGCTCCAGCGCCTGCGCGTCGCCGGCGCTCTTGATCCGGTTCGTTTCGCGAATCACCGCCTGCAATCGATCGGTCGCGCCCATCGGTTCCGAGGGCAGTTCCGGAAACATCATCGAGACCCGATTGCCCAACGCGCCGCTTTCCCCGCCGCGCCGCACATTGACGGGGCATCCGATGCGCAACGGCGCATGGTCGGCGCGCACGCCATGCTCCGCAAGATAGCGCGCCGCCGCTTCGCTCAGGATCGCCAGAACCACGTCGTTCGCGGTGCCGCCCAGCGCGTTGCGAATCGATCGCAAGTCGGCGAACGATACCTTCAGCCACGCCAGTGATCGAGCGGAACTGACCAGACCGGCGTTCCACGGCGACGCGACGATTCGCCGGCCCAGCATCGCCGTCATCTTCGCCGCGTAGTTCGCGATCGTCGCGGCGCGTTTCAGCGCCGCGCGCGGCGCGTCGATCATGCCGGCCAGTCGCCGCGCTTCGTTCAGCCGGTTTTGCGCGAGATCGACCAGCGCGGTGGCGAAACTGCGCAGCGCGCTGGGCAGCGGTTGCGGACTCCACGGCAGCGCCGGCTGTTCCGGCGGCGGAGCTTCGGCGCGAAAATCGAGCGCGACCGTCAGCAGTTCCATACCCGAGACGCCATCGACGAGACAGTGATGCACCTTCCACACGACCGCCGAACGGCCGTGCGGAAGTCCCTGAAACAGATGCATCTCCCAGAGCGGCTTATTACGATCGAGTATGGGCTCGAACGTGGCCATCGCCGCCGCCAGAAACGTTCGCTCGTCAGCGCCGTCCGGAAGACTGTGCGGTTTGACGTGATTGCGCAGGTCGAAATCGGGATCGTCCTCGAGCGTCGCATGAGCGAGATTGAACGGCGCGAACGCCAGCCGCTGCCGATAACGGGGCAGCAGATGCATCCGCTGCGCCATGTGCTCGAGAATCTCGTCGTAATCGATCGGCGAGTCGAAAATGTTCAGCGAGCCGATATGCAGGGGGCCGCTATGCGATTCGCCGTAGATGAACGACGCGTCCTGCGTGCTCATCCGATGGGAAAGCTTGACCGACGATTTTCCCTCATCCGCCATCTGGCTCGCACCCCCGGCGAGAATTTTGCAGCCGAACAGCCAACCAAGGATGCGCCAGCGGCTGCTGGCGGGTCAATCACGCCGCTGACCACGACGTGGCTAAAACCGTCCATAGCGCGCATGGCCGGCTGTGCGCGGTCTGCGGCGTCGCTTGCCGGAACTTTCGCCTCCGCACTAGAATTCCGCCGTCGCCATCGCGATCCCGCGGTTTCAATCGCAATTGGCGCGCTGGAGTGATAAGCGTGGCGATGTCCCGCCACGACGGAGATGAACATGGCCAAGGCGCATCGAAACAACGGTACGACAGGGTTTCCCAAAGAGCTGAAACTCTCCAATGGGCGTAGCGTTACGGTGCGCCTGATCGAATCCGCCGACAAGGCGAATATCATCGCCTTTGCGCGCTCGCTGCCGCACGACGATCTGCTCTTTTTGCGCACCGATATCACTGAGCCCGAGGTGGTCGAAGAATGGCTGGCCAACGTCGAGAAGGGCAACACCGCGACCGTCGTCGCGGAATCTGATGGGAAAATCGTCGGCTACAGCAGCGTCCATACGGATCAGGCGCGATGGACGCGGCGGGTCGGCGAAATCCGCGTGCAGGTCGCTCCGGTTTATCGTGGGAGCGGTCTCGGACGGCATCTGGCGGCCGAAATCTTCAAAATCGGCCAGGAGCGCGGATTGAAAAAAATGGCCGCGATGATGACGCCGGATCAGGCCGGCGCGCGCGCCGCTTTCGACAAGCTCGGCTTTCAGGTCGAAGCGCTGTTGCAGGATTGGGTCATCGATCGCGACGGCCATCCGCGCGACCTGCTGATCATGAGCCACGATCTGGAAGGTCTGAGCGATCAAATCAGCGTCTGACGGCTAAATTCCTCTCGCTTCCGCTGGCGCGCGCTGCTTCACTGGGAGTGCGGGCGCCGTAAGCGGCGGAGGTGAGCGTCAGATGGCCAAGCGTAGCGATTCGACGTCAACCGGCAACGTCCAGGGCGCGTCAAAAGCGGCGCGGGTCGCGGCGCGGGCGGCTGAAGCCGCGTCGCGGATGGTTCCGGGAGCCTATTTCCGCGACCGGACGGTTCTTATCACTGGCGCATCAAGCGGCATCGGGCGTGACATCGCCCTGACCTTCGCGCGGATGGGCGCGAAGGTCGCGTTGCTGGCCCGCAGGCGCTCGATGCTCGACGAAATCGCCGGGGAAATCCGCAAGAACGGCGGCGAAGCCCTGCCGCTCGCCGCCGACGTAACCCATCGCAGCGAACTTAAGGAAGCCGTCGATCGGACGCTGTCGCATTTTCAGCGCATCGACGTGCTCGTCAACTCCGCCGGCATCGCCCTGCCCGATAGCGTCGAAACGATGCCGCCCGAGGACCTCGAGCGGATGATGTCCGTCAACCTGATGGGCACGCTGCACGCGATGCAGTTGGTATTGCCCGCGATGCGCTCGCGCGGGGCCGGCAATATCGTCAATATCGCATCGCTGGCGGGCCGGCGCGGGATGCCGCCGCTCGGCGGCTACTGCGCGACCAAATTCGCCGTGGTCGGCCTTACCGAAGCCTTGCGCGTCGAACTTTTCGGCAGCGGCGTCAAGGTGTCGCTGGTGATGCCGGGCGTGATCGACACGCCGATGGTGCGTGACGCGAGCGGAACCGGAATCTTCAAGAATCTGCCCGAGTCGATTCCCTCGATGCCGCCGCAATGGGTGACGTGGGCGGTGATCGCCGCCGTCGTCCTTGGCCTGACCGAAATCGACGTGCCGCCCGGCGCGGTCATGATGGAAAAATTGGCGGCGCTTTTCCCCGGCCTGACTGACGCGGCTCTCGCCCTCGGCAACCGGGTTCTGGATTGGCTTACGACCCGCGGTTGATTGGTAACGCCGGCGTCATAAGGTACGCCGCAATTTATTCCCATTATGTTTAGTTATTTCGCATGATTTTTGAGTAAAACTATGAACCATTTAATTGATATTACTCTATAACCATATATGCGCTGTCGAATTTAGCGCACATGGGCCGCGTCTAAAGAAACAGGAGCGTCAGAGATGCGCATTGCGGACCATCGAGCCGCAGTCCGCGCCAGTCCGGCGGGAAAATCGGGCGTCGCGAAGAGAAAACCGAAGGCTTTGTCAATGGTTTCGCTTCTTCGCGCATTTGATTACAGTGGCGTGAATTGCAGGTCTCGGGCGCGTTGCGCGACGAGGTTACTCGATGAGTCGAAACGATGGCGGAACCAATCTTTCCTTCATGGACTTGCTGCAGGAGTTTCGCGTCGTGCGCGAAGTCGCGACCTTCGCCCAGCGCGCGTGGACGTGGCCGATCGCGCGCACCGCGGAAAACAAACGCTCGATATTGCTGATTCCCGGCTTCCTGGCTGGCGACGCCACGCTCTATCCCTTCGCCGACTGGCTGCGCGCCCGCGGTCATCAGGTCTATTTTTCGGGCATCATGGCGAACACCGACTGCCCGGTGCGCGCGCTCGAACGCCTCGGCCGGATTTTGCAGGATCGCGCCAGCCGTTCCGGCGAAAAACTGGTCGTCATCGGTCACAGCCTGGGCGGCATCTATGCCCGCGAACTCGCGCGGCGCCATCCGGATTTGGTCGATCAGGTGATTCTGCTCGGTTCGCCAATCCATGAACCGCACAAGCATTCCAATCCGTTCGTGAAGATGCTCGCGACGGTCGCGATGCGCGTGAACGAAATCGGATGCCATTGTCCGCCCGACCGGCTCGCGACCATTTGTGGCGTCCTCGGCAGCGACCCCCCGCTGGGAATTCGCGAGACGCTGATCTATTCCAAGACCGACGGCGTGGTTGACTGGGAAAGCTGCATCGAGGAAGGCGATTACGTCGAAGCGGCCGAGGTCAAATCGACCCACTGCGGCATCCCGTACAACATGGATACCCTGCGCATTATCCGCGAGCGGATCGAGCGTGACGGCCAGCCCGACGATCCGGCCGCGATCCGCGCGGCGCAGGCCCGCATGCAATCCGCCTGACCGCCCTTCGCCGCGCGACCGCGCTGAATCCAGACGGAGTCAGCGCGAGGTCCACTTGGGATTGTTGATCGCGAGCGCGTCGGCCAGCGAACGCCGCACGTGATCGCGCAACGCCGCGTCGTCAGCATCGATCGCGCCGGAACGAATCCGCGCGCACATCTCTTCATTCAATGAATCGAGCGGCCCGTCGTGGCCGAGCATCGCTTGCAGCCGCGCGGCTTCATCCGCGGCCTGCGCGCCGCGCAATTCCAACTCGCGGCGCACTGTGTTCAGGACATTGATAGTCACCCGCGTCTGGAAACGGTAATAGCCATTCAGCGTCGGCAGCAATTCCTCTTCGAGGTATTTCATCGCCGCTTGCAACAATATCGTCGCGTCGGGTTTGCTGGTCGGCATTTGTATCACGCTCCGTGCGCGCCCGGACGCATCATTCGCGTCCCTCGATCAGGTTGAGAAAATCCCAGAGCGGCTCCTCGATCCGCCGGCCGATCGCTGACTGCTCGACGCTGATCGGCTCCGTGCCGTCGCTGAAAGCCATCCCCTTGCGCAGGCACATGAGCGCCCATTTCACGTCGCCGAACGCTTCCCAGAACATCACCTGCTTCGGATCGACGGAAATGCCGCTGGCGCGTTCGTAGGCCGCGAAAAGATCATCGCGCGAACCGAATCCGCCCACCGGCGGCTTGCCGCCGAAGCGCCATGTCTTCACGCACAGCCATCCCAGGTCCTGCATCGGATCGCCGATCTGCGAAATCTCCCAATCGAGCACGCAGCGGACTCCGTCTTCGCCGACGATCAGATTGCCGGTGCGGAAATCGCCGTGCAGCACCGTCATCCGCGGATTTTTCGGCGCGTGCTCGGCGGCCCATTTCAGTCCGAGTTCGACCGCCGGCAGTTTCAGCCGGTAGTGATCGGCGTAGCGGTAATACGCGGCCACTTCGGCCGCCGCGTCCTGACGGACCAGGAACGGCGCCTCACGCGGATCGATCTTGTGGATCGCGGCGAGAATTTCGCCGCACTGGCGCGCCATCACGGCGCGCGCCCCGGCGAATTTTTCGTCGCGCACGATGCGCGGCCCGAGCGTTTCGCCCGCCACGCGTCCGGTCACGTAGCCATGGCCGATTCCGTCGGCGTCGTCGAATACGGCATAGACGTGCGGCGCGGGCACGCCCCCGCGCTCCGCCGCCATCGCGATTTGCGCGTCTTCCTCTGAATTCAGATGGGGCGTCACGCCCGCGAGCGGATCGGGCACGGGCGTCGCCCCGGCGTTCGAGAGCTGCACGATCAGTTCGAGCCGTTTTTCGCCGACGTCGGCGTCGAACGACCATGTGGTCTTGGTCGCGCCGCCGGTGAGGCGCTGCAGATTATGCAGCGCGCCGGGAGCGCCGAGATGGCGCGCGATCGCGGCTCGCAGGCGCTGCGCAAAAATTTCGTCCTGGTTCATCGCCGGCCGCCGCGCCTTATCCTTCGCCGCGTCCCTTGCGTCCGAAGCCGAACAAAATCTGCGCCACCCGCCGCATCTGAATCTCCTCGGCGCCTTCGGTGATGCGGTAGCGGCGGTGATGCCGATAGATATGCTCGAACGGCTTGTGCCGCGAATAGCCGATTCCGCCATGCACCTGCATCGCGCGGTCGGCCGCTTCGCATACCAGCCGGTTCGCCCGGTAGTTGCACATCGCAACCTTGTCCGAGAGCTTCTCGGCCACCTCCGGCTTCGACATCCGATCCATCTCCCACGCCGTTTTGTGGATCAGCGTGCGGAGCATCGCGGCCTCCGTATGCAGTTCGACCAGCGGCCACTGGATCGCCTGGTTGGTCGCGAGCGCCTTGCCGAAGGGCTTGCGCTCCTGCGCGTACTTGACCGCCTCATTGATGCAGAACTGCGCGGCGCCGAGCGACGATGCGGCCTGACGGATGCGGTTTTCGTGCACGAAATGCTGCGCGACGGCGAGACCGTCCTGCGGATCGCCGAGAATCGCGTCGGCCGGGACCCAGACGTCGGTCAGGGAAATCCGCGGATGGTCGGTCGGCATGTTGAAGGTCCACAGGTACTCTTCGATTTTGAAGCCGGCGCTGTTGGTCGGCACGATAAAGCATCCGATTCCGCGCGGACTGCCGTCGCGACCTTCGTGCCGGGCGAAAACGAAATCGTGCGTGGCGACGTGCAGGCCCGTGTTCCACATCTTGGCGCCCGTGATCCGCCATCCGTCGCCGTCGCGCACCGCCCGCGTCTCCATCCAGGTCGCGTCCGAACCGTGATTCGGCTCGGTCAGGCCGAAGGCGATGCGAATTTTGTCTTCAAGAATCCCCGGAATGAAGCTGGCCTTCTGCTCGGGCGTGCCGAAATCGCGGAACATCAGCACGGTCGGGAGATTGCCGACGATCGAGCTTTCGTTTTGCAAATCATTGTGCAGGCCGAGACCCTTGGCCGCGAGATGCTCGCGAATTACGGCCATCCCAAGGTTGGTGCCGTCCTTGCCGCCGTATTCCCTGGGGAGAGCGTAGCGGAAATGGCCGGCGCGGTCGGCGCGCCGGCGCATCTCGCCGAGCAGCGCCTCCCATTCGTGGCGCGGCAGGCCGCCACGCTCGAAATCGGTGCGCGCCCATTCGCGGCGATGGTCGAAGAAACGAATATTGTCGTTTTCGCGTTCGAGCGGCTTGATTTCCCGTTCGATGAATTCGTCGAGCTCTACCAGATAGGCCGTCAGTTCGGCGGGTAGATTGAAATCCAAGGTCGTGCGTCTCCTGCGATCGTTTCCGGGGCGTCGCCGCGCCGAGCGTCTAAGGTAAACACGGCGGCGGCGGCAGGCTCAAGTCCAGCGGAGAGCGGTGGAAGCTGGCGCGCCCGGAGGGATTCGAACCCCCAACCCTCGGATCCGAAGTCCGATGCTCTGTCCAGTTGAGCTACGGGCGCGCGCGACCGCTAATTATCCCCTCTTTTTACTGGAACGGAACCACCCCCGCCAACCAATCCTTCCTCGGACGCTGCCCGTGAGTACGTGGAGGTTGTGTGGCGTTTCTGGCGAATGGTCCAGGCGCGCCTCTGTCGCGGCGTCGCCATGCGACGATTTTCGCTTTGGTATCAACGGGATTGATCTGGAACCTGACGCCGACTCAGAGGGTGCGTCTAATGATGTGTGTCGTGACAGACCGGACCGCAGGCAGTTTCAACGCGGCGCGGTCGCGTGGCCGCTAGCAATCGCTTTAGTCAGCATCGTTGGAGTGGCGGTCCAAGCAGGAGTTTGCATTTGTCATCATCGGGACCGGCCTTTGTTGTTTGCCAGATCCGGTAGAGCCAATGGTAACTCTCCATTCTTGGCAGAAATCAGTGTGGAAAACTCCATAGTTGATCTTGACGCGCAGATACAGCCATTTGTAATAGCCAGCATTCATTTTGTTTGGTCAACTCGGCGTCGCTGAATTCGTTGCGCATCTCCACGAGATCATGATTGTCAATAGGCGAAGGCCACAACATCTCGTGAATAGGCGTGACGTTATCCAACGACGGGCCATTTGGCAGGCGTTTGGGGCTTGCCACGACAAGGTGCCGAAGCAGCGCATTTCCAGGTAATTTCCCAAAGTTAATATATGCGATTCCTATCTGGATTTGCCGGAAGTTTGTTTCTTGGGAGGAGCGAAAGACTTGGGTGTCGTTCGGTTCTTTTCCCTCAAAGGCCACCCCAATATATGGCCGCGTCGATGCGGTCACCGCATCGCGCGCGATGCGATTCGCACTCCTCATCTGACAGGACTGATATCCAGCGAACAGGGTGTAAAAGAAGACGACAATGACTCCGATCGCCTCGATAGGTCGTTTCCAAGATTCCTCTTTCGTCTTGCTCCAGAATTGGTATGCGTTGCCGGTATGGCGATGCTCGGTATCCCGCTTAGTCTGTGCGGATTTTCGGTAATAGAGAATGAGGTTCCGCGTCAGCTTGATAGCGAAGCGACGTGGTTTGCGTTCTTGATGGGCGCGTTGATTTTCTTCGTGGGACAAGGTTGCGCTCTCTTCACCGCGATTTTCGCTTTAGAAAACTTCTTTATTCTCCATATCGCGACATCACACTGAACTCTTTGCGTGGCTTCTCTTCCACGATAGATATTTCTTCTCTTCCTCCGCGTGCGGGTGCTCCATTAATCCAATCACAGCGTCCCATGTTGTGTCGCGAGTATGGATAAATACCGATCCTAGCTTTACATCCGTAATTGGTACCATTTGCCCGAAAATGCTTAGACCGACTATTACAAAACGACGGCAAAATGGCAGCAATCGTTGTCCGTGCAACTTACAAAACTTTTGACGGAGGCTTATTTGATCCTCGTTGCGCTCAACGCCCTGCCTTGAACTGATGTGCGAAAGCCATTTCGCCTCGCCGATTAGGAAAACATCGTCAGTCTGAAGGCCAAAATCTACCTCTGGACCCCCGGGCACGAGAGTTTCCGGGTGTGGAAGGCGACGCCAAAGCCAGAAATTCGCAACCGAGATCGAGCCTGCGGGTACATTAATCAAATTGAGCAATGCACTTGCAAATTTGGTTCTCGCACTCGGCTCTCCATAAATGATCGGACCAAATACACTCCAAGTCAGAGCATCTTCGCTATGGAGTGATTGAAGATCGGAATAGAAACCGAGCGTTTTTGATAAGGCACTTCGATCAAATTCGTCAAAAGCACTCTGGTAGTGTCGCGGAGTTGGTGGAAAAGTGAAAAGGCGTCAAGATCCGGTGAGTTGAGCCACAACTCGCGCCCGCTGTTGGGCGGGTGCCGAAGGATGACGCCGTGGAGAGGGATAGCAGGAGTCGG
>JAJZAI010000001.1 GCA_021799495.1 Deltaproteobacteria bacterium
CAGCTTTTCGGTGACGCTGGCGAGCCTGCGATCCACGCCGATTCCGATTTCGTCGGTAACGCCGCCCGGCTCGCGATAGACGAGGATGGTCTGATTGTCGTTGTGCGGTCCCGGCAGGGTCATCGAGGCGGGCGGCAACGCGAGCATCGATCCGTCCGGAACGAGTCCCAGCAGCATCCTGACCGCCGCTTCTGGCGGGAGCGGTATGCGTGCATAGCGTTCGAGCGTCGCGGCGGTCGCCGATCCGCGCATCAACGCGCCCTTCGATGGGTTGAAAACGGCGGCTTGGCCGCCGTCGGTCGCGACCACCAGCGCGACCCCGGCCGCGGACATCACTTCGACCCGGATATTTGCCGGACGCTGAATCAGCAGATTTTCGCGCGCGCGGAAATGCTCGCCGCCGCCGGAGTAATCCATTATCGCCGCCGTGCTGAGCGCCCGCTGCGCCGCCTCGCGATCGCCGAGTTCGGCGGCGTAGCCACGCGCCTGCGCCAGATAGAGATCGGGATTCGGCTGGGTTGCGCAACCCGCGAGCGTCAACGTCAGCAGCGCGCCGGCCAGCGTGATTAACGCCGTCGGAAGCGGCCAGCGCGCGCCGGCGCAACGATCAATGTTCCGCGTGCTGCTCGTATCCGCCCAGCGCGGCAAGCTTGTCGTGCAATCGATGGATCTGGTCCGCATCCTGGGCCTTCTTGAGCGCGTCCTGATACTCATGGCGGGCGTCAAGGCGCTTGCCGATCCGGCGGTAGGCGTCGCCCAGATGCTCGGTGATCGTCGGGTCGCTGCCGGTCAGATTAACCGCGCGTTCCAGTTGATCGACGGCGCGCTGATACTCGCCCTTCTGGTAGTAAACCCATCCCAGGCTGTCAACGTAATAACCGTCGTCTGGCTCGATCACGAGCGCCCGCTTAATCAGCTTTTCCGCCTCGTTGAGATTCGTGCCGGCTTCGGCGTAGGTATAGCCGAGATAATTCAGCGCGGGCGCGTTGGAAGGATTCAGCTCGATCGCCTTGCGCATCTCGGCGACGCTCTTGTCTTTCTGCTTGTCCTCGTCGTAAAGCGCGCCGAGCGTGAAATGAAACTTGTCGTTGCGCGGTTCGAGCGCGACCATCCGTTGCGCCAGCGCGATCGCGTCCGGATAATCCTTCTTTTCCTGATAGACGCCGACCAGGTAGCTCATGATTTCGGTGTCGTTCGGCTTGACCGCCAGCGCCTGCTTGAGATTCGCGATCGCCGCGTCGTAGTCGTTGCGCTTGTCGTTCAAATAGGCGAGCTGCAAGCGCGCTTCGACATAATGGCCGCTGCTCTCGGGAATCGATTCGAATTCTCGCCGCGCCCGATCGTTCTCGCCCAGCTCCGAGTAAACCGTGCCGAGGTAATAATGCACCCGGTAATTCTTCGGCTCGGAGCCGAGCACGAGGTTGAATTCGGTCGCCGCGCGGTCGAAATCGCCGCGCTCGAAAAGCAACAATCCAATTTTGGTGCGGGTGTCGGCCGGTGTCGTCTCCAGCCGCTCCTGCCGGCTCAACTCGCGGCTCACCGCCGCGTCCACGCTCTTGTCGCCGCCATAAAGCTCGGCCAGCCGCTTGCGCACCTCGTCGTTTTTCGGGTCGAGCTGCAGGATTTTCTGGTAAAGCTCGATCGCCTCTTTCGGCCGGTTCTCCAATTCGCGGAGCACGGCCATATCCATGAGCACGAGCTGCGATTGCGGATTCAGGTCGAGCGCTTTTTTGTAGTAGGTCTCGGCCGCCGGATAATTTTGCGCTTCGGTCGTTACGCGGCCGGCGTAGTAATAGCCGAGGAACGATCCAGGATCGAGCGCGATCAACTGCTTGAAGGTGTCTTCCGCGTCCTTGTAATCGCCATTCTTGGCGTAGAGCGTGCCGAGGAACAGAAACGCCTCCTGGTTCGCCGGCTCCAGCTTCAATACCTGCTGATACTGCGCGATCGCGCTCTTGTCGTCGCCGCTCGCGGTGTCGATTCCGGCGGCGAGCAGGCGCGGACGCACGTAGGCCGGATCGAGCGCGATCGCTTCGTCGCATTGCTCGAGCGCGTCCGGCAGCCGCCCGTCGCGCACATAAAGCGTGGCCAGTTCGACATGCAGGGCGGCGTTATGCGGATCGTATTTGACGGCGTTCTCGTACTCCTCCATGGCCCGCTTGCGATCGCCGTTTTCCGCGGCGACCTCGGCCTGCAAATACGCCCCCATCGCACGCGCCGACGGCGGAATTTCGACCGGCTCGGCGCCGCCGAACGGATGGCCGCCATCGGCGCTCAACGCCTCGACCATGCCGCCGCTGCGCGATCCGAGCGCGCCGCATCCGGCCGCGCCGAACGCCAGCGCGGCGGCCGTCGCGATTACGATTCCCAGAATTGCCGGTGCGGCTTGCGACGATTTCAACACGCTTCTAATTATAGCAGAGTCGATTCTCACCGTGACACTCTGATGCCGCGCCGCGCGCACAACCTTGGCCTGCTCTCGTGACTCATCGCTTTAGTGTTGCCCCGCGCCGCCGGGCCGCGCAATCCCCGCTCGCGCCGCGGGACGCCGCCCGCGCTTGGTCCATCGATAACATCCAGGAATTCGCATCCGCCGGCCCCGCCGGACGGCCCGCGCCAGCGTGAACGCGGCGCCGCCCACCGCTTCCGGCGCCGCGAACGGCGCGATCGCGCCGCCGCCCGCCCGCCGCCTCGGCGTGCTTGCGCTGGTCGCGTTGACCTATCTGGTCGTCAGCGGCGGCGCGTATGGAATCGAAGACGCCGTGCGGATCGCGGGGCCGCGCCTGACGCTTTTGCTCTGCGTCGTCGTGCCGCTCGCGGTCAGTCTGCCGACGGCGCTGATGGCGGCGGAGTTGACCGCGCTGATGCCGCTTGAGGGCGGATTTTATTTCTGGGTAAAAGCGGCGCTGGGACCATTCGGCGGCTTTGTCGAAGCGTGGCTCACGATTCTCTACACCGCCGTCGATATGGCGATTTATCCTGTACTGTTCAGCTCTTACCTTGGCTTCGTTATGCCGCTCACGCCGCCGGAGCGGATCGCCGCCGGCATGGCGCTCGTATGGCTGGCCGGAGCGCTCAACGCGATGGGCGTGAAGCCGGTTGGCGAAGCCTCGATCGCCCTGACGGCCGCGCTGCTCGCGCCCTTCGCCGTGCTGGTCGCCGTCGGCGCGCCCCGCTTGGTCCATTGGCATCCGCCGGCCAATGGCCATTTGAGCCATCCATGGGCGGCGCTGGGCGGCGGCCTCGCGATCGTAATCTGGAATTACAGCGGATGGGAAAATCTTAGCGTCGTCGCCGGCGAGATCGACCGGCCGCGGCGAACTTATCCGCGGGCGATGATGATTGCGCTGCCGCTGGTCGCTTTGGGTTATCTGCTGCCGCTGGCTGTATGCCTGTCCGGGTCGAGTTCGGCCGCCGCATGGCGAACCGGATTTTTCGCGGCCGAGGGCGGCCGTCTGGCCGGTCCGGCGCTTGAATTGGCGCTCGCGGCGGGCGGCGCGATCTCCGCATTTTCGATTTTCGCGGCGGCGATGCTGTGGGTGTCGCGGATGCCGTACGTGCTGGCGCGCGAGGGCTATCTGCCGGCCGGATTGCGGCGCGTATGGGAGGCGCGGGCCACGCCCGTACGCTCGATCGTCGCGTGCTGCGTGGTCTTCTCCCTGCTGGTCCCGCTTGGCTTTGTCGCACTCGTCACGCTCGATGTTTTCTTTTATATGGGCGCGTTGGCGCTTGAGATGATGGCGTTGCTCAAAATGCGACGGCTTCGCCCTGAACGCGACGGGCTATTCACGATCGCGGGCGGACGCCCTGGACTGCTCGCCGTCGCGATTACTCCAATCGTGCTATGGCTCGCCACCTTCGGCGTCGGTTTCTCGTCGGGCGAAGGCCACATCGAATTCCTGCTCGGCGTGGTTCTGACCGCAGCCGGCGGTCCGGCTTACCTGATACTGCGCCGGCGCTACGGCGGTCCGGCGAACGCCCGCTGATTACCGGCGGCGGCGCGGCTTGGCGGGCGGATTGTAAACGTCAAGAAACGAAAACGCCGCGATCACCAGCGCGTGGGTGATTTTACCGGACGCGATTAGGCTGCGGATGCTCTCGCGCGGCACAACGACCACTTCGGTCTCCTCGGAACTGTCGGGATTGCCGTGCGCGACGGCGATTTTGCGCACGTTCCGCGCCAGGAACGAATAGCAGAAATTGGGCTGGATGGCGGGATTCGGATGGACCCGGCCAAGCGCCACGATATCCTCCGAATCGTAGCCGCATTCCTCGATCATCTCGCGCCGTCCGGCGGCGCCCGGCGACGGATCGTCCGGATCGATCATCCCGCCCGGAATCTCCAGCGTGAAGGCGCCGATACCGTGGCGAAACTGGCGCACCATGATCACTTCCTGCTTGGGCGTGAGCGGAATGATGTTGACCCAATCGGCCGGATCGATCACGAAAAAATCGCGTTCGCCGCGGCGCGGATGGGCCGCGCGGCGGCGATGAAGATCGAAGATCGGAGTCTCGAAAACCCGCTCGCTGTCCAGCGTCCGCCACCGTCGCGCTTTCATCGCGAGCGCTCCGCACGCCCACTGAAGGCGCGCATCCGCGTTTGCGGAAAAATCGCAATGTCACGGATTTGCGCGATCAAAACAGCCGTCGGTATTCGATCGCCGGGCACCGGTCCATCACGACCGTCATCCCGGCTTCGCGCGCGTGCCGCGCTGCATCGAGATCGATCACGCCCAACTGGCACCACAGGACCTGCGCGCCCTTCGCGATCGCTTCGTGCGCGACCTCGGCGACGAACTCCGACCGCCGGAATACGTCCACAATTTCGACCGGCTCCGGTATCGCTTCCAAGCTGGGATAGCATCGTTCGCCCAGCGCGCCCATCAATGCGTCCGGCTTGAGCGCCGGATTCACCGGAATCACACGATAGCCCTTGTCCCGCCACAGCATCGCGATTCGCAAGCTGTCGCGCGCCGGATTGTCCGAGCATCCCACCACCGCGACGGTCGTCGGGCGGGAGAGAATCGAACGAATTTCGGCGTCGTGCGGATTGACGATTTCCATCTTGCGAACCTTTAGCGCGAATTCAGTCGAGCGCGAACAGTTTTTCGATTACCAGCGGCGTCAGGCGTTCGATCTCGCGCCGGCACTCGGCGAAGGCGCGCTCGCCCTGCTCGAAAGGATCGTCGATATCGCCCGTTTCGCCCGCGAATTCGCGCAGCGTATGCACGGCGTGCAATTCGGTAACCGCGAACCGCTCACGCAGTTCGCGCGCCTGCTGCGCGGTCATCGCGATCACGAGATCGGCCTCGGCGAGCAGTTCCGGATGGCGCTTGAGATCGGTCGAAGTCGCCTCCTCGCCCAAATCGATGCCGATGTCGCGCAGCGCCATCCGCGTGTCGAGCGAAATCAGCGCGCCATCGCGGGCGTAGGGCGCGATGCCGGCGGAGCGCAGGCGCACCTGATGCGTCCGGCCCCGGCGGCGCAGCTCGCGCGCCATCAGATGTTCGGCCATCACGCTGCGCGCGGTGTTGGCCGCGCAGATCAACAGAATTGAACGAAAGCGCGGCCCGCCGAGGGCCGCGCTTTCGCGGTGATTCAAAACGGTCGTCACCGGCGATCAGACTCCGCCGGCCAGCACTTCCGCAAGTCCCTCTTTCTTGGTGACGCCGCGGGCCAACTGCTCTTTGACCTTCGCGCCCAGTTCGGCCGGATCCCAGAATTTGAGCGGGCCGCTTTGAGAAACCTTGGCCGCGCTATGCCATCCCTTCATCAGCCATACGGAGCCCAAACCGACCCGAAAGACCTCGCCGTGGACATCCTTGGCGTCGTCGCTCCCCAGCCACGCGACCAGCGGCGCAACATGGGCCGGGCTGAATTTATCGACCTCGCCGGCCTTCGGCGTCGGCATCGTGGCGGCGGTCTGCGGCGTCGCATCGATCGTCAGGCGGGTGCGGGCCACTGGCGCGATCGCATTGGCGGTAACGCCGTAACGCGCCATTTCGCGGTCCACGATTATCGCAAACGTCGCGACCGCGGCTTTCGCCGTTCCGTAATTGCTTTGACCGGCATTGCCGAGAAGGCCCGAGTCGGAACTCGTGTTGATCAAGCGCCCGTTCAGAAGGTTGCCGTTCTTGTGCTGTTCGCGCCAGTAGGACGCGGCGTGGCGGGCGAGGTTGAAAGTGCCCTTGAGATGGACCGCAAGGACCGCGTCGAAATCTTCCTCGCTCATGTTGAAGATCATGCGGTCGCGCAGGATTCCGGCGTTGTTGACGACGATGTTGAGCTTGCCGAAATTATCGATCGCGCATTCGATAATCCGCTTGGCGGACTTGAAATCGGAAACGCTCTCGAAGTTGGCGACCGCTTCGCCGCCCGCGGCGCGGATTTCCTTGACGACTTCTTCGGCCGGCGAACGTGACTGGCCGGTGCCGTCGAAATGACCGCCGAGGTCGTTGACGACCACCTTGGCGCCCTGCTTCGCCATCAGCAGCGCTTCTTCCTTGCCGATACCGCGGCCGGCGCCGGTGACCACCGCGACTTTTCCCTCAAGTAATGCCATCGTGAACGCTTCCTTCTTGGAGTTCTATTTTTTGCTTGCGCGCCGGCCGCTTCCGCAGGATGCGGCGCCGTCGCCGAGCCCGAAGTCCGGGCGCTTTCCGAGCTTCTCCGACCACTCAGACGGGCGGAGCATCGGCCGCGCCGCCAGACGACGCGCTTCGGCGCGCGCGCTTCGCGCAAACGTATCAAATCTGGATAAACCCGCCCACCCTCCAAAGTCAAGGAGGCCGCCGCAACAGCGCAATCGCGGGACCGCGCGCGGGCAAACCGATTCCGCCGCGCAGAAGCGAAATTACCTGCTTGAAGCTACGCTCGATCGCCCGTCTGATGGGAGGAATTGACGACCCGCGCCGCAAGGATTCCACTTGACAGGAATTCCTCTACCATAGAATTTGAGCAAACTCGAAGGCGGGACGCACCGCGCCCGCCACGGCAATTTCTACGCTCCGGGGACGTTTGGGGAATGCAAACGCAATTCAGCATCATCGCGATGATCATGCAGGGGTGGTACGCCACCTATCCGCTCCTGCTGATCTCGGTCGTATGCGTGACCGTGATTATCGAACGGGTCTGGTCGTTATGGGGCCTGAGCGCGCGCGCCTCGCACGTCGCCGACGGCCTGGTCGGGTTGTTGAATCAGGGCAAGTTCGACGAAGCGCTCGCACGGGTCAAAAGCCCCGGCAGCGCCGGCGAACGGGTCTTCCATGATCTGCTGGCCGAAGCGCCCTCGGCCGATCGCGCCCGCCTGGAAGCGGTGGACGAGGAGCGGCGCTTCGCCGAGTTGCTGCAATTGCGCGGATTGATCTGGGTGCTGGCCACTTCCGGCGCGTCGGCACCGTTTATCGGCCTGTTCGGCACCGTCGTCGGCATCCTGGCCGCGTTCCAATCGATGGCGATCATGGGCACGGGAGGATTTTCGGTCGTCGCCGCCGGCATCTCCGAGGCGCTGATCTCGACCGCGCTGGGCCTTGCGGTCGCGATTATCGCGGTCATTTTTTACAACTACCTTTCGCAGAAGATCGAACGGATCAACGCGACCATCCATATCTGCGCCGCGCGCCTGATCGACGCGGCGCTGCGGGGACAGGGCGCCAATGCCAATTAGCGCGCCGTCCGGCGGCGGCGGGATGTTCTGGGAAATCAACATCACGCCGCTGACCGATATTTTCCTCGTCCTGCTGATAATTTTCATGGTGACGACCTCGGTCGCGGTGGAATCGGCGACGCACGTCAATTTGCCCGAAGCGACGAACACGTCTCCCGAGAACAAGGGCGTGATCGTCACTTACACGGCGAACCACGAATTGTTCGTCAATTCCAAGGACGTGCCGGAAAACGACCTGCAGGATGCGCTCAGCGAAGCGCTCAACCGGGTTGACGTGAAGACCGTTATTTTCCAGGGCGATCAGACGGTGATACTGGGAGACGTGGCGCGCATTCTCGAAGCCGCGAAAGCGGCGGGCGCGACCCAAATCGCGATCGCGGCCAAGCGCGTGACCAATCTTCCGCCGCTGCCGCAAGCCGGGAGCTGACGCGACGGTCAGGCGTGCATAAAGCAATTTCGATGGCGATTCAGACGGGCAACGGACAGGGCGGAATCTTCGCGTCGATCAACATCACGCCGCTCACCGACATTTTCCTGGTGCTGCTGATCATCTTCATGGTCGCGACCGCGGTCACGATCGAATCGGCCGCGCACGTCGATTTGCCGCAGATGCAACAGCAGCCGGCCAATCAGCAAAACAAGACGGTGACCGTCACCTACACCGCCGATCATCACATCTTCGTCAACCAGCAGCCGGTCGTGGAGGGCGACCTTGGCGCGGCGATCAAAGAGGCGCTCGGCAAATCAACCAGCAAGGTCGTCGTCTTCGACGGCGACGCGCGGGTGATTTTGGGCGATATGGTGCGGATTCTCGATATCGCCAAGGGAGCGGGAGCGGAAAGCGTCGCGCTCGCCGTATCCGGCGAAACGGGCGGCGGCGCGAGCGAGCCGCAACCCACGCCGATGGCCGAACCCGAGGCGCCCGCTCCCGAAGCGGTCGCGCCGTCGGAAGGCGGAATTCCGTAAATGTGCACGCCCGCTGAATTTTTCGGCGCCGGAACAGGTCTAGTTCCAGTAGCAGCCGATCTGAACAAGGCGAATTCAGGTGATTAGCCTAACAGCGGCGGCGCTTTTAGCCGCATCGGTGGCGATCGTGGCGGGCGCGATCTACCTGCTGATGGCGCGCAATCGGCGCTCGCTCGCCGCCGCCGCGGGCGAGCCGGCGGAACGATGGGCGGGATTGCGCAACGCGCTCCGCTTCATGGAAGGCCCCCTGCCGATCTCGATCGCGATCCACGTTCTGGTGCTGCTCTTTCTTTTCTGGGGCGTGCATTTCGAGGCGGCGCGCAATCTGATTACGGTAAATTTCCAATCCGGCGGCGGAAACAGGGGCAGCGGCGACGAGCTGAAACAACTCAACCTGCCCGAAATGAAGATGCCGGAGATGGCGGCGCCGATGCCGATCGCGCGTCCGGTGGTGGCGCTTCACGGTTCGGAAGCGGTGGCGGAAGCGACGCATTACGTGCGCGAAATTTCCGGCTCCGGCGGAATCGGCATCGGCCGGGGCGGCGGAATCGGCTCGGGTTACGGCGCGGGCCTCGGTTCGGGTTTTGGCGGCTTTATCAGCGGCCTGCGCAAAAGCGGCCTCGACGTCGTCTTGATCATCGACGGCACAGGTTCGATGAAGCTGATTATCGACGACGTCAAGAACCGGATGAAGCAACTGGTGCTCGCGATTCATCGCCTGGTGCCAACGGCGCGAATCGGCATCGTCGTTTTTGGCGGGCGCGGCGAGCCGATTGAATCGCAGCCGCTGACCATCTCGCCGGCGGTGCTGATCCAGTTCCTGAACAACATCACGGCGCATAACGGCGGCGAGTGGCAGGAAGACACGCTGGGCGCGATTCGCGCCGCCGTCGATCGGATGGACTGGCGGCCGCCGGCGCGCAAGGTAATCGTGCTGGTCGGCGACACGCCGCCGTTCGACGAAGATATGGGACCGGTGATGGCGGAAATTACGAAGTTCCGGTTGGAGAACGGAACCTTCAACACGGTGGACGTGACCAAGGAAGAGCACGAGCGCTTCGTTGAAGAATGGGCCAGAAGCGAGGGCATCTCGCCGGCGAAAATGCTCGCGCAACCGATGCCCGGTTTCTACATGCAGACGCAACATGCGTATCAAACGATGGCGAACGCGGGCGGCGGCACCTGGCGCAGCCTGCTGCACGATCAGCAAATCAACCGGCAAGTGCTGATCTTCGCCTTCGGACAGCAATGGCAGCGCGAGGTCGCCGCCTTCACCACCGGCATCCCCGCCGACAGCGATCCGTAAGCTCCGCGCGCCGGCGCTTGAATCGAAATCGAATCTGGCTAGAGTTCGCGTCGACCGCTGATCGCGCTGGTGAGCGTGGCCGAGTCGCTGTATTCGAGGTCGCCGCCGGCGGGAAGTCCGCGCGCCAGGCGGCTGGCTTTGACGCCGAGCGGCTTCAGCGCGCGCGCCAGGTAAAGCGCGGTCGCCTCGCCTTCGACGGTGGCGTTGGTCGCGATAATAATTTCGCGGACGGCGGCGGCGCCCTGCACGCGCGCGGTCAGTTCCGCGATTTTGATGTCGTCGGGACCGATTCCGTCGAGCGGCGCGATTGCGCCGTGCAGGACGTGATAGACGCCCGCGAAAGTGCGCGCCCGTTCGATCGCCATCAGATCGGCCGGTCCCTCGACCACGCAAATCAGGTCGTGCTCGCGATCCGGATCGGCGCAAATCGGACATCGCGGCGCGTCCGAGAGACCGAAACATTCGCCGCACAAGCCGATCCGCTCTTTCATCTCGAGCAGGGCCTCGGCCAGCGCGATTACTTCGTCGCGCGGACGGTTGAGGAGATTGAAGGCGAGCCGCGAAGCGGTTTTTTCGCCGATTCCGGGCAGCCGCGACAGCTCCTTGACCAGCCGGGTCATCGCCGGCGGCAGGCCGTCGTTGCGTTTGAAGTTTTCAGCCATCGCGCGGCGCGAAATCGGCTAGTCGCCACCGAACAGGCCGGGCAGCTTGAGGCCGGGAAACGGCGCGGCCTTGCCCAATTCCTCGGCCATCAGCGCCTGCGCGCGGCTGAGCGCCTCGTTGCCAGCCACAACGATTAAATCCTCGAGCATCTCCTTGTCGTTGGCGGCCAGTAGCGCGGGATCGATAGTTACCCGTCTGAGACGCATCGAACCGTCGGCGGTCACGCGCACCATCCCGCCGCCGGCGTCGGCGTCAACGGTTTTGGCGGCGGCCTCCTCTTGCAGTTTCTTGAGCTTTTCCTGCATCGCTTGCGCCTGCTGCATCAGCGCCGACAAATCGATTTCTGGCACGGGATTCTCTCCTTGCTCCGAGCATAGCATCGCATCGTACGCTATGGTTTGCGCGGCGCGCCCGCGGATGGCGCGGCGGCGGAGCCGTTGGCGCGCACCTCGACGAGGCGCGCCTGAAATTCATCGAAAATCCGGCGCACGACCGGATCGGAATAGACCGACTGGCGCAGTTCGGCGGCGGTCGGCGTAGCCGCAGCGGCGGTCGCACCGGCCTCGGCCGATCCGCCATTCGCCACGGCGGATGAGGAATCGTCCGGCCCGGCTGGCGGCGTCGCGGTTTCCGCAACGATCGCCGGCGGCGAATCTTCGTTCGCCGGCGGCGGTTGCGCGCCGGACGCAGCGACCTCGGCGCGAATTTTCCGGCCGTAGTGCTCAGTCGCCAGGTCCGCGATTTCGTTGCGCTTGTCGGTCAGGTAGCGAACGTAGATATCGTTGCGCGGCGCGACCGTGAGCAGATCGCCGTCGAGGTGGAGCGTCGCGCCCTGCTCCATGAATCCGGCGAGCGCGGCCCGGCGACCGCGGATAAATTCGCGCAAATCCGGAAGATCCGGCGTAATCACGGCGGCGGGCGGCGCCGCTGCGGATGGATTTTGACGCGGCGGCGCGGGCGGCTCGCGGCGGCGCGGAGCGTCGGCCTTGACCTCGCCCTCGACGCGGATTTTGCGCGCCGGCGCCGGAGTGAATACCGCCTCGGCCGACGCGCTGGCGCCGCGCGGCCCAGACGATCCCGGCGCGGTCCCGCCGGACGCGAGCGAAGCGGCGCGCGGCGTCGATTGCGGAAGCGCACCGCCGGCGGAACCGGCGCCGCGAATCGCGCGCATCAGTTCGTCCGCGTCGAGCACGGGCGCCAGCGACGCCATCCGGACGATCGCCATTTCCAATATCAATTCCGGATACGGCGAACGGATAATGCGCTCCTGCGCGTCGGCCATCAGCCGGAACAGGCGCATCAGGTCGCGGCCGCTCGGAGCGGACGCGAGCCGCTTCAATTCGTCGGCTTCCTGATCGGGCAAATCGGCGAGCGGGCTTTCGCCGCCGCTCCCTCCGGGAAGTTTCGCGACGGCAAGATTGCGCAACACCTCGAGCAGGTCGCGGCCGAGCGATTCCAGATTGGCGCCGCGCCGATGCAGCTCGCGGACCGCGCCGAGCGCGGCGGATGCGTCATGAGCCAGAATCGCCTCGACGGTCTGGAAAACCCGGCTGCGGCTGGCGACGCCGAGAATCGAAGCAACTTCGGTCTCCGAAACCTTGCCGTCGAGCGAAGCGATCGCCGTTTCGAGCATCCGTTCGGCGTCGCGCATGCTGCCGCCGGCCTCGCGCGCGAGCAGCCGCAAAGCGGCGGGTTCGGCCTCGACCGTTTCGCGCGACGCCAGTTCGGTCAAACGGTCAACGATCGCGGCGAATGAAATCCGGCGGAAGTCGTAGCGCTGAAGCCGCGAGAGGATGGTCTCGGGCATCTTTTGCGGCTCGGTGGTCGCAAGGATGAACTTGACGTGCGGCGGCGGTTCTTCGAGCGTTTTCAGCAGCGCGTTGAAGGCTTGATCGGTAAGCTGATGCGCTTCGTCAATGATGTAAACCTTGAAGCGATCGCGCGCGGGCCGATAGCTGAGGTTTTCGATAATCGCGCGGGCGTCGTCGATTTTGCGGTAAGTGGCGCCGTCGATCTCGACCACGTCGAGCGCGGCGCCGGCGCGAATCTCGATACAGGCCGGGCACTTGCCGCAAGGCTCGGGCGTCGGCCCCTCGGCGCAATTGAGGCATCGCGCGAGAATCCGCGCCGCGGTGGTCTTGCCGACGCCGCGGATGCCGGTGAAAAGAAATGCGTGCGCGATCCGGCCGCTCTTGAGCGCCTGCACCAGCGTGCGCGTGACGTGCTCCTGCCCGACCAGTTCGCTGAAGCGTTCCGGACGCCATTTGCGGGCGAGCACCAGATGAGAGGACGGATTCACGGCCATCGGAGGCTATTCTTAAACGACTGCCCGTCGAATGATAGCCAGGCGCCCCTGCGGCACAGGGTGACAGCCGGTACCGTTGCTTCCTTCCGGACCTGGCGGGGTTCGCGGCCTTCCCTTGCGCAGGACCCGGCTATCAGCGGCGGGCAGTCGCATCGGTCGATCGCCGGCCGGCTCGTCACGGAGCGCGGCGCTGCGGAAAATCGTCATTGCCCGGAACGCGCGCGGCGCGTCCAAAGCGTCGGTCCATTTAATTATCCCGCGCGAACGGTTGCAACCAGCCGCCGACTGCGGCGCAATAGACGGCGCGCGCTGCGCCCGGCATGATACGCGCGGAAATCGGATCGCAGGGAGCAATCACGATGGAATTTGGCGTTTGCGTCGATACGCATATCGATAAATGGGATCTCATCCGGTACGCCGAGGAACTCGGCTACGAACGCGCCTGGGTGCCCGACTCGCAGATGATCTGGTCGGACTGCTACGCCGTGATGGCGTTGGCGGCGCAGGCGACCAAACGAATCAAAATCGGTACGGGCGTGGCGATTCCGGGCACGCGAATCGCGCCCGTCACGGCGCATTCGATCGCGACGATCAATCAAATCGCGCCCGGCCGCGTCTTTCTGGGCATCGGCACGGGGCATACCGCGATGCGCGTGATGGGGCAGGAGCCGATGCGGATCAAGGAGTTCCGCGAATATCTGCGCGTCACGCGCGCGCTGCTGCATGGCGAAACGGTCGAATACTCTTACGCCGGACGCACCCGCGAAATTTCGTTTCTGCATCGCGACCGCCATTACATCAACGTGGCCAATCCCGTGCCGATTTACGTCGCGGCGAACGGACCGCGCGCCTGCGACGCGGTCGGCGCATACGGCGACGGCTGGATCACGGCGGTGGGGACGCCGGCCGACGTGAAGGCGCAGTTCGCGCTGATCGAAGCCGGCGCAAAAAAGGCTGGCCGCAAACTGCCGCGGCCGTTTCTGACCACCGCGCTGATCAGCGCCTGCGTGTTGCGTCCGGGCGACAAGCTGACCGACGACCGGGTGATCGAGGAGACGGGATCGTGGGTCGCGGCGATTCTGCATTTCGCATACGAAATCTGGGAGCAGTCGGGACGCAGGGACGAAATGATTCCGGCGTATTTCGCCAACGTATGGGATCAATACCTCGCACGGGTCGAGGATTTCAGCCTGCCCAGGGACGCGCGCTTCCGCCAGATTCACGACGGCCACTGCACATTTCTGCAACCGGGCGAGCGCAAGTTCATCACACCCGAGGCGATTCGAGCGAGTTGTCTCGTCGGCCGGCCCGAAGAGATCGTGGAGCAGATGCATGAGCTGGAGCGCGCGGGTATCCACGGCGTTAGCCTGCTTCCGCCCGCGGAGTATCAGCGCAAGGTGCTGCGCGACGTCGCCGAGCAGGTGATGCCGCTGATGCGCTAGACGAGAATATTCCCGCTCCTCTCTCCGTCATTGCCGGGCTTGACCCGGCAATCCAGACCGATGGATGCCCGGATCATGTCCGGGCACGACGGGAAAGTGGACCCTCGGGTCAAGCCCGAGGGTGACAGCAAAGAGGCTCCAGCGACTGACTGCGAAAAGATTTTCGCGATTGACTGTACAAAGGTTCTCGAGGCTGCCTGCAAAAAGGTTCTTATGGCTGGCTGCAAGGAGGCTTCGGACGATAACTGCGAAATGCTCCGGAGGGCGACAGCCGGCGTCAGCGCGAGCGGCGGGATGGTGGCGCGGGCGGCGAGCGGCTGTTATTTCGTTAAAGGATGGAAGCGGAGCATCTTCGGATCGGTCTGGTGCAGATGGCGTGCGCGGCCGATCCGGCGCGCAACGTCGAACGCGCGATCGAGCGAATCGAAGACGCCGCGGCGCGCGGCGCCGAGGTCGTATGCCTGCAGGAGTTGTTCCGTTCGCGCTACTTTTGCCAGATGGAAGACGCCGCGATGTTCGACCTTGCGGAGCCGGTTCCGGGCCCGACCAGCGCGGCGCTGGGCCGCGTCGCGGCGGCGCGAAAAGTGATCGTGATCGCGCCGATATTCGAGCGGCGCGCGGCCGGCGTCTATCATAATTCCGCGCTGGTGCTCGACGAGCGCGGCGCAATCGCCGGCGTTTACCGGAAAATGCATATCCCCGACGATCCGGGGTACTACGAAAAATTCTATTTCGCTCCGGGCGACCTCGACTTCGCGGCGCATCCGACGGCGCGCGGCCGGCTGGGCGTGCTGATCTGCTGGGATCAATGGTTCCCCGAAGCGGCGCGGCTGACCGCGATGGCGGGCGCGCAGGCGCTGTTCTATCCCACCGCGATCGGATGGAGTCCCGAGATGACGCCGCAGACGCGCGAGCGAATTCGCGGCGCGTGGGAGACGGTTCAACGCGGCCACGCGATCGCCAACGGCGTTTTCGTCGCGGCGGTGAATCGCGTCGGCGTCGAGAACGACCTTGAATTCTTCGGCAATTCGTTTGTCGCCGATCCGTTCGGCGAAGTGATCGCGCGCGCGTCGGCCAGCGCGGAAGAGACGCTGGTGGTCGATTGCGACCTGGGCCTGATCGAAAAGACGCGGCGCGACTGGCCGTTCCTGCGCGATCGCCGGATCGACGCGTACGGCGATCTGACGCGGCGTTATCGCGGTTGAGATGGCCGGTCCGCCACTCGAGCATACGCGCCGGTTGCGCGGCTATCGGATGCCGGCCGAATGGGAGCCGCATCTGGCGACCTACCTGGTATGGCCGCACAACCTCGATACGTGGCCCGGAAAATTCGAGCCGATCCCGGAGATATTCGCCCGGATGGCGGCCGCGATCGCGGCCTTCGAGCCGGTGCGAATTCTGGTCAACGACGAAACCGCGGCCGCCGCAGCGCGCCGCTTGATAGCGTCGGCGCCGGTTGAAACCGCATCCGTGCGGCTGGATCGAATCGAGTTCGCGACAATTCCGACGAACGATTCGTGGATCCGCGATCACGGACCGATTTTCGTCAATCGCGGACCCGACGCGGCGGACGCCGGCCCCGCGCAGATCGCGCTCGACTGGCGCTTCAATTCATGGGGCGAAAAATACGGCCGCTTCGACCTCGACGACGTTGTGCCGCAACGGCTCGCCGAACGCTACGGCTTCGCGGTAATCGAGCCGGGAATCGTGCTCGAGGGCGGATCGATCGACGTCAACGGCGCCGGCGCGTTGCTGACTACCGAATCGTGCCTGCTCAATCCGAATCGCAATCCGAATCTTGAGCGCGCCGAAATTGAGGATTATCTGCGTGCGTACCTGGGCATCGATACCGTGCTCTGGCTGGGCGAGGGAATCGCCGGCGACGACACCGATGGCCATATCGACGACCTCGCGCGATTCGTCGCGGCCGACACGATCGTAACCGTAATCGAGCGCGATCCGGCGGACGCGAATTTCCGCGCGCTCGATGATAACCTGCGCCGGCTGAAGGCTTTGCGCGATCGCGCGGGACGGCCATTCCGGATTGAGACGCTGCCGATGCCGCCGGCGCTATATCACGACGGCGTGCGCCTGCCGGCGTCGTACGCGAATTTCCACATCGTCAACGGCGGCGTGATCGCGCCGACTTTCGATTGCGCCGCCGATACGGAAGCGATCGCGACGCTGCGCCGCCTGTTTCCGGGCCGCCGCGTGACGGGCGTTCCGGCGACGGACCTCGTCTGGGGCCTCGGCGCGGTGCACTGTCTCACGCAGCAGCATCCGGCGCCATCCGGCGCCTAGCCTTCGACGATCAATCCGGCCTGCCTGAGCGAATCGATCCGGTCGGCGCCATAGCCGCACACCGCGCCCAGAATTTCGCGCGTATGCTCGCCCAGGCGCGCGCCGTGGCCGGGTTCCGAGGGGGGAGTTTTGGAGAATTTGTGCGGCGACTTGAGCAGCATCAGGTCGCGCCCTTCGCGCGTCTTGACCTGCGCGATCATCCTGCGGCTGAGCACGGGATCGTTGGCGAATTGCCCGACCGACAGCACCCGCGCGGCGGGCAGGCGCAACTCGTCGGCCAGCACCCGCACCGCGTCGTCGTCGTTGGCGAAAGCCGCCAGCCACTCTTCGATAATTTGCTTGAGCGCTTCCTGATTCTGAAACCGGCCGCCGGCGCTTTGGAATTCGGGCACGTCGAGCAGGTCGGCGCGATCCATCCGGCGCGCCAGGACCTCCCATTGCAGCTCGGTAAAAACGCCGATTCCGATATAGCCCTCTTTCGATTTGAAAACTCCGTACGGAAAAGCGCCGGTGCGCTGCGTGCCGCCGCGCTGCGGATCGATTTCGCCTTTGGTGGCGCCCAGGACGGCGAGCTGCCAATCGTGCGAATTGAAAGTGCAATCGACCAGCGCCAGATCGATATGCTGCCCCTCGCCGCTGCGCGCGCGATGGAACAACGCGGCGGAAATCGCGCCGAAGGCGTTAACCGCCGTCAGGTGATCCGCGATGGCGGAAGCCGGGTACACGGGATGGCCGCCGGGCTCGCCGATCATGTGCAGAAACCCGCCGGCGGCGAGCGCGACCAAGTCGTTGCCGATCCGTTCGGCGTAAGGGCTGTCCTGACCGTAGGTCGAAATCGAGCACATCACGACGCCGGGATTGATCGCGCTGATCTCTTGGTAGCTGAGGCCGTAGCGCTTGAGCACGCCGGGAGTGTAGTTCTCGATCATCACGTCGGCGTGGCGGGCGAGGTCGCGCACGATCGCGGCGCCCTCCGGCCGTTTGAAATCGACGCACACGCACTTCTTGCCGCGGTTGTGCATCGAAAAATATGCGGGCGCGGCGCCTTTCGCGCCGTCTTCCGGGTTGAACCGGATACGCCGCGAACCCTCGCCCGCTGGCGGAAGTTCGACTTTGATCACCTCGGCGCCAAGATCGACGAACAGCCGCGTCGCGACCGGCCCGGCGAGATATTGCGTCACGTCCAAAATCCGCACGCCCTCGAAAATCTTTTTGCAGGAAGCCATCCCAAAACTCCCCTTCGACGTTGAGATCGGCGCGCCCCGCATCCGGCAAGCGCGCATCGACGGTTAACACAAATCCGTGCGCATCGGTTAACCGATGCTGACGGCGCGCATCTCCGCTTTTCCGAACGCCGTCCGGTAGTGCTATTCATTAGCCCGGCTCAGGAATTCGCTCAGGAGGCCTCACGTGCGCCGCGCCAAACCGATTCGTTCAGCCCTTTTCGTCCCCGGAAACCGCGAGGACCGGATCCAAAAAGCGCCGCGCTTCGGCGCCGACGCCCTGATTCTGGATCTCGAAGACGCCGTCGCCCTGCCCGACAAGCCGCGCGCGCGCGCCACCGTGCGCAAGATGGTCGAAGAGCTGGGGCGCGCCGGACAAAACGTCTTCGTGCGCGTCAACGATTTCGAAACCGGCCTGACGTGGGCCGATCTCGACGCGGTCGTCTGCCCCGAGCTTTATTGCGTGATGCTGCCGAAGGTGACGGGACCCGAAGACGTCAAACGCTGCGACACGATTATCGAGTTTCTCGAACGCCAGCGCGGATTCGAGGTCGGAACCGTTTTGATCGATCCGGTGCTCGAAACCGCGCAGGGGATGCGTCAGGCGTACGAGGTCGCGATCGCCTCTCCGCGGGTCACGCATCTTGGCGGTCTCACCGGCAAGGACGGCGATATCGCGCGGGCGATCGGCTTTCAATGGACGCCCGAGGGGCACGAGGCGTTTTTCTATATCTCGAAGGTCCTCCTCGACGCGCGCGCGGCCAACATCTCGTATCCGATGGGCGGCCGCGGTTGGTGGGACATTCAGGATCTCGACGGGCTGCGCGCCGAAGCGATTCGCACACGCGCCTTCGGCTATTCCGGGATGCTTTTGATCCATCCGTCGCACGTCGCGATCGTGAATGAGGTTTTCACGCCGTCGAAAGAGGAGATCGCGCACTGGAAGGAGCTGATCGCGGCGGTCGAAAAGTGCGAGGCCGAAGGCAGCTCGGTCGTGGTCGTGAACGGGATGATGGTCGATACGGCGCACGTCAAGGTCGCGCGCGATCTGCTGAATTGGGCGCGGGAACTGGGCGTCGCCTGAGCGGAAGGCGATTGGCGGCCAAACCGGGCCGACCCGCGAGATCGCGGATCGGCCGCCAAGCGTCCCCGATCAGGCCGGCTTGCGCCGCATCATGCCGGCGCGGCGCGCCTTGACCACGACTTCGCCGCGTTGATTGACGCCGCGATGCTCGAACATGACCACGCCCCACTGCGGACGCGATTTCGATTCGCGCACTTCGACAATTTCGGTCTCGGCGGTAATCGTGTCGCCGATAAACACCGGCTTCGGAAATTCGGTTTTCTCGAAGCCGAGGTTGCCGACCGTCGTGCCCAGCGTCAGCTCGCCGACCGACAATCCCACCACCAGGCCGAGAGTGAAAATCGAATTGACCAGCCGCTGGCCGAATTCAGCCTTTTTGGAAAATTCGGCGTCAAGATGAAGCGGCTGCGGATTCATGGTGAGCGTCGAAAACAGCAGGTTGTCGGTTTCGGTCACGGTGCGGCTCGGCTGATGCTTGAACACGTCGCCGACACGGAACTCTTCGAAATATTTGCCAGCCATAAAAGCCTCGCGGATCTTTGAAGTCGCGTAAGTGATAGCAGAATCGCCGCGGCGCCCGCGAGTCCGCGCGCAAAGCGCGCTACGCGTGCCGCCGCCCGGCTTCGTCGATTTCCAGATTGGCGATCGCGGCGGTTTCCGGAGAAAGCTGCTCCAGCGTTTTGCCCCGCGTCTCGGGCACGAAAAACAGAACCAGCACGACGCCGATCAACGGTCCCGCCGCGAACATCGACGCGGCCTTGCCCAATCCGCCCATCGGTCCCGCAAGCAGGCCCGCCGCCAACGGCGCAAGCGTCCATCCGAGCTGTCCGAAAACCTGCACCGTCAGGCTGTAACCGGTGGCGCGCGCCCCGGTGGGAAACAGCTCCGACGAGAGCGCCGAAATCGCCGTGCGCGCGGCCTGGTAGGCGAACATCGTCGCCATCATCGCCGCCAGAATCGCGCGGTCGTTCGCGGCGCGAAACAGCGCGTACATCGCCGCCGACGACGCCAGGAAAAAAACTGTGGTCGTGGCGCGCCGTCCTATCCGGTCGAGCAGGCTGCCGCAAATCAGCGTGCCGAACGTGCCCATCAGGTAAGCGAGCACAATCGCGCCCCCGATCGCGCTGGAACTCCAGTGATGGTCGCGCTTGGCGTACAGGCTGAAGAACGAAATCGTCGGGCCTCCGACCAGCCCGATCGAATTGCAGAGCGCCGCCACGATCAGCAGGCGCGTCCGGTACGGCCCGGCGTCGCAACTGAAACAGCGGCGCATCGGCGCAAACATCCCCGCCCGCGCCGCGGCCTCCGGGCCGTTGCGGGCCGCCTGAAATCGCGCGGTTTCGCGCAAACCCCTCCTCAGCCACGCGACGGCCATCAGCGGCGCAATCCCGATCAGGTACATCCCCCGCCAGCCCCATCGCGTTTCCGCAACCCAGCCATACAGCAGTCCCGCGGCGGCCACCCCGATAAAAGCGACCATGTGCAGGATCGAGATTGCGCGTCCGCGCGCCTCGTCGGGAAATTCTTCCGAAATTATCGTCACCGCCAGGCAGAACTCGGCCGCCAGAAATACCTGCGATCCGCTTTGAAACAGCGTGAACGTGACCATGCCGGACGAAATCGCCGTGAGCAGAGTGAAAAACGCATAAATCAAAACCGTCGTGGAAATGACGGGCTTGCGCCCATAGCGATCGGCCAGCGTGACGACGAAAAACGACATGATGCCGCCGACCCGCACGATCGTGGCGATCGCGCCGATCGCCGCGTTGCCCAGATGGAAGGTGCGGGCGATATCCGGCGTGCACAAATGGAAGATCGTGATGTCGTAACCTTCGAAGACCGTCGCCGACATGAGCATCGCCAGCAGCGACCACAGGTACCGGCGCGACGGCGCGGCCGGCGTCCGGAACGGGCTATCTTTCATTTCTCCGCTTAAGCTCGCAGCATCCATTTTGGAGTGGCGGCGCACGGATCGCGGCGGCCGCGGATTTCAGCCCGCCTAACCTTTCAAATCGAAATCGGAGCCGCAAGCGCTCCCCATCCGGGCGCGCATCGCCGCTTGCGCGCCAACCACGCGCGCGACCCGGCCCGCCGCGCTCTCATGAAGATCAGCCTTTGATTCGCCGCGCGCAATCCGGAAGGTCGGTCCGCCGCCGCGCGAAAATGGCGCCCGATCGGCCCGCGCAAGCTGGCTGGAAAAGCGATCTGGACGGGATTATACTTATGTTCGGTATATCCTGAAATTAGCGCGACTTCTGTTTTGAAAGGCCTCGGACAATCATGATCAAACACTCGATGCTAACCCTGGCCGCCGCTGGCGCGGCGCTCTCTCTGGCATTTTGCGCGCCCCGGGCGCGCGCCGCGGACAAAACTGTGGTGGTGACGATGACTGACAAGCCGCCGATGTATCATCCCGACAACCTAAAGATTCCCGTAGGCACGACCGTCGAATGGCAAAACACGGCGAAGACGCTGCACGACGTCACCACCGATGCGGATTCGGCGCAGAATCCGGCCGACGTGAAGCTGCCGCCGGGAGCGAAGTCCTTCGATTCCGGGTTCATGCAGCCCGGCGCTTCGTACAAGTACACCTTCACCGTGCCCGGCGAGTACACCTACGTCTGCATACCGCATGAAAAAGACCACATGGTCGGCCACATCACGGTGACGAAGTAATTCACTCCGGGCCGCTTTCCGCGCGGCCCGATGCGTCTTCTTTCCCGCAATTGGCGCGCCGATCGTATTTTTCGATCGGCCGGCTTGCCATTCCGTCATGCCATTTTCGCCGCGGCGAGAGTCCTCCACGCGGCTTGCTTTGTTTGCCGAATCGCGTGAATGATCCGTTGTTTCCCTGCGGCTTCGCGGGATTGAGGGAGCGTGTTCAATATGATTCCCAGGCGCCTGTTGATCGCCAACCGCGGCGAAATCGCGATCCGCGTGATTCGCGCCGCCGCCGAGATGGAAATTCACACAATCGCCGTCTTTTCCGAAGATGACGCCCGTTCCCTGCACGTCCGCAAAGCCGACGAAGCGCGGCCGCTGCGCGGCGCCGGCGTCGCTCCCTATCTCGATATCGAACAGATTGTCGCGATCGCGAAGGACGCCGACGCCGACGCGATTCATCCCGGCTACGGCTTTCTCAGCGAGAACGCGAACTTCGCCCGCCGCGCCGCCGAGGCCGGAATCGTGTTTGTCGGCCCGCGTCCCGAAGTGCTCGATCTCTTCGGCGACAAGGTGCGCGCGCGTTCGCTCGCCGAACGCGCCGGCGTTCCCGTATTGCCCGGCACGGGCGGTCCCGCGAGCCTCGCCGGCGCGCGCGAGTTTCTCGCGTCGCTCGGCGCCGGCGCCGCGATCATGATCAAGGCGGTCGCGGGCGGCGGCGGCCGCGGGATGCGCGCGGTGTACCGCCCGGAGGATCTCGAGGAGGCGTACGCGCGTTGCCAGTCCGAGGCGCGCGCCGCTTTCGGCAATCCCGAAGTTTACGCCGAGCGCCTGATCCCGCGCGCCCGCCATATCGAAGTGCAGGTGCTCGGCGACGGTAGCGGCAGCGTGAGCCATCTCTGGGAGCGCGAATGCACGATTCAGCGGCGCAATCAGAAAATCGTTGAAATCGCGCCCAGCCCCGGTCTTCATCCCGGCCTGCGCGATCGCCTCGCCGCGGCGGCGATCCGGCTGGCCGAAGAGGTCGGCTACGACAACCTCGGCACCTTCGAGTTTCTCATCGACGCCGACGACGGCCGCGCCGACGCGTCCTTTTTCTTCATCGAGGCGAATCCGCGCCTGCAGGTCGAACATACCGTGACCGAAGAGGTCACCGGCGTCGATCTGGTCAAGACGCAACTCGAACTCGCCGGCGGCCGCACCCTCGCCGATCTGGGCTTGCTGCAGGCGGACATCGCCAAACCGCGCGGCTTTGCGATCCAGCTCCGCATCAACATGGAATCGATGCAGCCGGACGGATCGGCGAAGCCCGCCGGGGGAACGATCGCCGCGTTCGAGCCGCCGTCCGGCCCCGGCTTGCGCGTCGATTCGTTCGCCTACGCCGGCTATGCGACCAGTCCGCGCTTCGATTCGCTGCTCGCCAAGCTGATCGCGCATTCGCCCGCGCCGCATTTCGCCGAGGCCGTGCGCAAGGCGCGCCGCGCGCTCGCCGAGTTCCGCATCGAGGGCGTCGCTGTCAATCTGGGCTTTCTGCGCGCGCTGGTCGAACATCCGGAATTCGCGGCGAACCATTTGTATACGCGCTTTATCGAGGACCACATCGCCGAACTTGTCGCCGCCGCCAGCGCGAGCCATCGCCCGCTTTATTTTGAATCTCCCGCCGCGCCGGGCCCCGCGCAGTCGCGCCCGCCGATCCGCGCCGGCGCGAAAATCGATTCCAGCGATCCGCTCGCCGTGCTCCATCACGGCAAGTCCGGCGATCCTGCGTCCGCCGTCGCCGCCGCCGAGCCAGCGCCGCCGATGCTCGCCAACGGCCACGATCTCGAAGCGCCGGACGGCACGATCGCCGTCGCCGCGCCGATTCAGGGCACGATCGTTTCGATCGACGCCGCCGAGGGCGACGCGATCCATCGCGGCGGCCAGTTGCTCGTGATGGAAGCGATGAAGATGGAGCACGTGATCAAGGCGCCGGCGAGCGGCATCGTGCGCCGCCTGGCCGTCGCCGCCGGCGACGCCGTGTTCGAAGGCGCCGCGCTCGCTTTCATCGAGCCGTCGGAAGTCGGCGCGCTCGCAGCGGCCGAGCAGGAGGTCGTCGATCTCGATTATATCCGGCCCGACCTTGCGGAAGTTTACGAGCGCCACGAAATCGGCCTCGACGCCAACCGGCCCGACGCGGTCGCGCGCCGCCGCAAGACCGGCCAGCGCACCGCGCGCGAAAATATCAACGACCTGTGCGATCCGGGCAGTTTCGTCGAATACGGCCCGCTCGTGATCGCCGCGCAGCGCCGCCGCCGTTCGATCGACGATTTGATCCAGCGCACTCCCGCCGACGGCATGGTCGTCGGCATCGGCCGCGTCAACGGCGACCTTTTCGGCGGCCGCGCCGCGCAATGCATCGCGATGTCCTACGACTACACCGTGCTGGCCGGCACGCAGGGCACACAAAACCATCGCAAGAAAGATCGGATGTTCGAGCTGGCGGCGAAGATGCGCCTGCCGATCGTCATCTTCGCCGAAGGCGGCGGCGGCCGGCCCGGCGACACCGATGGCGTCAGCCCCACCGGCCTCGATTGTCCCGCGTTTCATCTGTTCGGACGCCTGAGCGGCCTGGTGCCGCTGGTCGGCATCACGTCGGGCCGATGCTTCGCGGGCAACGCCGCACTGCTCGGATGCTGCGACCTGGTCATCGCGACGCGCGGATCGAATATCGGGATGGGCGGGCCGGCGATGATCGAGGGCGGCGGCCTCGGCATTTTCAGGCCCGAAGAGGTCGGCCCGATGGAGGTGCAGGCGCCGAACGGCGTCGTCGATATCGCCGTCGCCGACGAAGCCGAGGCGGTCGCGGTCGCGCGCCGCTACCTGTCTTATTTCCAGGGTCCGCTCGAACGATGGGAAGCCGCCGACCAGCGCCTGCTGCGCGGCCTGATCCCGGAAAACCGGCTGCGCATCTACGAAGTCCGCTCGGTGGTCGAAACCCTCGCCGACGCCGGCTCGGTGCTCGAAATCCGGCGCAGCTTCGGCCTCGGGATGATCACGGCGCTGGCGCGCATCGAAGGCCGCCCGGTCGGCATCGTCGCCAACAACCCCGCCCATCTGGCGGGCGCGATCGATTCCGCCGCGGCGGACAAGGCCTCGCGCTTCATGCAACTTTGCGACGCGCATGACATCCCGCTGATCTTCCTGTGCGACACGCCCGGCATCATGGTCGGCCCCGAGGTCGAAAAGACCGCGCTGGTGCGCCACGCCTCGCGGATGTTCGTCACGGGCGCCAACCTGACCGTGCCAAACTGCACGATAATCCTGCGCAAAGGCTACGGTCTGGGCGCGCAGGCGATGGCCGCGGGCAGCTTCAAGGCGCCGGCGTTCACGGTCGCATGGCCGACCGGAGAATTCGGCGGGATGGGCCTCGAAGGCGCGGTGAAGCTCGGCTATCGCAACGAGCTCGCGGCGGAAACCGATCCGGACAAGCGCAAGAAGTTATTTGATGAGATGGTCGCGCGGATGTATCAGCACGGCAAGGCCGTCAATATCTCATCCGCGTTCGAAATCGACGACGTGATCGATCCGGCCGATTCGCGCAAATGGATCATGGCGATGCTCAAGTCGGCGCCGGCCCCGCTGCCGCGCGAGGGCAAAAAACGCCCCAACATCGACACCTGGTAGGACTTGAATGCGAACCGGCCGTGGTTCGCCAGATTTTAGAGAGTTACTTCGCCTGTTCGGGGGCGACTTCGATCTCGCCAGTGACGAACAGGAACATCGTCCACAGGCTGCGCGACCACGGCATGATCGCGATTCCGCCGAACGCCGCGATCGCCCCCGTGATCGCGAGCTGAGCCGCCACCGAATAGCTGAAATAGACCAGCACCGCCCACGTGTAGAGCGACGCCGCCAGCGCGAAGATGAAATCGATCAGCATCGGCCCGGTCCATTCGCCCTCGTTCTTCCAGAACACCGCGCCGCATCCCGAACAATTCTGATTCATGTGGAAATAGCCGTGCAGAACGTCGCCGCGGCCGCAAATCGGACACTTGCGGCGCATCGCGCGCCAGAACAACACGCCCGCGGCCGGCCGCGCGACCGGCTGCGCCTTCGGCTGTTCATGCCGATTGCCGTAGTCCTGCGCCGCCATCCCGATCATCAGATAAACCGAAATCAGCGTCAGCAGTCCCACCACCGTGATGGTCAGAAAAATCGTTATGCCAAGCGTTTGGTCCGTCGTCATGATATTTGTAAAATTAATATCATAAATTCTTGAATTAAGCTACTACTAATACGCCGTTCGGCCTTTTGCGCTCACGCCAGATGGCGCCCGCCGTCAACCCGGATGCATTCGCCCGTAATGAATTCGGTTTCGATCAAAAACAGCGCCGTCCTCGCGATCTCTTCCGCCCCGCCCCAGCGCCTGAGCGGCGTCGCGCCCAGCACCTCGGCGTTTTCTTGGGCGGTCAGATCGGGCGGCGACAGAATCGGCCCCGGCGCGATCGCGTTGACCAGAATTTCCGGCGCGAACTCCAGCGCCATGCTTTCAGTCAGTCCAATCACGGCGGCTTTGGAGCTGTAGTAGGGAATATAGCCCTTGTAGAGCGGCCGGCCGCTGGCGGGCAGCCAGTCGGCGACGTTGATAATCCTGCCCGCGCCGGCGGCTTTCATATGCGGCGCGGCGTGGCGCGCGAAAAGAAAGATGCTGCGCGCGTTGGCGTCGAACGCCGCGGTCCAATCCGGAGCGCCCGGATTCGGCGTCTGCATGTACGTCGAGGCCATGTTGATCAGGATGTCGAGCCGGCCGAGCCGCTCGGCGATTTGCGCGACCGCCGCGCGCACCTGTTCCTCGTCGGTCGCGTCCGCCCGCACCGCAGCCGCGGCGACGCCGGAGGCGCGCGCCGATGCGGCCGTCGCCTCGGCTTCCGCGCGTGACGCGCGCCAGGTGACGCCGATCGCGCATCCGCGCGCGGCCAGCGCCTGCGCGACCACGCGACCAATCCGCGCGCCGCCCGTGATCAACGCCGCCTTGCCTTTTGGGTCCAACTGTTTTCGCGCCTCTCGTTCGTGATTATGCTCGCGTTAGCCGATGCGATCGACGCACGCCCATTCTTTCATTTCGCCCACCGCGCCGCGGCCTGAAAATTCCGGGGGCGCGCAGGCGAATCCGGAATCTCGGAGCGCGTCCGGAGCGAAATTGCCGCGCTCGTTCTACGCGCGTCCGGTCCTGACCGTCGCCCGCGATTGTATCGGCAAAATTCTCGTCCATCGCACCGCCGAAGGCGAAACCGCCGGACGCATCGTGGAGGCCGAAGCTTATCGCGGACCGCTCGATCGCGCCGCGCACAGCTCACGCGGCCTGACCCGGCGCACGGCGGCGATGTTCGGTCCTCCGGGACACGCCTACGTCTATTTTCTCTACGGCGTCTGCTGGGCGTTCAATATCGTCGCCGCCAGCGAAGGCGAACCGCACGCGGTGCTGATTCGCGCGCTCGAACCGGTTCGCGGCGCCGATCTCATGGCGGTGCGGCGGCGGAAAACCGCGCACGATCGCGAACTCACGAACGGTCCCGGCAAGCTAACACAGGCAATGGCGATTACCGGCGCCGACTACGGCCGCGACCTTTGCGGCGATTCGCTCTATCTCGAAACGGCGGCGATTCCATGCGGACGGATCGGCCGCTCCGCGCGAATCAATGTCGCTTACGCCGGCCGATGGGCCGGACGGCCGTGGCGATTTTACGAGCGCGGCAATCGCTACGTATCCGTCGCGCCGCGCGCCTGAACGGAACGAACCGTCTGGGCACGCCCGTCCGTGCAGTGCCCTAATTTGGGCATTAACATACTTGACGAACCATGCTTCATTTACTAGATTTGAAGCATGGACACGCGATACCCCCGTTCGCTGACGGATGCGATTGTCTACTTCAGCGACTACGAACACTGCCGCCGGTTCATGGTCGAGATGCGTTGGCCGGACGGAATAATCCGTTGCCCAACTTGCAACTCCGAGAAGGTCACATATCTGGCCAATCAGCGTCGCTGGAAATGCTATTCCAAGCATCTCCGACCGCAGTTTACTTTGAAGATTGGAACGATCTTCGAGGATTCGCCGATTGGATTGGAGAAGTGGCTTCCCGCCATGTGGCTGCTCGCGAACTGCAAGATCGGAATCAGTAGCTATGAACTGGCGGATGCTCTTGAAGTTACGCAGAAAACTGCTTGGTTCATGCTGCAAAGGCTCCGGCTCGCAATGCAGGATGATACGCCAGACAAAATGAGCGGCGAGATTGAGGCTGATGAAACCTTCATTGGCGGCCTCGCTCGCTTCATGCACAAAGCCAAGAAAGCCAAGATTACCGGCACTGACGGGATGGGAAAGGTCGCTGTGATGGGGCTCCTTGAGCGTCACGCTGGCGACGAGATGAGCCGCGTTCGGGCGACGGTTCTCCGTAACGTCAGGCGCGCATCGCTCCATGCCAACATTCGAGAGAACGTCGAGTCCGGTTCCGAGATGTTCACCGACGCGCTGCTGAGCTATGCAGGTCTCGATCCAGAGTACGCACATAACGTGATCGACCACGCGGAGAAATACGCAGAAGGTCGCGTCCACGTGAACGGAATTGAGAATTTCTGGTCGCTCTTGAAGCGCCGCCTCAAAGGAACCTATATCGCCATCGAGCCCTATCATCTGTTCCGTTATATCGATGAGCGGGTCTACCGCTTCAACAATCGCAAAGTATCCAGCGCTCTACGTTTCATCGGCGTTGCCAAATCCGTTACTGGTCGTCGCCTCACCTATAAAGACCTAATCGATCAAGGCCCGCATTCGCCTCAGCCCTTACCGGCCTAGACAGTGGAGAGGTCCGCATCGGCGTGGTAGGCTGATACCATGAAACCAACAAACAAGTTAGCCAAACTGCGGTTTGAGCCTCAGCAAGCATTGGACAACTTACGAGCGTTGACGCATAAAGTCCTGACTCATACCAAGGAAGTGGCAACTTCCAAAAAGAGCACCAAGCGTCGTGCCTAAAATGCCCACGCCTTCACTGCAAGATCTGCAAGCTTCTCTTGCCGCTTCGCGATCGTGGCCGGTCCCCACGGTTCATTACACTGGGCTGCTTCTTGTGTTAGAGAAAATTTCGATGCCGTAAGCGTTGGTTTCTTCAAGTCGTAAGAAACGTTTCCTAGCTTCGAATTCGGAGTGGATTGTAATAGCGCGAGATTGCCTAACCTCGCATAGAAAGCTTTTCGATCCGCTTCCGAAATATAGTTCCAGCTCGCATCAGGATTCTCTGGGAGAATGTGTTCCAGCGTGACGTCCGGCGCGTCGTTCGGAACATATTGTGCCTCTTTTTCTCCGTCTGCCGTTCGCTGAAGGACGTTTAAGTAATATCGGGCTAGAGGTTCCCAAGTAATGCGGGCAGTGGCTACGCCATTCCGAAATCTTTCATCGTCGGGGATTATCGTCGACATCGCCTTCGCTGCTTCCGCCGTAGTCTTGATTTCTCCGTCAGTTATCCCTTTGGCTGCTCGGTTATAATGTATTTCCAAAGAGCCGCCGAACACGCCGCACATTGCACAGCGTACCGTCCATACTACGGCAGCGTCCAACAATCGAACGAATTCGTTAGCGGAAAATTTATTTAATGCGGCTAGAAGCATCGGTCTTAATTGCTTAACGCCATACGTCGCGAGCAGTGACAATTGTTGTCTAGCGGCGGGCGTGTGCGATCTCCACATTTCGCTTGCGGGGTTGAGAAGCGCCTGATATTTGACTGCGTTTTGCGCTAATTTCGCACTAAAGGTAACGGCCTCTTGCACGTTGGTTATTTTTTCTTTGATTCGGTCGTACAGGAAACGTCCCCTGATATGCCCATTTTCGGAGATCCACACGTGGCGCACGTAATCGAGCTGAGCATCTTCAGGCTTAGGTAGCGTCTCAATAACTCCCGTCATTGTTTGCCAGTTAGCCATTATTTCTTGTAGGCGGCCATTTGCAGTTGCATATAGTCGATTTTTAAGGAGGTCTACCGAGGTAAGTTGAAGCCCGCGATCGTTCATAGTCTCAAAGATAATGTAAGCTGTGCGCTCATCTGCGACTATGACCTTGATGATTCGAGCCTTCCCTTCTATGTAGTCAACCCAATTATGCAGTTGCTGGAGCGCGTCGGGTTTTGAATAAGGGGCGACGATCGCTGCTACGTGCTCTGCGGCTAGTTGGGCGGCGCGACTAATTCTCCTGTGCGAACCAGGGGCTGCTGGCGTCTTCGCCTCTGACTGAAGGACTCTTTTGATGAAAAACTCGTTATCGTTTAGATTAAGAGTTAATTTCGGCGTCGGAACATGAGTCCTACGATCAACCGCAGACAGAAATTGCGAATCAATGATTTCGGCTGTGGTATCCCCAACCTGCTTGAAATGGTCCCGTATTGCCGCGAGCAGAATTGCGGTTGTAGCTAAGCGTTGCTGGCCATCGTTAACTTCAAGCTGTCCGTCTGGTCGCTTAACCACCACGATTGAACCGAGAAAATATTCCGGACTTGATTTGTCAGCGATCGCGCCTGCGAGATCGGTAAACAAATCCGTTATCTGCTCGGGCTCCCATCTATAGTTGCGTTGATGGACTGGAACGCAGAGACGATTGTCCTTGAGAACTTTGCCCAAGGTGTCGCGCTCGATCTCGATTTGCTCCATCACTGCCGTTGGCATCTTTGTCCCTCGTTGATGAAAATCGCATTCAAGCATAGGCGACCCCTTCACGGTTCGTCAAGTATATTAATGCTCTAATTTGAGCACTGCCCATGGCCGGACGATATCGACGCGCGCCGCACCGCTGGATAGAATTTTGTTCCGAAGATCCGCTTGCGATGCGACTGGCGCTGAATGCGAATGCCGTCGCTTGCCGGATGAAAGGAAGCCGGGATTGGCCGCCGCAGTCAACGACACTCTGCTGGTAATCGGTTACGGTTCGCTCCTGAGCGGCTATGGAATCCTGGCCGAGCGCCGCGGCGGCAAGAGCCGCCTGATCGCGCGCGACGCGTTTCCGGTCCGGCTCGACAACGCCCGGCGCGGCTTGGCGAAACCGTCCAGCCACGGACATTACCTCGCGATGGACCTTGAGCCGATCGATCCCGCCGCGCCGATCGCCGCGCGCGCCGCCAATGGCCATCGCGGGACGGGCATTGGCGCCCTCGGGCTGGTCTTTGACCGGCAGTGGGCGCCGCTGATCGCGCGCCGCGAAGAGTACGACGAAACCCAATTCCTGCGCCTGCTCGAAATCGCCGATCGCGCCGGTCAACCGCTCGGAGAATTTCTGCTCGACATGGCCCGTCAGACCAAATGGAGCCTGCTGGAATATCGCCGCGCGCTTTACGATCTGCTGGGTTACACCTCGGAGGGCTATATCTTCCATCCGGCGCCATTTAACGACGGCCGGGTCGCGATCGCCGCGATCGGCTCGGGCTTTGAGGGCAGCGGCGACTCCTCCGTGCGCTCGAAGCGCAACGAATACGGGATGGATCGGCTGTTGACGCTCGCCGAAGCGATGCGCGTGGACAGCTTCGACCTCGACCATGACGGCCAAGTCGGCTATTTCGTGGAATGCCTGCTCGGCGGATGGCACGGGCTGGATATCCACGACCTGACCGCCGGTCTCGAGCCTAACCTGCGCGACGCGCTGAAGACCCGGATGGCCACGATCGCGCCCGGCGAAAACGAACGGTTTCTGCGCGCAACGTCGCTCGATAACGCGCGTTATCGAGCGAATTTCACCGTGCAGCCGCATCCCGCGCTCGCGCCGGTCCTGCCCGCCGCCGCGCGTTGAAGATCTTCCGATGAAACCGCAATTTTCGATTCATGTGGCGAAGGAAAACCTGAAATTCTCCGCCGCGCACTTTATCGCCTATCCCGGCTTTCGCGAGCCTTTGCACGGCCATAATTATCAGGTTGGCGTGCGCGTCGAAGGACGGCTTGCGGCGACCGGTTATGTCCTCGATTTCGGACTGATCAAACGCCTGACCAAAGAAATCGCCGACCGCCTCGACGAACGTATGATCGTTCCGGCGCTGAGCGATTGCCTGAAAATCGAACGCGACGGCCGCCAGGTCCATCTCCGTTACGAAGACGACGCCTTCTCAATCCCCGCAAGCGACGCCGCGATTTTGCCGATTGTGCATAGTTCGGCCGAGGAGCTGGCCCGCTATATCTGGAACGAACTGTACAAAGCGTTAGAAGATCGTCACGCGCTCGCCAACGTAATCGCGCTTGAAGTTTCGGTGGCAGAAGGGCCCGGTCAAGCGGCGGTTTATCGAAGCGATATCGAAACCAGATAACGCTGTTTCGTTTTGTTCGATCTCTGGTGGTCCATATCGCGGCCAATCTGGATTGACCGGGGTTTAAGCGGAAATTTTCATCTTTTCTTGCGGATTTTGGATACGTTCGCGACCAGCTAAAATTTCCGCTTGTTTCCTACAGTAGGAATATGTCAATATCCTGACGTGTCCAGAAGCGCAGATACTGCCCTTCCGCCACCGAGCCTTATCCACTCCAAAGGAGACGTCTGACCATGGCTTCGGGACCGAAACTGTCGGACGCCGCCTTTCGGTCGGCGGCGGAAAGAGCGCTGGTCGGCGAACATCAGACGATTGCCAAACTGCGCGCCCTGGTCGAGCGCGTCGCCGCGACCGACGCCACCGTGCTCATCACCGGCGAAAGCGGCAGCGGCAAAGAGGTCATCGCCCGCGCGATCCATACCTTGTCGGCGCGCGCGAACCGATCGTTCGTTCCGGTCAATTGCGCCGCGATTCCGCAGGATCTGCTCGAATCCGAGATGTTCGGCCACGAGCGCGGCGCTTTCACCGGCGCCGCCGGCTCACGCCATGGCCTGTTCAGCGCGGCGGACGGCGGCACGATCTTCCTCGACGAAATCGGCGAGATGCCGCTCAAGCTGCAGGCCAAGTTGCTGCGCGTGCTCGAAGACGGCGTGGTCCGGCCGGTCGGCTCCGACCGCGCCACCCGCGTCGATGCGCGGATTATCGCGGCCAGCAACGCCGACCTGATGACGGCGGTGCGCAAAGGCGGCTTCCGCGAGGATCTTTTCTATCGGCTCCAAGTCGTGCCGATTCATATTCCGCCGCTGCGCGAACGCCGCTCCGACATCCCGTTGCTGGTCGAGTATTTTCTCGACCGGATGCGCCAGCGGCTGCCCGGCCGCGACTGGACGGTTTCGCGCGAGGCGATGGTGCATCTGTGGTCCTACGATTGGCCCGGCAACGTCCGTGAACTCGAGAACATGGTCGAGCGGCTCGTGATCATGTGCGAGGATTCAGTGATCGACACGCCGCTGCTGCCGTCCAATCTGGTCACGGCGGGGCGGATAGCCGACACCCGGATTGCGCCCGCGCTGGGCGAAAAAGGAATTAACCTTGCGGCGATGGTCCGCGAACTGGAAGGCCGCATGATCAACGAAGCGCTCAAGCAGAGCGGCGGGAACAAACAGGCCGCCGCCCGCCTGCTCGGGCTCAAGCGCACGACCTTCTCGGCCAAGCTGAGGCGCTGCGGCGTGATCGCGCCGGGTTCGGCCGACGAGCGCGACGATGCGTGAGGCGATTATGGACGAAATGAACAGAACGCCGCATATCATGGTGGTCGACGACGATCTGGACACCGTCTCGATCCTCGCCCGCCATCTGCAGCGCGAAGGCTTCGTGGCGATCGAGGCGGTATCGGGCCCGGAATGCCTGAGACTCGCCCGCGAACATCCCGTGGACGTGATATTGCTCGACCTGATGATGCCCGAAATGGACGGCTTCGAGGTTTGCCGGGCGCTCAAACAGGACCCCGACACCGCCGCCATCCCGGTGATCATGATCACCGCGCGCGACGATCTGGACGCGCGCGCGGAAGGCATGCGGCTGGGCGTGAGCGACTTTCTGGCCAAGCCGGTTTTCCGCCGCCAACTCGCCAACCGGATTCGCGCGCAATTGGATATCCTCGCCACCGGCCGCGCCGCCGACGCCACGCTCGGCTCGCTCAATCACGACGCGAAAAAATAATCCGGCGCGCTTTCCGCCGCGCCGCCGGATCGCACCGCGCCGCCACGCACATTCAAGGCGCGCCGCGAAGGCGGCTTGCCACCCCGGCGCATCGCGCGGGATTATCCGCATCATGGATTTCTTCATCCGCCCCGCGGACAAAAGCGACGAAGCTTATCTCTGGCGGATGCTCTATTACGCCGCGCACATGGACGAAGACGGCGTCGCGCCGGAGACGGCGATGAACAATCCCGATCTGGCGCCGTATGTCGAGAACTGGCGCAACCGCGCCGGCGATTTGGGATTTATCGCCGTAAGCGAGGATGGCGAGCCGGCGGGCGCGGCGTGGATTCGGGTGATGCAGGCGGAAAGTCCGTTGTATCGATGGGTGGCGGCGCGAACTCCGGAACTCGCGATCGCGGTCGCTCCGGCGTTCGCCGGGATGGGCGCGGGAACCAAGCTGCTGCGCTATTTGATCCCGGCGGCGCGCGCGATCTGCCCGGCGATCGTGCTCAGCGTGCGCGCAAACAATCCGGCCAAGCGGCTCTATGAGCGTTTCGGCTTCGCGACGGTCGCACGCATCGTCAACCGCGTCGGCAGTGAATCATTCGTGATGCTGCGCCAGTTTCCGTAGCCGGCGACGATCGATCGAACAGCCGCGCGGCAAACGCGGCCGGGCTTAATCGGAAATCTTCAGCGCGTGCGAAGGGCAGGCGGCGACGACCGCGCGGACCTTTTCGTCCGCTGCGGCGGAAGGCTCGATCACGAATTTTCCGTTCTCGACCTTGAACGCCTGCGGCAGCGATTTAACGCAGTTGCCGGAATGGATGCAGGCGTCTTTGTCCCACGTCACCTTGAGCGCCATCGCGGATTCTCCCCACTCGGGATCGACGGCCGCCGCAGCGGCCTGATCGTCATGCCTAACTTGCGACTTTCCCGCCTCCCGCGCAACCCCGCGCGGCGCGCCGGAGCCGGCGGACCGGGATTAAACCGCAGGCCGATCGAGCCAGCGACCGGTTAGAAATCGAGGCGACGTGGTGCTATTGCTCGAACCGGTACGTTCCGATTTCGCGTGAATCCGCACGGCGCCGGAGGAGGATGCGATGCGCGTTCTGTTGGTCCATCCCAGCCCCCTGATGTACAGCGAAATCTATCTGCGGCTGGAACCGCTTGGGATGGAGCGGGTGGCGGCGGCGCTGCGCGCCGGCGGGCATCAGGTTCGGATGCTCGATCTCCAGATTTTTTCCCATCGCGATCTATTCGCGGAAATCGCGGATTTTACGCCCGAAGCGGTGGGCTTTTCGCTCAACTATCTGGCCAACGCGCCCGAAGTTATCGACCTGGCGAAGATGATCAAGGGATGGCGGCCGGAAACGTTCGTCTTCGCCGGCGGCCATAGCGCGTCTTTCATCGCCGGCGAATTGCTGGAACACGCCGCGGGCGCAATCGATTGCGTGGCCCGCGGCGAGGGCGAAACAAGCGCGCCGGAAATGCTCTCCGCGGCCCAGGACGGCGGGCTTGCGCGAGTCCCGGGCGTCGTCGCGCTCGACGGCGCCGGTCCGCCGCCGCGCCTGCTCAAGGATATCGACGGCTTCACGCCGGCGCGCGATCTCACGCGCCAGCGCCATAAATACTTCATCAGCGTTTTCGATCCGTGCGCATCGATCGAATTCACGCGCGGCTGTCCCTGGGATTGTTCGTTTTGCAGCGCGTGGACGTTTTACGGGCACAGTTACCGTCAGGCGCCGCCGGAAGCCGCCGCGCGCGAGCTTGAATCGATCCGGGAACCGAACGTCTTTATCGTGGACGACGTCGCCTTCATCCACGCGGATCACGGGATGGCGATCGGGCGCGAAATCGAACGGCGCGGAATCAAAAAGCGCTATTACCTCGAAACGCGCGCCGACGTTCTGTGCCGCAATCGCGAAGTCTTCGAGTACTGGCGCCGGCTCGGGCTTGAACTGATGTTCATCGGGCTTGAGGCGATCGACGAAGCGGGCCTCAAGCTCCATCGCAAGCGCTCCTCGCCGGGCGTGAATTTCAAGGCGCTCGAAATCGCGCGCGCGATGGGCCTGACGGTGGCGGTCAATCTGATCGCCGATCCGGATTGGGACGAGCGGCGATTTGAAGTCGTGCGCGACTGGGCGATGAGTATCGGCGAGGTCGTCCATTTGACGGTGGCGACGCCCTATCCGGGCACGGAAACCTGGTTCACCGAATCGCGGCGCCTGACCACGCTGGACTATCGCCTGTTCGACATTCAGCACGCGGTGCTGCCGACGAAACTGCCGCTGCGGAAATTTTACGAAGAGCTGGTCAAGACCCAGGCCGTGCTGAACCGCAAGCATCTGGGGCTGCGCGGCCTGTTCCAGGTGAGTTCGGAAGCCGCGCGGCTGGCGGCGCATGGACGGACGAATTTCCTCAAAATGCTCTGGAAGTTCAACCGCGTGTACAGCCGCGAGCGCCAATACAACGATCATATGCGCCCGGTTGAGTACGCGATGCGGCCGCCGCGAAGCCATGCTTCGCAACGGCCGCCGGCGGCCCAGCTATACGTGCATAATCCGCGCGCGGCGGTCCAGGGGTAGGCGATCGCGCGGGCGCGTGCGGCCGATCCGCCGGCGCCGGCTGAAACCCGCGAATCCGCGCAAACGATTGCCGTGGCGCCGCGCGTCTGGTTGACTTACCTTTTATCCGCAAGACGCCGGCGTCCGGACCTCCCGGCGCGCCGGCGCCGCCGAAACCTGAAGGAGGATTAAATCATGGACGGAGAGGCGCCCAAGCCGCAAAGCCGGCCCATCGCGGCTCTGACCTATTTGCTGGGCTTCGTTACCGGGGTGATCTTCCTGTATCTGGAGCCTTACGACAAAGACGAATTCGTGCGCTTTCACGCGCGTCAGTCGATCGTCTATTCCGTCTTTATTTTCGTGGTGAATATCGTCTTCAGTGTGTTCGTGGCGGTGCTGCCGGGACCGCTCGGCGGAATTATCCGGTTCATCCAGAGCCTGATAAACCTTGGGTTCGCGATTTTGTGGGTCTATCTGATGTATCAGGCCTACAAGGGCGAGAAGTATCGCATCCCCGAGCTGGCCGATTGGGCCGAGAGCATGGGTTTCTAGCCGATTTCAAGATTTTCGATCCGCACGCCCGCGGGTTCGAAGCGGATTGTCGCCTGCACGCCCCCGGCGCGAATCGTGAGCGCGTAAGCGCCCGGGCCGCGCGCGACGGCAGCGACCGCTTCGAGCGTGCGGCCGGCGAACGGCGCGAGCGCGGCGTTGAGCGCGCCGATCGACGCCGCAATCTCGCGACCGCGCGGCGTCTTCTGAAACAGCGACCACAGCGCGAGTTCCGCGCCCGGCCCATGCGCGGCGCGGGCGCGTCCACTGGTCAAAGTCAGTTCGAGGATTGCGCCGAGCCGCTCCGCGAGCTCTGCCGGAACCTCGCGATCGGCCACCGCCGCGCGCAGCGCCGCATAGGGAGCGCGCGCCGCCGGGTCGGCGACCGCGCCGAGAAAAGCGTCAAGCTGCGGCAGCAGCGCGTCGCGCTGCGTCCCATCCAGCGCGAGCGCCGCGGCGGCCGTGAAATTCACATCAGCGGACATCGCGGTCAGTCGGCGCGATGGGCGTCGTTGTGGCGAGGGCCAAGCAGCGCGGCGAGTTCGTGCTCGAAGCCGCCGGTTTCGATCGAGCAGTGCATTCCGCACTCTTTGGGCGCGCCCGTCTCCCACCACCATCGGCCCGAGCGCGGATCGGCGCCGGGCGCCACCGGCCGCGTGCATGGCGCGCACCCGATCGACGGAAAGCCCTTGTCGTAAAGCTCGTTGTACGGAATATCGTTGGCGCGGATATAGTCCCAGACCTCGCCCTCGGTCCAATCGGCGAGCGGCGCGATTTTCACGACGCCGCCGTGGTCGTGATCGATCTCGATTTTGCGAATGTTCGAGCGGGTCGCCCACTGCTCGCGGCGCAGTCCCGCCACCCATCCGTCGAAATGCATCAGCGCGCGGCGCAGCGGCAGCACCTTGCGCACCTGGCAGCAGAGCAGGCGCAGGTTGACGTCGCGATAAAACAGGTTCGCGCCGTGCTTCGAGACCATCTGTTCGACCATCCGCGTCTCCGGCATGAAGACTTCGGTGCGGATGCCGTATTTTTCGCGGAAGCGTTCGATCAGCCGCTGCGTCTCTTCCGGCTGGCGGCCGGTGTCGATGGTGAAAACGCGCACGCCCGGATCGATCCGCCACGCCATCTCGATCAGCGCGCATCCTTCGGCCTGAAAGCTGGAACAGATACCGAGCCGGCGGCCGAATTTTTCGATCGCCCATGCCAGCACTTCCTGCGGCTCCTTGTCGTCGAGTTCGACCGCGGCCTCGCCGGCCTCCAGTTCATCCATCAGCAGGCGTTCGCTGTGCGCTTCCATGTTTCGGTTACCTCTCGATGCGCTGGCGTCAACTGAATGGTCAGGCTCCCGCCGCGGCGGCGGCCGGAGTTTCGGCGGCGGCCGCGAGCAGTTCCGCGTCGGGAGTGCGTACGCAGAATTTGGCGAAGGTTTCGTCCGGCGCGCGGCGTTCGAGCCATGCCGCGACCAGCCGTGCGACGGTGTCTTCGATTTGCGCGGAGGGCACCCGGCGGAGCAGCGGCTTGCCGATCGCCGCGTCGCGGCCGAGGCCGCCGCGCAGGATTACGTCGAAGGCCTCGAGCGGCTCGCCGTTGGGACCGCGCCCGGTCGTGCCCTGCAAGCCGATATCGCCGGTCCAATGCTGCGCGCAGGCGTGCGGGCATCCGTCGAGATTGACCTTCAGCCCGCCCACCGCGTCGCCGAATTGCGCCGCCAGCCGATCGATTACCGTGGACAATTTTTCCTTGGTCGGCGTGACGGCGTAGTTGCAGTGCGGATCGCCGATACATCCGATCGACGACGCGTGGAGTCCGTTGACGCCCAGCGGAAAGCCGAGTTCGCCGACGCGCGCGACAACCTCGTCGAGGCGCTCCCGCGGGATTCCGCTGACAATGAAATTCTGGCGGCGCGTGAGCCGGATATCGCCCCCGATTTCGGCCGCGACCGCCGCGATCGCGCGCATTGCCGCGCCGCTCATGAGCCCCAGCCGCACCGGAAAGCCGACATAGAAGAGTCCCGCCTGCTTCTGCTCGTGCACGCCCATGTGATCGCTCTCCGCGTCGGGCTGCGGCGGTTCTTCGAGGCGTTCCAGCGTACGGCCAAGCCGCGCTTCGACGAGCTCACGAAAGGCGTCAACGCCGTAGTCGTCGATCATGAACTTGAGCCGCGCCTTGACGCGGGAGATGCGGTATTCGGTGGTCGAACGCCACACGTCCAGAATCGCGCGCAGGGTCGCGAGCGTATCTTCGCGCGGGATGAAAACGCCGAGATGGCGCGAGAGGCGCGGCGTCGAGGATTGGCCGCCGCCAACCCGCACCGCGAAGCCCTCGCGGCCGTCGCGAATCGCGCCGACCATCGCGATGCAATTGATCTCCGGAGCGTTGCACTGGTGGCGGCACGCGGCGATCGAGATTTTGTGCTTGCGCGGCAAATCGGAATATTCGCGATTGCCGTAGAAAAAATTCGCCGCGTCGCCGATCAGGCCGGTGGCGTCGAACAACTCGTCATGATCGATTCCGGCCACCGGGCATCCAGTGATATTGCGCACGCAATCGCCGCATCCGCCCATCGTCGAAAGCCCGACCGCCCGGAACCGCTCGAAAATCCCGGGCGCCTTGTCGAGCGTGAGGTAATGAAGCTGGATATTCTGGCGCGTCGTGAGCTCGCCCTGGCCGCGCCCGTGTTCCTCGCAAACCCGCCCGATCGCATCGAGCCCGGCCGGCGTCAGGATGCCGCTCGGAATCTTCACCCGCATCATGAAGGTCCCGATTTTCGGCTTGTCGTGGTACATCCCGAACCACTGCAAGCGCACGATGTCCTCTTCGGGCAGTTTTTCGTACGGCGTATCGGTCAGCCGCGACCATTGGTTGGCCAACTCGGTGGGAAACAGCTCGCGCTTGAGGCGCTCGACCGAATTGCGCTTGAGAACGGTTTCCCAGGATGGCGCTTCACGCTTCGGCACAGGCTTAAGCAAATCTCCTGAATAACGTCGCAGATCGAAAGATAACTAACACGACCATTTTAGTCAACTAAATAAATGAGTAAATTAGTCAGCTATTCTCTTATATCCGGATTACTGCTATCCTTGGTGCGGGGAAGACCATGAAATTCGGTGTCGGAGTCGACTACTGTCTGAAAGCTCTGATCATGCTGGCCGAGCGCTATCCAGGCGCGGCGCCGCAGCGGGTCGAGGAGATCGCCGCGGCGCAGGCGATTCCGGAGAATTATCTGCGGCGGCTGTTGATCGAGCTGAAACGCGGCGGATTGGTCGCCAGCCAGAAGGGGCCGAGCGGCGGCTACCTGCTGGCGCGCCATCCGGCGAAAATCACGATGCTTGATGTCGTGCAGATTATCGAAGGCGACTACGCCCCGGTCGAATGCCTTGAGGAGACCGGCAATTCGCCCTGCAGCCGGGGCGAAACCTGCGCGATGCGCGGGGTGTGGTGCGAGGTGCGCGACAGCGTCACCGCGATTCTGCAGCGCACGACGCTGCAGGCGCTGGCCGAGCGCCGGCGCAGCGCGCTGCATTTTCAAATTTAATCCGGGTTGCGCCCGGCGCGCGCGGACGCAGATGCGCCGCCAATCAGGCGCGGCTTAACTGAAACAGCCGACGCCCGTTAACGTCTAAGAACTATGGATGGGATGGCGGCGCGCGCGCGGGCTTCTGGATGTCGCGCGCGCGGCGATCGCTTGCCGCCACGCCATTCAAATAGGAAGATCGAGAAGGTTGGCCGCCATCGCGCGGCCGAGGCCATCAATCCATGACGTTATCGAAACACCGCTCGCGCTGGTTCAGACTGCCGCTGCTTGGCGCGATCGCGGGATTTATTTTAATCGCCGGCGCGGCCGTATCGGCGCATGCCCAACAGGGCCAGGTCTTTCCGCCGCCAGGCGCCTCGATTCCGCGAAGCCAGAACCAGGGCGGCGCCTCGGTGCTCGAACTGCCGGCGATGCCGGGCGGACAGGGCGGCGGCGGCGCGACCGCGACCCTGCCGCGCATCGCTCCGCAACCCGGAGCCGACACGGCCACGCTGCCGCGACTGGCGCCCCAGCCGGGCGGCGCGGCGCTCAGCCTGCCGGCGCGCGATTTGCGCTCCCAGCAAGGCTACAAGCAGGTGACGGTCACGGTCACGGATCAGAATGGCCGCTACGTCACCGACCTGCGCGAAAATGATTTCAAGCTGCTGGTCGACGGCCAGCCGCGGCAGATCGCGTTCTTCCGCCAGGACCTGAACACTCCCGTCTCGGTCGGGATCATCGTCGACACTTCCGGCAGCATGCAGCCCAAGCTGGCGCAGGCGCGCGCCGCGATTACGGAATTCGTGCGCAATCTGAATCCGCAGGACGACGTCTTCATGTTCGCGTTTTCGAGCCGGCCGTTCCTGCTGCAGCCCTTCACCACCAATCACTACCTGATTCTCAGCCGGCTGGAACTGCTCCACGCTTACGGCCAGACCGCGCTTTTCGACACGATCCTGGACGGCCTGCTGATGGTTCAGCACGGGCGCTACGACAAAAAGGCGCTGCTGGTGATTACCGACGGCATGGACAACACCAGCGAGGCGACGCTGGGCCAGGTGGTCGCGCAGGCGCGCCGGATGGGCGTGCTGATTTATTCGATCGGCATCGGCGATCCCAATGTGGGCGGCGGTTCGGGCGGACCGCTCTCGTCGTTGTTCGGAGGAGGGGATGTCGACGAAGTGGATGCGAGCACGCTCGATCTGCTTTCGAGCGAAACCGGCGCCAAGACCTACATCATCCGCGAGGTCGGCGACGGCGCCGCGCTGCGCAACGCGTGCGCCTCGATCAGCCGCGAATTGCGTGAACAGTACACAATCGGCTTCGTCGCGCCCGATGCGTCCCGCGGCGGCTATCGCACCATCCACGTCGACCTGCCGTCACGCCCCGGAGATCGCGTCCGCGTGCGCAAGGGCGTCGAAGTCGGATCCGGCGCGGAATCAGCCTCGTCCACGTATCCGTGAACGCGCGGCGCCGCGCTTTGAAGCGCCTGTAAAGCCGCGCGCCGATCAGCGCGAATTCGCGTCCTGCGGCGGTTTTCTGACCGGAAACGGCGCGATAAAGGCGCGGCCCGGATCGGGCAGCAGATTGAGAAATTTAACTTCGGCGAAATCGCCGGCGACCTGAATCGCCGAGAGCGTCGCGTTATCGACGCGAATCCGATGGAAGTACGCCAAATCCAGCCCCATGAAATGGCACAGCACGGTCCGCACGATATCGCCGTGGGAGATGAACAGCACGCGCTTGCCGGGATAAGACGTTAGCGAGCGCATCACCGCGGCCACGCCGCGCGCCTGCACCTGCCGGATCGTTTCGCCGCCGGGAGTGGGATTTTCCACCGGCGATTTGCGGTAAGTCTTGTAGTGCGGATCCTCGATCAGCTCGTGATAGCTCATCCCCTCCCAGCGGCCGTACAGCACTTCGGCGATGTCCGGCTCCTCGACGATTTCGAGGCCGCCGAGACCCTCGGCCATGATTTCCGCCGATTGCCGCGCGCGCACCAGCGGGCTGGTGACGATCAATTCCGGACCGACCGTGTGGGCGAAGCGGGCCGTCGCCGCGACCTGCGCCCGGCCGTTTTCATTCAGCTCCACCGGATGGCGCCCCATCACGCGCCCTTCGCGGTTCCATCCAGTCTCGCCATGCCGCATCAGGATGGCGACGCCGCGCGCGCCGTTGGTTTCGAGCAGTTTTTGCGCCACGTAAAAAGGCCCCAGCGCCATTGTGATCTTCGCCCGTTGGAATTTTCAATGAAAAGGCGGCGGCCGCCTTGAATGCGTCCGCCGCCCGTCGCCGCCCGGATTCTCGATCTCTCCGCGCCGCCGCCGATGCTCAGCGTCCCGCCGCCGCGGCCGCGTGTTCAGCGCCATTCGCGGCCGGCGCCAGTCCGCAAAACGCCTCGTAATCGATAAGGCCGGTCTGCGTCGGATGGTCGCTGCAGACGGGGCAATCCGGGTTGCGCCGGATTTTGAGCACCCGCACGTAATCCGACGAAAGCGTGTCGAAATAGACCATCTTGCCAATCAGCGGCTTGCCCGCCCCGAGAAGCAGCTTGATCGCTTCAAGCGCTTCGATCGAACCGATCAGTCCCGGCAGCGCGCCCAGCACGCCCGCTTCGGCGCACGAGGGCGCCATGTCGGGCGGCGCCGGCTCCGGATAGAGGCATCGGTAGCACGGTCCGCCGGCGGCCGGATAAAAAACCGTGGCGTTGCCCTCGAAGCGGAAAATCGCGCCGTCCACGAGCGGCTTCCCGGCCAGCACGCAGGCGTCGTTGATCAAATAGCGGGTCGGAAAATTATCGCCGCAATTCACCACGACGTCGTAGCCCGCGATTATCCCCATCACGTTTTCCGAGCTCAGACGCACGTCGTGCCGGTTCACCTTGACGCCGGGATTGAGCGCGTTGATCTGCTTCTGCGCGGATTCGGTTTTGGGAATCCCGACCCGGTCGGTCGTATGGATAATCTGGCGTTGCAGGTTCGAGAGATCGACCACGTCGAAATCCACCAGGCCGATCGTGCCGACGCCCGCCGCCGCGAGATAGAGCGAAGTCGGCGAACCGAGCGCGCCCGCGCCCAGAATCAGCACTTTGGAATCGAGCAGCTTCGCCTGCCCTTTCTCGCCCACTTCGGGAATGACGAAATGGCGCGAATAGCGCGTGATCTCGTCCTGCGTGAACGCGCGATCGGCGACCCACGGCAGGCCGCGATCCTTCCATGCGTTGAAACCGCCGGTCAGGTTGTAAAGGTTCTCGTAACCGAGTTCCTTGAGAGCGCGCGCCGCCAGCAGCGAGCGCGTGCCCGACGCGCACTGCAGGATGATCGGCGCTTTGTGGTCGGAAACTTTTTCCTCAATCCGCAGTTCCAGGAAGCCGCGCGGAATCCCGACCGCCTGCGGAATATGCCCCTGGCGCCATTCGTCGCTCTCGCGCACGTCGATCAGCACCGTGCCCGGCTGGTCGAGCATCCGCCGCGCCTCATCAATATCGATCGCCTTAATCGAGGCCCGCGCCTCGTCGATGATGTTCTTCGAGCTTTTAGCCATTTGCCTGTTCCTTCGAGTTCGCGTTCCGCGGGCGGCGCGAACTCCGGCCGCCTGAAATCGGTCTTATGATGCAACCATTATAATTACGCGCGCGCCGCCGCGCATCCCGGCTTCAGCCGCCGATCATCCGATGCGATTCGACCAGGGCCTGCACGAAATTAAGCACGCGGCGGGCGTGGCCGCGCGGCGTAACGTCGTGAAATGCGCGCGCGATCCGGCCGTCGCGGCCGATGACGAAGGTCGCGCGCAGCGGCCGGCCGTCGCGCAGCACGCCGAAGGCCTCGGCCAGTTCGCCGCTTTCGTCGGCCAGCAGCGTGAACGGAAAGCCGTGCTTGTCGGCGAACGCGCGATGCGACGCGGCGCTATTGGCGCTCACGCCCACGACCGCGCATCCGAGCGCGCGGAATTGCTCGTGCAGATCGCGGAACTCGCGTCCTTCGACCGTGCATCCGGGCGTATCGTCCTGCGGATAGAAATAGAGCGCCACGATTTCGCCGGCGTAGTCGGCCAGCCGCCGGGTGCGGCCAAACTGGTCGAGCAGCGCGATGCCGCGAAACGCCGGAGCGCCCGCCGCGCGAATCTCATCGACCCGCGGCGGCATGGGTTTCCACCTGTTCCAGCGCCCGCTTGCGCGTGAATTTGATCGCGGCGTTGTCGATATTGATCGAGCAGAGCGAGCCGCACATGCTGCAGACGTTGGACCCCGCCGCCTCGCTCTCTTCCTTGTAGCGGCGCGCCTTGTCCGGGTCCATCGCCATCGCGTACATCCCCTCCCAATTGAGCGCCTTGCGATAGCGCGACATCTGGTCGTTCCAGATTTTCGCGGCGCGCACGCCTTTGACGAGATCGCCCGAATGCGCCGCGATCCGCGTGGCGATAACGCCTTCGCGCACGTCCTCGATATCGGGAAGTCGCAGATGCTCAGCGGGCGTGACATAGCACAGGAAATCGGTGCCGGCGGCGGAAGCGATCGCGCCGCCGATCGCGCCCGTGATGTGGTCATAGCCGGGCGCGACGTCGCAGGTCAGCGGCCCCAGCACATAAAACGGCGCGCCGCCGCAAACCCGCTTTTCGAGCTTGACGTTGGCTTCGATCTGGTCGAGCGGCACATGGCCCGGCCCTTCGATCATCACCTGCACGCCGAGCGCGCGCGCCCGCTCCGTCAGTTCTCCGAGCACCAGCAATTCGGCAAGCTGGCCGCGGTCGGTGGCGTCGCCGGTGGCGCCCGGACGCAATCCGTCGCCCAGCGAAATCGTGACGTCGTGCTCGCGCAGAAGCGCGCAAACTTCGTCGAAATGCTCGTAAAGCGGATTTTCGTTCCCGGTGCGCTCGATCCACGCCGCCAGCAGCGCGCCGCCGCGGGAGACGATTCCCTCGATCCGGCCGTGGCCGCGCAGCTTGCGCACGGTCTCGCGCGTGACGCCGCAATGCAGCGTCATGTAATCCACGCCCTGGCGCGCCTGCCGCTCGATCACGTCGAGAAAATTGGGCGCCTCCAGGTCCATGATCGAACGCTCGGACGCGACCTGGTATATCGGCACCGTGCCCAGCATCACGGGGCTCCGCGACAGCACTTCCATCCGAATCTGGTCGAGGTCGGTTCCGGTTGACAGGTCCATTACGGAGTCCGCGCCGAACCGCACCGCCGTGTAAAGCTTTTCGATCTCCTCTTCAATCAACTGATGGAAGTTCGAGGCGCCGATATTGGCGTTGACCTTGGTCCGGAGCTGTTTGCCGATGCCGATCGCGCGGAATTCATGATGATGGTTGTGCGGAATCACCACCTCGCCACTGGCGACGAGAGCGCGGATTTCCTCGGGCCGCAGTCCTTCGTCCTCGGCGACTTCCGTCATCTGCTGGGTGATCAAGCCTTTGCGGGCCGCTTCAAGTTGCGTCATCTCGATACCTCTAATACCTGCCGTCGAATCGTGCCGCCCGTTACGCCGCGGGACTTTCTATATACACCCGCCGGCCGCGCGCGTCACGGTTTACGCCAATCCTTTCCCCAAGCCTGATTTGGATCGGCGACTTCCGGCGCATCGCCGGTGCCATGCGGTCTTCACGCAGATACGACAGCCGTGATTTTCCGGTCGGAACCCCACTTAAATCCCGACCTGCCAAGGCAACTATTTCGCCATGCGCGAATGCGGTCAAGGCTGAACACTTTGGCCGTGTTTATCGAACCAACCATCCGGGCTGACTTACGCATCGCAGAGTGTTTCAATTCGACGCAATATGCGTTAATTAAAGTTCAACTTATTGGCGTCGCAATGTTAATTGCCGATTTCGCGTGATACAGCCGAATTTACACGATTGTCGCTCGTACTTAGCTGATTTTGCGTGAGAGTACTCTACGTCACGCCATTCTTTTCACCGGCCGCCTATTATGGCGAAGCGGTTGAAAACGCCTACCGCCTGAGCCTTGGATGCGCGCGTTTGGGATGCGGTGTGCGGGTGCTCACCACCGACGCCGACGGTCCGCGCCGAACGGCGCCGGTCGAGACCGGCAAGCCAATTCTGATCGACGCCGGCTTCGAAGCGATTTATGCGCATCGAATTTTATTTGGCGCGTTCGCGCCGAGCCTGCCGTTACGCTTGCTGATGGAAGTGCGCCGGGCCGAGGTGGTGCACCTTATTGGACTGAACGTAGCGACGGCCCTGCCGGCGCTTATCGCCTGCAGAATCTTCGATCGGCCGCTCGTGTGGTCGCCCGCCGGAGCGCTGAATCTCTGGCGTGGCGACCGCAGCGGATTGGGCGGTCCGACCCGGCTGGAACGGATGCTGGCGCCACGGCGCGTCGTGATGCACGCCGCGTCGGCAGGCGAAAGGGACATGTGTGCGGCGCGAATTCCCGCCGTCGCGATCGCGACCGTGCCATACGGCGTGCGCATTCCATCGGAATCCAACCGGGAGCCTCGCGAGGGCCGGCTCAGAATTGGCTACGCGGGCCGAATCGAACCGCGCAAGGCGCTGGAGAATCTGATTGGCGCGGCGGCGCTGCTGCGCGACTCGGGAACCAGCGTCGCGGTGACGATCGCGGGCGAGGGCGGACGCCGCTATCTGCGCCTGCTGCGCAAGCGGATCGAACGCCTCGGCCTCGGCGGCGAAGTCAGCCTGGTCGAAACGTCGCTGCGCGGCTCCGCGCGCCGCCGTTTCTTCGACCGCATCGATCTTTTCGTCCTGCCCTCGCATCAGGAACATTCGGCGACGAGCGTCGCCGAGGCGCTCGCGCGCGGCGTGCCGGTAATCGCCAGCGAGGGAACGCCGTGGAGCGCGCTCAGCGAGCATGGATGCGGCCTGTGGGTGAAAAATGCCCCCGAGTCGCTGGCCGGCGCGGTTCAGCGGCTCGCGGCGATGCCGCTGGACGAGATGGGTGCGCGTGGACGCGACTGGATTAAGCGGGATTTCGACTGGAAATCGTCCGCGCGCAAAATGTGCGACCTCTACGCCGCGTTAATCTCCCAGCGACCGCTTCCGGATTTCGCCACGGCCGCCGCCGAAGTCCAATCTCCCCATACGTTAGCGCCGGCTCGCTGACGGCGCCGAAGCCGATCGCGCGCCATCCGCGCCTGAATTCGCCAGATTGACGTTAACCGTCGGTAAATTGATAATTAAAGCAAAATAAAATCTAATTACGCTAGATTTTCGTAAATGAAATCCAAATTGGCCCTTGCTTCATTCGAGATGCAAGCGCAAAGTAAACGCCGGTCAACCTGCGGTGGTGAGGGGACGCCGGTTGCCGAACCGCTGGCGCCATGTTCATCGTCATAAATCCATCGCTGCGTCCATTGGTGGCGACGATTATCGCCATGCTGTTGACGATTGTGACGACTCCGCCGCTCAGGCGGATGGCGCTGCGGTTCGGGGTGACGGCGCCGCCGAGCGACGATGGACGCCATCCCGAAGCGACGCCGCTGCTGGGCGGCGTGGCGATCATCATCTCGATTCTTTTCGCGCTGGCGGCGGTGCATTCGCTGAACGTGGGGATGCTGGCGGGCTCGCTTGGCCTGCTGGCGGTCGGCGTGATCGACGACGTCGTGGCCTTTCGCGCGCTGCCGAAACTGCTTTCGCAGATCGCGATCGTCGCGATCACGCTCAGGTTCGTAGGGCCATTCCATCTGGCGCCGTGGGGCGGGCTTAACGCTCTCTTAACCGGATTTTTTCTGCTTGCGACAATCAACGCCTTCAATTTGATCGACGGTCTCGACGGTTTGGCGACCGGCATCGGAATCGCCGTCGCGGTCGCCAGCGGCGTTATCGCGCTCGTGCACAATCAGGCGCCGCTGGGCTGCCGCGCGCTCGCCGTCGCGGGCGCCTTGTGCGGTTTTTTGCTGTACAACGCGAGCCCCGCATCGATCTTCATGGGCGACAGCGGCGCCTTGCCGCTCGGCCTGATTCTGGGCCTGCTCGCCTTGCACTCCGGCGACCTTTCGGGAAATTCGCGGTTGTCGCGCTACGTCGTGCCGATGCTGCTGATGCTGGCGCCGCTGCTCGACACAGCGATCGTCAGCGTCAGCCGGATGGCCACGGGCAAGCCGATTTCGCGCCGCGGTCTCGACCATTCGCATCACAAGCTGCTCGCGCTCGGCCTCGCGGAGCCGGCCGCCGTCGGATTGTTCTGGATAGTCACGGCGGCGACTTCGGCGCTCGCGGTCACGGTCGTGATGATTCCGCATGCGCTGCTGTTGGCGACGCTGCCGATGGTCGCGGGGTTGTTCGGCGTAATCGCCCTCTTCATGGTCGACCTGACTTTCGATCGGACCTCGCCGGGCGTGGCGATCGCCGAGCTGCGCGGGTTGGCGCGCGTGATTCTGACGTTCAGCTACAAGCGGCGGCTGGCCGAAGCGATGCTCGACCTCGCTTTGATTCCCGCGGCCTATTTCGGCGCGTTTTTGATTCGGCTCGATTTCCGGGTCAACGACGCCCTGATGGCCAGCCTGCTCGCATGCGTGCCGTGGGTTTTGGCCGTTACCTACGCCGCCTTCATGGTCTCCGGCGTTTACCGGGGAATCTGGCGCTATGCGAGCGTCTCGGACCTGCTGCGGCTTGCGATTGGCGCGATGCTGGCGGGCGCTTTTCTGGTTTTGCTCTCGATGATTGTCCGCATCGAGCTGTCCGGATCGATCGCGGTGCTGTACGTGATTTTGCTCGCGAATTTTCTCGTCGCCAGCCGTTTTTCGTTTCGCGCCCTGCGCCGCGGAATCGCGTTGCTCGCGGTCGCCGACGAGCGGGTGCTGATCGTCGGTGCCGACGAGCTGGCCGAGGCCGCCGCGCGTTATCTGGCGGTCGCCCGCGGCCGCCGCGCCAAGATCGTCGGCTTCGTCGACGACGACGCGATGAAACTCGGCAAGCTCGTGCATGGGCGGCAGGTGATGGGCTCGCTCGCGGATCTTGAGCGGATTTTGCTCGCGACGAATTTCAACGAGCTATTGGTCGCGATGGATTCCCTGCCGCGCGAAATGACTCTATCGCTCTGGGAATTCGCCAATCGTCATCATCTTTCGGTCAGGCGGTTTTCTATTCGGCTGAATGATATTGGCCCGCCCGGCGAGAGCGGCGCGCTGCCGGCCGCGGGCGCGAATCGCGGCGCCGCCGGCGGACAAGTTGTCGCTTGATCCCGGCCAACTGGCTACATTTCCGGTAATCCGACCGCGCTCCTGCGATCCGATAGTCTATCCGGAAAGAGGAAAAGTTATGTCTCGATCACGCGAACCAGTAAAAATCGTTCCGAAAGGCTGGGGCCGCGAAGTATGGATTGCGAACAACGATCTCTATTGCGGAAAAATTCTTGAAATCCGCAAGGGAAAGATGTGCTCGCTCCACTTTCACAAAATCAAAACCGAATCCTTTTTCCTGCGCTCCGGAAAATTGAAAGTGCGGGTGAAAGATTCGGCCGAGGCGCCGGCGATCGAAGAGTTCGTGCTCGAAGCCGGCCAATGCATGGATATACCGATCGGGCTCGTCCATCAGATGGAGGCGATCGAAGACGCCGAACTCTACGAATTCTCGACCCAGCACTTCGAGAGCGATTCGTTCCGGCTGGTCAAAGGCGATTGACGAACCCTCGCCCGCGCGCGCCGCTTGCGGCATGATATGACGAATCGCGCGGCGCGCCGGCTCGGCCGAAATATCCGCGCCGAAAAGATTATTTGATGCCGAAAGTCGCGTTGATAACCGGGGTCACCGGCCAGGACGGTTCGTATCTGGCCGAATTCCTGCTCAACAAAGGTTACGAAGTCCACGGCGTGGTGCGGCGCAGTTCCAGCTTCGCCACCGGCCGCATCGACCATCTTCATCACGGCGCCGCCGCCGGCAAATCGCCGCTGCAACTCCATTACGGCGACCTCGGCGACGGCACGGGCCTGCGCCGCATCATCGAGCAGGTACTACCTGACGAAGTTTACAATCTGGCGGCGCAATCGCACGTGCGCATCTCCTTCGACCAGCCGGAATATACAGCCGACGTGGTCGGGCTCGGCACGCTGCGCCTGCTCGAAGCGGTGCGCGACCACAATCAGCGTCACGGCCGCAAGATTCGCTTCTATCAGGCCGGGTCGTCGGAGATGTTCGGCGAGGTCGCGGAGATTCCGCAGCGCGAGACCACGCCGTTCCATCCGCGCAGCCCGTATGCCTGCGCCAAGTGCTACGCGCACTGGCAGACGGTGAATTACCGCGAGGCTTACGGCCTGTTCGCCTGCAACGGCATCCTCTTCAATCACGAATCGCCGCGCCGCGGCGAGAATTTCGTCACGCGCAAAATCACGCGCAGCGCCACGCGGATCAAGCTCGGGCTGCAGGACAAACTTACGCTCGGCAACCTCGACGCGCGGCGCGACTGGGGCTTCGCGGGCGATTACGTCGAGGCGATGTGGCTGATGCTCCAGCAGGACGGGCCCGGCGATTTCGTCGTCTCAACCGGCGAAACCCATTCGGTGCGCGAATTCCTGGATTTGACCTTCGCCCGCCTCGGCCTCGATCCGGCGCGGCATGTCGAGTTCGATCCGCGCTTCATGCGGCCCGCCGAAGTGGACATCCTGATCGGCGACAGCGGCAAGGCGAAACGCATCCTCGGATGGGAGCCGAAGATCCGCTTCCGCCAGTTGGTCGAGATGATGGTTGACGCTGATCTTGAACTGGCCGAACGCGAAAAACGCAGCCTCGGCTGACGATAGTCAGCGGCGCAGGCCCATCGCGTCGAGCTTGCGCACCAGCCACTCCATCCGGTCGTAACCCCAGAACAATTCGCCGTCGATTACGAAGGTCGGCACGCCGAAGACGTGATCGCGATCGGCCTCGGCGAAACAGGCTTTAAGGCGCGGCTTGGCTTCCAACTCCTCGTTGCCGACGTATCGTTCAAAAGGCCCGGAATCCGCGCCGGCCTCGCGCAGAATCGCCGCCAGCGCCGCCGGATCTTCGACTTCCAGCTCGCGCTTCCAGAAACGCTCGAACACGCGCCCGGAATAGGGATGAAACAGCCCCTGATCCTCCGCGACCATCCCGCCGTAAAAGGCGAAACGCGCGCTGTATATTTTTTTCGGCGGCAGAATAGTCAATCCGCGTTCGGCCGCGAAACGCCGCACGTCGAGATAGAGATAGCGGACTTTCAATTGATCGCGCCGGGTGCGCTCGGCCGTATCGCCATAGACGCGCCGGATATTCACGCCGTGGGGAATAAAGCGCACGCGTACACGATGACTGTTTTCGAGCGCGCGCGCCGGTTCGTACGCCAGATAGGTGAACGGACTGGTGTAGGCGAAATAAAATTTCAGTTCGACCGGATTATCCATTACAAAAATACGGCGCCTAGCCGGTATATTTCTTCGCCAGCGCCTCGTAGGCGGGCACGCCCAGCAATTCGATCAGCTCGCCGAACAGATGGCCGGTGATTGGCAGGTCGAGCGAGCCGGTTCGCTTCAACTCGCGCATCGCCTCGCGAAAACGGACGAACGCGGCCATCAGGGTGCCCGTATGAATCGTCACCTTGAAGCCGAATTTCGCCAGATCGGGAACCGGCAACAGGCCGCCGTTGTAGAGCAGCGGCAGATCGCCGAGTTCGGCGGCGTAGCGCTTGATATCTTCGACCGTGCGGATGCCGTCAACGAAAACCAGATCGGCGCCGGCCTCCCGATAAGCGCGGGCGCGGCGCGCCACGTCTTCCCATCCGTTGACGGCCAGCGCGTCGGTGCGGGCGATAATGACGAAATTGGGATCGCGGCGCGCGTCGCAGGCGGCGCGCACCTTCGGAACCATCTGGTCCATCGGGATGACCTGCTTGCCCGCCAGGAAACCGCATCGCTTGGGCCAGACCTGATCCTCGATATGCAGCGCCGCGGCGCCCGCCTCCTCGTACTCGCGCACCGTCCGCCAGACGTTAACGGGATTGCCGTAGCCGGTGTCGGCGTCGCAGATCAGCGGCGCGTTGACGGCATGGGCGATGGCGCGGACGTTCTGGACCATCTCGGACATCGTAAGCAGTCCGAGGTCGGGCAGACCGCGCGCGGCGGCCGTGCCGAATCCGGTCATGTAAACCGCCTCGAAGCCCGCCTGTTCGGCGATTTTCGCCTGCAGGCCGTCATAAACGAACGGCGCCACGAGCATCTCGGGGCCGGACAAAAGCTGGCGCAAACGCGCGGTCGTTTCGGTGCTCATCGCTGCGGCCTTCCCATCCGAATTGCGCAAGCGGCGCGCAGGCGCGAGCCGCCGATCACGCAAGCACGGTAGGTCGCCCGCGCCGGAACTGTCAAATATCATTTCGGCGGCGCGAATCGCCGCCGCGCCGGATTGGGTTATTTGGTTTGGGCGGGAACGCCGCCGGACGGCTTGACCGTATTGGCCGGCTTAACTGTATTGGCCGACGCCTTCGCCGGTGCGGCGCCATTGGCGCCCGGAACACGCACGGCCAGGAACTCGAGCGCCTGTCCGAGGTCGAGCTCCGCGTATTTGGGATTCGCATAGAGCGAGTCGAGCTGCTTGACGGCGGCGTCGGACGTGAGTCCGCCGTCGGAAAGCTCGCGATCGATCTGACCCAGGATTTTGTTGGCGCCGCGCCAGTGAAAAATGTCCGCGGCGATTTTCAGATCGTCGAGCTTGCCGACGCTGACGTTCATCGCGTCACGATAGCCCGCCACATAACTGACCTTGGCCGGAGCGCTGAGTTGCCGCCAAAAAGCTCCGTTGTGTTCCGCCGCGGTCGCCGCCAGCCCAGCCCCGCCGATCGCGAGCGCTCCCGCGACCACCCCCGCTATGAATTGCTTCATCTGATGCGCCCCTCCGAGGCGTCGTCGTCGCCAACCAGCTTGTTTATCAGAACTGAAGATACCGCGAAATATGCCCCGGCAAACGATGCCAAGACGCGGCATGGCGCAGCCAGCCCCGATGGCGCAACCCGAGCGCAAACGCGATAACATGGACGAACGCAGCGGCCGGTCATGTCGATTTACGAGCAAGTTCTGGGATTTATCGAAGCGCCTGAGGCCGAATCGTTCGAGTCGCTTGCTCTGGACGTTTTTCGCTTTCAATTCGCCAACGTCGCCGTTTATCGCGCCTATTGCCAAAGCCGCGGCGCCAGTCCGGAAAATGTGCGCACGCTCGCCGCCATCCCGTATGCGAGCACGCTCGCCTTCAAATATGCGGAGGTCGCGAACGCAACGCATGACGCCGCCGCCGGCCTGACCTTCCTGACGAGCGGAACGACCAAAGGTTTCGCCGAACGGGGCCGTCATCGCGTGCCCAAACCCGGAATCTACCGCGCGGCCGCGATCGCGCATCTGCGGCGGATGCTCTTTCCTGACGGCGCCCGCCTCGCGATGCTGGCGATGCATCCGACCGCCGAGCGGATGCCGGAATCGTCGCTTTCGCGCATGATCAGCTGGTGCATCGAGGAATTCGGCGTTGGCGCGGTCGCATGCGTCGCGACGCGGCAAGGGGTAGATGCCGCGGGCGCCGCGGCTTTTCTGGCCGAAACGGCCGCGCGCCGCGAACCAGTATGCGTCCTCGGCACGACGGCGTCATTCGCGGCGCTGTTCGAGCATCTGCGCGCGAGCGGGTCGCCGATGCGGCTGGCGGCGGGATCGCGAATCATGGACACGGGCGGCGCCAAGGGACAGGCGGCGCCGCTCAGCGCCGCGGCCGTCGTCCACGCGGCGGGCGCACTGCTCGGCGTGGCGCCCGCGCTCGCGATCAACGAATACGGGATGACTGAATTGTGCTCGCAGCTTTACGATGCGACGCCGTTCAATTGCCCCGGCGCGGCGGGAACGCCCGGCGCGCGGATGAAACTCGCGCCGCCGTGGCTCAAGCCGGTCGCGCTCGATCCGGTAACGATGCGCCCGATGGCGGCGGGCGCGGTGGGAATGCTCGCGTTTTTCGATCTGGCCAATGCCGGTTCGATTTCGGCGCTGATGACCGAAGATTTCGGCGTCGTGCGCGGCGATGCGGTCGCGATTCTGGGCCGCGCGGCGGCCGGCGAAGCGCGCGGCTGCGCGCTCGCGATCGATGAATTCGCGGAACGGGAACTCGCGCGCGTAACGGCGAATCGGCAATGAACGGCGCTGAAGAAACTGCGTCAGCCGCGCGGCGCGGCGCGACTCTCGACGGACGAGATATCGAAGCGCGGGCCGCGGAAGTGCGCGGCGCGCTGAGATCGCCGCTTGCGCCGGCGCGAATCGCCAGTGCGCTCGCGGCGGCGCTCGACGCATGGCGCGAGCGCGACTTCGCGCCGCGCCGCCGCGCCATCGCCGCGATCGCCCAGGCGCGGGGATGGAGCGAGGCGCTGCTCGACGAATCATTCGACGCGCTGTTAGCGCCTTTTGATGCAGAGTCAATCCGCGACTTCGCGCGGACGGCGCCCGCGGCCAACGAATTGGTCGGCGTCGTGATGCCGGGCAATGTTCCCGGCGCCGGAATGCATGAGGTCGTCGCGGCGCTGCTCTGCGGACGCGGCTTGATCCTCAAGACGGCGAGCGCCGAACCGTTGGCGTTCGCGGCGTTCGCGGAGACTTTGCGCGAGGCGGACGCGGCCGTTGGCGAACGAATCGCCGTGATGAACTGGAGCCGCGAAAATCATGCGGCGAGCGCGGCGCTCGGACGCGCATGCGATTGGATCGCCGCTTTCGGCGATGATTTTACGCTTGCCGATCTGAGCCGAATCATATCCGCCGTCAAAACCTCCCGGACTCTGGCCGGCTTTGGCGCCCGCTACAGCGGCGTGGTCGTCGCCGGGCCGGATTGGACGACCGGCGGCGACGAATTGGCCGGCGCCATCGCGCGCGACGTCGTATTGTTTGAACAGCAAGGATGCCTTTCGCCTCATCAGGTGATGATTGAAGCGAATGACGCCGCCGCGGCGCGGGATTTTGCGCGGCGGCTCGCCGCGGCGTTGGAACGTCAGGCGGCGCGGACGCCTCCGCCCTCGCGGTTGGATTTGGAAGCCGCCGCCGCGGTGCGGCGGATGCGTGAGAGCGCGCGCTGGCGGATGCTGGGCGGCGACGCGGGCGTCGAATTGTTCGAGGGCGGCGGATGGGGCGAGCCGCATCGATGGACCGTCGTTCTTGACGATCGCGCCGAATTCACGCCATCGCCGGGCTTTCGCGCGCTGACGGTCGCACGCTACGCGAACGATAACGAATTGCACGACCGCTTAAGCCGCTTCTCCGGCCGTTTCGAGGCATTCGCGCTCGCGGCGCCGCCCGCGCGTTGGAACGGCCCGCACTATATCCTGAAGCGGCTCGGCGCCACTTACATTTGCAAGCCGGGCGCGATGCAATCGCCGCCGCTGGATTGGCGGCATGGCGGCGGCGTCTTTCTCGAGCGGCTGAGAACTTCGCCATGAGCCGCGCGCGCGACGCCTTCCTGCGCCATCTGGCGCAAACCTCCGACGCGCCGATCGGTCTGGAAATCGAACGGGCCGAGGGATGCTGGCTGTATTGCGCCGATGGCCGGCGTTATCTCGACCTGATCGCGGGAATCGGCGTGAGCGCGCTGGGGCATGGAAATCCCGCCGTGCTCGCGGCGATCGAGCGGCAATCGCGCCGCCATCTGCATGCGATGGTTTACGGCGAGTACGTAATCGAGGCGCAGGCGGCATATGCGGCGCGGCTCGCGGAAGCGCTGCCGCGGGAGTTTTCGCGCGTTTATTTCACCAACAGCGGCGCGGAAGCGATCGAGGGCGCGCTCAAGGCCGCGCGTAAATTCACCGGCCGCGCGACCTTCGTTTCGTTCGACGGCGCCTATCACGGCGACACGATGGCGGCGTTGGCGTTGATGGGCAACGAGACCTTTCGCGCGCCGTTTGAACCGCTGCCTGGTCCGGTGCGGCGTCTGCCATTCAACAACGGCGCCGCGCTCGAATCGATCGACGAGCGCGTCGCGGCCGTGGTGATCGAACCAATCCAGGCGGAGGGCGGCGTCAGAATTCCATCGCGCGATTTCATGCTGGCGTTGCGCGAACGATGCTCACGCGCTGGAACGCTGCTGATTTTCGACGAGGTGCTGACCGGTTTGGGACGCACCGGGCGGCTGTTCGCGATGGAGCATTTCGGCGTCAAGCCCGACCTGATCGTGCTGGCCAAAGCGCTGGGCGGCGGGATGCCGCTCGGGGCGTTTTGTGGCAGCGACGAGATTCTGGGACGGCTGGCTCACGACCCGCCGCTTGGCCATATCACCACCTTCGGCGGCCATCCGGTCTCCTGCGCCGCCGGCCTCGCCGCCTTCGATCAAATTTTGTCCAATCAATTGTGGGAAACCGCCGCACGGTCCGGAGCGGCATTCCGCGCGCGTCTTGAGAAGCTGATCGGCCGTCAAATCCTGGCGGTGCGCGGGCTGGGGTTATTAATTGGCGTCGAGTTCGCGCAGGCGGCCCTAGCGCATCGTTTTGTCGCCGAAACGATCGCCCGGGGCGTTGTGATCAATTGGACGCTTAATTCTGACCGTGTGGTCAGGCTCGCTCCACCTCTGACGATATCCGCGGCGGAGCTGGATTTTGCCTTCGTCGCGATGAACCACGCACTTGAAGCAATAGCGGCGGGCGGGTAGGGATAGACATCGTGGGGGCTGCCGCATCGGCACGAAGGGCGTTTCATCGTCCGCGCAAGGTTGCTAGCAAACCGGCCGCGCCGGTGCGCCCCAAACAGGTCTCGCCGCAACAACTCGAAGCTGAATTCGACGACAATCTTGAAGCCGTAGACATCCTCAAGAAGTCCGGCCCGGTCGGAATCTTCTTCGTCATCGCCTACATCGCGGTCGACGCTCGTGCACATCTGGCCGGAAAATCGGTCTTGGCGTTCGAGTACCACTGGATCGCGCTGGCCGTCGTATTGTTGTTCTTCGGCCTGACCTGGCTGCCGGGATTCCGCGCGCACTGGCGGTTCTGGTCGTTGATGACCTGTCTCGTGATGATCTCGCTGATTATCAGGATCAGCGGAATCACTCACGAAGGCGCCACGCGCTATATCACGATTGTTCTTTGTCCGTTCGCGACGGCCGCATTCGTGATTTGGGGCTGGCGATGGCAATTACTGCTGATAATTTCCTGCTTTTTGCTCTACTTGATCGGCGAGCTCCTGATTCCGATCGGGCCGCGTTTCGATATCCACCGGCTGCTGGGATTGCTCGCGGCGCTTACGCTTTCGCAATTTACGGCCGTCTTTCTTGATCGTTATCGGCGCAGATTGCGCCGGCAGTTGATCCAGCTGGCCGAGGCCGCCGCCTTCCGCGAGACCCAGATCGCGACCATGACCCACGATATCCGTAATCCGCTGGCCACGCTGGTCGGGCTGGTCACTTTGCTGGTGGAGGACGACCTGGAGGAAAAGGATCGCAGCAATCTGCTCGCCCGAGTCTGGTCGACAACCACCTCAATGGATTTGCTGGTCAAAAACGTGCTCGACCTCTATCTCCTGGAGGAGCAGCGGCTGCGGCCGAACTGGCGGCCGATCGACGCCAACGGCGTGGTCGCGGAAACCGCCGAACATTGCGCTATCGAAGCACGGCTCAAGGGCTTGCGCCTGCGGGTCGATTTGGGCGGATTGCCGAAGGCGAGCCTCGATCCGCTTCATCTTGAACGGATCGTCGCCAACCTCGTGACGAGCGCCGTGCGGCGCACGCCGGCCGGCGAAGTGCGGCTGCAAACCTCGCAGTTTGGCGATTGGGTAGTGGTCGAAGTCAGCGACACGGGGCCGGAGGCGACGCCACACGAGATCGAGCATATTTTCGACCGGCCGAATCTGGCGGTCGATGGCGCGCGCTCATCCGCGCTCGGGCGCTATATCGCGCACGCGCTGGTCGAGGCCGACGGCGGCAAAATTCAGGCCCGCGTCGAAGAGGGATGGGGACTCAATCTGATCGTGCAGTTGCCGATCGAGCCGCCGGTCCGCTGATTAAGATCCCGAATTCTCCAGAAAGATCGATACAGGATCCGAACGCGGTCAAATTTCACGTTGCGCCCACCTCATTGCGCTATAGTGCATCCACCCGCGGCGCGCGCTCGTCCGGGCGGAGCCGAGGAGAAACGCCATGGATTCGCCGAAAAAGTCAAAATCAGCCGCGCTTCGCGCACGGCTGAACCATCCGATAATCGACTCCGACGGCCATCACATGGAGTTGCCGACGGTCTTTCAGGATTATCTGCGCGAAGTTGGCGGCGCGGAGCTTATCGATCGTTTCAGATCGGTCTTTTTCGACACTTTCTTCGATCCTCGATGGCGCAATTTCTCGCCCGCCGAGCGCCATCAGCGGCGCACGATTCGGCCCACCTGGTGGGCGTGCCCGGCGCGCAACACCCGCGACCTGGCGACGGCTCTCATGCCGCGCCTGTTCCATGAGCGGATGGACGAGATGGGACTTGACGTTTCGATCGTCTATCCGACCCTCGGGCTGCTGGCGGTGCAGATGGAAGACGACGAAGTGCGGCGCGCGGCGGCGCGCGCGCTGAATCGGATGAAGGCCGATACCTTCGCGGGACTTACCGACCGGCTGATTCCGGTCGCGACCATACCGATGCATACGCCGGCGGAAGCGATCGCCGAGCTTGAATACGCGGTGGGCGAGCTGGGCCTGCGCGCGGTCATGATGGCGAGCTACGTGCGGCGGCCGATCGAATTCGCGAAAAAAATCTCGCCAGAAGCCGCCCGCCACGCAATCTGGATGGACACATACGGGCTGGACAGCGAATACGACTACGATCCGGTCTGGGCGAAATGCGTCGAACTCGGCGTATCGCCGACGTTTCATTCCGTGGGTTACGGATGGGGAAGCCGGGCCACGCCGTCGAATTACGTGCACAACCATCTTGGAAATTTCGCCGCCAGCGCCGACGCGATTTGCCGCGGTCTGGTCATGGGCGGCGTGCCGATGCGTTTTCCGGCGTTGCGTTTCGCCTTCATGGAGGGCGGCGCGGCGTGGGCGCGCAACTTGTATTGCGATTTGATCTCGCACTGGCGCAAGCGCAATCGCGCCGCGATGGAAAACTACAATCCGGCGAATATCAACGACGCGGTGTTTGTCGAACTGGCGCGCCAATACGGCAGCGGCGGAATCGGGGAGCGCGCGGAGGAGATGCTGACGGCCTTTCGCGGCTTCATGCAACGCGGCGAAGATCCGGCGCTGCTCGACGAGTGGGAGCAGAGCGGCATCCGGCGGCCCGAAGATATACGCGACATCTTCACCGAACGTTTTTATTTCGGCTGCGAGGGCGACGATCCGATGAACCTGCTCGCCTATGATGCGAAGGGATCGCCGTTTGGCGCGCGCCTGCGCGCGCTCTACGGCTCCGACCTCGGCCACTGGGACGTGCCCGAGATGGCCGAAGCGGCGGAGGAGGCTTACGAGCTGGTCGCGGACGGATTGCTGCGCGAAGAGGATTTCCGCGCTATGGTTTTCGGCGACGCCGTGAAATTCTGGACCGCGGCGAATCCGGATTTCTTCGCTGGAACAATCGTTGAGAACGCCGCGTCCGCGGCCATTCCCGCGCCGCCGCGGCGCGCCACCGGGAGATGAATCTTGCGCTACGGCTTCGTCATCGATCACAACCGATGCATCGGATGCCACGCCTGCACGGTTGCGTGCAAGGAAGAAAACGACGTCCCCGTCGGCGTCTTCCGCACCTGGGTCAAATACATCGAGAAGGGAAGTTTTCCCAACTCAAGCCGTCATTTTGGCGTGATGCGCTGCAATCACTGCGAGGCCGCTCCATGCGTGGAGATTTGTCCGACGCAGGCGCTCTTCCATCGTCCGGACGGCATCGTCGATTTCGACAACAGCCGCTGCATCGGATGCAAATCGTGCATGCAGGCCTGTCCATACGACGCGCTCTACCTCGATCCGCGCACGCATACGGCCGCCAAATGCAATTTCTGCGCGCATCGCATCGAACGCAACCTTGAGCCCGCGTGCGTGATCGTATGTCCGACGCAGGCGATCATCGCCGGCGATATCGACAACCCCGACTCGCAAGCGGGCCGGATGGTCGCGAGCGGAAAGCTCGGCGTCCGCAAACCGCATAAAGCCACTCAGCCAAAACTGTTCTACTCGGGAATCGAGGGCGACTTCCTTGATCCCTCGATGATGACGCCGCAGCCGAGTTATCTCTGGTCCGAGCGTCCCCCTGACGGAAATCCCTACGCCGTGACGCCGCCATCCGCGGACTCCAGGCCGGCGCCGGGCGCCGCGCGCGTGGTTTACGACGTGGCGCATCGGCGGCCCTGGGGGTTGATTCCGGTCTTTTATTTGTGGACCAAGGCGATCGCCGCGGGACTGATCATCATCGCCGCGTTCGTAATGGGAATTGATCCCGAACTCGCCGCCTCGCGCGGACCGCTGCTTAATGAATTCGCGCCGCTCGCCGCGATCGTTTTTCTGGCGATAACGACAGCGCTCCTGATCGCCGACCTCGACCGCCCCGAACGTTTCTATTTCATCCTGATCAAACCCAACCCGCGATCATGGCTGGTGCGGGGCACCTGGATACTGATGCTGTTCGGCGCGCTCGTTTCAGCCTGGTTTGGATGGGCGCTGGTATTTCACACGACTCCACCCGCGGCGATACGATGGGCGGCGGCGGCGGCCGGCGCCGGATCCGCGTGTTACTCGGCGTTCCTGTTCGCGCAGGGACGCGGGCGTGATCTTTGGCAGAATTCCTCTTTTCTGTGGATTCTGCTGGCGCAAGCGGTGGTCGCGGGCGCCGCCGCGATGATCCTGCTCGCGATCTTCGCGAGTTCGTCCGCGGCGCGGCATGCGGGGGCGATGCCGATTCCGGGTTTCGTGCGGAAAATGGACGTGGTGATGCTGATCGGCGTGTCGTTCAACGCCGCGATCGCGATCGGAATCGTGATGCTGCCGCAATATACGGCCGACGCGCGCAAAGCGATCGAACTGATTCGCGGCGGTCGGCTGAGTTCGAGTTTCTGGTACGGCGTGATCGGCGCTGGCAGCCTGATGCCCGCGCTGCTTGCGGCGTTTCTTATCTGGCATGGCGTGTCCGACCGCGGGTTGGATCGGCTGACGGCGATTCTGGCGCTGCTCGGCGTGCTGGTGTTCGACGAAATCTGGATTCTGGCCGGCCAGGCCGCGCCGCTGAGCTGAGGAGCAGCATCTTGAGCGAGGAATCGAAACCGCTTAATCCGGCGGCGTTTGGATTGGAGGCGCCAGCGGGCGGACTCGAGAGTTTTCCGCCGGCGGCGCAATGGGACGACTGGCGCGAATACGATCCCGCCCAATGGCCGCGCAAAGTCGAACGGCAATACCGGCTGATCCCGACCGTCTGCTTCAACTGCGAAGCTGGATGCGGCTTGCTGGCCTATGTCGACAAGGCGAGCGGCCAAATCCGCAAGTTCGAGGGCAACCCTGTCCATCCGGGAAGCCGCGGCCGCAACTGCGCGAAGGGCCCGGCCACGCTGAGCCAGGTTTACGACACGGAACGCATCCGCCACCCGATGCGGCGCGCGGGCAAGCGCGGCGAAGGCAAATGGGAGCGCGTATCGTGGGATGAAGCTCTCGACGATCTCGCCGCGCGGATTCGCAAAGCGCTGCTTGAGGGCCGGCGCGACCAGGTGCTCTATCACGTCGGCCGTCCCGGACATGAATTGGTTTACAACCAGCGCGTGCTGCACGCGTGGGGAATCGACGGCCACAACAGCCACACCAATATCTGCTCGGCGGGCGCGCGCACCGGCTACGCGTTCTGGCACGGGATCGATCGGCCGGCGCCCGACCACGCCAATGCGCGCTTCATCCTGCTGCTCAGCGCGCATCTTGAGGCCGGTCATTATTTCAATCCGCATGCGCAGCGGATTATCGACGGCAAAGCGCGCGGCGCGAAAATCTGCGTAATCGATCCGCGGCTTTCCAACACCGCGGCGCGCGCCGATTACTGGCTGCCGACCTGGCCGGGAAGCGAAGCCGCGGTGTTGCTGGCGATGTGCAAGGTGCTGCTGGACGAGGGCCTGTACGACCGCGAATTCGTGCGGCGCTGGGTGAATTGGGAGGAATATCTCCGCGCGGCGCATCCGGATCTGGAGCAGACCTTTGACAATTTCATCGCGGCGCTGAAACAGGCCTACGCGCAATTCACGCCCGATTTCGCCGAGCGCGAATCCGGCGCGCCGGCGGCGACGATCGTCGAGGTCGCGCGCGAAATCGGCCGCGCCGGCCACGCGGTCGCGACGCAGGTCTGGCGCGGCGCGGCGGCCGGCAATCTCGGCGGATGGCAGGTGGCGCGCGCGCTCGAATTTCTTGCCGTGCTGGTTGGCGCGGTCGCAACGCCGGGCGGAACCGCGCCGGCGGCCTACAACAAATTCATTCCGGCGCCGCCGATGATGCCGCCGCCGCCGGCGGTGTGGAACGAACTGACCTGGCCGCGCGAATATCCGCTCGCCTTCTTCGAGATGAGTTTTCTGATGCCGCACTTCCTCAAAGAAGGACGCGGCAAACTCGCGGCCTACTTCACTCGCGTTTACAATCCGGTCTGGACGAATCCGGACGGGATGACCTGGATCGAAACGCTGCGCGACGAATCCCTCGTCGAACGGCACGCCTGCCTGACGCCGGTATGGAGCGAGACGGCGTGGTTCGCCGATTACGTGCTGCCGATGGGCCATGCGTCGGAACGGCACGACCTGATGAGCCAGGAGACGCACGCCGCGCGCTGGATCGGATTTCGCCAGCCGGTGCTCCGGGTCGCGCTCGAACGCGCGGGCAAACGCTTCGCCACGACCTGGGAGGCGCATCGCGAAGCCGGTCTCGGCGAAATTTGGGAGGAAGACGAATTCTGGATCGAACTGTCATGGCGGATCGATCCCGACGGCGCGATGGGTATCCGGAAATACTTCGAGTCGCCGTACCGTCCGGGCGAAAAACTGGATATCGACGAATTTTACCGGTGGATTTTCGAGCATAGCGTGCCCGGACTTCCCGCCGCGGCGGCGCGCGAGAACCTTTCGCCGCTCGAATACATGCGCAAGTACGGCGCCTTTCTGATCGAAGAAAGCCCCTACGGCCTGCATGAAAAAACGCTTGCGCCCGAGCAGCTCGAAAACGCCAGCATCGACGGCGCGTCGCGCGTGATCAAACGCGGCGGCGCGGCGATCGGCGTCGAAATCGACGGCGTCGCGCGGACCGGCTTTCCAACTCCGTCGCGCAAGCTGGAATTTTTTTCGCCCACGCTCGCGCAATGGAAGTGGCCGGAAATGTCGATTCCATTCTACGTCCGCAGCCACGTTCATCCCGATTCGATCGATCGCGAAAAGGGCGAGATGCTGCTGCTGCCGACTTTCCGCCTGCCGACGCTGGTCCATACCCGTTCCGGAAACGCGAAGTGGCTCTACGAAATTTCGCATCGCAACCCGCTCTGGCTGCATCCGGAGGACGCGGCAAGGTTTGAAGTTGGAACCGGCGACCTGCTCAAAGTCGTCACCGAAATCGGCTACTTTATCGACCGCGTATGGGTGACGGACGGAATCCGGCCGGGCGTCGTCGCCTGCTCGCATCATCTTGGAAGATGGCGGCTCAACGATGAGCAGGGCGGCGAGCGATGGTCCACCGCGCTGGTCGATCTGCGCGAGACCGAGCCGGGGAAATGGTTCATGCGGCAGGTTCATGGCGTGCGCCCGTTTCCGAGCGCGGACGCCGACTCAAGCCGGGTCTGGTGGGAAGACGCCGGCGTGCATCAGAACCTGACCTTTCCGGTGCAGCCCGATCCGATCAGCGGCGCCCATTGCTGGCATCAAAAAGTTCGCATGGAAAAACCCGGACCTCAGGATCGTTACGGCGATATATTCGTCGACACCAACGCCGCGCATGAGGCGTACCGCCGATGGATCGCGATGACGCGGCCCGCGCCGGGTCCCGGCGGACTGCGCCGTCCGCTCTGGCTGGCGCGCGCCTATCGGCCCGCCGACGAGGCGTTTTACATCAAGCCGTAACGCCGCTTCAGTCGCTGAAATTAGTCTCTATAGGATGCTATGGACCAGGATTGAATAGCAATCCTGCTCGAACTGCGCGCGTGATCGGATTTCAACTTCACAATCGCGCAGGTATGGCTACAATACCCGAACCCGACGGAGTTTGGCGCGGGACTGGGAGCCTATGGAAGCGGCGCCGTTGGCTGCACAACTTCCTCACGCGGAAGCGCATAACCAGCACAAATGGCTAATCGCGCTGGCCGTGATGCTGGGGACGACGCTCGAGGTGCTCGACAGCTCGATCGTCAACGTCTCGCTTCCGCATATGCAGGGCACCTTCTCCGCCAGCGTCGATGAAATCGCCTGGGTGCTGACCAGCTATTTGGTCGCCAACGGAATCATGATTCCGATGACCGGCTGGATTTCGTCGCGCTTCGGGCGCAAGCGCTATTTTCTGACTTCCGTGTTCACGTTCGTGGCCGCATCGGGCCTGTGCGGCGCGGCCGGCTCGCTCGGCCAAATCGTCCTGTTCCGGCTGATTCAGGGCGCGGCCGGCGCGGCGATGCTGCCATCGTCGCAGGCCATCCTGATGGAAACCTTTCCGCCGGAGGAGCAGCAGCTCGCGATGGCGACCTGGGGCGTGGGGCTGATGTGCGCGCCGATCCTGGGTCCGACGCTCGGCGGATGGATTACCGACAACTGGAACTGGCGCTGGAATTTCTACATCAACCTGCCGATCGGCGCGATCGCGTTCCTGATGGTTTCGGCATTCGTGCATGACCCGCCCTATCTGCGCAATCGCGTGACCGGACGGCGCATCGATTATCTCGGCATCGTTTTTCTTGTGACTTCGCTGGGCCTGTTGCAAATCGTGCTCGATCGCGGACAACGCGCCGATTGGTTCAACGCGCCATGGGTGGTTTGGGCGGCGATTGCGTCGGCGGCGGCTTTTCTGGCGTTATTCGTGCGCGAGCTTCATTTCGGCGAACCAATTATCGATTTGCGGATGCTCAAAATCCGCCTGTTCAGCATCGCGGTCTTGCTGGTGACGGTGCTTAGTTTCGTATTGTTCGGCACCGGCATGCTCAATCCCGTCTTTTTGCAGGAATTCATGGGCTACACCGCGTGGAAGGCGGGCCTTGTGATGGCGCCGCGGGCGGTCGCCGCGATGGCGTCGATGCTGATCGCGGGACAGGTCGCGCGAGCCGGTTACGACAACAAACGCCTGATCGGCATCAGCTTTGCCTTGATGACGGCGGGCCTGTGGTACATGGCGCACTGGAACCTCGACGTCGGGATGTGGCAGATCATCTGGCCCGGCATCATCCTTGGCGCCGGTCTGGGCCTGTGCTTTCCGATTCTTTCCGCCGCCGCGTTGTCATGCGTCGCGCGCGAACGGATGGGCTTCGCGGCGAGCTTGTACAATATGATGCGCAACACCGGCGCCGCGATCGGCATCGCGTACATGACCAATTCGCTGATCCGCAATCAGCAAATCCATCAATCGTATCTGGTGCAGCATTTTTCGGTTTTCGACGCCTGGCGGCTTTCGAACATGCCGACGCACGCGCCCGGCGCGCCGCCTTTCGCCTATCTGCCGGAAATCGTAAGCGGTCGGAAACAGGGTCTCGGCCTCGTCTATGAAATGATTTTGGGACAGGCGTCGATACTCGCATTCAGCGACATCTACAGGATTCTCGCCATGATGACCGTGCTGATGATTCCGTCCTTCCTGCTGTTTCGCGGCGCACGCGGGGACACTGGCGGGAACGCCGCGATGCATTGACAGTCTCGCGGAATTTCCCGCCGCCTCACGATTTCATTCACGGCTCCATCTTTTTCAATGTTCGCGCAAATATTTCGCGCGCCGTTTCGTCGAACAGCACGAATTCGATCCGCTCCAGCGACGTAAGCCAGCGCAGATGGTCGCGCGCCTCCGCCAGCATCACCTCGGCGCATCGCTCGAGCGGAAAGCCGGCGATTCCGGTTCCGACGGCCGGAAACGCGATCGATTTCAGGCCATGCTCCGCCGCGAGACGGAGCGCATTGCGCGTCGCATCGCGCAACCCTCGTTCCGACGTGCGCTCGCCCAGCCGCATGCTTGCGGCATGGATCACGTGCCGGGCGGGCAGCCGTCCCGCGCCGGTGATTGCCGCTTCGCCGATGCGGATCGGGCCGATTTTATCGCACTCGGCCTGAATCGACGGGCCGCCTCTGCCGCGGATCGCGCCGGCGACCCCTCCGCCCAGCATCAAGTCATTGTTGGCGGCGTTGACGATCGCGTCCACGCGCGCTTCGGCAAGATCGCCCTGTCGGATGACGATCCGCGTGCGCCAGTCTGTATCCATTGTGACGGCCCCCTTTGGCGAACGAGCCTTGTTGGCGCGATTACGCGGCTCCGCACAGCCACGGCCGTTCGCATTTGCTATTATTCGTCCCGGCGCGGGCTTACCCAAGGATGGGGCGTGGAAAGCGGTGAGGACGGAGCGGCGATTTTTTCGGACCGGCGCGATCGCGGCGATTTCGCTGGCCGCAATCTTTGCCGCCGGATGCGCTAAAGCGAAGCCGCGCACGCCGTCCGGCTATCTGCAAATCGACATCAACACCTCGCCCGCGAATCTCGATCCCCGGGTCGCCACCGACGCAATCTCGGCCCGCATCGGAGAACTCGTATATGAATCGCTCGTCCGGATCGATCGCGACGGAGCGTTTGTCGGCGACCTTGCCGAAAAAATCGAACGGCCCGCGCCGGACGCGATCATCTTTCATCTGCGCCACGGAGTACGTTTCAGCGACGGCCGTCCGCTCGATGCGCGCGACGTTCTTTACACTTACGCATCGCTGCTGGATCCGAAAAATCATTCGGTCAAACGCGCCGGACTGGCTGAATTGGCCGCGTTCGACGCGCTCGACCGATACACTATCCGAATGATCACGCGGCGACCTTACGCCGCCGCGCTGGAGATGGCGTTGCTCGGAATCGTGCCGCGCGGAACGCCGCTCGCCGCGCGCGACGCGATTGCCGCACCGCCCGGCAGCGGCCCGTTCAAAGTCGTCGCCTTTGAACGAGACGAGGCGGTAACGCTCGCGCGCAATCCTTACTATCCGGCGCCGCCCGGCGCGCTCGGCGGCATCGTGATGAAAGTGGTTCCCGACGCGACCGTCCGCGCGCTCGAACTGACCGAAGGAATTTGCGGATTCGCGGAAAACGACGCGATTCAGCCTGAACTGATCGCATATCTCTCGCGCCAGCCCCGGCTCCGCTTAATCCGCTCGAACGGAACGACGTATCAATATTTGATTTTCAATTTCCGCGACCCGCGCCTGCGCGATCCGCGCGTCCGCCGCGCGATCGCCTATGGAATCGATCGGCAGGCTATTGTCGCGGCTCTCCTGCGCGGCGACGCGCGCCTTGCGACGGGAATGCTGGCGCCGGAAAACTGGGCCTACAACGGCGACGTTCCGCGCTATCCTTACGATCTCGCCAAAGCTCGCGCCTTGCTTGAATCCGCGGGCTATACGCGCACGCGCCCGCTGCGCCTGATCTACAAGACGACGCCCGAGGGCCGGCGGCTCGCCGAAGCGATTCAGGCGATGCTGCGCCGGGTGGGCGTCGCGATCGAAATTCGCACCAACGAGTTCGCGACTTTCTATAGCGATCTGCGCTCGGGCAATTTCGATATCGCGGCCAGCCAGTGGGTGGGCGTCGCCGATCCGCATCAGTACTACCTAATTTTCGATTCGCGCATGACTCCGCAGGGCGGCGGCAACAATCGCGGCGATTACGCCAATCCGGAAATGGATCGTCTGCTGGAGGCTGGAGACGCCGAGCTTGATCCGGCCGCGCGCCGCGCGATTTATGCGCGGGTCCAGCAAATCGCCGCGGCCGACCTGCCATACGTATCGCTGTGGTGGATCGACAACGTCGCCGTAATCGATCGCCGCCTCGACGGTTTCGAGCCGTTTCCCAACGGCAGTCTGCTTTCGCTCGGCGCCGCGCGATGGGACTCGCCGGCGGCGTCCGCCGGCGCCGCACACCCGTGATTCGCTACTTCATCCGCCGTTTGACGGCGCTGGTTCCGGTGGCGCTCGGCGTCGTCACGCTCACTTTCGCGCTGGTCCACCTGGTTCCCGGCGATCCTGTGGTCGCGATGCTTGGCGATTACGCCGCTCCCGCCGACGTTCAGGCGCTGCGCCACGAGCTTGGCCTTGACCGTCCGTTATGGCGACAATATGTCGCATTTCTCTACGGTCTGGCGCATGGCGATTTGGGCGAATCGATCTCGCAGCGCGAACCGGTGTCGCGGCTGATTCGCGAACGCTATCCGGCGACCGTCGAGCTGGCGGTCGCGGGACTCGCCGCCGCGATCCTGATCGCGTTTCCGCTCGGACTGGTCGCCGGCGCCGACCCCGGCGGCCCTGCCGATATGGGCGCGATGGGGTTTGCGATTTTGGGCATCTCAGTACCGCATCTTTATCTCGGCCCGTTGCTGATGATCGTATTTTCGCTCGACCTCGGATGGCTGCCGCTCACCGGCCGCGGCGGTCTCTCGCACTTGATTCTGCCGGCGCTTACGCTCGGCGCGGCGCTGGCCGCAATCCTTGCGCGGATGCTGCGGCAGAGCCTGGTCGAAGTTTCGGACGCGGATTACATGCGCACGGCCCGCGCCAAGGGCCTCAGCCGGCCGCGCGCGCTGATCGGCCATGGCCTGCGCAACGCGCTCACTCCGGTGGTCACGCTGCTCGGTCTCGAAGCCGGCGCGCTGCTTACGGGATCGATAGTGACTGAAATCATCTTTTCGTGGCCGGGTCTCGGCCGGCTGATGATTACCGCGATCAACAATCGGGATTACCCGCTGGTGCAGGGATGCGTGATGGTCTTTGCGCTCAGTTACGTCGCGGTCAATCTCGCGACCGATCTGCTGTACAGTGCAATCGATCCGCGGGTGCGGCTCTCGCGATGACGGCGCGGCGCAATCCCTCCCTCGTCGCCGGCGGCGCGATCGTCGCGGCGCTGACGGCGATCGCGCTGTTGGGACCGGTCCTGAATCGGACCGACCCGCTGGCGATCAATCTTTCGCTGGCGCTGGCCGGCCCGGGCCCGGGCCATCCGCTGGGATGCGATTCGCTGGGCCGCGACATCCTCGCCCGCATCCTGGCCGGAGCGCGGGTGTCGTTGGGCGTTTCGATCGTCGTCGTGGCGCTGTCGCTGGCGATCGGCGCGATCGTCGGCGGCGCCGCGGCGTTGGCCGGCGGGCGCATCGACGGCGCCGTTATGCGAACGGTCGATATCGTGCTCGCATTTCCCGGAATCCTGCTCGCGATCGCGCTTGCGGCGATCCTCGGTCCCGGCCTGCTCGATCTCGTAATCGCGCTCGGCGCGATCGGATGGACCGGCTATGCGCGGCTGGTGCGCGGCGAAGTTTTGTCGCTGCGCGAACGCGAATATGTCGAAGCGGCGCGTGCGCTCGGCGCCCGGCCCGGCCGCCTGCTGTTCCGTCATCTATTGCCGGGCGTCGCCGGGCCGCTTGCGGTGCAGGCGACTTTCGGCGCGGGCGGGCTGATTATCGCGGAGGCTGCGCTTTCATTCCTCGGACTGGGCGTGCCGCCGCCCGCGCCGAGCTGGGGCAACATGCTCGATAGCGGCCGCGCGTTCATCCTTGTCGCGCCGCATCTCACCACCGCGCCCGGCGTCGCTATAGGACTGTCCGTGCTTGGCTTCAACCTGTTGGGCGACGGGCTTGCCCAGCGCTTCGGCCGGCGGCGTTAGGGCTATGCGCCTTTTTCAGCCGCGCAAGACTTTTCGCGTAGGAAGGTCGCGCGACGCCGCGCTCGGTGATGATCGCCGTCACCAGCTCGGCCGGGGTCACATCGAAAGCCGGATTGAACACGCCGACGCCTTTGGGCGTCACCGCCTTGCCCGCAAATTCGGCGATCTCCAGCGGCGAACGTTCTTCGATCGGGATTTGCTCGCCGCTGGCGCAAGCGAGGTCGATCGAAGAAAGCGGCGCGGCGACGTAAAACGGCACGTGATGGCGCCGCGCCAGGACCGCCAGCGGATAGGTGCCGATTTTGTTCGCGACATCGCCGTTGGCCGCGGTCCGATCCGTGCCGACGATCACGCAATCGATGCGGCCGCTTCTCAGCACCGTGCCCGCCATGTTGTCGGCGATAACCGTCACCGGAATCCGATCCTTGCGCAATTCCCACGCGGTCAGCCGCGCGCCCTGCAGAAATGGCCGAGTTTCGTCTGCATAGACGGCGACGCGCTTGCCCGCCTCACGCGCCGCGCGCACCACGCCGAGCGCGGTTCCGTAGCCCGCCGTCGCCAGCGCGCCGGCGTTGCAATGGGTCAGGACGGTGGCTTCGGCGCCCAGCAGCTCCGCGCCGAATTTTCCCAGCGCGCGGTTCGCCGCAAGATCGGCGTCATAGATCGCCAGGGCTTCATCGCGCAGGCGGCGAAAAAGACGCGGCGCCTCAAGCGTGAGATTCTCGCGCAGCGCGCGTTCCATCCGCTCCAGCGCCCAGGCCAGATTCACCGCAGTGGGCCGCGTCGCGCGCAGCGTTTTCGCCACCTGTGCGAAGCGGGTTTCGGCGCGCTTGCCGGCGTGGCCCTTGATGCCCAGCGCGACGCCCATCGCCGCCGCGACTCCGATCGCCGGCGCGCCGCGAATCACCATCGTGCGAATCGCCTCCGCGACGCCGCGATAGTCATCGTACGCACGGACGATTTCTTTGCCGGGCAACAGCCGCTGATCGATCATGAAGACGCGATCGCCGCGCCATTCGATAGTCTTTACCGCCAATGGAATCGGAGCTCTCTAAAATCCAATCGGATTGAATAATCGGCGCCGTGCGGCGCCACTGAATATGCGATGAGCGGCGCGGAACCTGATCGCCCGCGCCGCTCCATATCGGCTCGCCTTGCCCAAGCGCCGAATGACTGGATTATCGAATCAGGCGCGCTCGTATAATCCGCGATCCTTGCGCTTTACGATGCCGGCGTCGATCCAGCGCGTGATCGCCGCGAAGATTTCCGACGGACGCTTGTCTTTCAGCCCGCGGATTTCGCGAATCTGCGCGGCTTTGAATTGTTTTGGAAGCTGCTCGAGAATCACGCGCCAGTCGATTCGGCCGCGGCCCGCGCCGCGGCGGCGCGGCGCGGCGCCCGCGCCATGGCCTTTGGCCGGAGCGCTTCCGGTGAGACGGCTGAGATTCATCTCTTCGTCCTTCAGACGAAGCAATTCCGCCTCTTTCGTGCGTATTTCCTTTCTCAGGTTTGACAGCAGGCTGCGCGCCTGATCCTGAACCTGGCGAAATGCTGAAGCGACTCCGTCTTCATTTTTTCGTGCGGGCATCAAGTAATCTCCTTAATCTTTTCGAGAAATCGAAGAACTAGCCATACACGCTACCCATATAACTCCGCAAAGACAAGTATCTGCGATCGAGTTTACCATTCGCGGCACCTGACTCGGCGCGGAGCCTCCGCGCAAATGGATATACGCCGCATTTGCGCGAAAAGGCTCCATCCCGCTTTCACGCGGACCGCATGGATTCGTTCAAGGCCGATCGGCGAGGGAGCCATACTCACGAACGAAGCTTGCAATCGCCATGATTGCGATCGCGCGCGAATACCGAATCCGGCGAACTGTGTTGGGAAATTCAACCGGACCCGTACCGGACTGATTCTATCTCGCGAGATAACGTAATCGCATCTGCAAACTGGCGACCCCGGAAACCATAGCCAGAACCGATCGGCCGCATGGGAAAAACACCATAAATCGACTGATGAAAATTGTACTTGTGGCGTTTTGGAACACGCCCGATTGGCGAGTAGTATTTCAAGCGCGGAGAATAGATGGCTATCTGGAGCAATTTGATGGAACTTGGCGCACCTGGGCGCAACCGAAACCTTCAAGCCACATCATTCCGCATGCCGCGCGCGATCCGTCCGAAGCCAGCAACCCGTGCCGCTCGAACTCGCTTCGCAATCACTGGCGGATGTCGCGTGGCGCGGCGATTCAACGTCGCAAGGTGTTTGCGGCGCGGCGGCATAAAGCAAACAGGTTTTTGATATCGCCTGCTTCGTGACGCTTGCCAACTATGGATCATGACGGTCCGAACGGCTGGATTGGACCAAGCGGATAGTGAGTGTTGTTACATGAAGCCTAGTACCTCAGCGCTATGTTTCCGTTGTCAGCGATGCTATAAGAAACGATGAGTTGAGGTTCGATGCCGCTAATGAATCGGCGTGCGTGAAGGAATTCGGGCTCGGCGGCGAAGTGGATTGTTGATGCGGCGAGCCCGACTAAGCGGCGCGATTCAGGGCGTTCGGAACCTCCGGGGAGAGGTTCATGGGCCGTAGATTGTATGTTGGAAATCTCGCTTGGACGGTAACCGACCAAGACCTGCATGACGTGTTTTCCGAGGCCGGCAAGGTCGAGAACTCCCAGGTCATAATGGACCGGGCGACAAACCGATCGCGTGGCTTTGGCTTCGTCGAGATGGCGAATGACGAGGATGCCGACAACGCGATCAAAAAGCTCAACGGACGCGACATCAAAGGCCGCGCGATAAAGGTCAACGAAGCGCAGGCCCGCACTGGCGGAGGCGGCGGCGCGCCACGCGGCCGCGATCGCTAAACGCCAATTCCTGAAACCACTCGCGCCTGACAAATTCGATATCGCAAAGCGGCCCGGCGTTCAGTCGCCGACGGTGTTTCTTGGCTTGCGGTCCGCTTGAATGGCCATGATTGGTCCTTCGCAGGCGATCGTCTGCGATTTTGATCTTTACTTCCCGCGGACGATTCGCGGCGCAAACGACCCCAAGAAAAAGGGCCGAACGAATCGCTCCGTCCGACCCTCCGCCAACCGGGAAAAGGGGGGGCAAACCCCGGCTAGCGAAGCTAATTGTATTGTAGTTTAGATTAGTTGCAAGTCACTTTGTGATGAAAAGAAACGAAAATCACCATGCTTCCAATCTTTTACCATCAACTATGGCGCTTTAGTGTTTATCGAAGCTGTTTAGCTCATCTATAGTCTGCTTTTCTATCCAGCCGCGCTTGCCTGTTCCTCGACAGCCATACGTCGATTCTCAAGCATTCGTCTGAGCAATCGTGACGGCGACATTGGCAATTCAAACATCCTGACTCCAACCGCATGGTAAATCGCGTTCGCAACCGCCGCCATCGGCGGCACGATTCCGACTTCTCCGACGCCGCGCACGCCGAGGGGATGATTGGGATTTGGAACCTCGACGAGAATCGTACCGATCATGGGCAAATCCAGACAGGTCGGCATCCGGTAATCGAGCAAGCCAAAATTTCTTAAAGCGCCCTTCTGATCGTAAAAATATTCTTCGTTCAGCGCCCATCCGACGCCCTGCGCCACGGCGCCTTGAAGCTGGCCTTCGACATAATCGGGATGCAGTGCGCGTCCAACATCCTGCGCGATCGTCGCTTGCAGAATCCTGACCTTCCCGGTGTCCGGATCGACCTCGACATCGACGCAAACCGTTGCGAATGCGTTGCCCACGGCTCCAACCGCGCCGGCGTTAACCGTCGCCCGACCCACTACCGGACCGCCGGTGCGAGCGAGACGCCCCGCGAGCTGCCGCAACGTAATCATTTGCCCATCATCGGCAAGCGATCGGAACACACCGCCGTCAAACTTCACTTCGTTCGGCTTTTTGTCCCATAATTTTGCCGCTCGCACGGTCAATTGAGCGATTGCGTCCTGTGCCGCCTCGAGCACCGCCATCCCGGTCGCAAGCGCGGTACGGCTGCCGCCGGTGACGTCGGTATGCCCGATCGAATCGGTGTCGCCCACCACTGGCCTTACGTCCTCGACCGCCACGCCGAGCGCTTCCGCGACAATCATCGCCTGCGCCGCGCGTGTCCCGCCGATATCGACCGAACCAGTCACCACGCTGACGCTGCCGTCGCTATGGATGTTCACGGTCGCGGAGGATTGCAGGCCGCCGTTGAACCAGAAGCCCGACGCGACGCCCCGGCCGCGATACGGGCCGCCGAGCGGCGTACGGTAATGCGCGCTTCGCCGCACCGCTTCGAGCGTCTCGGCAAACCCGATTTTCTTGAACGGTGGCCCGGCGGGCATCGGCGTGCCCTCGTGCGCCGCGTTGCGCATCCGGAATTCGACTGGATCGATCCGGCACTGTTCAGCAAGTTCGTCCAGCACGCATTCGCAAGCGAAGGCCGACGCCGGCGATCCCGGCGCGCGATAGGCCGCGACTTTGGGCCGGTTCACGACGACGTCAAACGAGTCAATCCGCAGATTTTCGATTGCATACGGCGCCAGCGTGCACATCGCGCCCGGCGCGAACGGCGAGCCTGGAAATGCGCCGGCTTCATAAGCCAGCCAGACCTCGGCCGCGGTGATTTTGCCGTCGCGCTTCGCGCCGATCTTCACCCTGGCCTTGATTCCCGACGTTGGACCGGTGGCCCGCAGCACCTCCGCCCGGTTCATGACCATCTTCACCGGCCGTCCCGAAATCTTTGACAGCAGCGCCGCGACCGGCTCGAGGTAGATCGTGGTCTTGCCGCCGAAGCCGCCGCCGATTTCCGCCGGAACGACGCGGATGCCGCCTTCGGGAATCGCCAGCACGCTTGCGGTCAAGGTGCGCACGTTGAAAGCGCCCTGCGTCGAACAATAGATCGTCAAATGCCCGTCGGCGCCATAAACGGCCAGGGCGTTCTGCGGCTCGATATAACCCTGATGGACCGCGGCGGTCGTGAATTCGCGCTCGACCACAAAGTCGGCGGCGGCGAATCCTGCCGCCAAATCTCCGCGCTCGAAACGGATGTGCCCGGGCACATTGCTCGGACGGTCTGGCCCTTCGGGCGATCCGGGGTCGGTGCGATGCGCCATCAGGCGGGTGCGCAATTCGTCGAGCAGAACCGGCGCGTCGGGACGCATCGCCTCCTCGGCCGTCATCACCGGCGGCAGCGGTTCGTAATCGACCTCGATCAATTCAAGCGCCTCTTCTGCCACATGCTTGCTCACGGCGGCGACCGCGGCGACCGCATGGCCGTCATAGAGCGCCTTTTCGCGCGCCATCACGTTGAGCGAAAGATAGTGCGTGTTGACGATCAGTTCGCCAACCTGCGCCATCACCCCCTTGACCTCGGGAAAATCGGCGCCGGTCACGATCGCCTTGACGCCCGGCAGGCGGCGCGCCCGCTCGACGTCGATCGATTTGATTCGCGCGTGCGCATACGGACTGCGCAGCACTTTGCCATGCAGCATTCCGGGCAAGGCGTAATCGGCGCCGTACCTGGCGCGTCCCGTGACTTTTTCGACGCCATCGGGACGGATCGGCCGCGTGCCGATAATCTTGAATTCCCTGGATTGATCAGACGCCATCGGCGGGACCTCCTTCGGTCCGAACGCAACCGGCCGCGCTTTGCTGTTCGAATTATCAACTAATATCGCTGGATCCGTCACAACTGCCAGCGCAATGCGGCCAAGTATGAATCGCGATCAGCCGCCGCCGATCGCGGGAATGAAAAATATCTCGCTGTGCTCGCGAACCGGTTCGAGCACTCCGGCAGTCGCCATCTCGCCGTCGATCGACACCGCGACCGACGGCTTGAGCTCGTCGTCCTCGATCAGATGCTCGCGCAAACCGGGGAATTGGCGCTCAAGGTCGGCGACCACCTGGCCGATATTGCGCCCGGCGACCGCCACCCGATCCTGGCCGTTGGTCAGCTTGCGCAGTAAAGCGGGAATCACCACCGTCGCCATAAGCACAACGGGCCGGACTCATTGCCGAGTCCGGCCCGCCTCTAGCGTTGCTGAGATCGCATTCCTCAGTCGGCCGCGGCGGCTTGCGCCTCGCCCGCAGCGCGCTTTTTCAAAATCGCCTTGAGCAACCGCGGCGGCGACATCGGCAGCTCGGTCATCCTGACGCCGACCGCGTGATAGATCGCATTGGCCAGCGCCGCCGGCGGCGGCACGATCGAAACCTCGCCAACGCCGCGTATACCCAGCGGATGTCCCGGCGTCGGCACTTCGACGATCGCCGTTTCGATCGCCGGCAGGTCAAGACAAGTCGGCATCCGGTAATCGAGCAATCCGGTGTTACGCAAGATACCGCGATCGTCGTAGAAGTACTCTTCGTTGAGGCCCCAGCCGAGGCCCTGCGCCATGCCGCCCTGCATCTGCCCTTCGACGTACGACGGATGGATCGCTTTACCGGCGTCCTGCGCGATCGTCGCCCGCAGGATCTGGGTCTTGCCGGTATCGGGATCGACCTCCACGTCAACGCAGACCGTTGCGAACGCCGGGCCGACGCCGCGCGCGTTCACCGTGGCGCGGCCCACGATCGGCCCGCCCGTCCGCGCCAGACGCGACGCGATCTGCTTGATCGACATCGGCTTGAGCTCGCCGCCGGGCTGCGCCGGACTGAGCATTCCGTTTTCGAAGACGACCTCGTCGGGCTTCTTCTCCCACAGCTTGGCCGCGCGTTCCTTGAGCTGACGCACGCAATCCTGCGCGGCTTCGTAAACCGCCCAGCCGGTGGCGAAGCAGGTGCGGCTGCCGCCGGTCACATCGGTATGGCCGATCGAGTCGGTGTCCGCGATGGTCGGCCGCACGTCGTTGATATCGACGCCGAGCACTTCCGCGGCGATCATCGCCTGCGCCGCGCGCGTGCCGCCGATATCGACGGAGCCGATTACGACGCTCACCGTGCCGTCAGTATGGATATTGACCGTGGCCGAAGATTGCAGACCGACGTTGAACCAGAAGCCCGACGCCACGCCGCGTCCGCGGTTCGCGCCCGTCAATTTGGATTTGTAGTGCGGGCTGTTCTTGATCGCTTCGACAGTTTCCTTGAAACCGATCCGCTTGAACGGAGGTCCGACGGTTTGCGGCGTGCCCTCTTCCGAGCCGTTCATCAGGCGCATCTCGAGCGGATCGATTCCGCACTTCTCGGCCAGCTCGTCCAGCACCGTCTCCGACGCCATCGCGGCGTTGCTCGCGCCCGGCGCCCGATAGGCCGCCGTCTTCGGCCGGTTGACCACGACGTCATATGCGTCAACGAGGATATTCGGGATGTTGTACGGCGCAACGATCGTCATCGCGCCCGCGCCCACCGGCGAACCCGGAAACGCGCCCGCTTCGTACGCCAGCCAGCACTGCGCCGCGACGAGCTTGCCGTCTTTGGTCGCGCCCATCTTGCACCGGATCGTCGATCCCGAAGTCGGCCCGGTCGCGCGCAGCACTTCCGCGCGCGTCATCGTGAGCTTTACCGGATGGCCGGTCTTCTGCGACAGCAGCACCGAAAGCGGTTCAAGGTAAATCGTGGTCTTGCCGCCGAAACCGCCGCCGATTTCCGCCGGCACGACCTTGATTTTGCCTTCCGCGATCCCGAGCACGGCGGCGCTCAGCGCGCGCACCACGAAGCTGCCCTGGGTCGAGCAGTAGATCGTCGCATGGCCGTCGGCGTTGTAGATGCCGACCGCATTATGCGGCTCGATATACCCCTGATGGACCATCGCGGTCTTGAATTCCCGCTCGATCACATAATCGGCCTGCTTGAAGCCTTCGGCGACGTCGCCGCGCTTGAACTGCAGATGGGCCGCGACGTTGGTCTCCTTGTCGGGACCGTCTTCCTTGTTGCGCAGCGACGGCAGCAGGATCGTCGCGCCGGGCTTCATCGCGTCCTCGACCGTCATCACCGGCGGCAGCAATTCGTATTCGACCTCGATCAGCCGCAGCGCCTCGTCCGCGATATGCGGACTGGTCGCGGCGACGGCCGCGATCGGATGGCCGTCATAGAGCGCCTTGCCGCGCGCCAGGATATTCATCGACAGGTGATTCAGGTTGATCGCCTGCTCGCCCGCCGCTTCCATCTTGTCCGGCAGCGCCGGCAAATCGGCCGAGGTGACGATCGCCTTGACGCCCGGCAGCGCCAGCGCCTTGTCGATTTTGATCGATTTGATATTGGCGTGCGGATGCGGGCTGCGCAGCACTTTGCCATGCAGCATCCCGGGAAACGCGTAATCGGCGCCGTACTTCGCCCGGCCGGTCACTTTGTCAACGCCGTCGTGCCGAATCGGCCGCGTGCCGATAACCCTGAAACCGTTGGATGATGAAGCCGCCATTTACTTAGCCTCTCCCTTCGCCAGCATCTCGCCGGCCATGCCCGAAGCGGTTTCGGACGGAACCGTCCCGTGCGCGGGATGCGTCCGGCCGGCCAGCGCCGCCGCCGCGTCCGTGACCGCGCGCACGATTTTGTCGTAGCCCGTGCAGCGGCACAGATTCCCGGCCAGCGCGTAGCGGATCTCCGCTTCGGTCGGATTAGGATTGCGATCCAGCAGCGCCTTGGCCGACATCAGAACGCCCGGCGTGCAGATTCCGCATTGCAGGCTCGCGTGCTCGAGGAACTTCTGCTGCAGCACATGCAGCGACATTCCCGAAGCGAGGCCCTCGACCGTGGCGACATTCTTGCCCGCCGCCTCCACGCCCAGCATCAGGCAGGAGCAGACCGGACGGCCGTCGATCACCACCGTGCAGGCGCCGCAATCGCCGGTCAGGCATCCTTCCTTGCTGCCGGTCAGTTCCAGCACGTCGCGCAGAACTTCAAGCAGGCTCTGGCGCGGCTCGCACAGCAGTTCGACGGGATCGCCGTTGATATTGATTTCGACAATGACTTTGTTCGCCATGATTGATGCCGATCTCTTCTAATTGGTTAGCCAGCCGCGGAAGCCCCGCTCAAGCGCGGCTCCGGGTCAGCGCTGATTCGCCTCGCGCGCCCGCTCGGCCGCTTTCGCCAGCGTCCGCCGGGTCAACACGCCCACCACGTGGCGGCGGAATTCCGCCGTCCCGCGCATGTCGTCGATCGGCGTCGCAACCGCGATTGCTAGGCGCGCCGCGTTTTCGATCGCCGCCGCGTCGAGCGTCTTCCCGATCAGCGATTTCGACGCCTCGGCCGCGAATATCGGCGTCGGACCGACCGCGCCAAGCCCGATGCGCGCTTCCACCACCCGGTCGTCGGAAACATCGAGACTGAGCGCCGCGCCCACGCCCACCACCGCGATATCCATCTCGTTGCGCGGGATGAAGCGCAGATAGGCGTCCGACGAATGGCGCTCCGGCGCGGGAATATGAAACTCCACCAGCAATTCGCCGGGTTGCAATACGGTGCGGCCGGGCGCGAGGCAAAATCCGTCAACCGGGACTGTCCGTTCGCCCTTAGGCCCGATCACCCGCGCCTGTGCGCCCAGCGCGATCAGCGCCGGCGTGGTGTCGGCCGCGGGCGAACCGTTGCACAAATTGCCGCCGACCGTGGCGCGGCTCTGAATCTGCAGCGAACCGATCAGATGCGCCGCTTCGGTCAGGCCCGGATAGTATTTGCGCATGTCGCTGTTTTCGTGAATCGAAATACAGGGCGCGGCCGCGCCCAATCTGAGGCCGTGCTGCAGGCTGAAAGAAATTCGCGTCAGTTCCGGAATCTGCTTGATATCGACGACAAATTCGGGCCGCCGCGTGCCGGCGCGCAATTGGATTAGCAGGTCGGTGCCGCCGCTCAGCGGCCGCGCTTTTTCGCCATGCGCGGCGAGCAGTTTGACCGCCTCGTCGAGGGATTTGGGAGCTTCGTAGTTGATGGCGTGCAAGGCCGCGGACCTCCATTGAACGGACGGCCAGTTACGTCCGGTCGTTTCAAACGCGCACTGTAGCGCAAAGCGAGCGCCGAAGGCCAACCCGCGGGCCGCCTGACGCCGGATCGATCGAATTGTTGCGCGGAACGGCGCAACCGCCCCGCACGCAAGCGCGGAAACCCCGCGCCCGCGTGCGAAAATATCGCGTCCGCGCGGCGCCGGCTAGTCCCGGAAACCCAGCCGCGCCGCGACCCGCGCCGCCGCCCGCGCCAGAATCGGCGGATGCGCGCCCATCCGCTCGAAGCGCGGATCGGTGGTCTGGCCGCGCACGAAGCGGACGTAGATCTGCTGCAGCACGGTCGCGGTCTTCCAATGCGCCCAGGCGCGATAAAAATCGACCGACGAAAGATCGCGCCCGCTGCGCCGCGCATAGCGTTCGGTCAGTTGGTCGCGCGTCAGGAAACCGGGCCGCGCGGTATGCGCGTAGCCCTCGCTCATTTCGAGCATCTCTTCCGGATCGGACGCCTCGCGCCAATAGTTCAGGCTGGTGCCGACGTCGATCATCGGATCGCCGAGCGTGGACATCTCCCAGTCGAAAACGCCGACCACTTTTCCGGAATTGTCCGGCGCGAACATCACATTGTGCAGAAAGAAATCGTTATGCAGCAGCGTAGGCGGTTGCGGCGCCGGCATGTGCTCGAGGAACCACGCGCCCAGCTTGTTCATCAGCGGAACTTCGGCGGTTTTCGCCTTCTCCCAGCGATCCATCCAGCCCGTAATCTGCCGGCGCACGAAGCCGTCGGGCCGGCCAAGGCCGCCGAGGCCGAGCTTTTCGTATTCGACCGCATGGAGATCGGCGAGCGCGTCGATAAATCCTTCGGACATCGCGCGGAACGTCTCCGGCGTCTGCGTGATTCCGGGCGGCAGCGGCCGGCGATTCGGAATCACGAAACCGGTCCGGCGCTGCATCACGAAAAACGGCGCGCCGATAATCGACGGATCCTCGCACAGCAGAATCGCGCGCGGGGCCGGCTCGTACCCTTCCCACAGGCGCGAAAGCACCCGGTGCTCGCGCGCCATGTCATGGGCCGACGGCGGCAACGGTCCGAACGGAGGCCGGCGCACGACCCATTCCTGGTCGCCGAAACGCAGCAGATAGGTGAGGTTGGAATGGCCGCCGCGGAACTGCAGCACCGTGAGCGGCGCGTCGCCCGCGCCCGGCACTTTGTGCTCGCGCAGATAAGCGACCAGCCTAGGCCAGTCGAGCTGCTCCTCGTCGCGCACTTCGCCGTATTCGGGTAGCGGTTGATCGTTGTCTTCGAGTTCTTCAGCCATCGCAAGACCCGGAAATAGCGGCCGGCGCGTCACGCGCCGGCCGGTTTGGGATATTCCCGTCTATAGCAGAAATCGGCCGCGCCCGCGCATCCGGCCTACTGCTTCCAGCGGCGGCATTCGCGCCGCGCGATCGTCATGCGATGGACCTCGTCGGGGCCGTCCACGATTCGCATCGAACGGTTTTCGCGCCAGAAGCGCGCGATCGGCGTGTCGTCGCTCATGCCGAGCGCGCCGTGGAGCTGAATCGCGCGGTCCAGCACCTCCATCACCATGTTGGCCGCCAGCACCTTGATCATCGCGACTTCCTGGCGCGCCTGCGCCTTGCCGACGGTGTCGATCTTCCAGGCCGCCTGCATGACCATCAGGCGCGTCGCGTCGATCTCGATCCGCGAGTCGGCGATCCATTGCTGCACGTTGGCCTTGTCGGCGAGCAGGCTGCCGTGCGTCCAGCGCGTGTTTGCGCGCTTGCACATCAGTTCGAGCGCGCGCTCGGCCACGCCGATATTACGCATGCAGTGATGGATCCGGCCGGGGCCGAGGCGGGCCTGCGCGATCTTGAAGCCGTCGCCCTCGTTGCCGAGCACGTTGGTCACCGGCACGCGGCAATCCTTGTAGAGGATCTCGCAATGGCCGCCGCCGCCCGCGTGGCCCATCACCGGCACCGCGCGCACCATGTTGAAGCCGGGCGCGTCGGTCGGAACGATAATCATGCTGGCGCGGCGATGCGGCTCGGCGTTCGGATCGGTCACCACCATCGCGATCGCGAAGCTCGAACCAATCCCGTTGGAGGTGAACCACTTGTGGCCGTTGATTACGTAGTCGTCGCCGTCGCGGACGGCGCGCGTCGCCAACTGGGTCGGATCGGAACCGGGCGTCTCCGGCTCGGTCATCGAAAAGCAGGTGCGCATTTCGCCTTCAAGGCAGGGGTCAAGCCAGCGCTTTTTCTGTTCGGGCGTCGCGAAATCCTCGAGAATTTCCATATTGCCGGTGTCCGGCGCCATGCAGTTGAATGCTCGGGCACCGATCGGGCTGCGGCCCATGATTTCGCAAAGCGGGGCATATTCAGCCACTTTGAGGCCTTTGCCATGAACGTCGTCGGGCAAAAACAGGTTCCAGAGGCCGGCCGCCTTGGCCTTCTTGCGAACCTCCTTGAGCGCCTGCGGCTCGATATGCTCCTTGCCGGGCGCATGCATCTCCTGCTCGACCTGATGCTCGATCGGATAGACGTACTCGTTCATGAAATCGGAGACTTTTTTCTGCAGCTCCTGAACCTTGGGGGAAAGCGAAAAATCCATCTGGCTCCTCGCGGACTGGAATGCAGTGCCAGTCTTATCCCTTCCCCCGCGCACATTCCAGACTCTGCATCGCAGGCGCGCGCCGATCCCCTTTGCGATCGGCTCCTCCCGAATCCTGTATTCTCGCGCCGCATTTTGCTAAGTGACGCTGGCGGACACGCGCGGCTTTAGCCGCCGGAGGCGAATCTTATGGAACTGGCCAAACCAACTATCGACATCGGCATCTTCACCAATCAGCTCGAGCCGATGCAGGAATTTTACGGCAAGAAACTTGGACTGCAGTTTGAATCGGTGCTGCCGGTGGGCGGCGGTTTCAAGCAATATCGCTATCTGGCGAACGGATCGGTGATCAAACTGATGCATACCCAGGCGCCGCTGCGGCGGCGGCGGCCGGGCGGCTACGAGACCATCATGTTGGCGGCGACCTCGGCGATTCGGGCCGAGCCGCTGCCCGATCCCGATGACAACACCATCCTGCTGGTGCCGCCGGGCCGCGACGACGTGACGCAAATCGAATTACGCACCGGAGTTGTGGACCCCGATGCTCATATGGAGTTTTACCAGAAGGCTCTGGGCGCGACTGATTTCAATCGCAACCGGGTCAAACTGGGCGAATCGATCGTCGCGTTCTATCATGAGCCGGTGGTGAAAAAAGCCTCCGGCCAACCGTTCGCCAATCCGATGGAAGTGATTCAGGCGATGGCCGAACTCGGCATCCAGTACATCACGCTTGGCGTCAAGGATTGCAACGCGGCGTTCGCGGCGGCGATCGCGGCAGGCGCGGCCGAGGCGGTCAAGCCGGCGAATTTCGGCACGGTCGCGCGCATCGCGTTTGTCCGCGACCCCGACGGTAATTTTATCGAGTTGGCGCAGCGTCCCGCGCCGGCGGCCTGATCTGATGCGGCGGACGCCTCCCGGCGTCCGCCGCCAAACGCACAATCGAACGGGGTGGACGGCTTCAACCGTCCGCCCCGTCGATCATTCAGAGCCTTGCGGCGCGGCAACGCGTCCCCATCAAGAAGATCGCTGGCGGCCTGATAGAAATGAATTGATCGTCAGCCCCAGCGGGAGCGGGCGCGGCGGCGCGGCGCGCTCGAGCGGAACAACTTGACCGGCTTCGGCGCGGTGACCTGCGGTTGATCGAAGCCTTCGACATACTCGCGTTCCAGCGTAAGTCCGAGCGCCCGTTCGATCCGTCCGAGATTCACGCGATCCTCCGGCGTCGCCAGGCTGATTGCGCATCCCTCGCGGCCCATCCGCGCGGTTCGGCCAATCCGATGAATGTAGTTTTCAGGCTCCTCGGGCAGGTCGAAATTGATTACATGCGAAACGCCATGAATATCGAGGCCGCGCGCCGCCACGTCGGTCGCGACCATCACGCGATAACTGCCGCGCCTGAATCCGGCGAGCGCCGCGTTGCGCTGGCCTTGCGAGCGTTCGCCGTGAATCGGAATCGCGCGGACTCCCGCCCGCGCCAGCATCCGCGCCACGCGATCGGTGCGATCGCGCGTGCGGGTGAAGACGATCGCGCTTTCGACCTCGGGCCGCTTCAGCAGCGCGAGCAGCACTTCGCCTTTTTGAGCATTGGTGACGGGACAGACTGATTGGATAATCGAAGCCGGCGGGAGCGCCTTTTCGCCCACGCTGACGCGCTCGGGGTCGTGCAGGAATTCGCGCGCCATCCGGTTCGCCGCCGACTCCATGGTCGCCGAAAACATCAGCGTCTGACGTTCCGCGGGTGCCATCCGCATGATCCGCCTGAGTTGCGGCATAAAGCCCATGTCGAGCAGGCGATCGGCCTCGTCGATGACGACGACCTTCAGATTAGCGAGCGTGGTCACGCCGCGCTCCAGATGGTCGATCAGCCGTCCGGGGCAGGCGATCAGGACGTCGACGCCCTTTTCCAGGTCATGGATCTGGCGGCGCATCGATTCGCCGCCGACGATCAACGCGGCGCGAATCCCGGTATGACGCGCCAGCAATATGAATTCCCGTTCGACCTGCGCCGCCAGCTCGCGCGTCGGCTCGATAATCAGCGCCGACGGCCGCTCCGGGCGTTCGCGATGGATCCGGTCGAGCAGCGGAATCAGGAACGCCGCGGTTTTGCCGCTACCGGTTTCGGCGGTGGCTACGATATCGCGTCCGGCGAGAACCACAGGAATCGCCGAGGATTGAATCGGCGTCGGTTGATGATGCCCGCGGTCGCGAATCGAACGATGGATTTCTGGCGTGAGTTCTAATGCGGAAAAAGACAATTTTTACCTTCGGTGGGACTGGGCGCGGAAAATTGGCTCGCTTGAGCCCAAGCCGCGCTTGAAGTGCGATTTGCGTGGGTACGTTCCCAAACGCATCGTGTCCATAAATTATTCTTATGCATAAGAGTACCGGTACGGCGGCGCCAACGCAATCATGCCGCTAGGCGGGATGGGTGCGACCGCCGGTTTTGAGCGTCGCCGCCAGCGAATCCGCAAAATCTTCCGCCGCGGACGGCAAGAGCGCGGCGATCGTCACCCGAATCGCCGGCGGAGTCGCGATTCGATAGCGCTCGCCGGGCGCGACGCCCCATCCGGCGCCGAGCAGCGCCTGCGCCACAGCGCCCTCTTCCGCCACCGGAATCCAGACGTTCATCCCCGACCGGCCCATCGCGCCGATTCCGCGCCGCGCGAGCGCGTCAAGCAAAGCCGTCCGGCGTTCGGCGTACGCCCGTTCCGCCGCGCTTACGAGCTTCAACGTATCGGCGTCGCGCAGCAATTCAGCGACCAGCCGCTGCAGGACCGTGCTGACCCATCCGGGACCCAGCCGCAGCCGTCCCGCCACCCGGCCGATCGTGGTTTCGTCGCCCGCCATCAGCGCCACGCGCAGATCCGGGCCAAGCGATTTCGAAACCGATCGCACCACCGCCCAGCGCGGACGCTCCGGACCGGCCAGAGACAGCGCGGGCGCGCCGGCGATCGGGCCGGCGTGATCGTCTTCGATCAGCAAAACGTCGGGATAACGGACTAATATGCGCCGCAACTCGCCAGCGCGATCCGCCTCGAGCGCCGCGCCGGTCGGATTCTGCGCCCGCGGCGTGATTACGATCGCGGCCGCGCCGGCGCGCAGCGTTCGATCGAACTCGGCCGGAATCGGGCCATGCTCATCGACGCGCATCGGCCGGATTCGCAGTCCCAACGCGTGCGCGAGGTCGGCAACGTTCGGATAACCGGGATCCTCCATCGCGATTACGTCGCCCGCCCGCAGCCATGCCGCGAGTGCCCGCTCGACGCCGTCGCACGCTCCGCTGACCGCCGCCAGATGCTTAGCCGGAATCCCGCACGCCGCGAACATCGCGACCGCGAGCGCGGCCAGTTGCTCGTCGATCTGCCCCTCGCCGTAGCTTCGCCGCATCGGGCCAAGCCGCGCGAGGACGCGCGAAATGTCGGGTATGAACGCCGAGTCGGGATTGCCGAGCGTCAGGTTGCGCACGCCCGCCGGAATCGCCACCGGCGCGCGCGTGACAACTGGCGGCCGGTACAGCACCGACGTGCCCCGCCGGCCGTCGCCGGCGATCAATCCGCGCACGCGCAGGTCCCGGAACGCCGCCGCGATCGTCGCCGGACTGAGACCGAGGTTTTTCGCCAAGGTACGCACGGTCGGCAATCGAGTTCCGGGCGTAATCCCGCCCGCGGCGATCGCCCGCTCCACGCTGGCGGAGATTTCGCTTGCGGTCTGTCCGCGGATCGAATATCGTTCCATTACAGAATCAATTTTGTACTGTGACAAAAAATGAACAATCCAAGCAAGCCTCCGGAAGCCGTTTCAGGCCAGTTTATTCCGACCGACCGCACCCGCGTCCGGCGCTATCCGGCGCGCGCCACATATGAACGCGCAACCATCGAAGCGATTCTCGACGAAGGGATGGTCTGCCATGTCGGATTCGTCCACGACGGCCATCCGTTCGTGATCCCCACGATGTACGTGCGCGACGGCGCGCGCATCCTGATTCACGGCTCACCGCTCAGCCGGATGCTTACCGGGGCGGCCGAAGGCGTCGCGCTCTGCGTCACGGTAACGCTGCTGGATGGCGTGGTGATGGCGCGCTCGGCGTTTCACCATTCGATGAACTACCGCTCGGTCGCGATCGTCGGCCGGGCGCGCGAGGTGGTCGAACCGGCGGGCAAGCTCGCGGCGATGCGCGCGCTGGTCGAGCGGCTGATTCCGGGCCGGTGGGATGACGTCCGCCAACCGACGCCGGGAGAGATGGCGGGCACGCGAGTGCTCGAGATTCCGCTGCTCGAGGCGTCGGCGAAGGCGCGGACCGGAGGACCGGTCGATCTGACCGAGGACGAATCGTTCCCGGTTTGGGCCGGCGTAGTGCCGCTCAGCCTGACGCCCGGCGAACCGATTCCCGACGCCAAGCTCGCGCCGGGAATCGAAGCGCCGGAATATGTGCGCCACTGGCGCCGCTCCGGGCGCCGGTCATGAAGCCGCGCGCCTGATCGATTGACGCGGGGGCTCTATTATTTGACGACGAATTCGCTCAAGTAGGTATCCCAGTTGGCATCCGGAGCTCGCGTGTTATTGCATAGCGGATCCGATTGGTAAATTGCGGAGCTGCACGCGCTGCCAATAAATTCGGCGCCCATCCAGATTTGATCGCCGACTGCGGTCGCCGCCGTGTAGTCGCCCCATCGGCCGACATCGGCGGCGCCCGACAAATAGTTCTGATAACCGGTGAATCCGTCGTCCGGACCGGCCCCGACGGCGGCGAAATTGATCAATTGCCGTCCCGTCCGATAGAGCGGCAGCCAGGCCGCGCTGGGATAATAGTTGGCGCCTGAAAGCGAGAACGCCATGACCGCGCGCCCGTTCGAGGTTACGCCGATCGAGGGATAGTAAACGTCCGCGCCCGCCAGCGCGACCAGGGTCGTGCCCAAGGGACGCGCGGTAAATTTTTGCACCACGCCGTAGCGCGTTCGAAAACGGCGGAATTTCGGCAGCACGCGGAACGTCCGGATACCCGCGTGCAGATGCCCGCGGACGTTCAATGCGGTGGTCAATCCGGCATAAAGCTTGCCACCGGCGTAAACCACCTGCTGCATGCGATCGTCGCCGGTATCGATCTCTTCCAACGGCGCGCCGACCGAATTGCCGAACGGAATCGGCCCGGATTTCTGCACCGCCGGCGGCGGATCGGAATAGATCCCCATCCGGATGACCGGCGGCGGCGTAACCAGCCCGAGCATTTCATGGCATGGAGTAGTGGTGGAGGAGGGAATTGCGCAGGTGTCGATCAGCGCCCACACCGCGACGCGTCTGTCGCCCGCGCCATCGAAGTCGAGCGAACTCATCATAAACTCGGTGCCGCCATTGTCGGTATCGAAAACGCCGTCGGTCGCGACCGCGGGCTGGATCGAAGACGCCACATTTCCGGCCAACGGAATCGCCGCTGGAATAAAGGCGAAGTATGCGGTCGGCGCGCCGGCCACCAGATCGGCTTTGTTGATCGCGTAAATTTGTGCGCCATTCCCGTTGGGATCGTTCGGATTGAGCGAAAATTCGTTGGTCGTCACATAGACGCCGTACTGGTCGGCGCCGAGCAGCGGCTGATCGCCAAAGCACGGACATCCGGGATGGGAAATTCCACCGTTCGATCCGTCGTCATTTGTGGAGATCGCGTAGGAGTTAATCGCCAGCGTTTTCGCGTTGATCGCCGCGACCAGTAAAGATGACGGCCCCGTTTGATTGGGGCCGAGATCGGTCATCGAGATGAAAAAAGTATTGGTCGGCGAATCGTAGATGCACTTCGGATCGCTGATGAAATCGGTCGAGGGCACGCCGAAAATCGCGGAGAGCGGAGTGGACGGACTTACCAGCGTCCCTCCGGTGGTATGCACCGACATCACGATGTTCACGGCTTCGACCACCAGGCCGTTGCCCACACATAACCCTTGATCGGGCGGCTCGACCGCGTAGCCGAGCGCTGGCGAGTTGACGTCAAGGCCGTTGGCGATCGCGCTGTCGAGCGCGTCAAGCCCTGGAAAGCCGAACAGAACCGGCGTGGATTGCGGCGCGATTCTGCGGCTATGCGCCCGCGGAACAAACGAAAACAGCGGCGATGACGCGGCCGCATCGCTGATCTCCGCGTTCGCCGGCAGCGTCATCATGCGGTTGTGGATCGGACGCGGCAGCGCGGCGATCATGCCGGCATGAGCCCGCGCCACGTCCGGCGACATCGGCGCGGCAAGTTGACCATTGGCCGTGGCGGCGGCGAGATCCTTGAGCGACGCCGCGCCGATACGGCTGGCGGCCATCGGCGTCGCCGCCATCACAGTCGCGTCCACCGCCGCGGCGTTCGCGTCGTCAACCGCGGATGCGTCGCCGGCCATCGCACGAAACGCGAATCCGCCCAGCACGATCGCAAGCGCGAGGAAGGCGGTTCCGAAGCGTCGAGTAACCGTCCCACTTCCACAACCAACCATCACTCACCCCTTACCCAGCGTTCGGAATTGAAAAATCGAATTTGCGCTTTCAGCCTTTGCGCCGCGGACCCGGCGGCGCCGGACTTTCCGCCGGCGGCTCGCCGTCGCCAGCCGCGTTCGATGCGGCGTCGAGCGGAATCGGCTTCACGGTCAGCTTGGCGCGCAGCCTGGCCTCGACTTCGTCGGCGATGGACGGATTCGCGCGCAGCAGATCGCGGGCGTTCTCGCGCCCCTGGCCGATACGTTCGTTGTTGTAGGAATACCACGCGCCAAGCTTCTCGATGATGTTGTGCTCGGCGGCCATGTCGATCAGTTCGCCCTCCTTCGAAATGCCCGAGCCGTAAAGGATATCGAACTCGGCCTCGCGGAACGGGGGCGCGACTTTGTTCTTGACCACTTTGACTTTGGTGCGCGAGCCGATCACTTCATTGCCGCTCTTGATCGTGCCGATGCGGCGGATATCGATTCGCACCGAGGAATAGAACTTGAGCGCGTTGCCGCCGGTGGTGGTCTCCGGATTTCCGAACATCACGCCGATTTTCATCCGGATTTGATTGATGAAGATCACCACCGTGCGCGAGCGCGCGATTATCGACGTGAGCTTGCGCAGCGCCTGCGACATCAGCCGCGCCTGCAGCCCCATCTGCGGCTCGCCCATCTCGCCTTCGATTTCGGCGCGCGGCACCAGCGCTGCGACCGAATCGATCACCAGCACGTCGATCGCGCCGGATTGCACCAGTGTCTCGGCGATTTCGAGGGCCTGCTCGCCGTTGTCCGGCTGCGAGATGAGCAGATCTTCGACGTTGACGCCGAGCTTGCGCGCGTATGCGGCGTCGAGCGCGTGCTCGGCGTCGATAAAGGCGCCGATGCCGCCGCGTTTCTGCGCCTCGGCGATACATTCGAGCGCGAGCGTGGTCTTGCCGGAAGATTCCGGCCCGTAGATTTCGATCACGCGGCCGCGCGGCAATCCGCCAACGCCCAGCGCCAGGTCAAGCCCGAGCGAACCGGTCGGAATCACGGCGATATCGGCCTCGATCGCCTGTTCGCCGAGCTTCATGATCGAACCCTTGCCGAACTGTTTTTCGATCTGGCTGAGCGCCAGGTCCAACGCCTTGCTCTTGATTTCCTGCGCCATCGCGGCCCTCGCGCCGATTGCCTGGTGGATACCGGGCAGATTCTGCCATAAACGGCGGCGAATCGCGCTAGGGGGCGCGCGTATCAGCCGAAAAGCCGCGCGCAAGCGCAATCACGGCGCGAACGGAAAGCGCGCCAGTTCGACGTATTGGGCGCCGTTCGGGCCGCCGCGGCTCCGGTAAAGGATGAGCGAATCGGCGATCGCCGCGGCGAATTCTCGCGCCGCCGCCGACGCTATCGCGGCTCGCAGCAACGACGCCGCGCGGCGGCCGCCGCGGATTCTGCCGATCGTGAGATGCGCGGTGAAGCCGCGCGGGTCCGGCGCGAATCCCGCGCGAATCGCCGACGTCTCGACCCGCGCCGCGAGATCGGAAAGCGGCGCGCCGGCCAGCCCGATCCAGAAAATGCGCGGCCGCGCCAGATTCGGAAACGCGCCGGCGCCGCGCCCCTCGATCCGGAACGAGGTGCACGCCGACGCGATTTCCGCGAGTCCGGCCTTGAGCCGCGCGATTCGATCGCGGTCCGCGTCGTCGCCGAGGAAACGCAGCGTCAGATGGAGCCGCGCCCGCGCCGTCCAACGCATCGCATCGGCGCCGGCGACTTTCCGCATTTCGCCGATAAAGCTCGCCGCCGCATCGGCGATTTCGCCGCTCATCCCGAGCGCGACAAACGCGCGCACGCCGCCGCCCGGCGGCTCCGCCGGCGATTCATTTTCCCCGGCGTTCATCCGCGCCCGCGCGAAATTCGCCCGGCCACGTTTTTCCGATCACGCGCGATGGAGCAGCGCGTGTTCGACCAGCGGCAACCGATCGTTGCCGAAGAACATCTCGCCATCGACGAAGATGGTCGGCGAGCCGAAGCCGCCGCGCTCCATCACCTCATCGGTATTGGCGCGGAGCTTGTCCTTGTACTCCTGCGTCGCGATTTTGGCGAAGTATTCGGTTTCGTCGAGTCCCGCTTCGCGCACGATCGCGCGCAGCACTTCGTCCTGGCTGATATCGAGATTGTCGCCCCAATAGCGCTCGAAGACGCGGCGCGAGTATCCGGCGATTTTGCCGTGCTCGGCGGCGACGAACGCGCCTCGCATCGCCTTTACCGAATTGACCGGAAAGACCTTTAGCTCCGTGGGATCGAGAATTTTGAGGCCGTACAGATGGGCCCAGTCACGCAGGTCCTTTTTGGCGTAGCGCGCCTTGGGTTTGACCGCACCCTTGCGCGATTCATAGACGGAAGGATTCACGGCGTTGAACACGCCGCCGACCAGAATCGGCTTCCAGAGCAAATCCGCGCCGTGGCGCGCCGCCACTTCCTCGATTCTGGAAAAGGCGAGATAGGTCCATGGACTCGAACAGTCGTAGAAAAATTCCAGTTTGGCAGCCATCGTGAACGCTCCCCGCGGGCGAATCGCCGCATCAGCGTGAAAATAGCACAGCCGGCGAATTGGCGGCCAAGCGCCGGCGGGATGGACCCTCGGGTCAAGCCCGAGGGTGACTGATTTGAGACCTCTTGAGCGTGACTGATTTGATGCGAGGATGACCGGTCGATTGAAGGGACGATTGATTTGGTTCCAGCGTGGCGTCGCGCTGATAACCTTACAAAGGAATCGCGGCGGCCTCTTTTCGGTCATGGCCGGGCTTGACCCGGCCATCCATCCGGACAGACCCGCGAGAACTCACGGCGTGGGCGCGCCGCTCGGCGGCGCCGGCATCCCGGCGTATGGATTCGTCGTCGCGCGCGGACTCGGCCCGGCCGCGTCGCTGACGCCAAGCGAGCCGAAAGGCGCGCCGGTGACGCTGACCAGGTCGGCGTAAACATTGCCGAAAAAGATCGCAGCCGCGATACGGACGGGCAGATGGCGCGCATCGTCGGTTATCCAGATTGCGGTTTCGCGCGCGTCGGCGCGGAACGAACCCTCGCTCATCCAGATTACCGAAGGCTCGATCTTCACCGTGTCGAACGCGCCAAGAGCGGTCGTGATACGTTCCCGGCCGACCACATCGAAGCCGAAGACGTAACGGTTCCCGCCGCTGAAAATGTCGAATTTCAAATCGCTGCCGGGTTTGAGCGGTTGCGACAACGCCATTATCGCGCCGGAGAACGGCCCGAGCGGATCGCCGCCGGTGAAGCGCCGAATCGTCACCCCGCCGCGCCGATTGAACCTGGTCGCGGTGATTGTGCGGGCGTCGTAATCGAACGCCACGCGCCAATGGTAAAGGCGGTGGTTTTCGTGCTGCGTGATCTGGATATTTTCCGGGCGGAGCGTGCCGGCGGCGAAGTTCTCGTGAAAAAAATCCCGCATCCGGTAAACCAAGTCCACGACCGGACTCGTATTCAGCCACATCATGCCGGACCATAAATCGGGATGGGCGGAGTTGCGCGCGATCACGATCCGGGCGTCGCCCGCCGGCACGTTCATCCAGGAAGCTTCGTAAACCAGCGATTCGCCGCTGCGGAAGGGATTCGGACCGGGCCGATAATCGGGAATATCGAGATCGGCGGGCAGCGCGATCGGTTTGGGCGGCGGCGGCAACCGCCGCTTGCGCGCGGCGGCGGCGGAATTCGGCGCCGAAGCCGCGCCGGCCGGCCGAGCGCCCGGATAAAGCGGCGCGAGCATGATCGCGATCGCGCCGATCAGCGGTGGAAAAATTCGCGCCGGGCGGATTTTCCGGATGACTGAAATCGAATACACTTCCTCAGTGGATTTTGCCGGAAGCCGGAGGGCATGGGAATGTCGCTAGCCCGATCGCTGTTTGCCGGAGCCGCGCTGCTCGCGGTTCTCGGCGCGCCGCTTTGCGCGCGCGCTCAAACGCTCGGCGGCCTGCCCGGTCCCGCCAACCAGATGATGCCGCTGTCGGCGCTCGAGCAGGCTGGTCCCGACACCGTGCACAAGCACGCCAAAGACGCGGCCGACGCGATCCGCAACGCCAAACGCAAGTACAACGACGCCGATCCGCGCGTGCGCGTGCAGGGTCTGGAATCGTTGCGCTACGTCGACAGTCCCGAAGTGAACTCGATCCTTTTCCGCGGCCTTTCCGATCCCGACGTCCGCGTGCGCATCAAGGCGATCGACGTGCTCGGCGCGCGCGGCACGACCGACGCCGTGCCGCAGATGACGCAGGACCTCTATCTGCGCGATACGCCCGCGATCGAAAAACTGCATCTGGTGGCCGCGCTCGGAAGAATCGGCGATGCGCGCGGCGCGCTGCCGATCATCGATTTCCTCAAAAACACCGACGACAAAGACAGCCGCGGCACCGCCGTCTTCGCGCTCGGCGAAATCGGCAATCCTGTCGCCAACGACATCCTGATGCAGACCGTAAGCAGCGATCCCAGCCCGATGGTGCGCAAGCTCTCGCGCGAAGCGCTGGAAAAGATCGACGGCGAACTGCCCAGCCACCGCTCCGAAGAGGAGCAGTTGGCGAAAGAAAAACAGTTAGTTCCGACCGATCAGAAACTATCCAAGCTGCGCCAGATGGACGAGCAAATTCACGCGCACGAATATTGATCGGCCGCGCCCATCGTCAGACCCGGATGATTCCGGCGGTGTTGCCGGTCATCGCGGGCCGGTCCGGAAAAACCTGCGCCAGTTGGTCATCGCCAAGGCCCAGATGGGCGCTCAGGACGCGGCAAATCGGCTCGCGGAAATCGGTGGTGACCGGCACGTCGCGCTCCTGATATAGCGCGGCCGGGTTGAGTCCGCGCCAATCGGCGTAAACCCGTCGGCCGCGAATCGGCCCGCCCATCGCCCATATCACGTTGCCGTGGCCGTGGTCCGTGCCGGCGTTGCCGTTTTCATGCACCGTGCGACCGAACTCCGAAATCACGAGAATGACGGTGTCGCCGTAGGCCGGTCCGAGTTGGCGCGCGAAATCCGCAAGGCCGTCGCCAAGCGGTTTCAGATGGTTCGCCAACTGGCCGCGATTCGCGCCCTGACTGACGTGCGTATCCCATCCGCCGAGGGCCACGAACGCGAGCCGAATCGTCGGGTCGCGCGCGATCAGCCGGGCGAGGCGTTCCGCGTCGCCGGAAAATCCGTTGGGCATCGGCGCGCCCGCGTTCGCTTCGTTCATGTCGGCCTCGAGTTCGGCGAGCAGCTTGCGGCGCGCCGCGCGCCCCTCCCGATAGGCGCGGCTCAGCGCGTCGCCGCCGTCGTAAAGCCGATCGAAAGCCTCCTCGATGCGCGGATTGTCGAGCGGCATCGGCCGCGCCGCGCCCCGGCCCATCGGCAAATTCGCGACCGGCGCGCGTCCGGTCAGGATTCGCGGCACGAGCGGTCCCATGCTCAACGCCTCGGTCGAGTCGTGACGTCCGGGCAACGCCGCGAGCACACGGTTCATCCAGCCGTCCGCGGTCGCGCGGTCGCCGGGCGTGCCGCTCTCCATGAAAAACTGCGCGTCGAAATGCGATCGCGTCGGGTCGGGCGAGCCGCTCGCGTGGACGAAAGCCAGCGTGCCGTCCTTCCAATACGGCATCAGTGCGCTCAGATTCGGATTGAGGCCGAAATGGCCGTCGAGATTGATTGCGGCCCCCTCGCCAGATCCGCGTGGAATCGCGATCGTCGACCGATGGTCGTAGTATTGCGAATCGCCGCAGGGCACGACCACGTTCAGGCCGTCGACCGCGCCGCGCATGAACACCACCACCAGCCGCTTGCGGCTGCCGTCGCCGCCGAGCGCGCGCGCGGCCCACGCATGCGGCCCCATCAGCACCACGCCCGCGGCGGCGAGCGTCGCGGCGGCGCGGATGAAATCGCGTCGGCTGAACGCGCGCTCGCCCGCCGCAGCCGGCGCTTCGCATCGATCGCAGGGCTTCGTCATCGGCCCGCCTCCGCCTGACCCAAGCCGCGCCAACGCCGCGATTTTTCCAGCGCCGCCAACCGCGCAATCTCCGCCCGCACCTCCGCGACTGTGGCCGCGGGCGCGAAACTCCAGGCGATAAATCCACGCGAATAGGAGCGGGCGCTGTTCGCCGCGAAATCGAAGGGACGGCGGACCGCGGCCAGCGGCGCCAGCGCCGCGCCTGCGATCGCGGCCGCGATCGCGCCGGCCGCGCGCAGCGGCCGTCCAAAATCGGGAAGCTCAACCTTGATCGCCATGCGCCTCGCGCCTCAACGCGTCATGAATTCCGGACTGCCGAGGATCAGCGGCGCCCGCAGCGGCGGCGGCGCCTGTTCGACCGCGGCCGCCGTGTTCGGCGTGAACAGATCGCCGAGCGTCATCGCCAGCGCCGCCGGATCGGGCGGCGGCGGCCGATCGACGAATTCCGCCGGCCGCATCATCGGACGTTCCGCCGCGCCGTCCGGACTGCCGGCCGCATAATCCTGCGGCGGCCGGTTCAGCGGCAGCCGGCCCGCCCCGATCGCCGTCGCGAAGCTGAGCCGCATCATCATCCCGTCGGGATTGAGCCACGCTTCGCGCGTGTTGCTGTAGCCGTTCGGCGTCTGGCATCCGTACAGCGGCATCCCCATCATCGCCATCGAACCCGCCAGCGGCCGCGTGTTGATCACCTCGACTCCGGCCGCACGCGCGCACGAAATCACGTACTCATACGGCGATTTGAACTTCGTTCCGCGACAGCGCGGGTCGGAAAATTCCGCGCTCAGGAACATGGTTTCGAGCACGGCGCGAATTTCGCCGCCGCTTTGCAGATACCGGCGCGCCATCCGCTCGACCAGCGCGTCAGGCGGCGCGTCGGCGACGAAATATTGCGCCAGTTGGAAGCTTAAATGCTTCGCGGTCGCAGGGCTTTCCGCGAGCATATCGAGCGCGCGTTCGCCCTCGGCCATTCCGCCGCCCGCGATTTTGCGCCCGAGGAAAAGCTTGTCGCTGTAATCATGCCGGCGCGGATAGAAGCGGAAGCCATACGCATCCGCGGCGCCGCCGGCCGCGTCCGCGCGCCGGCGCGCGAAGCGGCCAAACAGTCCGCCGCCGCCCATCCCGCCGAAACCGCCCATCCGCCGCGCGAATCCGGGACGCTCGATACTCCATCCGGTCAGGATATGCGCGAGCGCGATTACGTCGTCCTGATGGTAGCCGCCGTTGACGCCCAGCGTATGCAGCTCCATCACCTCGCGCGCGCAGTTCTCGTTGATGCCGTCGAATTTGCCGCGCGCGCCCGGCGAACCCGGCCCGGTGTTCTGCCAGTTGTCGAGATAAAAGAGCATCGCCGGATGCTTCGCGGTCGCGCCCAGCAGATCGCGAAAGCGGCCCATCGTGTGTGGCCGGATCGCCTCCTCCTCGAACGCGCCGATCCAGATCGAGCAAAGCCCCTTGCCGGCGAAGACATTGAAGTGGTTGAACCAGAAGGCCGTCAGCACTTCCTGAAGCTGGCGCGGCCCGTGAATCGCGCGCACGATCCGCGCATAGATGGCTTCCTGCACCACCTGCCGCGCCGCGCGGCGCGCGGCTTTCTTCGCCGCGACGTCGCCCTTCGCCGCTTCGCGAATCGGTTCCTGGAACTCCGCGAACAACTGCGGCGGCGTCATGCCGAGCGTTCTGATCCCGCGGATTTGCGCGGTCAGCTCCGGCGGAATCGGAATCGAGTCCGGCTCAAGTTGCCGTTCGAGATAGGCGCGCGCGCCCGCTTCGGCGACGGCGTCGGCATCGCCCGGACGCGGCCCAAAAGCCGCCCGATTGAGCGCGTGCAACGCCGCCGCCTTGTCGTTCGATGCGCTCATCTCTGACGCCCTGCGGTCTCCGCGCGCGCTCCCGGACTAGTTCGCGTCCGCGCGATGATGCGCGCGGTCCCACCGGCTCTCGCTGCGATTGTAAAGATGTTCGCGATGCATGAAGCGATCGGGATGATCACGGAAGGCGTCGATCGCGCGCGGATGGTTCTGCGCCCATTCGCGCAGTTCCGGATGTTGCGCAAGGTATTGCTGATTGTCGATCAGATGCGGATTCGCGCTGAGCTGCTTCGCCACGTCGGGATGCCGGTCCAGATACCCGTCGAAGTCGCGCACGTACCCATGATGCTCGCCGTATTCGGTCGGCGGAGTCATTCCGCCCGGTCCTTCGCCGTGCCGTCCTTCCCATCCGGCTTCGCTGCGATTGTAAAGATGTTCGCGATGCATGAAGCGGTCGGGATGGTCGCGGAAGGCGTCGGCCGCGCGCGGATGGTTCCGCATCCACTCGCGCAACTCCGGATGCTGCGCCAGGTATTGCGGATTATCGATCAGATGCGGATTGGCGCTGAGCTGCTTCGCCACATCGGGATGCCGATCCAGATACCGATCGAAGTCGCGCACGTACCCATGATGCTCGCCGTATTCGGTCGGCGGAGCCATTCCGCCCGGTCCACCCTCCTGCGCTATCGCCGGCGCCGCCAAAGCGATTCCCATCGCTACCGCCGAAGCCAGCGTTACCAAACGTTTCATGGTTGCAATTGCCTCCTGCGAATCTATACGCAGCAGGCCGGATGATTGTTTCAGCGGACGGGAGGGATGACGGGGATGCGGCCGACGTCAGCGCGCCGCCCGGCCCCACGCCTCGATCAGGTTCTCGAAGGCGCGGCGCAACTCAGGATCCTTCAATTCCGGCAGCTCGATCGCATGGCGGGTGGCGCGCGGCACGGTCCGCAGCCGCGGACGCTCGCGCCGGCTCAATCGGCCTTGCACGAAGCGGAGGTCGCGGACGGTATCGTTGCCCAGGGCGTCGTTAAGGCGCGCCAATATTTGCGGCTTCATCAGGTTGAGCTCCTGAATCCACATCGCGCCTGAGACCTTGACCGTCGCGACGTGAAACTTGAACCCCGCGATCTGCGTCCGCCGCGCGATCGTCTCGCCCACCGCCTCCGGCCAAATCCGCATCATCCGCACAATCTCGAAATGGCCCTCGGTATCGAGCCGGGCGAGAATCTCCTGCAGCGGACCGCCGATTTGCTGGGGATATTTGCGCCGCGCCGGAACCGCCATGCGTTAAACATAGCGCTTCGCGATCGGCGCCGCGACCGGATCTCGCAACACGCCCGCAATCGGCCCGCAACTTTATGCGCAGCCCGATCTCCCGCGCTACGGACCAATCGACCGGTCGCGGGCGGGCGCTGACAATCGCAGACCCGCACCCGGCTGACGACCGAAATATGCCAATAAAAGCTAAAGTCAGGCATTAAAGACACTAATGATCTATGATGTAGGAGCGAACCGGGGCTAAAGGCGGCGAAGATCTGTGCAAGAGTTATCAACAACCTGATATTGTGTTATCAACAAGTTATTCTACACCACAGGTTGCGTAATGAGCTTGACACATACGCCCACCGGGCATAATTCCGTCATGTCGAAATCGTGGCTGCGGCGGGGAGCGGAGCCTCCGAAATGGGAATTTCTAAAAAGTGCGCTGGAATTTCAGACCCAAGGGAGATTCGCCTTCTGGCCGAGAAATTGATTGAAGAAATCTTGCGCATCCGGGAAGACGGGGGGAACCGCAGAATCTCTCTTTTCGAATTGCTGCCGATCGTTCCGAGAGATGCCGCTATCATCCGCGGAATCAAAATGGAGGAGGCCGAGGAACTGGACTCGCATCGGATCGTGGAGGGCGCCGCCGACACGAACACCTCCAGGATTCGCATCGCCAGAACCATGCTAAGAAGGCGTCAGCGTTTCACCGAAGCTCACGAATTAGGGCATCTCCTGCTTGGGCATCCGCCAGGAATTCATCTTCGCGTTGCGGATGAATCCGGCACTCGGCCACCCGCAGAGATGGGGGCTGACAAGTTTGCGACCGAGTTTCTGATGCCCGAGCCTATAGTGACGATGGTTTATGGGCATTACTTCGAGGAAGCATTGAATCACCGGGCGCTGACGGAGAATCAGGCGTATTTCCTGTGCGCCTCCTTGCCGCAGAAGTTCAGTCGAGCCGATTTCGCACGAATGAGTTTGAGAGAATTTTCAAAGATCGTCTCCGTCGTAACTAGCTTCGGCGGCGCTCCTTTCAGGCCGCTGGTTGACCTCTTCGACGTCTCCGCCGAATCGATGGCACGACGACTCGAAGAACTTCGATATCTCAGCTGACGAAACGCAAAGCAACGCTCCGAAATCAGGGGATATTACAATGGCTAGAGGATTGGACGACCGCGAGAGAGACGAAAACGGTCGAATAAGAGAGAAAAATAGCAACACTTTGGTTGATACTCTACGCGAGACTTACGGTGATGGTTTCGGAGGTAAAATTCGGAGCGATGCGAAACTTCGCACTGTGTTGGACCGGGCAGGCGCGACCTCTCTTAGTGAATACCTGAGGCGGAAACGTCGGTGAAACCGCTAATTTGCAAACGACGAGCCCGAACGAATTCTCGGTTCACGCGCACGATAAGGAACGGGCTATGGCCTCAGAGCTAGCAGCAGGAAACTCGGGAAAATCAGGGAAAATTACTCCCGACGCCGCCCGCAAACGCGCCGCCGGTATCGCGCTCGAGCGCTTCTTCACCCGCCCCGGCGTCGATCCGATGTCGCAGGTCGAATGGGAACTGCGCTCCGCCGTCATCTCGGGTGAAGACGGCCGCGTGGTCTTCGAACAGCGCGACGTCGAAGTGCCGCGCGCCTGGTCGCAGACCGCGACCAATGTCGTCGTTTCGAAGTATTTTCGCGGGCCGATCGGCAGCCCGCGGCGCGAAACCAGCGTCCGCCAGCTTATCGCCCGCGTCGTCGATACGATTACGGCCTGGGGCGAACGCCAGAACTATTTCGCCGGCGACGCCGCCCGCGACGCCTTCAAGGCCGAACTCGCTTATCTGCTGATCAACCAGATGGCCTCGTTCAACAGCCCGGTCTGGTTCAACGTCGGCATCGAGCCCAAGCCGCAATGCTCCGCCTGCTTCATTTTGAAGGTCGAGGACAACATGGACTCGATCCTGGGCTGGTACCGCAATGAAGGAATGATCTTCAAAGGCGGCTCCGGTTCGGGCGTGAATCTTTCCGCGCTGCGTTCCTGCCGCGAGAAGCTCTCGGCCGGCGGCACCGCGTCGGGACCGCTCTCGTTCATGAAAGCCGCCGACGCCTCGGCCGGCGTAATCAAGTCGGGCGGCAAAACCCGCCGCGCGGCCAAGATGGTCGTGCTCAACGCCGATCATCCGGACATCAAGGATTTCATCACCTGCAAGGTCGATGAGGAAAAGAAGGCGTGGGCGCTGATCGACGCCGGCTACGACGGCTCGCTCGACGGTCCCGCCTACAGTTCGGTCTTCTTCCAGAACGCCAACAACTCCGTGCGCGCGACCGACGAATTCATGCGCGCGGTGGTTGACAACGGCGCCTGGCGCACCCATTACGTCACCGACGGCGCGATCGCCGACGAATATCGCGCGCGCGACCTGATGCGCATGATCGCCGAGGCGGCGTGGGCCTGTGGCGACCCGGGGATGCAATTCGACGACACGATCAATTCGTGGCACACCTGCCCCAACTCCGGCCGCATCAACGCCTCGAATCCGTGCAGCGAGTACATGCACCTCGACAACTCCGCGTGCAACCTCGCTTCGCTCAACCTGCTCAGGTTCCTGGACGACGCCGGCAATTTCGACGTGCGCGCCTTCCGTCACGCCGTGGACGTGATGATCACGGCGCAGGATATCGTGGTCGATAACTCCTCGTATCCGACCGACGAAATCGCCCGCAACGCGCACTCCTTCCGCGAGTTGGGATTGGGCTACGCCAACCTGGGCGCAATGCTGATGGCGCTCGGGATGCCGTACGATTCCGATCAGGGCCGCGCCTATGCCGCCGCGATTACCGCCCTGATGACGGGCGAGGCCTATCTCCAGTCCGCGCGCATCGCGGAGGCGATGGCGCCGTTCGAGGGTTACGCGCAGAACCGCGAGCCGATGCTCCGCGTCATCGAACGCCATTGCAACTGCGCCCGCGAGCTCAAATCCGAATACGTGCCGCTCGATCTTCTGAGCGCCGCGCGCGAGTCATGGGACGACGCGCTGCGCCTCGGCCAGACCGCCGGCGTACGCAATTCGCAGGCGACCGTCATCGCCCCCACCGGCACGATCGCCTTCATGATGGATTGCGACACCACCGGCGTCGAACCCGATATCGCGCTGATCAAGTACAAGAAGCTGGTCGGCGGCGGGATGCTCAAAATCACCAACGGCTCCGTGCCGCGCGCGCTCAAGCGCCTCGGCTACGACTCGAAGGAAATCCAGGAAATCGTCGAATATCTCGACGAGCATGAGACCATCGAAGGCGCGCCCCATCTCGCCGACGCCCATCTCGCCGTTTTCGATTGCGCTTTCAAGCCGCGCGCCGGCTCGCGCACGATCCACTACCTCGGCCATCTCAAGATGATGGGCGCGGTGCAGCCGTTCATCTCCGGTGCCATCTCCAAGACCATCAATATGCCCGCCGACGTCACCGTCGACGAAGTCGCCGAGGCCTATATCACCGCATGGCGGCTCGGGCTCAAGGCGGTCGCGATTTACCGCGACGGCTCCAAGCGCGTGCAGCCGCTCAGCACCGGCGGCGCGAAGGCGCAAGGCTCGTCCGCGCCCGCCGACGCGGTGCGCGCGGCGCAGGCGCTCGCCGCCGCGCCGTCCGATGAATTCCGGCCGCATCGGCGCAAGCTCCCCGACGAGCGCAAATCGATCACGCACAAGTTCGATATCGCCGGCCACGAAGGCTACATCACGGTCGGGATGTACGAGGACGGCGCGCCCGGCGAAATTTTCGTCTCGATGTCCAAACAAGGCTCGACCATCTCGGGCCTGATGGATTCGTTCGCGACCGCGATTTCCTACGCTCTGCAATACGGCGTGCCGCTGCAATTCCTGGTGGACAAGTTCGCCCACATGCGCTTCGAGCCGTCGGGCTTCACCAAGAATCCGCAGATTCCATACGCCAAGTCGATCGTCGATTACCTTTTCCGCTGGATGGCGTCGAAGTTCCTCGACGAGCAGGCGCGGCAGGAAGTCGGCGTGATCGGCCAGACGCCGGCGATCGAACCCGCGCTCAAGCCGATCGCGGCGGCGCCCGCGGCGGGCGCGCGAATCGAAGGCAAGGACTCCGGGATGCGGCAGGCGTTCATCAATCAGGCCGACGCCCCCCCCTGTCCCGATTGCGGCTCGATCATGGTGCGCAACGGCGCCTGCTACAAATGCATGAATTGCGGCGCCACCAGCGGATGTTCCTGACCTTCCGGAGCGAAGGAGGAGAAAGGGGGATGGAAACCGCGAAATCGGACCTCGGGCTGAGCCGGACGCGCGCGATTCTCGAACGCTCTCGCGATTTCGCCGTGCTGCGCGGCCGCGGCCATCATCCGGTCTGCGGCGCGACGCTCACCTGCGCCAGCGATTTGCCGTGGCAGATGCAGATCCGCTGCGCCCGCTGCCAGGAAATTTTCTGCTTCGATAATCTGGCGTGGCGGACCGGCGGCGCCGACCGCTGGCGGCTGAATCGCGAATCGCGCGCCGCGGCTGAATCGGGATGCGCCGGGATGGCGGTGGACTTGCCGCTTGCTCACGCGCGAGTCGCCGCGTTCGCGCAGGCGGCGCGCGGCCAGCGTTAACAATAAGTTTGGGGATGGGGACGGTGGATGCGGGGGAGATGGCCCCGGAGAGGCGTGGACGAAAAGGCGGGGGAGGATTTTGCGGGCGGATGCGGCGGATTGCGGCGGCGGATGAAACGTTTCTCCGGGGCCTCATTTGATCTGACTTGAGAACGGGCGCGGCTCGTTCTCGTCGAGTGTGCGGCGGGGCGGCGGATGCGGGGATGGCAGGGGGTCGGGAGTCTCTCCCGACCCCCAATTGTTCCCGGAATTAGTATTGCGACTGACTATTCGTTTGCGGCGACACCGTAATTCTTGTGCCCGACCTGAGAATCCCCGCCCAACGGCCCTCTACGCCGTCATTCTCGGGCTTGACCCGAGAATCCATGCGCACTCAAGCTTGCGGACGACCCACAAACCACGACTGACCCGGAAAATCACACCAGCGAGGCGATTTGCTCCAGCGCCTCGTCAAGCCGCGACGCGTCGTGGCCGCCCGCCTGCGCGAAATCCGGCCGCCCGCCGCCGCTGCCGCCGACGATCGGCGCAATCCGCTTGATGATCTCGCCCGCCTTGATCCTGCCGGTCAGGTCCGGCGTCACCGCGACGATCAGCGCCGCCTTGCCCTCGCCCAAATCCGTGCCGATTCCGACCACCGCCGAGCCGTGCTTCTGGCGCATCCGGTCGGCCAGCTCGCGGAGAGCCTTGGCCTCGACGCCCTCGACCTTGCGCGTCACGATCTTCACGCCGTTGGCTTCGCGCACGCGCTCGGCGTCTCCGCCCGCTCCCGCGCCGGCGACCAGTTTCTGTTCGAGCGCGCGGAGCTTCTTCTCCAGCTCCTTCTCGCGCGCGACCAGTTTCTCCAGCCGATCGAGCGCGGCGGCGTCGCGCGCGCCGAGACTCCGCCCGAGATCATCCAGAATCTTTTCGCGCCGCCGAATCGATTCCAGCGCGCCCTGTCCGGTGAACGCCTCGATCCGGCGCACGCCGGCCGCGACTCCGCCCTCGCTTTCCAGCTTGAAGAACCCGATGTCCCCCGTCCGCGCGACGTGCGTGCCGCCGCACAGCTCGGTCGAAAAATCGCCCATTCGCACGACCCGCACGATATCCCCGTACTTGTCGCCGAAAAACGCGAGCGCGCCCGTCTTGAGCGCCGCGTCGTAGGCCATCTCTTCGGTCGTTACGGCGGCGTTCTCGCGGATGCGCGCGTTGATCTCTTCCTCGATCGTCGCGAGGTCGCCCTCGCCCAACGGGCCGTTGTGGCTGAAGTCGAAACGCAATCGCTCCGGCGCGACCATCGAACCCGCCTGATGGACTTCCGCGCCGGCGATATCGCGCAGCGCGTAGTGCAGGATATGCGTCGCGGAATGGTTGAGCATCGCCGCGTCGCGCCGCGCGCGATCGATCTTCAGCTTTACGCGCCGGCCGCGCGCGAAATCGCCCGGCGCGCCTTGCAGTATCCGGCCGACGTGCAGAATCGCGCCGTCGTGCTTGCGTGTATCGTCGATTTCAACCAGCGCGCCCGACTCGGTTTCGATCACGCCGCGATCGCCGACTTGGCCGCCGCTCTCGGCGTAAAAGGGCGTCTCGGCCGCGACGATCGCGATTCGGCCTTCGCCCGCTTCATTCGCCGCGAGAATTTCCGATTCGGCCTCGTAACGACGCTCGCCGACGAAGCGCGACTTGACGCCGCCGCTGATAATCAGTTCCGGCGCGATTTCTTCCTTGCGCGCCGCGCGGCCGCGTTCGCGCTGCTCCTCCATCAGCCGGTTGAATTCCTCGACCTCGACGGTGAAACCGTCCTCGCGCAGGATGTCCTGCGTCAGGTCGAGCGGAAAGCCGTAGGTGTCGTGCAACTGGAACGCGACATCGCCGGGAAAGACGGCGCTTTTGATCGTGCGCCGCCGCTCGCGCCATTCCTCAAGCAACTGCAAGCCGCGCTCCAGCGTCTGCTCGAATCGGCGCGCCTCGTCGCCGCATACTCTGATGATCTTTTGTTTATTGTCGCGCAGCTCCGGGTATGCGCCGCCCATCGCCTCGACGACGTATTGGACAACGCTGAAAAGAAAGACTGCCAGCGAACCGCCAGAAGCCGGCACGCCAAGTTTATGCGCATGCCGGATCGCGCGGCGCATCAACCGCCGCAATACATATTCGCGATCGCTATTGCCGGGCTGAACGCCGTCACAAATGAGAAAACTGATTGCGCGCGCATGGTCGGCTATCGCGCGAAATGAGATATCGGATTCGGTATTCGAGCCGTAGCGAAAATTCGCCTTATTATTTGCCAGGGTTTTAACCTGTATTTCGATTCCCGCGATAATCGTCTGAAACAGATCGATATCGTAGTTGCCGAGCAGCTTGCCGGTCTCGAGGCTCTGCATCACCGCCGCGACCCGCTCCAGCCCCGTCCCGGTATCGACATGTTTCATCGGCAGCGGCGTCAGCTTGCCAGTCGCGTCGCGGTTGTACTGGATAAAGACGAGATTACCCAGTTCGATAAAGCGCGCGCATCCGTCGACGTTCACGCCGCACTCGCCCGCCGGATGCGGACACTGCGCCGACGCCTCCGCGCCGCGATCGATATGGATTTCCGAGCAGGGACCGCACGGCCCCGTCTCGCCCATCTCCCAGAAATTGTCCTTCTCGCCGAAGCGCAGAATCCGCCCGGGCAGCAGGTCCGGGATCGTCTTCCACGCCGCCTCGGCTTCGTCGTCGTCCTTGTAGATCGTCGCGTACAGCAGGCCGGCCGGAATCTCCCAGACCTTAGTCACCAGCTCCCAGTGCCACGCGATCGCCTCGCGCTTGTAGTAGTCGCCGAACGACCAGTTCCCGAGCATCTCGAAGAACGTATGGTGATAGCTGTCGCGGCCGACCGCTTCGAGGTCGTTATGCTTGCCGGAGATGCGCAGGCATTTCTGGCAATCAGCGACGCGCGGCGCCGGCGGCGTGCGCACGCCCAGGAAATAATCCTTGAACGGAACCATCCCGGCGTTGACGAACAACAGCGTCGGGTCGCCCTTGGGAATCAGCGGCGCCGACGGAACAATTTCGTGTTTCTTCTCCTTGAAGAAATCAAGAAATGACTGGCGAATTTTATCGGTGGTCCAACGCATACCGGTTTTATTCTAGCGCATGCTCGCTGAGGCGCGCACTATCGCGGCGGGCCGCGCGCGAAACGCGATCGGCCCGAATGTGGCGCCAGATCGAAGCGCGCGGCGCGGACCGTTTCAGGCGATCCGCGCCGCGTTTGGGTTCAGGGCAGAACCGTCAGCTCGATAGTGGTGTCGGCGGTCGCGACCGCGACCGATCCATACAGGGGTCAATGGCGTTTGTAGGTCTCGACGAACTCGCGCGCGAGCTTTTCATCGACGCCGGCTATCGTGAAATGCAGGCGCGCGTTTTCGAAAATCGCCGGCCCTTCGCGCTTGGCCTGCGTATCGATCAGCGCCTCCATCGCGACCTCGACCCGCTTCAGCGGCGCGTTGGCGGCATGCGCCAGCCGCTCGACCATATGCGTCGCGCATCCCGTGATGCCGGCGAGGAACAGCTCGCCCGCGCCGGGCGCCTCGCCCGGTCCGCCGTGATAGGCGCCGTCGTCGACCACGAGCTGGTTGTGCCGGGCGTTCCAGAGATGCCGTCCCGGAATTCCGGTACTGACCGTTTTGACTTTCGGATTGATATATCGATCGGCCATTTCGACTCCCCTCCGTAGTCGCGATCGCGCCGTCAAAACGCGCGATGTTTCACGTGAAACGGGATGAAATTTTTCACCCGCGCCGTCGTTACAATCACTCCGCGCAGGCCCCCGCCAGACTGCATAGCGCGACGCTGCGCCGGCCCTCGCGCAGATCGTTGCGATCGAAGCCGTTGGTCAGATACGCGAACGAAATTCCGGTCGCCGGATCGGCCCACGCCATCTGCCCGCCGAAGCCCGGATGGCCGAAGGCGAGCGGGGAATTGGTGCGGCCGAAACCGCGCATGTTCGCGCGTCCGTCGTCGCCCGCGATCACGATGCCGAGGGCGCGGTTGGCGCGGATTTTCAGCACCGGATCGGTCAGCTCGCCGCTGCGGATCCGGCGCGCCTCGGCCAGCATCTCGGGCCGCCAGATCTGCTTGCCGTCGTACGCGCGGCCGTCGTTGAGCAGCGCCTGATAAAACAGCGCGAGATCGCCCGCCGAGGTGATCAGGCCGCCGGCCGGAAAGTCGGTTTCGCGCAGCCCGGGATCGTTGAATTCGAGCACCACGCCCTCGTTGATCGAAGAAACGCCCGCGCGCGGCGGCGTTACGCCGAGCTTGCGGTATTCCTCGTCCTTGGCCGGCTCGCCGACCCATACGAGATCGGCGATCCGATCCTGCATCGCGCGCGGCGTGCCGATCCGCAAGTCGGGGATGCCGAGCGGCTCGGCGATGCGCGTGCGCACGAACTCGCCCAGCCGCATCCCGCTGATCCGTTCGATCGCCTCGGCGATCGGCCAGTAGTTCGCATGCACGTGATAGGCGAATTTCGCGCCCGGCGGATGCTCGGGGCGCCATTGCGCGAAGCGCTCCAGCCGCCGCTTGCGATCGCCCCAATCCTTGGGCGAGCCGGGTGCGGCCGGGATTCCCGCGGTATGCGTCAGCAGATGCTCGACGGTCGTCGTCTCCTTGCCGTTGGTCCCGTACTCGGGCGCGAATTTGACGATCGGATCGCTGGCGGCGATGCGTCCCTCCTGCATCAGGAGCCAGAGCGCCGACGAGGTGATCGCCTTGGTCGCCGACATCGCGACGAAGCGCGTGCCGTCGGTCGCGTCGCGCTCGGCGCCGCCCTGGATTGCGCGCCCGTAAGTGCGCATCGCCGCGATCTTTCCGCGCCGCGCGATCGCCACCTGGCAGGCCGGCAGCAAGCCTTCGCGCACTTCGCGTCCGGCGCGATCCAGCAGCGCCTCAACCTTGTCGGGATTGAGGCCGACTTCGGCGGGACTATCGGCAAAGAAATGAGACGACGGCATCGTGGTTTTCTCCTCGCGCAGAGCTTAGCCTTTGCGCGCCGCGATCGTCCAACGGCGCGGCGTGCCCGTTTCGCGCGCCGATGCGCGGCTGTTACGATCGCCGGCGAGGATCGCGCGATGGCCGCTGATGATTTGATTGTTGAACTCGCCCGCTTCGTCGAACGCGTCGCCGCGATCGGCCGCACCGGCCTTGCGTTTCAGCCGCACGGTTACGACGCCGAACGCTACGAAGCGCTGCTGCACGAGGCGGCGCGGATTCATGCGGCGCTCGCCGCCGGCCCCCGGCCCGACGCGGCCGCGCTGGCCGCGCGATGGCGCGCCGGCGTTGGCGCCGGCTACGACGGCTACGTCACGGCGGGCGTCGGATGCGGCGCGATCGTCTTCAACGATCGCGACGAACTCCTGATGATCCAACGGCCGGGCGGACGCTGGTGGTATCCGACCGGCTTCTGCGACGTCGGCGAGTCGCCGGCCGAAAACGTGGCGCGCGAAGTGGCCGAGGAAACCGGTCTGGCCGTCACGCCGACGCGCCTGATCGGCGTGATCGACAGTCTCAAGGCGGGCTCGCCGATGCGCCACATCTATTCGATGCTCTTCCATTGCCGATTGGACGGCGGCGCTCTTCGCCTCCATCCGCTGGAAACTCTCGACGCGGGATTCTTTTCGCTGGAGCGGCTGCCCGAACCGCTGCACGGCTACGATCGGAAATGGATCCGGCTCGCGCGCGAATTCCATTTCGAGGGGCGCGTGGAAACCTGGTTCGATCCGCTGTGATCGCGGAACCGCGGTACGCGCAAAGCTGTTACGAATTCAGAACGCGGTCGCGCGCTTCGCCGTGCGGGCCGCCAGCGCGAACGTGGCGATTGCGAAGGCCACGGCGATAACGATCGCGAAGGCGAGCGACGGCAATCCGCCGAGCGCCTGCGTTTCGCCGAGATAAAGCGTCTGCCGCAGCGCGGCCATCCCGTAAGTGAGCGGATTCAGCCGCATGATCCATTGCAGCACGGCGGGCGCGCCGGCGATCGGCCAGAACGCGCCGGAAAGCAGCCAAATCGGCACCAGAATCAGGTTCATGATCGCGTGGAAGCCCTGCGTCGATTCGATCTTCCATGCGATCGCCAGGCCGATGCAGGTGAGCGCGAACGCGATCACCGCCATCATCAGCGCCGCCGCGAGCGCCGCGCCGAGGCCGAGATGGATTCCGGCGAACGGCGCGAGGACGAGAAAAATCACGCTCGGAACCCACGCCAGCGTGGCGCCGCCGAGCGCCTGTCCGATCACAATGGTCGGGCGCGAGATCGGCGCGACCAGCACGCCCTGCAAAAATCCTTCGCGCCGATCCTCGACCGTCGAGATGGTCGCGAAAATCGCGGTGAAGAGCAGCACCAGCACAATGAAGCCGGGGTAGAGATATTCGAAATAGTCCATCCCGGCCGGCATCCCCGCCGGCTTGAACGACGCGCGCAGGCCCGCGCCGAGCAGCAGCCAGAAGACCAGCGGCTGCAGGAACGAACCGATCACGCGGCTGCGCTGGCGCATGAAGCGCGTGATCTCGCGCAGCCACAAAGTTCCGGCTTGCAGGGCGATTTCGTTCATTGCGCGTCTCCGTCGTCGCGCGCGCCGGCCGCGCCCGCGAAAAAGCGATGGCCGGTTAGATGGACGAAAACGTCCTCGAGCGTCGGCTTGCCGAAGGCGACCGATTCGATTTCGTCGCCGAAGGCGTCAACCACGTCGCGCACGAAGTCGTGGCCGCGCGGCCGTTCGACGCGCAGCACGCCATCCACCAGCGCCGCGTTGACGCGCATCCGCTCCGCGATTTTGCGGCGCAGCGTTTCGGGATCGCGCGAATTGATCGCGACGATATCGCCGCCCACGCGCGCTTTGAGTTCGGCGGGCGGCGCGATCGCAACGAGCCGTCCCTGATGGAGCACGCCGATGCGATCGCAGCGCTCGGCTTCTTCCATGTAATGCGTGGTCAGCACGATCGTGACGCCGGCGGTTTCGCGCAGATGCGCGAGGTAGTTGAGGAAATCGCGGCGCGCGGCCGGATCGAGTCCGGTGCTGGGCTCGTCCAGCACCAGCAGTTCGGGATTATGAAGCAGCGCGGTCGCCAGTTCGACGCGGCGCTTGAGTCCGCCCGACAGCGTCTCGGCCAAATCGCCGGCGCGCTCGGACAGTCCCAGCCGTTCGACGATTTTGTCCGCGCGTTCGCGCAGGCGCGCGCCGCCGAGGCCGTAGAGGCGGCCGTGATGCGCCAGGTTTTCGCCGACCGTCAGCTTGCCGTCAACGCTCGGATGCTGAAAGACCACGCCGATGCGGCGGCGCAGCGCGAGCGTGTCGCGCCGCAAGTCGCAACCGAGGATGCGCGCGTCGCCTTCCTGCGGCGGCACGAGCGTCGAGATGATCTTGAAGAGGGTGGTCTTGCCGCCGCCGTTGGGGCCAAGCAGGCCGAAGAATTCGCCGCGCCCGATCGTGAAGCTTACGCCGTCGATCGCCGTGCGCTGACCGTAGCGGAAGCGCAGCCCGGACGCCGTTACCGCCGGTTCGGCGGATTCGTTCGTGGCGCGGGCCTGCGCCGGAATCGCTGTTGACGCTGTCATCGAAGTCACAACCGGAATGATAGATGGCCGGAACCCGATTATCGTCCTTGACGGCGCCTGTCGCAACGCCGCCGCGCGGTCCCGAGCCGGCGGACTCATCCGCGCCGTATCGCCGGGCCATCAAGACGCCACGGCGCGCGGCGGATGGCGGCTCAATCTTTCTTGACGAAATCGAGCGACGCCGAGTTCATGCAATAGCGCAGTCCGGTCGGCCGCGGACCGTCCTCGAACACGTGGCCGAGATGCGCGCCGCAGCGTGAGCACATCACTTCCGTGCGAACCATCCCGTAGCTTCTATCGGTTGCGGTCTCGATTCGTTCCTCCGCCCGCGGCGCATAAAAACTCGGCCAGCCGCATCCCGAATCGTACTTCGTGTCGGAACTGAACAGTTCGTTGCCGCAGCATACGCAGAGGTAAACGCCATTTTCGTGGAAGTCCCAATATTTACCGGAGAAAGCGCGCTCGGTGCCTTTGTGGCGCGTGACTTCATATTGTTCCGGCGTCAGCATCCGGCGCCATTCGTCGTCGCTCTTGATGATCTTTTCGGCCATCGGAATTACCCTCCGCCGCGGCCGCGATGCGGCGCGTGCGCAGAGGCTATCCTAATGCGAACGGCGCTGGAGCGAAAATCGGCGTGGCGCTTTCGATCATTGAATCCGCCGCGGCGGCGGAAGCCGCGGCGGGCGCGGATCATCCGGGCCTGGCAAGGCGCGCCGCCTCGCCCAGACCGTAAAGCGCGTGCTGCAGGCGCGGCATCACCTCGCGTTCTTCTCGCGCGGTCATCTCGTCGAGCGCCACGGCGATATCGCGCATCGCCAGGCCAGCGTCTCTGGCCGCGCTCGGCGAGGCGGCGTCGAAATCCACGCGCGCAATCCGCCGCGCCAGTTCTTCCAATTTGTCACACAACTCGATCAGCGCGTCGGCCGTGGCCGGCGGCAATACCTTCATTTGCGACGCGCCGCGCAGCAATTCCGCGTCGTCGGCGCGCGCGAAATGGCCTTCCATCACCGTATCCAGCCGCCGCCACGCCTGCCGCGCCTCGCGGCGCAGATCCGCGTTGTCCGGATTCGCCGCAAGCGCGGCGCCAGCGGCCGCGACCTTCAGCAGCGGGAGGCGAAGCTGCCGATGCTCCTGGGCGAGTTCGTACACCAGCCGGCGCAATCCGGCCTGATTGAGAATGGCCGCCGCTTCGGCCCGAGGAAGGTTCGCGCTTTTTTCTTTCATCGTTCGACTCCGCCGACAGGCAAGGGTATCCGCACTCGCTCACGACAATTGGAGCATCAACGATGCCAGCTCAAGTTTTCGGCGCGCGCGGATAATCGACCTGTTTTCGGCTCGATAGCCTCGAATTATCCTGGCGAATCCGCATCGATGCGGCGCCGGTTCGGCTTCAGGCGGAGCGCCGCGCGGACGCGGCCGCCACACCCGATTGCCACAGCGGGGCGTCGGCGCCTGCGCGCGCGAACGCGATTAGCCCGGTTCTTTCCACAAGACCCGGCGGCGACGACAGGCATGGATGATGCTTCGGCATCTCTATGAACAGTCCGGTCCGAACGCGCAAATATCCACCTGTTTAAGGCGCTCTCGCTTCGCGCTGGAGCAAAGCCGATGTCGCGTAACGATTCCCTCCGACCATGTTTATCTGGAGGGCGATCTCGAAATTCCGCCCGGAGCGGCGGGTGTCCCGATCTCGCGCTTCGCGACCTCGGCGAAGTGCGGTCGCCGGTCTTGCTAATCGCCGGCGGGGCGGATAGTCGCCGACGACGAGGTGCGCCGGCTGCTGGCGCCGGAAACGCGCGGCGCCGCGGCCACGCGCGCGTGAAGCGAAGCCGCAATCACAACGCCATATTGGCAGGAGGAGATACAGATGGGTTTTTTAGAAAAATGGAGCCCCGCAAAAGAAATGGATCGGTTCCGCCGCGAATTCGACGATCTTATCGATCGCTTCGGGTTCGATCGCGATTTTTTTGGCGGACGCGAACGCCGCGCACTTGAGCCGGCGATCGAAACCTGCATCGAGGACGGAAAATTCATCGTGCGCACCGATCTGCCCGGAATCGATCCGAAGGACGTCGATATCAAGGTGGCCGGCGACCTGCTGACGATCAAAGGATCGCGGGAGGACAAGAGAGAAACCAAAAAGGGCGACTATTTCCGCCGCGAGATCCATTACGGATCGTTCGAGCGCGCGGTCACGCTGCCCGCGGGCGTGAAGGCCGAGGACCTGAAGGCGACCTATCGCAACGGCGTGCTCGAGTTGAGCGCGCCGATGCCGAAGGAGGCTACGCCCAAAGAGGTAAAAATCCAGGTGGACGGCGCCGAGCATTAAAAAGTGGAGGGCGAAAGCAAGCCCAAAGCCGCCTGAAACATTATCGGCGCGGCGGCGCGGCCGGACGTTTTCCGTCATCCGCGATCAAGCAGCCGGACGCGAGGGCCAAAGCGGGAACCGGAGCGCCGGGTGGTTCAGTCAGTCTTTTCGGGAACTCGATTGGTTGCGGGGAGAGGATTTGAACCTCTGACCTCCGGGTTATGAGCCCGGCGAGCTACCAGACTGCTCCACCCCGCGCGGCGCATACTAGCCGCCACCGGATCGGCAGGTCAATACAGCCTCCGGGAATCAGCATCCCGCGCGACTGGGAACTGGCAAACATGCGACGCTCGCGCCGCCTTCGCTATCCGCGAAACGCGGCGCTGGACAATCCGGCGCGATGGTGAATTTTTGGCGATCCTCTTGACTTGGCGGGTTGGCTCTAATTACGTGGTACGATATGGTGGCGTCAGACGAAGCGCTGATGGCCTATGCGGGGGGGCCAGCCTTGCTCAACAGCAAGGTGCTGGTTCTCAACCGCTCCTACCTGCCAGTTCATGTAACTTCAGTCAAACGCGGGTTTGCGCTGCTCTACCAAGGCGTCGCGCGCGCGGTTGACGAACAGTATCGAATCTTCGACTTCGACAGTTGGCGGGCGCTCGCCCTGGAGACGCATCACGAGCGGATCGGCGTAATCGGCGGCGTAATCCGCGTGCCGCGGGTGCTGCTGCTTACGGCCTACGAGCGCGTGCCCAAGCGCCACGTGCGCTTTTCGCGCTTCAATATCTACGCCCGCGACAACAACACCTGCCAATATTGCGGACGGCGCTTGCCGCGCACCGACCTCAACCTCGACCATGTAATCCCGCGCTCGCGCGGCGGAATGTCCACATGGGAGAACGTCGTCTGCTCATGCCATCATTGCAACCGGCGCAAGGGCGGACGCACGCCGGACGAAGCCGGGATGCCTTTGGTGCGCAAACCGCAGCGACCGCAGTGGACGCCGTTCAGCACGGAGATGTTCAGTCTGCGTCGCTATCGGGAGTGGATGCCCTTCCTGACGACGATCGACGCGGCTTATTGGAACACTGAATTGCTCAAGGATTGAACCCGCGCCGGCGATTTTTCGCCGGCGCGGGCCAACGCCCTCGCCCCGCCCCCTCGATTGGCTTGTCCGTCGCGAAGGCGTAAATTCGACGAAAATCGATCAACAGGCGCTTGAGACACATCATCTGGGGCCTGTGGAAGCGTATCGCGACGACTGATTGGGTCTCTATTGACCATTGCGCGTCGCGTTGGGGTATTCTCGATGGGGTGGCGGCGGCGGAGGCGAAGGTGGTATGCGGCTAAAAAGCCTTGAAGTAGTCGGCTTTAAATCTTTTCTCGATCCGACCGTTATCAGTTTCAGTCAGGGCGTCACCGCCGTGGTCGGGCCCAACGGATGCGGCAAATCGAACGTGGTCGATGCGATCCGGTGGGTGCTGGGCGAGCAGGCGCCGTCCCGCCTGCGCGGCAAAAGCGCCGAAGACCTGATTTACGCCGGCAACGATTCGAATCCCGCCGCCGGGATGGCCGAAGTCACCCTGATGCTCGAAGCGGAGGAAAGCTCCGCGCTGCCCGAGCCTTATGCGGCGCTGAGTGAGGTCGCGGTCACGCGGCGCGTTTACCGCTCGGGCGATTCCGAATACCTGCTCAACCGCATTCCCTGCCGTCTCAAGGATATCACCGAATTCTTTATGGCCGCGCAAATCCACAGCCGCGGCTATGCGCTGATCGAACAGGGCCGGATCGAAGAGATTATCCAGGCCAAGCCCGCCGAATTGCGCACGATGGTCGAGGAGGCGGCCGGTCTCTCGCTCTTCAAGGGACGGCGCGAGATCAGCGAGCGCAAGCTCGAACGGGTGCGCGAAAATCTGGCGCGGGTGGACGACGTTCTGAAGGAAATCGAACGCCAGCTCAATTTCGCGCGCCGCCAGGCGAAAAAGGCCGAAGCTTTCAAGGCGATTCGCGCCGAACTGGTCGAACTGGAACGGCTCGGCGCGGGCCGCCGCCTGCTCGAGCTGCGCGCGGAACTTTCCGCCGCCGCGGCGCATGAGCTCGAGTTGCGCGAATCGGCCGCCGCCGCGCATGGCGCGATCGGCGCGACCGAAGCGGCCGCGGAAGCCGCCACGGCGGCGCTTGCCGCCGCGCGCGACGAGCTTGCCGCCAGCCGCCGCGAACTCGAAAATCTGCGCGCCGCCTTCAGCGAGCGCGCCCGCGCGCGCGAGTTTCTCGCCCGCCGGCTCGAAGCGGCCGAGCGGCTGCAACCCGAACTCGAACAACGCCTCGCCGATCTTTCCGGGCGCGCCACGCTGGCCCGCGCGGCCCGCGCCCATGCGGGCGCGCGGCTGGCGCGCGAACTTAACGGCGGCGCCGATCGCCTCGGCGAAAGCGCTTTGACCGCGCTGCGCGCGGCGCATCAGGCGGCCGACAAGCTGCGCCGCGAGAGCGAGCGCCGTATCGAAGAGCTGAAAGACGAACTGAGCGAAGTCGTCCGCGAAGCCGCCGTCACGCGCGGCCGGCTGGCCGATCTCTCGGGCGAACGCGCCGAACTCGAACGCAAGCTCGGCTCGGCCGCGGTCGAACTGCCGTCGCTGCGCGACGCGCTGGCCGCCGCTCAAAACGACCTGGCGCAGGCCGATGCGGCGCTGGCCGAGAATCGTGCGGAAGCCGCCGCGCGCGATAACGTCCGCGCCGCGGCGGCGGAGGCGGAAGCCGCCGCGCGCGCCGCGCTTGACCATCAGGCGGGCCGCATGGCCGCGGCCGAAGAGGAACTTGCCGCCGCGCGCGCGCGCGCCCAGCGGATCATGCCGAATGGCGCGGGCGAGCGCTTGCGCGGCGTGCTCGAATCACTCAACGGCGACCGGCCCCCGGCCGACCCCGCGATGCTGCTCGAAGTGGTCAAGGCGCCGCCCGCGCTCGAACCGGCGCTGCGCGCGGTCCTCGGCGAGCAGATCGACGCGGTGATCGTTGACACTCCCGATTTCGCGATTCGCGCGATCGAAAGTCTCAAAAGCCGCAACGCCGGCCGCTTGAGTTTCATCCCGGCTTCACTGGCCGCCGGCGCGGCCCACGCGCCGATCGACGCGCCCGGTATCGCCGGCCGCCTGGTCGATTTGGTCGAGGTCGAGCCGTCCTATCAGGCGCTCGCCGAGGCGCTGATGGGCCACGTGATGGTCGCGGAAGATCTGAATTCCGCGCTGGCGGCGGCGAGTCTGAACGGAGTCGGAACAATTTTCGTCACGCGCGAGGGCGACGTGCTCGCGCCGGAGCGGATGATCGCGGGCGGCAGCGGCGCCAGCGCCGCGGCTGGCTTTCTCGATTGGCACAGCGGCGCCCGCTCGGTCGAGGCGGCGCGCCACGCCGCCGACGCCGCCCGCACGGAGCATCAGGCGCTCGCCGAACGCCACGAAACGGCCCGTGCGGAGCATCGCGAAGCGCGCGCCGCGGTGGACGCGGCGCGCGCACGAATCGAAGCGGCCAATCGCGCGGCGGCCGAAACGCGCGCGGCGATCGCCCGCGCCGAGCAACGGATCGCGTTGGCCGAAGCCGGCCACAACGCCGCCGATCGCCGGCGCGCCGAAATCGTCGCGGCGGCGCAGGCGGCGAACGCGCGGATGGAAGAACTGGCGGCGCTCGAACAGGCGGCGCGGGCGCGCCTGAACGCCGCCGCCGGCGAGCTGGCCGAACGCAAGGCGGCGGCGGAGCGGATGGCCGAGGAGATGCTGGCCGCGGCCGCCAGGGTCGAGGCGCGCAAGGCGGCGATCACCGGCCTTGAACAGGAATTGCGTCATCAGCGCGGAATCGCGGACGAACTGGAAGCGCAAATCGCGCAGAACCTGGCGGCGCGCAATCGCGCGCAGGGCGAACGAACTGAGTTTCAGGCCGAGCTTGAAAAGCTGGCGGCGCAGGACGCGGGCGCGGCGGCGCGGCGCGACGAGCTGGCAAGCGCGGTCGCGACGCTGGCCGGACAGGCCGCCGCGCGCGAAGCGGAACTCGAAGCGGCGCGCACGGCGCTGGCCGAGGCGCGCGGCCGGCTCGAAGCGCTGGAGGCTGAAACGATCGAATACAGCCTCAAGCGCGAACGCGCGCGCACGCTGATCGAGGAACTCGAACGCGCCTTCGCCGAAAAATTCTCCGCCGCGTTCGGGGACGCCGCCGCCGGGATCGAATCCGCGCTCGCCGGACGCGACGGCGCCGCGGACGAGGCGCGGCTGCGGGAATTGCGCGCGCGCGCCGAAAAAATCGGCGAGGTTAACCTTGCCGCCGAAAGCGAGGTCGCGGAGCTTGAACAGCGCGCGGCGGCTCTTGCCGCCGAACGGGCCGACCTTGAGGCCGCGGTCAACGATCTGACGCATACGATCCAGAAGCTGAATCGCGAGGCGCGCAAACGCTTCGCCGAGACCTTCGAGGGCGCGGCCAGAAATTTCGAGGAGCTGTTTCCGAAACTGCTGCGCGGCGGCAAGGGCCGGCTGGAACTGACCGATCCCAACGACGTGCTGGAATCGGGCGTCAATATTCTCGTGCAGCCGGCGGGCAAAAAGGTGAAGGAAATCGGCCTGCTCTCGGGCGGCGAGAAGGCGCTTTCGGCGATGGCGCTGATTTTCTCGCTGTTCCTGCTGAATCCGAGTCCGTTCTGCGTGATGGACGAAGTGGACGCGCCGCTCGACGAATTCAGCCTCGCGGCCTTCACCGGCCTGGTGCGCGAACTGAAAGAGCGCTCGCAGTTTATCGTGATCACGCATAATCAGCGCACCATGCAGAGCGCCGACCATATCCACGGGGTGACGATGGATCGGCCGGGCGTGTCGCGGATTATCTCGCTCACGATTCCCAACGCGGCGTAGTGCGAAGCGCATCCGGGCGATGCGCCGCGGCGGGGGTGCGATGCGCTTTGCGTTCGCTGGCGTTTTGGAATTGCTCCGGCGCTGATATTCTGATGCGAATCGCCGGCGCGCGGGCGGCGGTAGCGGCTCGGACTGGAAGGTTGTTTCGAGCCGCGACCGGCGCAGGCGGCGCCCGGGCGAAGATTCTTTAACCGAGGCCAAACGCCTTGCCGACGATCCATCTGAATACGCTGCAACTGGCGATGGCTATCGCCATCGGCGCGCAGCTTCCGCTGCTCGGTCTGGCTTTCCTGAGCGAGTTCAGCGCGCGGAAACGGCGGCCGGCGTTCGCCGCCGCGCCAGGCGCCGAACGGCCGGAGGCACCAAGACCGGCGCCCACCGCCGTCCCGGCCGAGACGGTTTCGACCGCGGCGCCGGTAGAAATCACAGCGGCTCCGGAGGTTGCGGTCGAAGCCGCGCCATCGCCGGATGCCGAAACGGCGTATCCGGCAGAGACTCCTACCGCGTTTGCCGCGGCTCCAATCGCTCCGGCCGAAACGGTCGAGGCGGTAAGCGCGACCGCGACGCCTGCGCCGGTCGAGGAATTGGCGGAAGCCGAGGCGCCGACCGCCGTTATCGCATCGGCGCCAATCGAACCGCCGGAAGAGGCGCCTGCCGCAGTCGCGCCGGCTGCGGTGGCGCGTCCGGCGCCGGCGCGGATCGGGCTTGGCTTGCGCAAGACGCGCGAGAACTTTCTCGCCCGCCTGCGCGCCGCGATTACTGGCAGCGCCAAGTCCGACGAGATTTACGAAGGCCTGGAAGAAGCGCTAATTGGCGCCGACGTTGGCGTTGAGGGCAGCTTGAAGCTGGTCGAGGCGGTGCGGTCGCGGCTCAAGAACGACGCCCGGCCGGAAGTTATCCGCGAGGCGCTGAAAGACGAAATCGCGCGCGTGCTCAACGCCGCCGAGCGGCCGATCGTCGATTCCGGCGACGCTCCGATGGTAATCATGATGGTCGGCGTCAACGGCGTCGGCAAAACCACCACGGTCGCGAAACTGGCGGCGCTGCTCAAGGCCGAGCGGGGATCGGTTTTCGTCGCCGCGGCGGACACTTTTCGCGCCGCCGCGATCGATCAACTCCAGGTCTGGTGCGATCGGGTGGGGGTCGATTTAATCAAGCAAAAACAGGGCTCCGATCCGGCCGCGGTGGCCTTCGACGCGGTCAAGGCCGCCGTCGCACGCGGGGGGCGCGCGGTGCTGATCGACACGGCGGGGCGCTTGCAGACCAAGGTCAATCTGATGGAAGAGCTGAAGAAGATCGCGCGCGTGGTCGGACGCGAGCTTCCCGGCGCTCCGCACGAGACCTGGCTGGTGCTGGACGCGACGACCGGGCAAAACGCGCTCAGCCAGGCCAAGCTGTTTGGCGAATCGGCGCCGCTGACCGGCGTGGTCTTGGCGAAGCTCGACAGCACGGCCAAGGGCGGCGTAATCGTGGGTATCGCCGAACGGCTGAAACTGCCGGTGCGTTACGTCGGCTTGGGCGAAAATCTTGAGGATTTGCGGCCCTTCGACCCGCGCGAATTCGTCGAAGCGCTGTTTGACGAGAGCGCGGCGGCGAGCGGTTCTTATGCGGCTTGACACCATATTTAATCCAAAATTAAAGTGAAGGTGGAAATTGGCAGACATGGCGACTGACGTCCTAAAGCAACTGGACGAACGTATACAGGCATCGATCGGCAGGATTCAGCAATTACAGCGCGAAAATGAGCAATTGGCGCGACAGTTGGCGGAGAGCGAACAACGCTTTCAGCAGGCGAGCGCCGAGTTGCGCGAACACGAGGCCGCCCGCGCGCAGGTAAAAGAACGGATCGAAAGCATCTTGGCGCGGTTTGACGGTCTCGATCTTGGCTGAAGATGAGCGGCGTCAACGTCGAAATCATGGGGCAGCAGTTGAAGCTCAGCAGCGGCCCGGGCGCGGATGACGACGAGCGCGTGCGCGCGATTGCGGCGACGGTTGACGAAAAGATTCGGAATATTCGCGCCAGCGGACAGACGGTAAATTCGATCAATCTGGCGATTCTGGCGGCGCTTCAGTTCGCCGAAGAACTTGAGCGGCTGCGCCGGGACCATCAGGACCTGCTGAGCCATCTGGAGTCGCTCAACCGGCGGCTCTCGGTGGCGATCGAAGCGGGAGATTGAATTTACCGGCGCTGACCGCGGGTGCGTTGACGATAAGGCGGCGAAGGTGTCGAGGGGGCGGGATTTCGCGGGGCCGGGATGGATTCAGCGTTGCTACGCTCACAATCGAGAGCGATTGACGCATTATATTTCGATGACGAAAAGCGGCATTTCGACTTTTGACGCATGCTCGTCGTGCGCTTCCGACAGGCGGAAGTCAGTATTGCGATGAGACGCGACAGCTATCCGCAAGAGGCGAACAGCACGCCGACTTAGCCCCGCTCCCGCCATCGCACAGCAAGCATGGCGGACGAAAAAAATCGTTTGAGGCGAATTTTCCGGGAGTGCAGAAATGCGCTCGACGCGGATTACGCCGCTACGCTCGCCTGCCGAATTCAGCAGAACCTGCTTGAAACTTCCTGTTACGCCGCGGCCGATCGGGTGGCGTTGTACGCCGCCGCCGGCCATGAAGTATCGACCGGGATGATCATGCGCGACGCGCTGCGCTCCGGGCGGCGCGTCTATCTTCCACGCATCGCGCCGGAGCGGCGGAACCTTCAGATGGTCCGCGTGAACGATCCGTCGGAAATGCGCTTGGGGGCGTTCGGAATACCCGAGCCGTCGGGGGCGGAAGTCGCGTCGTCGCGGGATTTGCGGCGGGCGCTGATTTGCGTCCCCGGCCTGGCATTCAGCCTTGCGGGCGGACGCCTCGGCCGCGGAGGCGGACATTACGATCGTTTTCTGGCTGGCGCCGCTGAAGCAGCGGTGGCGGCCGGTCTGGCCTACGACTTTCAGGTGCTGGACCGGTTGCCCGAGGAGCCGCACGACCGGCGCCTCGGCCTAATCGTCACCGAGTCCGCCGTGCTGCGGCCCGCCCAATCCGTGATGGGAGCGGCGGCGCGGCCGGACGACCAAGGAGGTATGAACCGGTGTTGTTGGACGCGGGACTGTTAATCCTGGGCGTCGTAATCTCCGGCGTGGCGTTCCTGTTTATTCTGAACGCGCGCGGCCGGAGCGACGCCGAAGCGGCGCGCGGCGCCGCCGGCGAAGCTCAACGAATTCTCGAGGAGGCGAAAACCAAAAGCGAACTTTTAATCAAGGAAGCGGAACTCAAGGCCAAGGACGTGATCGTCGCCGCGCGCGACGACGCGGAGCGCGAGCTGCGCGAGCGGCGGCGCGAACTGGCCACGCTGGAAAACAAGCTGGAAACGCGCGAGGAGGCGTTCGAGAAGCGCCAGGAAGCGTTCGAGCGCCGCGAGACCGAACTGAACCGGCGCGATCAGAGCGTGCGCAATCGCGAAAAGGCGATCGGCGAGAAAGAGGCCGAACGGCAGGCGCTGGTCGAGGAAGCGCGCATCCGGCTGGAAACGATCGCCGGGCTTACGCGCGAAGAGGCCAAACGCACGTTGATCGACGAGATGGTCGGACAGGCGCGGCACGAAGCGGCCCGCCATATACGGGTGGTGGAAGAGGAGGCGCGCGAAGAGGCCGATCGCAGGGCCAAGCGAATCATCTCCATCGCGATCGAGCGGCTGGCGGGCGAATTCGTCGCCGAGCGCACGGTTTCGGTAATCGCGCTGCCGTCCGACGAGATGAAAGGGCGGATCATCGGGCGCGAAGGGCGCAATATCCGCGCGATCGAAGCCGCGACCGGCGTCGATATAATTATCGACGACACGCCCGAAGCGGTGGTCATCTCGTGCCACAATCCGATTCGCCGCGAAATCGCGCGGGTCGCGCTGGAGCGGCTGATCTCCGACGGCCGCATCCATCCGGGGCGAATCGAAGAGGTCGTGCGCAAGGCCGAGCAGGAGGTCGAGGAATCGATCAAGGAAGCGGGCCAGCGAGCGCTGATCGAGGTGGGCGTCCACGGCGTGCATCAGGAGCTGGTCAAGCTGCTCGGGATGCTGAAGTACCGCTACTCGTACGCGCAGAACGTGCTGATGCATTCGATCGAGGCGGCGTTCATCTGCGGCGCGATGGCCGCGGAACTGGGATTGAACGAAAAGCAGGCGCGCCGCGCGGCGCTGCTGCACGACATCGGCAAGGCGCTGACGCACGAGGTCGAAGGATCGCACGCGCTGATCGGCGGCGAGCTCGCGCGCAAATACGGCGAGTCGGCGAAAATCGTCAACGCCATCGCGGCGCATCACGAGGAAGTCAAAGCCGAGACCATCCTTGCGCCGCTGGTCGACGCCGCCGACGCGCTTTCGGGCGCGCGGCCTGGCGCGCGGCGCGAGGTGCTGGAGAGCTACGTCAAACGGCTGGACGATCTGGAAACGATCGCGAAGTCGTTCAAGGGCGTGGACAAGTGCTTCGCGGTGCAGGCGGGGCGCGAGATGCGCGTGATCGTCGAACCGAACCAGGTTTCCGACGAAGAGGCGACGATGCTGGCGCGCGAGGTCGCGCGCAAGATCGAAACCGACATGACCTATCCGGGACAAATCCGGGTGACGGTGATTCGGGAAACGCGCGCGACCGATCTGGCGCGATAGTCAATCAACGCGATGCGCAAGCCGGGACGGCGCTTTCCGCCGTCCCGGCTTGTTTTTTGAGGATTTCAGATCGCAACGCAACGCCGATTCGGCGTCCTGCGGCCTTGATGGTTGCGCGCGCGACGACCCGGAACTATTGCGCGGGATGGGCCGCGGCGGCGCGCCGCGCCAGCAACCGTTCGGCGTCGAAGCGAAACATCTTCGCGGAGTTGAGGCCGAGGATTTTCGCCCGCGCGCCGTCATCGAGCGATTGCATCTGCCGCTCGATCGCCTCGGCGGAATGCGGCCACGTGCCCTCGGCGTGCGGATAGTCGTTGGCCCACAGGAAATTGCCGGCCAGTTTGAAGGACTCGGCCAACTGCACGCCGGCGGGATCTTCCTGGAACGAAACCGCGCCATGCTCGCGGAAATATTCGCTGGGCATCCGCTTGAGCTTGGGCCACGCCCACAGGTGATGTTTCAGATAGGCCTCGTCCATCGCGCCCAGCGCCCACGCGACCCATCCGATGCCCGATTCGATCAGTGCGAAACGCAGGCGCGGGAAGCGCTCGAGCACGCCCGAAGCGCACAGGCACGACATCGGCTCGATCACCGTGGTGCAGGCGTGAGTAACGTAGTTGATCACGGCGCCGCCGTCCTTGCGGGCGGCGCGCGGATCCATCCCGGTCGAAATGTGAAAAGTAATCGGCAGGCCCGTGTCCTGGATCGCCGCCCACATCGGATCGAAGAGCGGGAGGTTGTAATTGGGATGCCGCGCGTCGTGGGCGCCCCAAACCGGCTTGGCGGGCAGATTCAGGCCGCGAAAGCCGAGTTTGGCGGCGCGCTGAATTTCCGCGATCGCGATATCGACGTCAGCCGTCATGATCGCCGCCATCGGCGACATGAAATCGTTGTACGGACCGAAAGTCTCCCACGCCCAGTCGTTCCACACGCGGCACTGCGCTGCGCCGAACTCCGCATCCTGCGTCGCCCACATCGAGAGTCCCTTGTTGGGGAACATGATTTCGGCGTCGATGCCGTCGCGCAGATGGTCCTGGATGCGCTCTTCGGGCGCGCGGCCGGCATTGCCGCGCAGGCGATCCTCGCCGCCCTTGGGCGCATCGCCAATATTGACCGCGCGAATACGCGATTTCTGATAACCCTCGACAACCATCCATTTGTCGCCATGCTCGTCGACTTCGACGTGCGGCAAGCGATGCTGGAACTTCTTGTCGATGCGTTGCCACCAGAGGCCGCCAGGCTCGTTGCAATGGCAATCGGCCGAGATCAGCAAATAGCGGCCCGGATCGTCCGGGCGCGCCGTGCGCCGCCATCCCTGATGGCCGGGCGTTTCGAGCCGCCAGCGGTTTTTCTCGTCAACGGTCGTCGATTCCTGCAACATCCGCGAACACTCCTCGCTTGCCGATTCGCAATCCGGCGCCAGTCAAACGCGCTCGATAATCGTGGCCACGCCCATGCCGCCGCCGATGCACATCGTGACCAGCGCGGTGGTTTTGTCCTGGCGTTCCAGTTCGTCGAGCACCGTTCCGATCAACATTCCGCCGGTCGCGCCGAGCGGATGGCCAAGCGCGATCGCGCCGCCGTTGACGTTGACGGTCTCCGGATCCATCTCGCAGTCGCGCATCACCTTGAGCGGCACGGCGGCGAACGCCTCGTTGATTTCGACGAGGTCGATGTCCCTGATCGTCATGCCGGCCTTTTTGAGCACGCGGCGCGACGCGGGCACCGGCGCGGTGAGCATGATAATCGGCTCGTCGCCGGCGGTCGCGGTCGCCACGACACGGGCGCGCGGCTTGAGTCCGTGCGCTTTCGCGTATTCAGGCGAAGCGAGGAGCAGCGCGCTGGCGCCGTCCACGATGCCCGACGAATTGCCCGCATGATGGACGTGCGGAATCGATTCGACGTTCGTGTAACGCGACTGCGCTTTCTGATCGAAGCTCAGCGTGTCGCCCTTCTGCACGTATTTGCCGATTTGCTCGAACGACGACGGCAGCTTGCCTAGTCCTTCCATCGTGGTCGGACGCGGATGCTCGTCGCGGTCCAGCAGCAGGCGGCCGCCGGCGTCGAGCACCGGAATCAGGCTTTTCTTGAGACGGCCCTCGGCGTGAGCGCGCGCGTAGCGGCGCTGGCTTTCGAGCGCGAAGCGGTCGCAATCCTCGCGCGAAAATCCTTCGATCGCCGCGATCAAATCGGCCGAAATTCCCTGCGGGACCAGCGGATGAAGCTGGCGCAGATGCGGATTGTGGCCGTCGATTCCGCCGCGGTCGGCGTCCATCGGCACCCGCGACATCGATTCGACGCCGCCGGCGACGACCAGATCCTGTTCGCCCGCCTTGATTCCCATCGCCGCGAAATTAACCGCCTGCTGGCCCGAGCCGCAAAAGCGATTGATCGTCACTCCCGTCGAATCGTTCGGCCATTCCGCCGCCAGCACCGACATCCGGGCGATGCACATCGCCTGATCGCCGTATGCCGTGACGCATCCCACGACGACGTCGTCAACGTCGCGCGGGTCGATATGATTGCGGTCCTTGATCGCATTGAGCGCGCGCGCCATCAGTTCCTGCGGATGCAGTCCGGCGAGCGCGCCGTCTTTCTTGCCACGGCCGCGCGGAGTGCGCACCGCGTCGATAATCCATGCTTCGCCCATCGTCGTCTCCTTTGTGCAACGCCTTAATATCGCGAATCCGCGGCGGGATGTCCAAGGAAAACGAAGCGGCTGGAACCGTAGATGCGCGCCGAAAAAACGGCCGGAGCGATTTCGCTCCGGCCGTCGGCCGCGAACGAGATGGAAGATACGCTCTACGCGCGGACGAACGCGCTTCGACCTTTCAGGCGGCGACCTGCGTCGTGCCGCGGAACGCGTCCTGGTTCGGATCGCTGACGTAGCGGATTTTCGAGAGCGTCACGTCGGCGATCGCATAGCTGGCGGAAATCGGCCAATTCGGCCGGACTTTGTCGCCGCCGTTCCATAGCGCCGAATCGAACGAGACCAGATTGGGACGGCCGCGCTCGGCCTTGCTGAAGGTCCATTCCGGATCGCACTGCACGATCGTCAGCTTGCCGTCTTCGCGATTGCGGCACAGATGCATGCTCGAAACGTACTGGATATCGCCGCCGCTGATGAAATCGCGATCCAGCATCTCGACTTCCAGCGCCGGCTTGCCCTCGGCCGTAACCACGCGGCCCACGATGCGATCATGAAAAGCGCGCAGAGCGACCTTGCCGACGCGCGCCGGAAACCCCCATCGATGCGCCAGTTCGCGCGCCGCCGCTTCGCTGTCAACGTAGCTTGCGAGCGTGAAGCCGCGCGGCCGCACGCCGGCGCGGCATCCGAGGCGCACGTCGGCGATTGTGAACGGCCCAACCAGACTTTCCGGATAGTGCGTTACGTTGAACATCGCGTAGGCCGGAATGACGGGACGGACCGTCACCGGCAGCAACTGCTGCGCCAGATCGATATCGACTTCGTAATAGACGTTGAGGATCTGCGCGCCCTTGAGCGTCCAGGCGTCGGTCTTGAAGCCGTGAATCTCGGCAAGATGCGCGCCGGCGGCGAAGGCCGCCACATCCATTGTTCCCGAAAGCGGCATCAGCGTCCGCCTCCTGCCGCCGCGGCCTGCGACGAACTGTCCTGAAAATGCGGCATCACGTGCTTGGCGAAAGTGCGCAGACTATTGAGCACCTCCTCCTGCGGAATCGTTTCAAGCGCGTTGAGCAGGAAGTTGATTCGATCGACGCCGACCGATTCCCATCGCTTGCAGGCGCGCAGCACGCGCTCGGGGTCGCCGATCGCGATGCCTTCGGGCACGCCCGCCGGATCGGCCGGTCCGGACGCCTCTTTGCGCAGCGACGGCAGCAATCCGAGCGAGGGGTACGATTTGGTCGGATAGGCCTCGCGCGCGGCGAGCAGTTGCGCCGCGAGGAAATTGAACGTGCCGAGCATCCGCCGGCCGATCTTGTTTCCCTTCTCCGTATCTTCGTGGCAGAAGAGAAAATTGACGGTGCTGACCTGATTGTTGACGACTTCGCCGACCGGCTCGCAGTTGGCGATGATCCGGCGATAATTCTGGACTTTGGTTTCCTGCTCCTTGACCGATCCGAAGGTCAGGCCAAGCGAGCCGAGGCCGCGTTCCGCGGCGTCGATTTCGGTGCCGGGACTGGTCACCGCGACCCACATCGGCGGATGCGGCTTCTGGATCGGCTTCGGCAGAATCGTCCGCACCGGCATCGACCACGACCGGCCCTGATAGCCGAAGCGCTCCTGCGTCCACATCTTCGGCAGGCAGCGCACGAATTCGTCCCAGGTGCGTTTGGTCTCGTCAGGATTTGCGCGGAAGCCGCCAAGCTCGTTCCATGTGGCGGAACGTCCCGTGCCGACTTCAAGCCGGCCGCCCGAAAGGATATCGAGCGTGGCGGTCCGCTCCGCGATTTTGATCGGATGATTGAATTCGGGCACGCAAACCACGATCCCGTGACCCACGCGCATCTTCTTGGTGCGCATCGCGCAGGCGGTCAGGAACAATTCCGGCGCGGAGCAATGCGAATATTCCTCGAGAAAATGATGCTCGACCGCCCAGACCGAATCGAAACCAAGCTCGTCGGCCAATGCGACCTGTTCGAGACAATTGTCGAAGACCCGCTTTTCGACGCCGGGGTCCCACGGACGCGGCACCGAAATTTCATAGAAGATTCCGAATTTCATCCTGATACCCTCCGCATTGCCGTCGTTTAGCGCAATCCGTACGGAAGGGAAAGGCGCCGAATTCGCGAAATGAGCGTGATTTCGGCCTGCCGGGTACCCGCCTGTCTGCCCCCTGCAATCCGGGATTGCAGCTTCGGGCGAATCGATCGCTTATCCAGCCGCTACGCCGCCAGCGATCTGATTCAAGTCGGATCCCTTCCGCTCGCCGCCGAGCGCGATAACGATAGCATCGATTATCAAAACCGTCGAGGCGACCAGCGCCAGCGCCGTGCTGTAGCCGATCCGCTGCGCGATCAGCGCCTCGACGAACGCCGCGTTCGACGCGAACAGCACGCCCAGTTGATAAGCAAAGCCGGAAAATAATCCGCGGACCTCCGGCGGCGAAAGTTCGATCAGGTGCGCCGGAATCGCGCCCCACGCGCCCTGCACCATGAATTGCATCAGGAACGCGCCCGCGGTCAGCCAGATCAGCGAGCGCGGAAATATCCAAAACGGCACGATCAACAAACCGGCGAGCGTCGCCGCCGCCATCGCCCGGCGCCGCCCGATACGGTCGGAGAGCCATCCGAACGCGAGTCCGCCGAGCAGCGCGCCGACATTGTAAATGATGGCGATGGTCGCGATCGTTCTCGGTTCGAGCTTGCGTTCAAGATGCAGGAAAGTCGGATAAAGGTCCTGCGTGCCGTGCGAGATCAGGTTCATCATCGTCATCAGCGCGACCAGATAAACGAAGCGCCGGAAATTCCGCCGCAGCGCGCGCCAGATATCGCCGCGCGACGGCCGCATTAGCGCCCACGATTTCGACTCCGGAACTTTGGCGCGGATATACAGCGTCAACAACGCTGGCGCGCCGCCCAGAAAGAACATCGCGCGCCATCCGAAATGCGGGAAAACCACAAAATAGGCCGCTGCCGCGAGCAGATAGCCGACCGCGTATCCCTCCTGCAGCAGTCCCGAGAGCAAACCGCGCCAGCGCGCCGGCACGGCTTCCATCGCGATCGACGCGCCGACTCCCCATTCTCCGCCCATCGCGACGCCGTACAGCGCCCGCCAGCACAGAAACCATCCAAAGCTCGGCGCGAGCCCGCTCATCACTTCAAAAAGCGAATAAAGGATCACGTCGATCATCAATGGCGCGCGCCGTCCGTAACGATCCGCGAGCCAGCCGAAAATCAGCGCGCCCACCGGACGCATCGCCAGCGTCGCGGTGATCGTGAATGCGATATCGGCGACGTCGCGATGGAAATCTTTGGCGATAGTTGGCAAAGCAAACACCAACGCGAAAAAATCGAATGCGTCGAGCGTCCATCCCAGAAAGCTCGCGAAAAGGGTGTGGAACGCTTCGGATTTGGATTGCGCGGCGGCGGCCGGGATCGCGATTCCGGGTTCTGAGGCCATCGGCAGCGCCTAAGATATTCGATAGCCGCCCGGCATAGAAAGCCGCGGACGGGGACGCGCAGTCGGATTTTGGCCCGACACAGCCGCGACCGGACGCATCCACGTTCCGGCAAACGATGGATTTATTGCGCTCATCCGATTCGCTTTCAGGCGCCGACGAGTTTCTGACGCTGATTCCGGCGCGGCTCGATCGTCTGCCGTGGAGCCGCTTCCATACCTTGATTGTCGTCGGCCTCGGCATCACGTGGGCGCTCGACGGCCTCGAAGTGACGCTGATGGGCGCCATCGGCGCGGTATTGCAGCGTCCGAATACGCTCGGCCTCAACGCCGCGCAAATCGGCTTTATCAGCTCCTGCTATCTGGCGGGCGCGGCGGCTGGCGCGCTCGTCTTCGGCCATCTGACCGACCGTCATGGCCGGCGCCGGTTCTTCTTCATCAGCCTTGCGCTCTACTTGATCGGCGTCGCGCTTACGGCGTGTGCGTGGAATCTGGTGAGCTTCGCCATCTTTCGCGCTCTGACGGGCGCGGGGATCGGCGGCGAATATGCGGCGGTCAACAGCGCGATCGATGAACTCGTGCCGGCGCGCATTCGCGGGCGCGTCGATTTGATCGTCAACGGCAGTTTCTGGCTGGGCGCGGCGGCGGGATCGCTAGCGGGAATCGTGCTGCTGAATCCGCGCTTCGTGCCATATCGCTACGGATGGCGCATCGGTTTCGCGCTCGGCGCGATGATCGGTCTGGCGATCCTCCATCTGCGCAATTTCATTCCGGAAAGCCCGCGATGGTTGTTGGCGCACGGCTATCGCGGCGAGGCGGAAGCGGTGGTCACGGCGATTGAGCGAGCCGTCGAAGACCGCATCGGATGTCCGCTCGATCTCCCCGACGCCGCGCTTGCGGTCCGAATCCGCCCGCGCGGCCCGATCGGAATCGCCGGCGCGCTGCGCACGATCGCGATCCGCTATTGGCGGCGCGCGCTGCTTGGGCTGACCCTGATGGTCGCGCAGGCGTTCACCTACAACGCCATCTTCTTCACTTACGCGATCGTGCTGAACCGCTTTTACGGCGTCGCCGCCGCGCACGCGGCCGCCTATCTGCTGCCATTCGCCGCGGCGAATTTCGCCGGGCCGGTCATTATGAGTCCGCTGTTCGACACGATCGGCCGGCGGCCGATGATCGCCGCGACCTACGCGATCGCCGCATCGATATTGATCGTGACCGGCGCGATGTTCGCACGCGGGATGCTCACCAGCTTCGAGCAGGGCCTGCTGTGGACCTTGATGTTCTTTTTCGCTTCGCCGGCCGCGAGTTCGGCCTATCTTACGGTCAGCGAAATTTTCCCGCTGGAGATTCGCGCGCTGGCGATCGCGATCTTCTTCGCCGCCGGCACGACCGTCGGCGGCATCGCCGCGCCATGGTTTTTCGGCCGCTTGATCGATTCCGGCTCGCGCGCGGCGCTGCTCCACGGCTATCTGATCGCGGCGGCGCTGATGCTGCTGGCGGCGACGGTCGAGATAATCATCGGCGTGCCGGCGGAACGGCAAAGTCTCGAGCGAATCACGCCGCCGCTTGCGGCCGAATAGTCTGGAGCCTGAGACGCTACTCCTGGTCGGAAAGCGTGCGCGCCGCCTCGGCGACCACCGTCTTCGCGGCGGCCGAAAGTTTCTTTTTGCCGCGCACAACCTTGACCGCCTCTTTCACGCCGGTCGCGATCAACTTGTCAATCTTTTTTCCAGGCGCGCCGGCGGTCATTTTGCGCGCGAATTTGTTGGCGGCTTTCGCGGCCGCTTTCTTGGCCGCCCGCGGCTTGGTGGGTTTTCCTTTCGCAGATTTTTTGGGCGTTGCGACTTTTTTCGACTTCTGCATTTTCTTTTTTGTCGCCATGGTAAATGTCTCCCGGCTTCCGACTCCTCATCCGCTTGAGATTCCCGCCGCATCGGATGATAAGAAACTCGATAACCCGACCGCAAGGAAACCAGCGAGGTTCTGGCGATGTACAACGGCATCAAGGTGATCGACGCCGACGGCCATGTGATGGAGCCGAACGATCTTTACGATCAATATCTGGAAGCGAAGTTCAAACCCGACCTTGAGGAACTCAAGCGCGCCGCCGAACGGCGTCCGTCGAAATTCTTCTTTGGCATCTTCCATCAGCTCGACACCGGCCGTCCGCTTGGCGTGCCGCATCCGGACAAACCGCTAGTGCGCGCGGGCCGCAATCCGCGCGCCGAGAAACCCGACATGCGCGGCGGATGGGACCCGCACATCCGCATCAAGGATATGGACCGCGAGGGCATCGACGTCGCGGTGCTGTTCGCGACGGTGGTTTCGAGCTTCTGCTCTTTGAAAACGGTCGATTTCGAGGTTGCGATGATCCGGGCCTACAATCGTTGGATCGCCGATTATTGCGCCGCCTATCCGAATCGATTGAAGGCGGTCGCGGTCGTGCCGATGCGCGATCCGGAGCGCGCCGCCGCGATGATTCGCGAGGCCGCGCGCACGCCGTGGGCGGCCGGCGTCTATTTATCCGGCCATATCGAAGATCGCCTGCTCGACCATCCCGCGCTTCATCCGATTTGGCAGGCCTGTCAGGAAACCGATTTGCCGGCTTGCTTCCATGGCGGCACCGCGCGCCCACCCTACGGACTCGGCACTTTCGAGATGACCAACAATCTCTTCCTGCAACATTCCGCGACCAATCCGTTCGAGATGATGCGGGCGGTCGCGGCGCTCGTCGGCGGCGGCGTGCTCGATATGTTCGAGCGGCTGCGCGTCGCGATTCTGGAGGCGGGCGTGGGATGGCTGCCGTTCTGGATGGAGCGGCTGGACGAGCATTACGAGCTGATGCCCGAGTACGTGCCGTTCCTGCGGCGCAAACCGTCCGCGGCGATCCGCTCGGAGAATTTTTTCATCTCCTGCGATCCCGACGAGGAGACGCTGCCGTTCGTCGCGAATTTCGTCGGCCCGGAGCATATCCTTTACGCTTCGGATTATCCGCATTTCGACGGCCGCTTTCCCGATACGGTCAAGCTGACGGCGCGGCCTGAAATCTTTCCGCCCGAAGTGCAGCGGAAAATTTTGTGGGACAATCCGCGCCGGCTTTATACGCGGATTTCCTAGCTCCGACGCAACCGCCGCATCGACTCCGCCGGTTGGCAAGTGTTCGACGAGACTGAATCGCTCACGAAAACTTCGTCACCGCCGAGGCCGGCAGCACCACGCGCACGCCCGTGGCTTCGAGCGTATTCAGCAGGATCGCGACGCGCTCCGCGCCGGACATGTAGCGGTCGAAAATCGCGGCGAAACCGCGGAACGGCCCCTCGACCACGCGCACCGTTTCGCCGCTTCCCAGCGCCCGTTCTTCAATCTTGACGACGCCGTTGACGCCGCGCCGGCGAATCTCTTCGATCACGCCTTGCGGCACGGTCAGCGGATCGGCCCCCGCGCCGACGATTCCCTGCACGCCATGCAGATATTTGACGTCGAAATAATGAAGCTGCGGATCGAGCCGCGCGAACAAATAACACGGGAACAGCGGCGCGATCGTCCACGCCATCTTGCCCCATCGCGGCGTGCGCGCTTCCAGCAGCGGCAGGAAAACCTCCGGCAAAATCGCCGCAAGCTGGTCCCTGACCCACCGCTCCTTGTTCGGTTTGGTGCGGATTAAATACCACTCCATGTCAATCCGCTCCTCCGCCGCCGTTGTCCGGCGCCGTTCCGAATCCCCGCACGATCAAAGATACCTTACCCAAGCGACCCGCCAAGCGTTGATTTTAACAGGCATCATGGCGGAAGGCGTCAAACATTGGCTGGAAAGACGCCGAAACCATCGATCTTGCGCCGCTCAACGACGCCGGGAATAGATGAATATCGCCAATCAGACGGCGAAAATTCACGAAATTGACTGGATGTGCAAATCACGCGCGCCGGAAATTTTTTTCGGATCGGGCGCCGGCCCGGCATCGTCATAAGTCGAATGGCAGCCCGACGTAATTCTCCGCGAGGCTCGTCGCCGCCGCGCGCGAACCGATCACGTAATCCAGCTCGGCCTGCTGGCGGCGCCAATCGAACGGGGTTTCGTCCGGAAAGCGATGCAGCATCGAAGTCATCCACCACGAAAACCGCTGCACTTTCCAAACCCGGCGCAGGCAAACCGAAGAGTAATTGTCGAGCGGCTCGCGCCGTCCCGACCGATAGAACTCCGCGAACGCCGCGGCCATCGCCTTCACGTCCGCGACCGCAAGGTTCAGCCCCTTGGCCCCCGTCGGCGGCACAATATGCGCCGCGTCACCGGCCAGGAACAGCCGCCCGTGGCGCATCGGCTCCGCGACGAAACTGCGCATCGGCGTGATTCCCTTCTGCACGATCGGCCCTTCGGCGAGCCGCCAATCGCTTTCCGTCGCGAACCGCGTTTGCAGCTCCCGCCAGATTCGATCGTCGGGCCAGTTCTCGATCGCCTCGCGCGGATCGCATTGCAGATACAGCCGCGTCAGCGACGGCGAGCGCATGCTATGCAGCGCGAAACCGCGTTCGTGGCTGCAATAAATAAGTTCGTCCGAAGACGGCGCGACTTCCGCCAGGATGCCCAGCCACGCGAACGGGTACACCCGCTCGTAGATGGTCAGCGCGGCGCGTGGAATCGCTTCGCGGCAGACGCCGTGAAAGCCGTCGCATCCGGCGACGAAATCGCAGTCCACGCGATGCTCGAAGCCGTCGTGAATGAAAAGAATTTCCGGATGATCGCCGTCAACGTCGCCGACCCGCACATCTTCGGCTTCGAAATAGATCGGCAGCCCGGCGGAGACGCGCGCGTCGGTCAGGTCTTTGACCACTTCGCGCTGCGGATAAATCATGATCGAACGGCCGCCGGTCAGATCGCTCAGGTCGATGCGATGGCCCCGCCCACCGAAACGCAATTCGATTCCGTGATGGACCAGCCCCTCGCGGCGCATCCGCGCGCCGACTCCCGCCGCATCCATCAGGTCGCACGTGCCCTGTTCGAGCACGCCCGCGCGCACGCGCTCCTGCACGTACTCGCGGCTGCGCGTTTCGATTACGACCGAATCGACGCCAGCGCGGGCCAGCAGATGCGCGAGCATCGTGCCCGCCGGTCCCGCGCCGACAATTCCAACCTGCGTGCGCATCGCTGTTCCGAACCGAATCCACGCCGCTCCCGCCCGGCGCGATAATCAAGGCCGCTAGTCGCCGATCAGGTCGCCTTCAAGCGCGTGTGCGATCGTTCCCTGAATCAGCGCGCGCGCCGTCAGGCGCGGATGGTCCGCCTCGATCGCTATTTTGCCCGCGGCGGCGTGATCATGAAATTCGGCCGCGTCGAGCCCGCCGAGCGGGAACCGCACGAACTGCACCGCGCTGATCCGGTCGGTCGCGATCTGGCGGTGGTCGAAGCGCGCAGGTTCGCGCCGGCCGCCGATCGCAATCCACAAACGGCGCTCGAGGCCGACCAGTTCGCGCAACGCCGCATCGCGTTCCTTCGCGTCCGCGTATTCGACCAGCATGGTCGCCGTCAGTTCGCCCGGCCGCGGCAGCAATTCGTTGTAAGTGTCGATTTCGTGGCGCAGCGCGTCTTCGGCTTCGATCCGCTCCGCGCGGATCATCTCTTCGATTTGATACCAGACGGTCTGGCCGTTCTCGAACAGCAGCGTCAGATGTTCGCCGACGGCGAGGCGCCGCCGTTCCTTTTCCGCGATAAACAGCGGGCGCAGGCGCGGGCGCAGAATTTCATATTGCCGCCACGGCAGCAGCTCTTTCAGCGTAATCGGCTTCACGCTTTTTCTTCCCCGGCCGGCGCCGGCACGGGCGTCGCGAAGCCGTCAGCCTCGTATGCGCGCGCCAGCACTTCGAGCGGGCTGATCGGCCGCACGCCAGTCGCCTGCTCGATTTGCAGCGCCGCCAGCGGACAATCGGTCGCCATCACTTGCGCCTCGGCCTCGCGCATCCCGGCGAACGCCTTCTCGCCCCACTTCATCGAGAGCGGGAAAAATTCCTTCTTCATCGCCCACGTGCCGTCGTGCGCGGTGCAGGCGTCAACCGTGGCGATTTCGACACCCGGAATCTGGCGCATCAGATCGCGCGACCGCAATCCGATCGCCTGCGCCTTCAGATGGCACGGCACGTGGTACGCGACTTTGCCCGGCGTGGATTTGAACGAACGATCGAATTTGCCGGCGCGCCGCAACTGGTAAAGCATCTCGCCCGGATCGACCACCGCCGCGGCGACTTCGCGCGCTTCGGGCGTGCCCACCAGCGTCGGATATTCGCGCCTGAGCGTCATCGAGCAGGTGGGATTGATCGCCGCGATTTTGTAGCCCTCGCGCGCGAACGGCAGCAGGTTCTCGACGTTGGCGCGCGCCTGCTTCTGCGCGAAGGCCACGTCGCCTCCGTCCAGCGCCGGCATCCCGCAGCAATTTTGCGTCGGGCTCGCGATCGCGCAGCCGTTGCGCGCCAGCAATCCCACCAGCGCCCGCCCCGGCTCTGGATTGTAGTAATTCACGAAGCAGGTGTGAAAAACGGCGACTTTGGCGCTGGGCTCGGCGGGCGCCGCGGGAATTCCAGTGCGCACAATCCATTTCTCGAAAGTTTCGCCGGCGAATTCGGGCAGTTTTTTATCGCGATGAATCCCCAGCATTCGCTCCATCATCCGCCGCTGGAACGGACTGCGGCAGGCCCAGTTCGCGAGCGCCGGAAGCTTCGCGCCGAGTTTGCCCGTCCGATCGGGATCGCCCAGCATCTTTTCGCGCCGCGCGATGCCCTGCTCCTTGGCCCTGACCGCGCGCGCGCGCAGCACCAGCGCCGGAAAATCCAGCTGAAACTCGTGCTTGTCGCGCGGCGTATAGGGACACTTCACTTCGCACAGCCTGCATTCCCAGCACAGGTCGATGACGCGATCTTTATCCGCGCGCGAAAGATTGCGCACGTCGTCGCCATTGCGATCGACCGATTGGAACAAATCCGGAAACGCCGGGCATAAATTGAAGCACAGCCGGCAGCCGTGGCAGATGTCGAAAACGCGATCGATTTCGGCGTCGAGCTTCGCGCGATCCCAGTACTTAGGCTCGTTGGGATCGTAGGAGAGGCCGTCGGTGGGCAGGGCTGCAATTCGGCTCATCGCGATATTTCCGTTCGGAAGATCGTCTGGCGCAGGAGAGAGCCTGGCCGGCATCCGCACGCCTCATGCGCGCGGCTTATGCCGCGACTATAAAGTTCCAACGCCCGCCGGCGGACGCGGCGCATCCGCGCCGGCGGCTGGATGACGCGCGGCCGCGTCGCCGCGGCCGCGCTTTCGGTTTTAGAGCGTTTCGGTCGCTTTCGAAAACCGGCCGGCGTGCGATTTCTCAGCCTTGGCCAGCGTCTCGAACCAGTCCGCGATTTCGCTGAAGCCTTCTTCGCGCGCGGTTTTCGCCATCCCCGGATACATGTCGGTGTATTCGTGGGTTTCGCCGTGAACCGCGGATTTCAGGTTAAGCAGCGTGTCGCCGATCGGCAGGTCCGTGGCCGGATCGCCCACCGACTTGAGATAGTCCAGATGGCCATGCGCGTGACCCGTCTCGCCCTCCGCGGTGTCGCGGAACAGGCCGGCGATTTCGGGCTGGCCTTCCACGTCCGCAACCTTCGCGAAATAAAGGTAACGGCGGTTGGCCTGGCTTTCGCCGGCAAAGGCGTCTTTCAGGTTCTGGTGGGTCCTGGTTCCTTTCAGGCTCTTCATTCATTCGCTCCCTGTGGGTTTTGATTTTAATTGTGCGGCGTCTTCCCGACGCCGCTGGTTTCTGACGAACGCCCCGCGCGTTCGCCGGAATTTGCGCAATTGTCGCATACCGCCTGGATTTCCAGGGACCATCCGAGCGGCTTGAAGCCAGGCGCGCGAATCGCGCCGCCCAGCGCCGTATCCAAACCGGCGATTTCAACGTCGCGAATCCGCCGGCAGCGCACGCAGACCACGTGATGATGCGGCTTGAGATTCCCGTCGTAGCGCGCGCTGTCGTGCAGCGTCGTGACTTTGCGCGCCTCGCCGATCCGGCACAACGTTTCAAGCGTGCGATGGACGGTCGCGAGCGAGACATGCGGATGGCGCCGGCGCACTTCCGCGCAAATCGTCTCTGCCCGCGGATGGTCGGTCGCGCGCAGCAACGCCTCGATAATCGCGGCCCGCTGCGGCGTCACCGGCAGGCCCGCCGCGCGGCATCGCGCGGCGAAGTCAGCCATCCGCCCGCGCGCATAGGCGGCGCGGCGGCTGTCATTGACAACCTTCAGTTCCATTTCTCAGATGATAATTATTATCGTCCGGTAATGCGCGCGGTCAAGAATGGAGCGCGCCGCGCGGTCGGCGCGGCTCAGGCGCGCGAAGCTGGCGCCGCGGGCGCGGCGGCGGGAGGAACCGGCGCGGCCGGGGCCTGCCCGCGATGGCCGCGCGCGTTGATCAGCACCTCGCGCAGCTTGGCGGGATTCACCGGCTTCTTGAAAATCGCCGCTTCGAGCCCGCGCAGCCGGCTGCGCTTGATGATGTGATCCTTGTCGTAATAGTAGGCGGTCATCAGAATCACCGGCAGTTCCGGCAATTCCTCTTTGACCTTCATGTAGAATTCGTAGCCGTCCATCTCGGGCATCACGACGTCCGAAATCACGACGTCGATTTTGACGTTGCGCAGGATGCCGAACGCGGCGCTCGGCCGGGTCGCCGTATGCACCACGCAGCGCTCCGCGCGCAGCACGTCGGCCAGCGAGCTTACGACCGACACATCGTCGTCCAGCACCAGCACCGACATCCCGCTGAGCGCCCAGTCGTCGCGCCGCGCGGCGCCGTTGGGACGCGCGCCCGCGGCCTTCGGCGCGGCCTCGCCCTCGCGCGGCGCGAGGTCGGCCATCTTCCTGCCCTGCAGATAATCGCGGGTCTCGTAGATGCCCTTGCGAGTCATCTCGTCGAGCCTGCGCACGATTCCCTGCACGCGCGCGATGCCGGCGCGAATCGAATCCAGCCGCTCGGTCTCGACCACCATCTCGGCGTCGCTCAGATGGCCCTGAATTTCGCGCGCGAGCAAGTCGAGGTTGTTGGTGATGGTCTCCAGCGGATTGTTGATTTCGTGGGCGAGGCTGACCGCGATTTCGCCGCAGGTCGCGAGCTGTTCCCGCTGGCGCATCCGCCGTATGTCCCGCGCATAACCGATCGAGCCGATCTCCTTGCCGTGCTCGTCGTAAATCAACGAGCCTGAAATCGCGCAGGAGATTTGCTGGTTGTCCTTGTCGCGCAGCACGGTCTCGAAGCTGGAGATGCGATGGTCCTCGGCGTCGCGCATCGCCTTCATCACGCGCCGCGCTTCGTCGAGCGTGGGATAGATGCGATCGATTTTCTGGCCGATTACTTCCGCCGCGCTGTAACGGAGGTTTCGGCGCGCGCCGTCGTTGTAGAAAATAATCGTGCCTTCGTTATCGACGGCGATAATGATATCGGGCGAGCTTTCAATCAGACGCTGAAGATAATTTTGGTCGAGGGTTAACATTGGATCTATCAACCTCCGCGCGCCGGGCGGTCAGGCGTTTGGCGGCGCCCGTTCTTAACCGGCGGCGCGAGGCCGGAATTTTGGCAGACTGATCTGGTCGTTGACTTTTTCAAAAACGACCTCGACCGGCATCTCGTATCGAATCCGATCGGGCTTGACGCCCGGCAGGTTCGACACGATCGCCGGTCCTTCTTTCAATTTAATCATCACCACGGCATACGGAACCATTTGCGGCGTGACGGCGGGAACCGGTTTAGCGATTTCAGGCATGCTTATTCTGGTTATCTTTAGCCGACGCTGATATCTGACTCAAACCTGATTTTCGCAGCGCCGGCCAGCGCCAGTTCAACGGCAAAACCGATTGCGCTGGAATGATCGAAGTTGCGGCCCATCCGGGTCGCGCCCAGCCCGGCGATGGCGCATTTCGCGCGCAGACTCATGCTACGAATCTCTCCGCATCTGGGCCGCCGCCAAACGGACGACCGTTCATCCGACTGTAGCTCAAATCAAGCGCAATCGAAAAGCCGCCAGAGACGGCTCCGGCGGTTTTTCGATCAGGTGATAATATTCGGAATTAGGCGAATTTTTGCGTTATCGCGCGCTTTTAATCACTCACAAGCGCAGGTCAACTCAAGCAAGTGAATATTGTCGCCGGGTTCCAGCGTGACTTTCGCCCCGGCGCCGTGAGTTTGCGCGATTTCCGCGCCCAAATCACCCAAGGCCGTATAGTCGCGATAAATCGGCCACCAATTCATCACCGCCTCGATCAGGCCGGCCTCCGGCAGGGTCGGCGCAAGGTTTGCGACTACAATCCTGCCGCCCGGTTTCAACATCGCGTACATCGCGCCCAGCGCCTGCGCCGCCGCCCGCGTCTCAAGCCGTTCGAGCAGCGACGCCGAATAAATCAGATCGAACCGTCCGAACGCGTTCGAAGCGCCGTTGAGCAGCGCGTAAGTCGGCGTATGGATCGCATTGACGCGGGCGCGGCCATAAGCGCGTTCAACCATCTCCGTGGCCTGAAAATCATGGTCCAGCGCGACGAAACGCCGCAGCCTGCCGGCGCCAACCGCCGCGCTGAGCCGCGCTTCGCTCAGATCGCCGCAGCCCAGCGCCAGCACTTCCGCGCCGTCGGCGACCGCATCCGCCGTCCGATCGATCGCCCGCGCGAGGATCGCCGTGCGGTTCATCATCGATTGCGCCAGCGGCGAGGCCATCAGCCGTTCCCGCAATCTCACCCCCAGTTCGGTCAGGGCCTCGGCTGGCCGGGTTGCGGACTCCGGATCGGCCATCCCTGACAGCCGTACGATGTCCCCAGCGCTTCCGGCCGGCGCATGGTACGCGCGACGCATCAGGTCCTCTTGATGTAGCAGCGCGAGCAGCGGATGGCGCCGGATGGCGCCGACCGCCACGGCCCATCCCTGCGCACCTCCATGCGTTCGTACACCAGCCAGACCGTCGATAAGTTCATCAAAGGCGATCGATGAAAAACACGATTTGCCGCTTAATGCGCGATGGCCGCGCGCCAGGATTTCGTCGATCCTGATGTACTCCCGCAGATGATTTTCAAGTGCCGCGGTCGGGCGTGGCGAACGCAAAAAAATCCGCTCGACAAAACCGGACAGCGGCAATCGCCGATCGGCGTCAGAAGCAGACGAGTCGCGAATCGGATACGTCATGCCGTCGGCTGACGCAATTCCAATACCATCCGCAGGTTGCTCGCATTTGTGGCTTTATTTCGCTTAAACTGCAGATTTTGAGCATTTTTTTGAGAAATTTCGGAGCATGATGTAAATTTTTTCCAGCAGTGCCGGAAAAGTTTACACTGATTTATTGAGTTTCCCGTGGCAATCAGCCGCAAGGATTCTTTCTTCGCGCATCGCGCTCGCGCACGATTTAGTAGCGCGCCACGCACGCCGACGGCCGATCGTCCGAGCGGGTCGGGACCGCCCGGCGGCACGCCATCGCGATGAAACATCGCGACGCCGGGACCGTAATAGGAGTATGCAGCGACGCGCTTGAAATTCGAGCGTCGTTTCGGAATCAATCGGCGAATTATGCGCGCTCGGGATGAATCCAGCGGCGTGCGCGGCCGTCCAATGTTGCTATGCTACGAACCTTGCACCTAGAATTGATTGGGGAGAACTGAACATGGCCGAGGCCGTCACCTTCCAGGCGCTGGCGAGCAGTGATTATGTGCTCTCGACGGCGGAGAATTTCGTGCTTTACGTGCTGCTCGAAGCCACGGCGGGCGGCGGAGCGGGAGGCGGCGGCGGCTCGCGATTGCCCCTCAACCTCGGCATCGTGCTGGACCGTTCCGGTTCGATGTACGACGAACGGCGCCTTGAATTCGTGATCGAGGCGGTCAAGTTCCTGGCGCAAAACGTCGCTCCCGAAGACAAGGTCGCCGTCGTCGCTTTCGCCGACAAGGCGCAAGTGATCCTGCAGCCCGACCAGATTCACGACGCCGCGGCGGTCAAGCGCGCGCTCGACGATATCGACCTGCTGGAAATCGGCGGCGGCACCCAGATGGCGCTCGGGATGCGCGCGGCGATCGACGAGGTGAAGAAAAATCTCGCCGCCAACCGGCTCAACCGCGTGCTCGTGCTGACCGACGGCCAGACCTACGAAGAGACCGCCTGCATCGATCTGGCGAACCAGAGCCGCGACCAGATGTCGTTTTCCGCGATGGGCGTCGGCGTCGAGTTCAACGAAAAGTTGCTGATGCGAATCGCGCAGGATTCGCACGGAAAATATCATTTCATCGGCGAGCCGTCCGAAATTCCCGGAATCTTCGAGGACGAATTGCAGGGCTTGCGCGCGGTCAGCGTGCGCAACGGCCGGATCGACGCGACCCTCTCGCAAGGCGTCCAAGTGCGCGAGGCGTTTCGCGCCAGCCCGGAAATCTACACACTCGGCGCGCCGCTGGTCGGCGAGGATCGCAAGGTATCATACGAAATCGGCGACCTCGAAGCCGGCCTGCCCGGCTCGGTGCTGCTCACCCTCGTGTTGCCGCCGCGCAAGCCCGGCCCGGTGCGCATCGGACAGGCCAGCTTCCACTTTGAAATTCCGGGCGCCGGCGAACGCTCGGTGAATTCCGATATCACCGTCGAATACACGCTCGACCGCACGCTGATGAGCAAGCGCAACGGCCGCGTGATGAACATGGTCGATCAGGTTTCGATCGCGAAGCTCCAGGTGCGCGCCGAAGAGGAATTGAAATCGGGCAACGTCGATCGCGCGACGCGCCTGCTCAGCAACGCGATTCAGGGTTCGCAACGGATGGGCAACATCAAGGCGACGCAAGCGCTGTCGGGCCTGATGGATCAGGTCAAGAAGACCCAGACGCTCGGCACGCGCGCGGCGAAAACCACGCTGCTCCAGGCGCAGGCGGTGGTGCGCAAGACCCAGATGCTGGATCCGGAAGCGCTCAAGGATTTGCAGAAAGGCGAATAACTTTACCGGGGAACCGCGCCCGTCCCGGATGGCGGCGCGCGGAGAAAGTGCGGGACGACTATGACTAAATGCAGCGAATGCGGCTACGAGAATATGGACGGCTTGGACTATTGCGACGGATGCGGCGCCAAGCTGGCCCATTCTGCCGAGGGCGCTCCGGCGCCGGGTGCGGAACCCGCTCCGGCGGCCGCCGCGGCCGCCGCACCCGCCGAACCAGAACCCGAACCTGCGCCGGCGGCGGCCGCCGCGCCTGAACCCGCTCCTGCCGCCGCTGAAGCGCCCGCCGCCGAGGCTCCCGCGGCTGAAGCGCCGACCGGCGAGTTGAACAAGCCGGCCGCCGCGCCCGAACCCGCGCCCGCGATGCAGGCGGCGTTTAAGGCCAAGCTGGTCTTGGTTCGCGGAGACAAGGACGCACGCAAAGGTTTTGAGTTTCCTCTCGAGGAAGGCAAGAACCTGATCGGACGATGGGATCCCGAAACCGGTTCGTTTCCTGAAGTGGACCTCGAACAAGACGACCGCGAGGCCAAGATTTCGCGCAAGCACGCGATGATTATTAACGAGAACGGCAAGCTTACGATCGAGGATATCGGCAGCCTCAACGGCACTTATGTGAATCGCGGAAACCGGTTGATTCCGGGCACACCGGTCGATCTGAAGACGGGAGACGAGATCATCATCGGCAAAACCTTTCTCAAGCTGGTTGTGGATCCGATTTCCTGAACGGCGGGCGCGGTTCCCGTCCACTCGCGCCGCGAGTCCGGACGGCGCGCAGATCGCTTGCCGGTCGCGGTCCGCGGGTTTGCGCGGCGCCACCCGCAAAGCTCGCAAGCCGCGCTTGACGCGGCCCGGCGCGCGATCATGAACCGGCAATGAATACGGCTGCGCCATTGCCTGTGGGCCATCTGCTCGACGGGCGTTACGAAATCAAAAAAGTGCTCGGTCAGGGCGGGATGGGCCGCGTCTATCTGGCCAACGACACCCGGCTCGCTCATCGCCCGGTCGCCTGCAAGGAGATGATTCTCGGCGAGGGCATCCACGAGCAGAAAGCGCTCGAAGATTTCAACCGCGAAGCGCGCGTGCTCGCCAGTTTCTCCCATCCGAGCATTCCGCAAATTATCGATTACTTCGCCGAAGGCGGTCGCCACTATCTCGTAATGGAGTTCGTGGCGGGCGGCGACCTGCAGCAGCATCTCGACGAACTCGGCCCCGGCGGCCGTTTTCCCGAAGCCAAGGTGCTCCGATGGGCGCGGCAGATCCTTGACGTGCTGCAATTCCTGCACGATAAGAATCCGCCGATCGTCTATCGCGATCTTAAACCCGGCAACATCATGATCGACCATCGGGGCCACGCGATGCTGATCGATTTCGGCATCGCGCGCTTTCTTCCGCCCGGTGGCCGGGGCACGCAAATCGGCTCGGTCGGCTATGCGCCGCCGGAACAATATCTCGGCCGGATGGAGCCGCGGTCGGACCTCTATTCGCTCGCCGCGACGATGCATCATCTGCTCACCGGGCGCGATCCGCAGCTCGAACCGCCGTTCAGTTTTCCGCCGCTGCGACAGCTCGCCCCTGACGTTTCCACGCAAACCGAAGCGGTGGTGATGCACGCGCTGGACAAGGACGTCGCGAAACGGCCGGCGTCGGCGCGTGTGATGCGCGATCTGCTGCCCGATCCCGGACCGGACGAAAGCGCGGAAGCCGGTTCCGGCGAGCTTGCGGGCCGGCCGCCGTTGGGCGGAATCGGCGCGATGCCGACGATCGTGCTGAGCCAGCCGGCGCCGCCCTCGGCCGCGAGCTCCCATCTGCCGCCGGCGCGATCTTTGGCGCCGCCCGCGCCGCGCCCCACGCCGCCGCCGGCGCGGGCGCCGTCGCCGTCCGCCAACGATCCGACGCGCGTGCTGCTCGCGCCAACGCCCGCGGCGCCGAAACCGGCCGCCAAGCCGGCTTATATCAGCCAGGCTCCAACCGTTGTGCTTGCGCCCCATTCGGGCGCGACGCCGCCCGGTCGCGGCGTTGCGCCGCCGCAACCGCCGCCCGCGGTCTCGCCGACGGCAAAGACGCAGGACTTGACGATCAAGCGGCCCGTTCCGGCGGCGCCGCCGAAGCCGGTTCCGGGCGCCGCCGCCGGCGCGCGAACCAATCCCCGGCCGGCTTCGCCCTCGACCACGCCCGGCGCGCCGCCGCCTTACTCCAGCCGCGCGAGCGGCCATCCGCCGGCCGCGCCGCCGCTCGCGTCGCGCAACGGGCGCGCCGCGCCTGCTCCCGCCGCGGCGCGGTTGGTGGCCACGACCGAGGCGCGGGAATTTCCAATTCACGGCGAGCGCGCGATTATCGGCCGCGCCGCCGGAGCGGCGGACCGGCCGGACGTCGATCTGGCGGCGCTGGCGCGCGGCGTCGATCGCGTTTCGCGCCGCCACGCCGAAATCCTGCGCCGCGGCATGGAATATTTTATCCGCGATCTCGGCAGCCTTAACGGAACCTATATCGTCGGCCGCGGCAGACTCGGCCGCGACCAGCTTTATCAGTTGCGGGACCGCGACGAAGTGGTGCTCGGCAGTGCTAAACTGGTGTTTCGGCGCGGATAATCGATCCGCTCCGCGACGCGCAAAAGGATTGAGCGATGGTTACCTGTCCGCAGTGCGGAATGCAAAATGCCGGCGAAGCGAAATTTTGTGATCGATGCGGACAAGGACTCGCGCCTGCGTCCGAACGCCCGACGCCGCCCGAGCTTTCGCCGCTGGCGGCCGGCGCGGAACTGAAGGGCGGATGGCGCATTGTCGCACTAATCGGCCAAACCGCCTGCGAAAACCGCTATCGAGCCGAACGTGCAAGCGCCGGCGGCAAGACCGAGCGCGCGCAACTGCGCGAACGCGCGCTCGAACCGGATACGGAAACTCACGCGGCGATCGAGGAGCAGCCGGCGCCGTCCACGGCGGGCGCCGCGGAACAAGATCCAAACGGCCCCAACGCCAAAACCGCCGAATTGCATCCGCCGCCCGATCTCGCCGGCGCCCGCGCCGACGGCGAGGCGCAAGCTCCGGAAACGTCCGCCGCGAGCGGCGATCCGGTCGCGGCGGCTGGTGCGGAACCGGCGCTGGAGCCGGTGGGCGAAGATGCGGCCGACGCGGTGATTTTGACCGAAGATGAAGCCGAAACGGCCGAGGGCGCGCCACTCCCCGAAGGTACGGCCGACGCGCCGCCGCCGGAAAACGGCGCCGCGCCGCATGAAACCGCCGCAGATGGCGCGACCGCGGCGTCGTCGGCGGCCAACGGCGCCGCTCCCGCCGAAGCAACGCCGCCGCCGCACACTACCGACGATCTCGGCGAGGTCTACGGCCGGGTGATGGCGCTGTCGCTGACGCTTGGCCATCCCGCGTTTCAGCGCGCGCAATCCGGATTCGCCGACGGCGGCCGCGCCTACCTGATCTATCCCGACGAGACGCCGGCCTCGCTCGCGGCGGGCGCGAGCCGCCTGCCGATGAGCGCGGGCGAAGCGCTGGCGATCGCGATTCAGCTTTGCCAGGCGGTCGGCTTCGCGCATCGCCGGGGCCTGCGCGTCAACGATATCTGCCCGGAGTCGGTCGCATACGGCGCGGACGGACGAATCAAGCTAACCGGCCTCGACTACGTGAGCAACGACAACGAACTGCAGGCCGATCCGATCTTGAATCACGGCTACACGGCGCCGGAGATTTACAAGGGCCGCAAGGTTGACAAGCGCGCGGACATCTTTTCGATCGGCGCGATGCTCTACACGTTGTTGACCGGCGCGCGGCTGGAGGCCGAGGGCTGGCTGGAAGAGCCGGGGCCGATTCAATTTTACCCGCCGCATGTGATCGAGCCCGGAATCGAGCAGGCGGTGCGGCGCGCCGCGGCCTTCGATCCCGCCGCGCGCTGGGCGACCGTCGATGCGTTCAAGGCGGAGCTGGCGCGGCTGGCGGGCGCGTACCGGGTTCGCGCGGCGGTGATGAGCGACGTCGGGATGGTGCGCGAGCACAACGAAGATTCGGCGATGGCGCTAGAATACCGGCGCGACTCGCTGGTCGAACCGGCCCAAATTCTGCTCTACGTCGTCGCCGACGGGATGGGCGGCGCGGAGGCCGGCGAAGTCGCAAGCGCGATCGCGGTCGGCGTGATTCGCGAATATATCGAAGCTAACGCCGGCGCTATCCAGAACAGCGACGGGCGTGAGGTTCTGAGACTGGCGCTGGAGTCGGCGAACACGAAAATCCTCGAATATCAGACGGCCCATCCGGAGTCGCGCGGGATGGGATCGACGGCGGTGGCGGCGCTGCTGGCTCCTGGCGGATGCGCGTTCGCGTGGGTCGGAGACAGCCGCGCCTACCTGCTCGAGAGCGGCCAGCTCAGGCAAATCACGAAAGATCATTCGCTGGTGCAGCGGCTGGTCGAACTTGGCCAAATCACCCCTGAAGAGGCGCGCCATCACGAACACAAAAACGTTATCACGCGGTCGCTCGGGGCCCGTCCGCAGGGTCCCGCCGGAGCCGAGGCGTTCAACCTGCGCCTGAAACGGGGCGATCGGCTGTTGCTGTGCAGCGACGGCCTGACCGCGCACGTCGAGGACGCGGAGATTGCCGAAGTCCTGCGGCGCCATCGCGATCCCGAGGCGGCGGCGCGTGAATTGATCGTCGCCGCCAACGCCGGCGGCGGCACTGACAACATTTCGGTGGCGGCGATTTACGCCGACTGAAACTGATGAGCGACACTTCCGATAATCCCGCCGGCGGCCAATCGGGCGCGTTGCCAGGCCCGCTTGCCGCCGGCACCGTGCTGCAGCGCCGCTACGTGATCCAGCGGCTGCTGGGCGGCGGCGGGATGGGGATGGTCTATCTGGCGCACGATCAGCGGCTCGCCAACCGTCCCTGCGCGATCAAGGAGATGGTCGATCACTTTATCGACCCGCGGCAGCGCATCGAGGCCAACGAATATTTCGCGCGCGAAGCCGATACGCTCGCGCAACTGAAGCATCCGGCGATACCCGCGATCAGCGACCGCTTCGACGATCAGAACCGCCATTACTTGGTGATGGAATACGTCGAGGGGCGCAATCTCGAAGAAGAGCTGGCCGCGCGCGGCGGGCCGTTTCCCGAAAGCCTCGTAAGCGATATCGCGCGCCAGTTGTGCGACGTGCTCGGCTACCTGCACGGCCTGCAGCCGCCGATCATCTACCGCGACATGAAGCCGTCGAACGTGATGCTCACCGGCAAGGGCCGCGTGGTGCTGATCGATTTCGGCATCGCGCGGCTGTTCAAGGGCGCGCGCAAGGGCACGATGATCGGCACGCTTGGTTTCGCGCCGCCGGAGCAATATCAGGGCGTCGCCGATCCGCGCAGCGACATCTATTCGCTCGGCGCCACGCTGCACTACGTGCTCACCGGCCGCGATCCCGAAAAATATCCGCCGTTCAGTTTTCCGCCGGTGCGCGATTTGCGGCCGGAGACCTCGCGCAACGTCGCCGGAGCGATCGACCATGCGCTGGCGTACGAGATGGACGGCCGGCCGGCGACGATCCAGGAATTCCGCGACATGCTGCTCTACGGCGCCGGGCTGGCGGCCGACGGCTCCGGGCGGGTCAGCGCGCGCGGCGGGACCGCCGATCTCAGCGAAGCGATCGCGCCGCCGCGGCCAAAAACCGCCCGGCGCGCGCCGACGGCCAAACCGCGGCCGCGCAAGGGACGCTGGATCGGACTGGCGGCGTTTTGCGTGATCACGGCGGGCGCGGCGTTCGGCGCCACCTACGTATATCGAAACCCGGCGCTGCAGCAGCAACTCGGATTGAGCCAGTTCATCAATAACCTGCCGTGGAAGCGCGAAGAGCGGATGGCCTATGCGCAGGCCCATCCGTTGAGCTTTCAGAACGCGGCGCTGGAGCTTTCGACGCGCGCGGGCGACGCGATTTCCCGGCCGCGCCTGACCTTTACCGACACCGAACTGGCCAACGCGCAATATCTCAAGTGGGACGCGGCCTTCAAGAACAATATGGCCGGCCTCGACGGCGCCAACGACCGGGTCGAGGCGCGCATCTTCGATCCGAATGGAAACCAGATCGCCAGCAGCGCGGATTCGCGGTTTGTCGGACCGGGCGAAGCGAACGCGTCGTTCAGCGGCGTCGCGCTGATTCCGAACGCGGCGCCGATCGCGTCGGGAAGCTACAAGATCGCGTTTTATTCCAACGATCAGCAGCTCGGCCAGCAACTGTTCCAGGTGAATCCGGACCTTGCCGCACGCGCCGCCGCCGCCAAAGCCGCGGCCTCAGCGGCCGCGGCGGCCACGGCCGCGGAAAACAAACGCAAACAGGACGCGGAAAAGCTCGCGATGCTCGAGGAGCGGATGAAACGTCCGCTATCGCTGCAATCGATCGAATTCGTCAACAGCACCAAGGACGGCACGCCGTTGTCGCGCCCGAGCAACGCGTTCGCCGTTTCCAAAGTGCTGTTTGTCGGCTGGAAAGTGTCGTTTCAGAATCGGCTTTACGGCTTGGATAACAATCAATACCGGGTCGATGCCGCCTATATCGCGCCTGACGGCAGCATGCTCGGCAGCGTGGATGATATTCGGACGATCAGCGAATCGAGCAGCGTGGCGGTCTTCACCGGACGCGTCGGCAATTCCGCCGGCGGCGCCTTTCTGCCCGGCAAGTATACCGTCAATTTCTACCTGAACGGCCAATATTTCGCGCAACGAACGTTCCGTGTCGTGGCCGACGCCGGAACTCCTTACTCCGGCGGTGGTGGAGGCGGCGGCGGTGGCGGAAGTTTCGGCGCGGGCGGCGGAGGCGGCGGCGCCACGAGCGCTTCGCTGGAAACCCCGACGCTCGCCAGCGGCACGATCGACGGAATCGCCGGACGGGGCGGCATACCGATGGAATTGCGGCTGCGCCCGCAACCCAACGGCTTTCTTCACGGCGAACTGGTGGTGCATCTGAGCGGCTACGGACTGACTCCGATTGAGGGCTTCGTGCGCGGCGATCGGCTCCAGTTCCAGGTTCCCTACGGATCCGAAACTTACTATTTCGAGGGCCAGTTGCACGGCGACGTGCTGAGCGGCACCTATCAATCGACTCCTTCGGGAAATCACGGCGCGTGGACCACGCATACCGATTGACCGGGGCCGCGATTGCCGGTTCAAACGCCGGACGGCGTGGAACAATCACTTGAACCGCCGCAACCGGCGCGCCATCCTCGGAATGCATGGCCAGTAACGTATCGCGCGAGCGGCTGATGTTTTACGCGGCGGCGGGCGGGTTGGGTGGCTTCGGCGCCTGGGGCGCTTCCGAACCGTTCGCCTATATCAACGGAAAAATCCTTGGCGTCAGCGCGGTCTGGTACCACGACGTCATCCTGGGCGCGCTCACGGGCTTGTTTATCGCGATGTTCCTGGCGTCGATCGAGGCGCTCAGCGTCAGCCAGTGGCGTCAGGTCCTGCGCGGAATCCGGGCGGGAGCGATAATCGGCGCGATCGGCGGCGCGGTCGGCTTGCTGGTCGCGGAAATCGCGTTCGACATCGTCGGCGGATTTATTGGCCGGGTGCTTGGATGGTCGGTGCTGGGGATTCTGGTCGGCCTCGGGGTCGGATGGGCGACGCGTTCGATGGCGCGGCTGCGCAACGGCGCCGTGGGCGGATTGCTCGGCGGCGCGGCGGGCGGGATGTGCTATCAGGTGCTGACGGCGGCGTTTCCGCAGGCCTTCGGTCGCGCGATCGCATTGATCCTGATTGGCGCGTTAATCGGGTTCTTCATCGGACTGGTCGCCGAACTGCTCAAACGCGGATGGCTGATGGTGGTCCGATCGCAAAGCCGCAACGCCCGCGAAGGCCGGGAATATCCGCTCGACAAGCCGGTCACGTCGATCGGCCGGGCCGAAGAAAGCGATATCGGCCTGTTCGGCGACCAGGCGGTCCAAACCCGGCACGCAGTGATTCGCCGGGAGGGCAAGAACTATTTCGTCAGTCCGGCGGGCGGCAGCGAGGTGATAGTGAACCGCCAGCCGATCCGTGGCCGCCAGGCGTTGAAGAGCGGCGATCGCGTCGAAATCGGCGGGACGCTGTTTCTTTTCCGTGAACGGTCGCAAGCCGCGCAGGGATGAGCGCCGCGCCACGCCTGGGATGACCCCGGCGGCGGCGCTGGTCGTGCTCGCGATGGCGCTCGGCGCGGCGGCTTGCTCAACCACGACCGGCGGACAGGCCGCGATGCCTGCGGTTTCAATTCAGACGCTCCAGTTTTATCCCTATCTGGTCAAGGGATTTCAAAACAGCTATCCGAAACGCACGATCGTCGTGCTCGCACCGACGCTGTTGCGCGACTTCGCGCAGGCGGGCAATGCCGATCACACGCCCTACCAGGGGCATCCGGCGATTGGCGTAATCCTCGACCAGCGCGATCAGATTGATCAGCGTCTTTATGGTCCCAGCCTCGGACCATTGCTGCGCGACGCGATCGCGGAGGCGGCGCGCGAAGCCGGGATGATCGCCTCGACCACGACCAATCCGCTGCAAACCGAACTGCTGGCGCGGCGCGCCGATTATGTCCTCGCTGCGAGCCTGACCGAACTTTGGGTCGTCAAGCAGCGTGGCAAGGATACGGAAGCGGGTCCGAGCTGGTTCAGCGCGGCGCGCGTTTCGCTGAACGTCGCAATCTACAAGCCGCCCTTCGACGTGCCGTTCTGGCAGGGCGCGAGCACGGCGCAATATAACGATCCGGCGATGCCGACGGCGGGCGCGATGCCGGATGATGAAACCGAGATCTATTCCAAGCCGGGGCAGGTGTTGTCGGTCGCCCTGTCGCGGGCGGTCGCGGGCATTTTCCAGCACGACGACCTGCATACGTTGCTGCTGCAAGACGCGCCGCCGAATCGTCCGTGAAATTCGCGCCGCACGAATGGCGCACGTGGCGCGCTTTGACAAAACTCGGCGCGCGATTGAACATAAAATGCGTCCGTCTGCGCTGACCAAGCAGGCGTTCCGCTAGCGTCCTCGCCTTTCGCCATTGCGACGCATCGGTTAGCCTGAACCCGGCTGCGCGGATACGCAGCCTGGCTGGATGAACGAACGCCCGGCCGCATTTCCGCCGCGGCTGTTCCAAGGAAAGCGCCCATGGCCGACAAGCAGAACTCGCATTCCACCCCTCCGCCCCATCCGCTCGACGCGATGCATCCCAAGTCCTTTGATGTGCCTTGTATCCTCGTGATTTTCGGCGGCGCCGGCGATTTGAGCCATCGCAAACTGCTGCCGGCGCTCTACAATCTGGCGCTGGAAAACGAATTGCCGAAGGAATTCGCGATCGTCGGTTTCTCGATCGAAAAGCTCGATGACGACGCCTATCGCGATTTCGCCCGCAGCGGCATCGAAAAATTCTCGCGCCAAAAACTGACCGACGAAGGCTGGTCGAAATTCGCGCCGCGGCTGCATTTCGTCTCGGGCAGCTTCACCGAAGCCAGGGACTATCTGAATCTGCGCGAGCGGCTGGATGCGCTCGACCGCGAGATAGGCGCCAAAGGCAACCGGATTTTTTACTTCGCGATTCCGCCCGCTTTTATCGACGATTGCTCCGGCAATCTTTCGGCGGCCGGGATGATTTCCGCGCCCGACGGCAACGGCGGCTTCACCCGCGTCGTGGTGGAAAAACCGGTCGGCCACGATCTCGCCAGCGCGATCGAAATCAACAGCGAGCTGGCCAAGCATTTCGACGAGAGCCAGATTTTCCGCATCGACCATTATCTCGGCAAGGAGACGGTCGAAAACCTGATGGTGCTGCGGTTCGCCAACGCGATTTTCGAGCCGATCTGGTCCGCGCGCTTCATCGATCACGTGCAGATAACCGTGGCCGAGCAGGAAGGCGTCGGCACCCGCGCCGCCTACTACGATCACGCCGGCGCGTTGCGCGACATGGTCCAGAGCCACATCCTGCAGGTGCTCTGCATGATCGCGTCGGAGCCGCCGCGCTCGACCCACGCCGACGCGGTGCGGGATTCCAAGCTCGACGTGATCCGCTCGCTCAGAACCTTCGAGGCGGGCGACGTCGAGCGCTGGACGGTGCGCGGACAGTACGTCGAAGGGCTTTCCGGCGGCGAAAAGGTTCCCGGCTACTGCGAGGAGCCGCATATCGAGCCGGACTCGAAAATCGAAACCTTCGTCGCGCTCAAGTGCTACGTGGAAAACTGGCGCTGGGCGGGCGTGCCGTTTTATCTGCGCACCGGCAAGCGCTTGCCCAAGCGCGCAAGCGAAATCGACATCTTTTTCAAAGCCGTGCCGCGTATCCTGTACAACGCGCGGCCGGCGGCGCAGCTCGCGCCCAACGTCCTCGCGATCCGCATCCAACCCGACGAGGGCCTCGCGCTGAAGATTATCTCGAAGGTGCCGGGACAGACGCTCAGGCTGACTCCGGTGGACGTCGATTTTCATTACAAGACCGCATCGCCGGAGGCTTATGAAACGCTCCTGAGCGACGTTATCGTCGGCGACCAGACGCTCTTCATGCGGCGCGACGCGGTCGAGGCGGCGTGGCGCTTCGTGCAGCCGATTCTCGACGAATGGGACCGCTCGGCCGAGGAGCCGATTCCTTATTCCGCGGGTTCGTGGGGACCGACCGAATCGGCCTTGATGCTGGCGCGCGACGGCCGCGCATGGCGCAATCCGTAACCGCGCGAATCCGCGGCGCGGAAGTTATCGATCAACTAGGCGCGTACGAACATGGCGTTGGTACTGGCTGGAGATATCGGCGGCACCAAAACCCATCTGGGTTTGTACCAGGTCGATCGCGATGCGCCGCAAGCGCAACGCGACCAGGTTTATCCGACCGCCGGGTTCGGCAGCCTCGAAGCCGTCTGCGCCGCGTTCCTCGCGCCCGGCGACCGGATCGCCGCCGCCTGTTTCGGCGTGCCCGGACCGGTGATCGACGGCCGCAGCCACGCCACCAACGTGCCATGGGAAATCGAACGCTCCGCGCTCTCGCGCGCGCTCGGTGGCGTGCCGGTCAGGCTGCTCAACGACTTGGAAACCACCGCCTACGGGATGCCGCATCTGCAAGCCGCCGAGATGGCGACGCTCCTTGCGGGCGAGCCGCGCCCTGCGCCGGCGAATATCGCCGTGATCGCCGCCGGCACGGGCCTCGGCGAAGCCGCGCTGATCGCCGCGCCGGACGGCTATTTCGCGGTGGCGAGCGAGGGCGGCCATTGCGATTTCGCGCCGCGCTCGCCCGAGCAATGCGGCCTGCTCGATTTTCTTGCGCGCGAGTTCGGCCACGTTAGTTTCGAGCGCGTGCTGTCGGGCCCGGGCCTGCACAATATCTATCGCTATCTGCTGACCGCGACGGCCGAACCGGAGCCGGCGTGGCTTGCCGCGCAGATGCGCGCGGGCGATCCGTCGGCGGCGATCAGCGCGGCGGCGCTCTCCGCACGCGACCCGCGCGCGGCCGCCGCGCTCCGGCTCTTCGCCGCGATTTATGCGGCCGAGGCGGCGAATCTGGCGCTCAAGTATCTAGCGCTCGGCGGCGTGATGCTCGGCGGCGGAATCGCGCCGAAAATCCTGCCGTTCCTGCGCGAACCGGCGTTCGCCGAGGCGTTTCTGAACAAGGGCCGCCTGCGGAAAACGCTGGCGCGCATTCCCGTGCGCGTTTCGCTCAACGAAGCGGCGTCGTTGATCGGCGCGGCGTGGGCGGCCGCGGCGGCGGCGCATTGAACCCGAATGGTTGCATCTGCGGCGCCGCCTGCCGATTTTAAAACTGTGAAAGAGAGGACGCTCCAATGATGACGCAGCGTGTCAAAGAAATTCTTTCCTACTATGACTCGGAAAATCCGGGTGTGCGCTCGAATCTTGCGCGATTCCTGAATCACGGACGGCTCGCCGGCACCGGCAAGCTGGTAATTTTGCCGGTGGACCAGGGTTTCGAGCACGGCCCCGCGCGCAGCTTCGCGGTGAATCCGCCGGCCTACAATCCGCTTTATCATTTTCAGCTCGCGCTCGACGCCGGATGCAGCGGCTACGCCGCCCCGCTCGGTTTTCTCGAAGCGGGCGCCGCGGAATTCGCGGGCGAGCTGCCGCTGATCCTGAAGCTGAACAATCACGATTTGCTGCTCGATGAGCACGACCCGATCTCGGCCGTGACCGGCAGCGTGGGCGACGCGCTGCGGCTCGGATGCGCCGCGGTCGGCTACACGATCTATCCGGGTTCGGCGATGCGCCGCGAGATGTACGAAGAGTTGCGCGCAATCGCCGAAGAGGCGAAATCGGTCGGCCTCGCCGTGGTCGTATGGTCGTATCCGCGCGGATCGGGACTGAGCAAAGAGGGCGAAACCGCGCTCGACGTCGTCGCCTATGCCGCGCAAATCGCCGCGCAGCTCGGCGCGAATATCATCAAGGTCAAGCTGCCAAGCGCGCATCTCGAGCAGGCCGAAGCGAAGAAGGTTTACGAGGCGCAGAAAATTCCGCTCGAGCCGCTCGCCGAGCGCGTGCGCCACGTGGTGCAAAGCTGCTTCGACGGGCGGCGGATCGTGATTTTCTCCGGCGGCCCGCGCGAGGACGACGCGACGCTGTACGAAGAGGTCAAGGCGATCAAGGCGGGCGGCGGTTACGGCTCGATCATCGGCCGCAACTCCTTCCAGCGCAAAAAGCCCGACGCGATCGCGATGCTCCACAAGATCATGGACATCTACGCGGGCTGACCGGTCTCCGGCTCTGCGCTTGACGCCGGCGGTCCGCCGCCGGCGTTTCACTTCATGGGCGGTTCCGCGCTATTGAACAGGTCGAAGCGGCCGGCGGCCCGTTCGCGCGCCTGCATTTCCCAGCGCGGAACGCGCCGCCGGCGCGCGGCGAAGCCGATTCTTGAATCCTGACGGAGAGGCGCAAATGAAGTACGACGAATATCAGTTTCTCGATTTCACCCGGCACGACGACGGCATCCTGCTGATCACCATCAACCGGCCCGACGTGCTCAACGCCACCAACGCCCGCCTGCACTGGGAATTGAGCCGGGTCTGGAAGGATATCGACGACGATCCCGAAACCAACGTCGTGGTTATCACCGGCAAGGGCCGCGCGTTTTCCGCCGGCGGCGATCTCGACATGATCGACGCGATGAAAGGCAATCACGCCAACATTTCGCAGGCGATGCGCGAAGCGGGCGATATCGTCTACAACCTCGTCAACTGCGAAAAAGTGGTGATCTCGGCGATCAACGGCGTCGCGGTCGGCGCCGGATTGGCCGTCGCCTTCATGGCCGACATCACGATCGCCTCCGAGAACATGCGCATCACCGACGGCCATCTGCGCCTCGGCGTCGCCGCCGGCGATCACGCGGTTATCCTGTGGCCGCTTTTGTGCGGGATGGCGAAGGCCAAGTACTACCTGATCACGGCCGACTTCATCGACGGCAAGGAGGCGGAACGGATCGGACTCGTCAGCCTGTGCGTGCCGCACGATCAGTTGATGGACAAGGCGTTCGAGGTGGCGCGGAAAATCGCGCGCGGCCCGCAGCAGGCGGCGCGTTTCACCAAGCGCGCGCTGAACAACTGGATCAAGAGTTTCGGCCCGCATTTCGACGCGTCGCTGGCGATGGAGATGCTCGGCTTCTTCAGCGCCGATTTGACGGAGGGCGTGAGCGCGCTGAAGGAAAAACGCCAGCCCAAATTTCCCCATCTGAAGAAGTAGGTTTTATTGGTCATGGGCAGGGCCGGAGGATCGCATCGATCCTCCGGCCCCGCGCCCGCGCGCTTACGGTGCCAGCGCCATTTCCGATATTCTATTCAGCCGATTATGCGAGCGTGTGTGTTCAGGGCGCCAGGTGCGCCGCTGGAAGTCGTGGATGCGCCCGACCCGATCGCGGGTCCCGGCGAACTGGTGGTGCGGGTGCGCGCCTGCGGAATCTGCTCGTCCGATTTGCACGCGGCGAAATCGGCCGCCGATCCGTTGCCCGCCGGCGCGATCATGGGCCACGAGCTGGCGGGCGAAATCGCGCAAATCGGGCCGGGCGTCAATGGCTACGAAATCGGCGAGCCGGTGGTCGTGATGTCGTACCTGGCGTGCGGCGAATGCGCGAATTGCCGCGCCGGCGCGGGCGTGCGCTGCGCGGACGCGCGCCTGGTCGGCTTCGGCGAAGCGCCGGGCGGCTATGCGGAATTGATCGCGACGCGGCCGGCGAGCGTCTTCAGAATGCCGCGCGGACTGAGTTTTCAAATCGGCGCGACCGTCGAACCGCTGGTCATCGGCCTGCACGCGGTGCGGCGCGCGAAAATCCGCGCGGGCGAGAGCTGCGCGATTATCGGCGCCGGCGCGACCGGACTGATGACGATGCTGTGCGCGCGCGCGGCTGGCGCGCGGCCGATCGTTTTTTCCGATCGCGCGCTCGACCGCCGCGAATCGGCGTTGCGCCTCGGCGCCGACGCCGCCGTCGATCCGCGGATGCATCGCGCGGGCGCGGCGATGGCGAAATTGACCGGCGCGCCGCCCGACGTGGTTTTCGATTGCGCCGGTGAACCGGGCACGCTGGCCGAAGCCATATCCGTCGTCAGGCCGCGCGGCCGGGTGGTCGCCGCCAGCGCCTCGACCGAGGACGACGGTTTTCCGCCGGGTCTCGCGATGGGCAAGGAGCTGGAGATTTATTTCAGCCTCGGCCTGGAGCCGGGCGAGGTCGAGGAAACGATCGAATTACTGGCGTCGGGGCGAATTTCCACGGCGCCGCTGATCACCCATGCGATCTCTCTCGACGACTTGCCGCGCGCTTTCGCCGCGCTTCAGCAGCCCAACCGCCAGGTGCGCGTGATTGTCGAACCCTGAGCCGAACCCCGCGCCGAAGATTTTTCCCCTTCAAGGTCGCCCTGATTTTTGGAATACTCGGTTCCGATCAAACCTACTTCCTACGAGGAGGACTCCAGTGACCAGAAAACTTGGACTCGTTGTCGCGGGATTCGCGCTGTTGGCCATGACCGCCGTGGCCGTCGCGCCCGGCAACGCATGGGCGACCGCCGGCAAGCGCGTCGATTGCGGAAAGGTGATGTCGGAACTCAACGGCGGCAAGAAAGCCAAAGCGGTCGCCAAGGACCTGAGCATCTCGACCTCGAGCGTCTATCGTTGCAAGAAGCGCGAAGCGTCGAAGTCCGGCGGCAAGAACATGAAGACCGCCGCGAAGGAAAAATCCTCCGCCGCCGCGGCTCCCGCCAAGCACTGATTCGGACGGCGCAAGATGCGGCGCGGCGCCGCGCCGCATCTTGATTCAATCGCGCGCGAGCGGCGGACGAATCGCCCGCGACCCGGACCTCATCCGTTGCCGATCAGGCGCTTGCACAACGCCGCGTCTAAGGCGATGTCGATCGCCGACCACGCCATCGCGAGCGCGCCGTCCACCACCGCGCGGTCCGCGTCCGGCGTGGCGCATGCGGCCGTGAATTCGGGCTGATGATTCACCGCCGGCGCCGAATTGATCCCGATCAAGGGATGAATCGACGGCAACTGCAACGAAACGTTGCCCATGTCGGTCGATCCCGCGCCCATGGCGCGGCCGCCGCCGCCCTTTGCGACGACTTCGGGTTCAGGATCCGCGAAGACGCGCCCCAGCGCTTCGGCGTTGCGCCGGTAAATCGCGGCGAGCTCGTAATCATGGCGCATTTCCGCATAGGGCTTGTCGCCGCTCGTAATCTCGTATTTGCATCCTGTGGCGATCGCGCCCGCCTCGAAGCATCGATGGACCCGCGGCAGCAGATCGCCCAGCCGATCGAGCGATTTCGAACGCGCGAAATAGCGCACCGCGGTATGCGCCGGGATGATATTGGGCGCGTCGCCGCCGTTGATCACGATGCCGTGGATGCGGTCGGTGTCGCGGATATGCTGGCGCAGCAGGCCGATTGCGGTTTGCGCCACGGTAATCGCGTCGGCGGCGTTGATTCCGAGTTCGGGGAAAGCGGAAGCATGCGCCTCCTTGCCCGTGTAATGCACTTCAAACATCGCGGCCGCGATAATCTGCGGCGTGGACATGTCGATCGGAGCGGGATGCGCCATCATCGCCGCGTGCACGTCCTGGAAGCCGCCGCGCTCCAGCAGCAGGATTTTTCCGCCGCCGTTGCATACTTCCTCGGCCGGCGTGCCGAGCAGCGTGATCGTCAGGCCGACGTCGTCGGCGACTCTGGCAGCGGCGATCGCCGCTCCGGCGCCCATCGTCGCGATGATGTTGTGGCCGCAGGCGTGGCCGATTCCCGGCAGGCAATCGTACTCGGCGCAAATCGCGAGATGCAGAGGGCCCGAGCCGGCACGCGCGGCGAACGCCGTCGGCATCCCACAGACGCCGCGTTCCACGCTGAACCCCGCGTCGGCCATCGTTTCGCACAGCCACGCGGCCGCGCGTTCCTCTTCGAAACCAAGTTCCGGATGCGCGTGGATCCGGTGGCTAAGATCGATCAAATGCCGTTCCGACTCTTTGAACTGCTCGCGGGCTGCCGTCTTCGCGTCCATTTGCCGCTCCCTTCGCGCATATGATTGTGTGCGCCGAACCGCCGTCCCCAATCTTCCATCATTCCGCGGTTTCGCCCAAGCCCTTGAACAGCGCATGCCGCGGCGGCTATGCGTGAGAGCATCATGGCCAAGTGCGATTTGTGCGAATTGAAAGAATACACGCCGTGGTATGCGAGCTTCACGCAGCCATTCACTTTCGCAATCCTCGATTGCGACTCATGCGACACGCCGATGGCCGTTCTGCGCGAGCATCGCGTCGAACTGGCGGACGACGAACGCAAATTCATGGTCGAAGCGCTGTCGCTGGTGGCGCGCGCCAAATATGGCGAGGGCGAATTCATTATCGACCAGGTGATGCGGCAAATTCCGGACCATTTTCACATGCATGCAAGGCCGACGCGCTTTCGCGGCTGGTAGCGAAAATCTCTGGCCGTTGGCGAAAGATGGCGCGTTTCAGCTTGAATTTGCCCGCTTGGTAAGCTCGCGGCGTTGTGATAATACGCCGTCATCGAGCCAGCGCGGGCCGGGGGGCCATCAGGCGCGCTGCTTGGGGATCAGAAGTACTCCTTGCGGAGGTTTTCGGGGGAAATGGCAGCCGGAACGGTTAAATGGTTCAGCCCCAAAAAGGGCTACGGTTTCATCACGATGGAGGACGGCCAAGAGGTCTTCGTCCATTACAGCGCGATCGACGGCAACGGCTTCCGATCGTTGGAGCAGGGCGAGCACGTCCAATTCGACGTGGCTCAAGGCCCCAAGGGCCTTCAGGCCGCGAAGGTTCTGAGAGCCTGAGCGGGCGGGCGTCTCCGACATAGCCGCAGGCGCTCCGCCGTGGAGCGCCTGCGGAGGTTTCGCGCGGTTTTGAGTCGTCCGCGCCGCCGAATAAGATTACGGCTCGATGCGATCGGCGGGCGGAGAGCGGGGTATTGCGGATTGGCTTCCGCAAGGCGTTGAGCGGCGCTCCGACGGCTTTACCCTCGCGTGGATTTGCGGTGTCGCGCTGGCGATTCGCCTCTACCTGAGCCTTACCAGCTACTGCATCTCGGGCGACGGCGTCGCCTACCTTGCGATGGCGCAGGATTTTGCCGCGGGACTGCCGCGCCAGGCGTTGGATCATGTTTTTTCGCCGCTCTACCCGCTACTGATCGCCGCCGCACACGTGGCGATCCCGGATTGGGAGATGGCCGGAAATCTGGTCTCGGCCATGATGGGCACGGCGGCCGTCGCGACCATTTTTGGCATGACGCGGGCGGCAATGGGCCGTCGCGATCTGGCGATCGGCGCCGCTGCGCTGACCGCGATCCATCCGGATATGGCCGCCTATTCCGCGTCAGTTCGCACTGAAGCAGGCTATATCATGCTGATGACGGCAGCGGTATGGTCGCTGATCGCGGCCCTTGACCGCCGCCGCCTGCCGCTGGTTGTCTCCGCCGGCGCGATCGGAGGTTTAGCGTACCTGTTCCGCACTGAAGCGATCGCGTTCCTGCCATTCGCCGCCATTTTCATGGTTCTGGGCGCGCCGCTCTGGCGCCGATGGTCGCTTGGATGGGCGATCGTCGCCGCGATAACTTTCTGCGGTTCATTTTTGCTGATCGCCTCGCCGTATCTGGTTTATCTGCGCATAAGTTCCGGCCACTGGATTCTCAGCCGCGAATTCACCGCCGCCATGATGTACGGGATGGGCGAAGTGGCGCCGAATTCACGGCATTGGCAGGCTCTGGGCTATTCCACGCATGTTTCGGCGCTGACGCCGATTTTCGCCGACCCGATGCGTTATCTCCGCAAAGTCGGCGACGATTTGCTGGGAACGCTGATCGGTTTCGTCCGTGCGATGGGTCCCGCGCCCGTAATTCTGCTGCCGATCGGGCTTTGGGGCCGGGGCCGCGCGATCGCGGCGAATTTCGCCGAAGCGATGCTGACGCTGCTTACTTTGGCCTACGCGGGCGGTTTTGCGATTTCTTATACTGGCGCCCGCTTCATGCTCCATGTGATTCCGTACGTCTTTGGCTGGACGATCGCCGGGCTCGCCGCCGCCTCTAACGCGCTTGAAAGAATGATGGACCAGGCGGCTAAATTCCCACTGCCGCATGGCGCGCTTGCCGCCGCCGTCGCGCTCACGATGCTGCCGCAAACGCTGTGGCCGATCGGTTACGACCAGCGGGGCTTCCGCCACGCCGGCGAGGAAATTGCGACTCGCGCCGCCGGGCGTCCGATTGCGGTCGTGGCGCGGGACGGACGGGTGGCGTTTTACGCGCACGCCCGCTTCATCCTGCTCGGCGATCCGGGGCAAGGCGGCCTTTGCCGCTGGCTCGAGGCGCGTCCGGAGGCGGGCTACCTGTTGCTGGGCGATCGCGACGTGCACCGCTTCCGCGCGCCGGCCGCCACGCCGTGCCTTGCGCCAGTCCGGCGTTACGGCCGTTATGGCAAGGGCTACTTCGAGCTGTTCGTCATCAACCGCTCGAAATGACGCGCCGGTTGTGCTCCGATTTATGGAATTGCGATGACGCCCGCCGCTCCCATATCCGGCTCGCCGCGCATTCCGGCTCCGTCCGAAGCGGCGCGGGTCGATCTTTCGCTGGTCGTGCCGGTTCATAACGAAGCCGCCGGGCTCGACGAGTTTTTTTCACGCACGATCGCGGTGCTGGATAAGCTCGGGCTGACCTGGGAAATCGTCTGCGTCAACGACGGCAGCGGCGACGCCAGCCTCGACCGCCTGCTCGAATACCATCGGCGCAACCCGGCGATAAAAATCGTGAATCTGTCGCGCAATTTCGGCAAGGACATCGCGCTCAGCGCCGGCCTCGATTACTCCCGCGGCGCCGCCGTCGTGCCGATCGACGCCGACTTGCAAGACCCGCCGGAGTTGATCGAGCGGATGGTCGCGAAGTGGCGTGAGGGCTTCGACATGGTTTACGCCGTGCGCAACCGGCGCGACGGCGACAGTTGGCTGAAGCGCGTGACCGCGCGCTTTTTCTACCGGATTTTCGACCGCATCACCGATATTCCGGCGCCGCGCGATACCGGCGATTTCCGCCTGCTCGATCGCCGCGTCGTCGACGTGCTGACGCGGCTGCCGGAACGCACCCGCTTCATGAAGGGGCTGTTCGCGTGGGTCGGCTATCGCCACGCCGCGATTTCATACGATCGCGAAGCCCGGCGCGCCGGGGACACCAAATGGAGTTACTGGCGGCTCTGGAATTTCGCGCTCGACGCGATCACTTCATTCAGTTCGCTGCCGCTCAAAATCTGGAGCTATCTGGGTCTCGTGATATCGGTGTTCGCGTTCCTGTACGCGCTGTTCCTCGCGGGACTGAAAATCATCCGCGGCATCGATGTGCCCGGTTACGCCTCGATCATGGTGGCGGTGCTCTTCTTCGGCGGCGTGCAACTGATTTCGCTCGGCATCATCGGCGAGTACCTCGCGCGGATGTACAACGAAGTCAAAGGCCGGCCGCTCTATCTCGTGCGCAACGCCTGGGGCTTCGAGAAGCCGGCCCGTTAGCCGCGATGGACGCCAGCCTCTATCCGCGGATGGCCGCGGTCGAAGACGCGCATTGGTGGTTCAGCGGCCGGCGCGCGATCGTCGATCGGCTGATCGCGCGCCTTGCGCTCCCGCCCGACGCCGCGATTCTGGAGCCCGGATGCGGCACGGGCGGAAATTTCCCGATGCTCGCGCGGCGCGGCCGGCTCCACGCGATGGACAGCGATCCCACCGCGATAAGTTTCGCGGCCGCGCGCGGACTGGCGACATTGGCCGAAGGCGCGTTGCCCGATCGAGTGCCGTTCGGCGACACGCTGTTCGACCTCGTCGTGATAACCGACGTGCTGGAACATCTCGACGATCCCGCAAGCGCGTTGCGCGCGCTCCATCGCCGACTCAAGCCGCGCGGCGCCTTGCTTGCGACCGTGCCAGCCGGCCCGTGGATGTGGAGCGAACACGACGTCACGCATCATCATCGCCGCCGCTTCCGCGCCGCGGAACTCGGCGCGCTGCTGCGCGCCGGCGGCTTCGAGATTACCTATTTGAGCCACTACAACTTTTTGCTGTTTCCGGTAATCGCCGGCGCGCGGATAATCCAGCGGCTGCGCCCGCCCGACGGCGCCGCCGCGCGCCACGATTTGACGATGCCGCCGGCGGGGCTTAATCGCGTCCTGCGCGGAATTTTTTCCAGCGAACGGTTCGTCGTCGGCGCCGCGCGGATTCCATTCGGCGTCTCTTTGATCGCGCTGGCCCGCGCGACCGCCCCGGCCGACCGATCCGCGGCGGCGGGCGGCGCCTGAAATGCGCAATTCAGCCGCGCGCTTCACCGCGGCCTTCGCCGCGGCGTGCGCATTCCTCGCGATCCTCGGCCCGACGGCGCCTTTCACGCGCGAGCTTGGCGTATGCGAGTCCGGAGCGGTGCGCGACGTGCTGGCCGGCAATGTCATCCTGCCGCGCTTTATCCCCGGCCCCTACGTGCATGTGCCGCCGCTGTATTGGTGGATCGCCGCGCTTTGCGTGAAGGCGCTCGGCTGGACCGAACTGGCGTTGCGCGCGCCGGCGCTGCTCGGCGCCGCGCTCACCTGCGCCGCGATTTATGCCTGGGGATGCGCCGCGATCGGACGGCGCGCGGCCTTCTGGTCCGCGGTCGCGCTGCTCACCGGCCATTTCTTTATCGACGCCGCCCGCCAGCCGCGGATGGATACGCTGCTCGCGCTGTTCGCGACCGTCGCGGCGCTGGCGCTCGAGCGCGCGCTGGCGCCCGCGAACGGCCGCGGCCCTGATGCGGCTGGCGAAGCGCGATCGCGTCACTTCGCGGCCGCCGCACTCGCGATCGGTCTTGGCATCCTCGCCAAGGGCGTTCTCGGAATCGTCCTGCCGGCGGCCGCCGCGGGCCTTTATCTGATTGCACGCTGGCGCTGGCGCGACATTTTCAGCCTCAACCTGATTTTGACGTTCACCGCCGGTCTGGCGATCGGGCTTGCATGGTACGTCGCGGGATACGCTGAAGGCGGACGGAAATTTCTCGATTGGCAGCTTGATATGAATCTCTGGAGCCGGTTCATCCCGACCGGCGCGGGCGGCGCCGGCTACTGCGCGCATCCGTTCTGGTACTTCGCGCCGCACGTGCTCGCCGGCTTCATGCCGTGGACGCTCTATCTGCCCGCCGCCGCGATTCCGCTTGCGCCCGCGCGCGCCCGCGCGATCCCCGAGCCGATCTTTTATTCGCTCTGCTGGTTCGCGGGAATATTTCTTTTCTTCTCGTCGTCGCAGGGGAAATGCCTGGTTTACATTCTCCCGGCCTTCCCGCCGCTTGCGATTATCGCCGGCTACGCGATCGACGCGGCGCTCGCAAGCGCCGGCGGCGAGACGCGGCGCGAGCGATGGACCGTGCGCCTCTTCACGCTCGCGAACGCGCCGATCGCGCTCGCCGCTTTCGCCGCGGCGCTTGCGCTTGGCTTCGCGCTGTGGCGCGGAACCATGCCGATGCCGCGGCTGCATTTGCATTCCGCCGACCGCCGCGCGCTGGAAATCGCCGGCGCGTTCGCCGCCCGCCGCGCGCCCGCGCTAGCCGCGATCGCGATCGCATTTCTGGCAAGCGGAACCCTGCTTGCGATCGGGTTGGCGCGCGCCGATCTTCCGCGCCAGGCGCACGGCATGCTGCTCTTCGCGGCGGCGGCTTCGTTCTTCTGGTTCGGCCTGATCGCGCCCGCGCAGGCCAAACAGGAAACGCTCAAGGATTTCGCGCGCGCGATCGCGCAGGCGCTGCCGCCCGGTGCCGCGGCGGTCCATCTTGGACTGAGCGACTGCGATCTGAATTTTTATTCGCCCGCGCCGCTTGAACTGATCTATCGCCTGCGATGCGGCCCCGATGCGCCGCGCTTCGTCGTCGCGCGCGAGGCCGATTTCATGGCCGCCGCGCCTGCCAATCGCGCCTGCTATGCGCCGATTCTCGAATCGGCGCCGGTCGATTCGGCCGGCCCGCGCGTGCTGCTCAAACTGAATGCGCCGCCAGGATGACGCCGGCGGCCGTCACGCCGGCTCGGCGACGTAATACTGCGTCCAGAGCATCCAGTCCATCCGCCCGCCGCGCGTCCGTTTTTCGAGCCATCGTTCCAGCCTGAGGCCGCGTTCGCCGCCGAATTCGGCGACGACGGGCAGATACATCCCGCTGCTGAAACGTTCGCGGACGCGAAACCCGGCGGACGCGATCTGCTCCGTCACGGCGCGCGCGCTCAGCAAATTTACATGGCCGGTTTCAAAAACCGCTTCTCCGTAAATCCGGCGGACAAGTTTGATCACGCCCGGCGCCAGCGCGATCCGGCATGCGATTTCGAGCAGGCTGTAACGCTGCGGCGTCGAAAGAATCAATCTTCCTTGAGGCGCGATCAGCCGGCGCATCGCGGCGAGCGCTCCGGCGGAATCCGGAAAATGTTCGATCACTTCGCTGCACAGGATCACGTCGAAGGCGCGCTCGGGCAGCGCGCTCGCAAGGATATCGTCGCGCAAAAGGGTGAGATTCGGATGGCGCGCCGCGATCGCCGCGGCGTGGCGCAAATTACCTTCGGCGACGTCGGTCGCGGCCGCCTCCGCGAATAACTCCGCCAGCGTGTCGAGATAGACTCCGGCGCCGAAACCGACTTCAAGCGCGCGGCGCGCTCCGGCCTGCGCGCGTTCCCGCAATTGCGCGACAATCCAGTCGCGGCGCGTGCGATGCAGCCAGCGCCGGGTCGGATTCTTCGACGCGTAAAGCGTCTCGAGCAACAGCGTCAGCTCGGTGTCAGTCGCCATCGAGTGAGCGATTTTACTCTCTTTCCGCGCGCCCGCGAGATTCGCCTGCGGATGCCGCGCTTGGAGCGATCACGGCGGCGGTTTAAGCTGAGCCGCGACGCCTCGCGCGAGCGCCGCGTCACGCCTGTTTCAGGTGACCTTGATTGACCACTAAACCTTTGGCGCGCCGCGATCGCTTCGGCCTGGCCGCCTTCGCCGCCTATCTCGCCGTCTCGGTTGCGCTTTTCGGCCGCGCCGCGCTCGCCCATCCCTCATCGGCGTATATCGGCGTGACCGAGGATCCGACGGTTTACATGTGGTTCCTCGCATGGTGGCCGTATGCGATAGCGCATCATCTGAATCCGTTCGTCACCGATCTGCTGTGGGCGCCGGCCGGCTTCAACGTGACATGGACCACCGGGATTCCGCTCGCCGCGTTCGCCGCCGCGCCGATCACCGCGCGCTTCGGCCCGGTGGTCGCGTACAACCTGATGTGCCTGCTCGCTCCGGCGCTGGCCGGATGGACCGCATTTCTGCTCTGCCGGCGAATTTGCGGGCGCTGGCTGCCAGCGTTGGCGGGCGGCGCGATCTTCGCCTTTTCCGGATATATGCTCGTGGAACTCAGCGCGCATCTGGTGCTGATTCTGGTCTTCACGATTCCGCTCGCCGCCCATCTTGCGATCCGCCGGCTGGAGGGCGATCTCGGCGCGGCCGTTTTCGCGTTCGCGACGGCGGCGACGCTGGCCGCGACTTTTCTGATCTCGCTTGAAATTGCGGCGACGCTGACCTTCTTCGGCGCGGTCGCGCTGGCGCTCGGCTACTGGTTAGGCGACGACGCCAACCGCTTGCGGATACGCGCGCTGGCCGCGCCGCTCGCGGCCGCATACGCGATCGCCGGCGCGGCGGTTTCGCCGTACATCCACTTTTTCTTCCGCCCCGGCCATCCGCGCTCGCCGATCAATTCTCCCGGCGCCTATTCGGCGGACCTGCTCAATTTCATTGTTCCGACTCCGGCGAACTGGATCGGCCAATTGCCGCCGCTCGCCGAACTTTCGCGCCGGTTTCCGGGCGCGATGGTCGATACCTGCGGCTACCTCGGCCTGCCACTGATCGTAATCGCGATTCTCCACCTGCGGGCGCATCGCGGCGAAACGCGCGCCCGCGTGCTGGTTTGGAGCGCCGCGATCGCCGCCGTGGCGGCGCTCGGCCCGCGCCTGCATCTGGCCGGCGCCGAAACCGTTCCGATGCCGTGGAAGATCGCGCGCCACCTGCCGCTCATCGACAACGCGCTTCCCGCGCGCTTCGCGATTTACGCGGACCTCGCGCTGGCGATGATCGCGGCGCTCTGGCTCGCGGACGCCGCGGTCGGCCGCAACGCGAAAATCGGCGCGCTGGCGGCGATCGCGCTCTTCATGGCGCCGAATCCGGGGCGGGCCGATCATGTCACGCCGGTCGATTTGCCCGCGTTTTTCGCCAACGGCGGCTATCGCCAGGCGCTCGCGCCGGGCGAAATCACGATCGCGCTGCCATACGGTGCGAACGGTCCGAGCATGCTCTGGCAGGCGCTTTCCGGAATGTATTTCCGGATGGCGGGCGGATGGACCAGCATCACGCCGCGCGAATTCCAAAGCTGGCCGGCGGTCAACGCGTTGCTGCGGCGGAGCGTGATTCCCGATTTTGCGGATCAATTATACGCCTTCGCCGCGAATCATCAGGCGCGCACGGTCATTATCGACGAGCGGAACCGCGCCGCGTGGGCGCCCCTGCTGAATCCGCTCGGAATCGCGCCCGACATCGCCGGCGGCGTCGCGATTTATCGCCTGCCGGATTCCGAACTGGCGCGCTGGCGCGGCGTCGGCGCGCTGGCGATGGAGCGCCGCTCGGATGCGCAGCGTTTCGCGCAGATGCTCGCGGCGGGCCAACGCTGGCTCGCGGCGCACCGCCCTGCCGCACGGTTGACGCCGCTGCGCGCGGAGCGGGCGGGCCTGCTGCCGGCGCGTACCGCCAACGATCCCGATCCGCGCACCTCGAACGGACTGTTTCTGGGGCCGCTGCCGGACAACGCAATCGGCGTCGGCGTGGTCGGCACGTGGGACGCACTCGCGCCGCTTGCGCGGCAATACCAAGCGGCCGGGAACCGGGTCTATTTTCCATACCCGCATCGGCTCGGCGCCGCGCCGCGCGGCGACCTCTTCATGCGCCTGATGGTCGTCGCGTTCAGTCCGGACGGACTCGCCGCGGCCATGCCGCCGCCGCTTCCGCCCACGCCGCGATAGTTCGGCGTAGCGCCGGCGCGGCTCGTCCGGACGGCGAAACCGGTTGTCAACGGCCGCGAGCGATGACAGGCTTGCCCTGCGTGTCCAAGGCGATCACAAACCGCCGCGCCGGCGCGGAAGTATCGGAGACGAAGGCGCCCGGCGGCCAGCAGACGCCGGCGGCGAATGGCGAGTCGGCGGCCCCGATGATTCACGCGGTGATCGCGATCGCGATTCTCGCGCTGGTGGTCGCCGGATGCGCGCTGGTGCTGCTGCCGTTCGCCACCGCGATGCTGTGGGCGGCGATTCTGACTTTTTCGACCTGGGCGCTGTTCCGCCAGTTGACGGCCATCCTCGGCGGACGCGCGACGCTGGCGGCGCTGGTGATGACGCTCGCGCTCGCGTCGGTCATCGTCGCGCCGTTCGTCGCCGTCGGCAACGGCCTTGCGGAAAACGTGAGCGCCGTGGCGAGCGTGATTCGCAATGGCTTCGAGCAGGGGCCGCGCGAACCGCCCGCCTGGATCAGCGACATCCCGGTGCTGGGCTTCCATATACACGACTACCTCACTCGCCTCGCGACCGATCCCGCCGCGCGCACCGACGCGGTTCGCGCGCTCGTCAAACCGCTGCGCGAGTATGCGCTCGACCTCGGCAAGGCGATCGGCCACGGCCTGCTCGATATCACGCTGAGCCTGCTGATTTGCTTCTTTTTGTATCGCGACGGCGAAGCCGCGGCCGCCCGCCTGCGCAATCTTGCGATTCAGCTCGCGGGAGCGCGCGGCGAACATCTGCTGACCGTCGCGCACGATACGGTCAGGGGCGTCGTTTACGGCGTGATCGGAACTTCGCTGATTCAGGGCGCGCTCGGCGGGTTGGGCTTCCTAATCGCCGGCGTGCCGGGAGCGCCGCTGCTCGGGTTTGGCACCTTCCTCCTCGCGTTCGTGCCGATGGGTCCGCTTTTGCTGTGGGGTCCGGCGGCGGGATGGCTCTATTTTCAGGACCAGCGCACGTGGGCGATTTTCCTCGCGGCGTGGATGACTATCACCGGCAGCCTGGTTGACCACGTGCTGAAACCTTATGTGATCGCGCGCACCGGCGGCGCGCCGTTCCTGATCGTCCTGTTCGGCGTGCTCGGCGGCGCGCTCGCCTTCGGATTTATCGGCGTCTTCCTCGGGCCGACGCTGCTCGCGGTCGGCTACGCGCTGCTCGACGAGTGGAGCACGCAACTGGCCGATTGAAGCGCACCGCGGATCGCAGCCGCATCGGGCGGGCAAGCTTGCGACCGCCTATCCAAAAAACAACGGCGGCGGAATCCAAAGATTCCGCCGCCGTTTGTGTCAGGTGAGGTCAGTTAACCGATCAATCGCAGCCAGTAAACTCCAGCACCGGAGTCGGCACAAGGAGCGGATTCGTCAGCATCGTGAGCGGCGTTGTCGGATCGGTGATCAAGGCCGTCGGATTGCATTCCGGCGTGCCGCTGCCATTGAGTTGCGATGCGTAACCCACGACCGAGTAGCCCGCTGGCGGCGTTGCCGGCGCGGTATACGAGTCGCTCACTGCGGATCCGATCACAGGGTTGCTGTCCGGCAGCGCGAGCGAGAAGCAGGCGCAGTTCGTGTTCGCCGGACAGGTGGGGACCGGAGTGATACTCGAGCAATCGGCGGTATTCGGCTTGGACGCCGTCGCCACCGTCGCGGGCGGCGGAATCGGCGTCAGGATACCGTCGTTTACAATTGGGCCAACCGAAGTGATGCTCGGCAGCGCCGGCAGCGTGCTGGCCAGCGGAGGCACGATCGCCTGCACGGTGGTGGTGGCGCCGGTGAACGGCTGCGTTCCCGTGAAGTTGATCAGGTCGCCAGTTCCCGACGGCGTGGTCGTATCCTGCGTGGTGAAGAGTGATTCAATCACCGCCGGGCCGGAGTCGTCGTCGAGCAACGGAATCGCGCCCGCGGTCAGGCCTTCCGCGGTCATAGCCACGTCGGTCGTGATCGTCGCGTTCGACGCGTCGCCCGTGGTGGGCATCGGATCGGCGTCGCTCACGATCTCGTAATCGCCCGGCGGCGGCGCGCAGAAGGCGAAGCCGCCGTCCGCGAAGGTCGTCGTCGTCGCGAGCAGGTTTTCGACCGGCGCCATGGTCGCCGGGCTCGCGACTGGATAAATCGTCACGTCCTGTAGCGCTGGCAGCGACTGGCTTTCGAGGTAAACGTTGGCGCCAGCCACAGGCGAGCTGGTGTGCGCAGTGACCGTTGAGCCACTGACGACGGAGCCGACCACGATCGTGCCGTTGAGCAGCGGGCTGACGTCGGCTTCGCCGTGAGTCAGCGCCGGCTTGAGCATGAATTTGCCGCTGTGGCCGGCTTCCACCACCGAGCCGCAGACGTCGAAATCGAGATCGAGGTCAAGCACTTCACCGGTAGTCACGTCCAAGCCGCCGCGGGCGATCTGTCCGGGCGGGATGCGCAAGCCGGTATGCGTCTCGGCATTGACGGACAGTGGAGCATAGCTGCCGTCCGCTAGCTGCACGCAATCGTATGTTCCAACCGACGAGCAGTAATTGGTCGCCGGAGGCGTAACGGAACTGCTGCCGCCTTTACCTTTACCCTTGCCTCTGCCATGTCCGTGACCGTTCCCTGGGCCGGCATTGTCCCAAAGAATAATCCGAATCTGCTGATAACGACCAACCGGCAGGCCCGAGGTATAGCCGAGCGAGGCCAAGAAACAGTCGGTCGAGGTGGCGTTAAGCAGATCGACCTGCATCGGCGCCATGGCCAACCCCGGCGTCAAAGGGACCCATCCGCTCTTTCCCATATGCGCTTCGACGTCGCTGACCGTCACCCAAACGTGTTGATAGTCGGATGAACTGCAGGTGTTCCGTTTGATGAAACGCGGCCCAATCAGGCGGCCGCCGGCCAATGCCGAACTCGTCGCGAGGAAGCACAATCCCAAAGCCGCGATTACGGCCAAAGATCCTTGCCGGAATCGCCAAACAAGCCAACTCTCATGCTGATTCATGACTCTCCTCCACCAGAAGTAGATAAGCCGAAGTGCTACTTTTCGCAAGTGACGTGCCGTATCAAATTGAAGGCACAAAACCACCTTAAATTATCGAATTTACGCCTGAAATCCTGATTTGACATCAATTACTAGAAGATTGGCGCCATTTGCATAGCGGATTTCGATCGTCCTGAAGAGCTACGCATTCATGTAATTAATGCATATTTACACATTCGATTTTGGCTTGTTTCGCGCCTGCAACCGATTTCCGTGCCAACGAGATTGCACGAGCGAACCAGCGGTCAAATCGATTCTATCTATTTCGGCTCAAATCGGGATATATCAACTTAAAGAATGCTTTCACGAGCAAAGAGAGCCTAAACTATTTCCATGGCGAAAGCGCCGCGCTCAACCACCCGTCCGATAATCCGCGCGTCGGCATTGCCGGCGCGCTGAAGATCGGCCGCGAGCGCCCCCGCTTCTTCGGCGGAAAGCGCAATCAGCAAACCGCCCGAAGTTTGCGGATCGAAGACGACCTCGGCCATTTCGTCCGCAACCTCGTCCGCGATCGACACGCGCGGCCCGTAAAACTCGCGATTGCGCCGGCCGCCGCCGGGAATCATGCCGGCGCGGATCAATTCGAGCACGCCGGGCAGCAGCGGCAGGTCGGATTCCTCGATGCGCAGCGTGACGCCGCTGCCGTCGGCCATCTTGATCGCATGTCCGGCGAGGCCGAAGCCGGTGATGTCGGTCGCGGCGTGCGGCTCGTACCGGAGCATCGCGCGCGCCGCCGCGGCGTTCAGCTCGCTCATCGCCGCCACCGCCGCGGCGTATGGTTCGGGCGGGAGCATGTCGCGCTTGAAGGCGGTCATCAAAATTCCCGTGCCGAGCGGCTTGGTCAGCACCAGCACGTCGCCGGGGCGCGCGCCGACGTTGCGAATAATCCGGCGCGGATCGATCACGCCGGTCACGGCCATCCCGAATTTCACTTCCTCGTCGGCCACGCTATGGCCGCCCACGATCGCGACGCCGGCCTCGGCCGCCTTGGCGAGCGCGCCGCGCAGGATTTCCGCGAGCATCCCGGCCGGCAGCCCGGATTGCGGCCAGCAGACCAGATTGAGCGCCGTCCGCGGCTCGCCGCCCATCGCGTACACATCGGAGAGCGCGTTCGCCGCCGCGATCTGGCCGTAGGTGAATGGATCGTCAACGACCGGAGTGAAAAAATCGACGGTGTTGACGATCGCCAAATCGTCGCGCAGCAGATACACGCCCGCGTCGTCGCCGGTGGCGATACCGACGAGCACTTCGGGCCGTTTCCCGAAGTCCAGACGCGACAGAACCGCTTCGAGGTCCGCCGGACCCAGTTTACCGGCTCAACCCGCCGCCTTGCAGCGCGCGGTCAGCCGGATCAATTCCTGGCGCGTCGGATTGGCGTCGTCTTTGACAGCCATCGCGAAGGAGTCTAGCGCCGGGCCGTCGCGCGGCTCAACGGGTCGCGATATTTCCGCGCCGCGCGCTCCCCGGCGCCGCGGGACGCTCGCAGGCGTCAAGAGCCTCGCGATGGAGCCGCGCGATTTCCGCCCGCAACGCCTCCGGCCTGAGCACTTCCAGCCACGGCCCAAAACTCATTATCCAGTTGCGCAGCTCGGTCGTGCCGCGCACGCGCATCTTCAGCACGGTGCGCCCGTCGCCGCGTTTGACGAAGCGCTGCGTCGGATGGATCGCGCGGCTTTTGAGATAGGGCAGCGAATCGTCGCTGCGCACCAGCAACTCGACTTCGGTGACCGGCCCGTCAATCAGGCCGAAAGCGCCGTCGGTGTATTTCTCAGGTTTATAGCCGCGCGGCAGCGCGAAATGCGTCGGATCGCCATTGGCGTCGCGGTCAAATTCGACCGCTTCGATTCGCTCCACCGCAAGGTAAATCACATCCGCACCTTGATCGCTGCGGCCGAGCAGATAAAGTCCGCCGCGATATTCGACCAGCGTGAATGGCGCGAAGCGGTGCTCGCGCGGCGCGCCGCCGCCCACCCGCCGATAGATCAGCTTGAGCCGCCACTGCATCAGCAGCGCCCGCATGATCCGGTCGATTTTTTCCTCATGCGGCGCGTAATCCTTGGGCGCGTATGGCACGACGTGGAACTTGCGCTCGATATCCTTCAGCCGCAATTGCGCGGGCGCCTTCAGGGTTTTGAGCGCCTCGTCCCAAAAATGCTCGATTCCCTCGCCGATCACCGTCTTGCGCAGGAATTCGAGGGTGCGGAACGCGAAATACAGCGATGCCGCCTGATAGGCCGTTCCCTCCGAGCGCATCCCCGCGCCCACCAGCCGCAATCGCCGGCTTGTGCCGGCGCCGGAAATCTCGACGATCGGCCGGCCGACATCGTCGGTCAGTTTTTTGGCGAGTTCGTCCGCGTAACGCGCGACGGTCCGTTCGGACAGGCCGAAGCGCTTTTCGAGATGGGCAAACGAGATGCCTGTGGGCGTTAAAAAGAGAGTATAGACGATCTTCGCGAAATTTATTGCCGCCGGATAAGTAGGCTGACGATGGCGCCCCGGCATCGGCACAGGCCTCCTTTAGCGAGCTTTGAGTTCGCAATTGTACGGCTCTGCGCCAACGGTTGTCACATCGGCCGGTTAAATCATCGCTATCAGCCCGACGGTCGCCCGCCTTTCCGACCGGGCTCAAGGAGAGTGCCGATGCCCGAGGACCTGAATCGCGCGAACCTGATCGGCGTCGCCCGCGTCGCGGCGCCGGAGGACGGCGCCAGGGAAGCTCTGCAAAAGGTTCATCCCGTCATTCTGAGCGTAGCGAAGAATCCCGGGATTCTTCACTCCGCTGCGCTCCGTTCAGAATGACAAACTGGCTTGTGCGGAGCTTCCCTAGCGCGCGGCGCGCAGCTTGCGGACGTCGCCAACCCGCAACGTCACGCCCGAATGATCGAAATAGTCGAGCAGCGCGATCGAAAATTTGCGCGACGCGCCGAGCAGATCGCGAAAAACCGCGGCGGTAATCTGGCCGTCCGCGGCGATGCGCCGCGCCATCAGCTCGCGCGCCGCGTCAACCGCCGCCCGCGCGAAATAAAGGTCGGCCGCCACCTTCACGATCCGCCCCTCGCGTTCCATCGCGGCCAGCACCGCGCGCAGCCGCGTCTGGTTGGCGCCCTGCGCGCCGAGCGCCGCCGCGAGCTGCGCCAGATCGGGCGGTTGAAAGCGCGCATCGCCCAGGATGCGCTCGATCTGTTCGCCCATCTGGCCCGCGTCGCCGCCCAGTTGCACGCGATGCGCCGGCAGGCGCAGGACGCTCTCTTCGCGCACGATTCCGGTTTCGCGGCAGAGACGATCGAGCAGGGCGCGGAAGGCGCGCGGCGCGATTTCGTACGGCATCCGCTCGCGCATCGCCTCCATCTCCATTCCGGGCGCGAGCGGATTGGCGCGGTGATGTTCCGCGAGCGCGGAGGCGGCGAAGCGTTTGAGCGCGTCCCATCGCGACGCCGTGGTGAAGCCCTCCTCGTCGCCCAGCGTCAGCCTGACGAAACGTTGATCGGCGAGCGCCGCGCGCACTTCCGGTTCCGGAACATTGAACAGAATCGTCAGGCGCGCCGCCGGCGCCGCCAGTTCGCCGCGCAACTCGAGCATCGCCGCCGCGGCGTCCGCGCCGAAGCCGCCGGCCAGCGCCGCAAGATTGCGCACGTAGGCGTCAAGCGGCTTGCGCGCGCGGCGTCCGAGCGGATTCAGCACCACGCCGCCGCCGATCGTGCGGACGTTGGTTTCGTCGCGCAGCACGAAGCGGTCGCCCGCCAGCGCGACCATCGGATGGTCGAGCACGAGTTGCGCAAAGGCCAATTTTTTCGGCGCGATTTCGCCCGGCTCTTCGAGCACGATCGCGCGCGCCGGCGTTTCCGCCGCGCCGAGATAAAACCGGACGCGCTGCTGGTTGCGCAGCGGACGCTTCGCCGCCGGGCGGATTTCGATCCGCGCGTCCAGCCGCGTGGTGGCGAAATCCAGCCGCTCGTCGGCGACCACGTCGCCCCGTTTGAGTTCGACCCGTTCCACGCCGGCAAGATTGAGCGCGACGCGCTGGCATACGCCGGCGCGCTCGACCGCTTCGCCATGCACCTGGATCGCGCGCACCCGCGCCTCGGCGTTCGCCGGCAGCACGCGCATTCGCTGGCCGACCTGCGCCTCGGCGCCCATCGCCGTGCCGGTAACGACCGCGCCGTGGCCTTTGATTACGAAGGCGCGATCGACGGGCAGGCGGAACAGGCCGGTCGGACGGCGCGCCTCGAAGCCGTCGAGCCGCTTCACGATCTCCGCGCGCAATTCCTCGATTCCGGCGCCGGTCAACGCCGAAACCTCCATAATCGGCGCGCCCGCCAGCGCGGCGCCTTCGGCGAGCAGCTCGATTTCCTCGCGCACCTCGCGGAGCCGCTTGCGATCGGCGAGGTCGGACTTGGTGATTACGAAAATGCCGCGCCGCAAGCCGAGCAGATGGAGGATGTCGAGATGCTCCTCCGACTGCGGCATCACGCCGTCGTCGGCGGCGACGGCGAACAGGGCGAGATCGATGCCGTGGGCGCCGGCCAGCATGTTGCGGATGAATCGTTCATGGCCGGGAACGTCGATTACGCCGGCGCGCGCGCCGCCGGGCAGCTCGAACCAGGCGAAGCCGAGATCGATCGAGATGCCGCGTTCGCGCTCTTCTTTGAGGCGATCGGTCTCCTGCCCGGTGAGCGCGCGCACCAGCGCGGTTTTGCCGTGGTCGATATGGCCGGCGGCGCCGATTATCGCGTGAGCGACCCGTGTGGCCATCGCGAATTTCCGCCCAGCCGCCGGCCGTTCCGGCTAGCGGAGCTGCTTCATGTACATTTCGAGATCGAAATAGTCGCGCCAGGCCTTGATTTTGCCGTGGCCGTCGAGCTCGAACACGCCCATCACGGGCAACGCGATATGCTTGCCGCCGGCCGCGAACGAATCGACCCGCTCGTTCATCACGACGTTGCCGTGGGCGGCGCTGTGCAGGATTTTGAACTCGATCGATTTGACGCCCTTGAGCAGGCCCTCGATCGTTTTGCGGATCGCGTCCTTGCCGGACGCCGGCTTCATCGGGATGTTGTGATAGACCGCGTCGTCGCTGAAAAAGCCCATGACTCCATCGAGGTCGAGGCGCGCCCAGGCTTTGCAGAAATCGCTGACGACGGTTTCAGGGTTGGACTGCATTTCGATTGGCCTCCGCGGGAAGTTTGGCGGGCCGCCGCGCCCGATCAATCCTGATCGAGATAGAAGCGGTCCTCGTCCTTGTTATAGCCGAACAACTCGGCGTAGCGTCCCCAGTTGACGATGGTCGAAAACATTTTTTCGGGCGGATCGTTCGGCAGGAGCATCGCCAGATGCTCGAGCACGACCTCCCTGGTCAACGCACGATCCTCCTGCGCCTGCAGCAGGCGCACCAGATAGGCGAACAGGCCGAGCGACTTGAGCCGCTCGCGCACGATCAGCTTGCGCTGATTGATCTCGCTTTCGATCACCTGCTTGCCGAGCGGTTCGAGCACCACGTCGCCGTCGGGCGTGGAGACGAAGCCAAGGATCTCGGCGGTCTTCATCACCTTGAGCAGGTCGCCGAATTTGAAATTCAGGTCGCGCGCGATCTTGTAGCCGTCGTCGCGCCCGCCGCGATCGTCTAGCGTTTCGAGCAGCCCGAAAACCCACGTCAATTGGCAGTCGGGAATCGGGTTAATCGGAGAGTGGGCCATCAGGCGCGCTCCTCGATCAGCGAAAACACCTTGTCCGTCAGCGCATTGAACGCCTCCTTGCGGCGATTGCGCGGGCGCGGCAAATCTACCCTGAGATCGGCCACGAGACGGCCCGGACCGGACGCGAGCACCAGAATCCGGTCGGCGAGCTCAACCGCCTCTTCGATTATGTGCGTCACGATAATGATGTTATGCACCGGCATGTCGGCGGACTGCCAGATGTCCAGCAGCTCCTCGCGCAGCGTAATCGCGGTCAGGGCGTCGAGCGCGGAAAACGGCTCGTCCATCAGCAGCAACTGCGGTTCGACGGCGAGCGCGCGCGCCAGGCCGACCCGCTGCTTCATGCCGCCCGAAAGCTCGCGCGGATAGGCCTCTTCGAACCCGTCGAGTCCGACCTTGTCGATATAGACGCCCGCGCGCTTTTCGCGTTCGGCGGGCGCGGCGCCGCGCGCTTCGAGGCCAAGCTCGATGTTGGCCTTGACCGTCAGCCACGGCATCAGCGCGAACGACTGAAAGACCATAGCGCAGTCAAGATTGATGCCGTCGATTTGCCGGCCGCGATAAAGCACCTGTCCCGACGTCGGCTGCATCAGACCGTTGATAATGCGCAGCATGGTCGATTTGCCACATCCGGACGGCCCGACCACGGCGACGAATTCGCCATGTTCGACCGTAAACGAAATATTTTCGAGCACGCGCAACGCGCCCGCCGCGTGCGCGAAGCTCTTGGAGACGTTCCTGAGTTCCAGCAGGGCCATGGGTCGGCAAGGTCCGGGTCACACATCGAAGGCGCCATCTCCCTCAATATTCAATCCGGTAGCGGTCGGCGGCGAGGTCGTATAACCGGCGCCAGACGACCCGGTTCAAGACTATCACGACCAGAACCATCGACAGCAGGGTCAGCAGGATCATCAGGGAATTGTCGGTCCGGTAGGTGGCGTCGTCGAGCAGCGCGCCAAGGCCGAAAACCTGGTAGGTCCGGTCGCGATAGACGAAGTATTCCGAAAGAATCAGCGCGTTCCATCCGCCGCCCCACGCCGTGATGCTGCCCGTGATCAGCGAGGGCAGCACGGCGGGCAGCGTGAGCTTGCGCCAGGTGGCGGCGCGGCTTAAGCCGAAGGACCGCGCCGCTTCCTTGAGATCGGACGGCACCTGGCTGACGCCGGCGAGCAGATTGAACAGCAAATACCATTGCATCCCGGTAATAATCAGCAGAATCGACGCGAGATTCATCCCGCCGGTGAGCTTGATCACAAACAGCACGATCAGCGGGAACAGCGCCGTCGCCGGCATCGAGCCGACAATCTCGGCGATCGGCGCGAGCCGCCGCGCGAAACGCTGGCTTTCGCTCGCGGCGATCGCGCACGGCACCGTCCACGCCAGTGAAATCGCGTAGGCAAGGACAATGCGGCCGAACGAGGCCGCGGTCGCCAGCGGAATCTGGCGCACTTCCGCCGGCCAGGGACGAACCAGGGTGCGCAACAGCGCGACCATCCCGTCGATCAGCCCCCATGCGATAAAGAAGAAAATCGCGGCCTGCGCGGCGAGCTTGAGCCATCGCGCGATACGCCGCAGCGCCGGATGCTCGGCCGGATTGAATGGCCGCACCGATACGAACGCGCCCCGGACCGTGCGCGCGATCGGCCGGCTGACGGTCTGAATCAGGCGCAAAACCGTGGGACCGATCGAGCCCAGCGCGTCGAGCATCCCGAGCGACCGGATCGGCTCGGTCGATGCGGCGAACTCGTAGCGGAAACGTTCCGCCCAGAGCGAGAGCGGCTGCCAGATGATCACGTCCATCAGGATGATGATTGCGAGCAGCGCCAGCAGGCCGGCGATAATCTCGCCGGTGCGGCCCTTGTCCGCCGCCGTCATCAGGTAGCTGCCGAGGCCGGGCAACTGATAATGGGCGGGGCCGGCCGTGATAATTTCGCAGGCGATGATGTAGTACCAGCCGCTCACCCACGAAAGAATCGAGTTGTAAACCAGTTTCGGCACGCAGGCCGGAATCAGCAGGCGCCGCAGTTTCAGCCAGCCGCTGGCGCCGAAAACCTCGAGCGCCTCGACCGAATCGGTCGGCAGAGTGCGGACGGCCTCGTACACGCCGAGCGCCATGTTCCACGCCTGGCTGGTGAAAATCAGGAACACCGCCGCCATCTCGACGCCAATCCGGCTACCGTGCGCGAGCGAGACGAAGAAATAGATCGCGGCCGGAAAAAATCCGACCACCGGCACCGACTGCGCGATATCGATCGCGGGAATCAGGACCCGTTCGTAGGTTCGGCTGGTTCCCGCCAGCAGGCCGTAAACGATCGCGAAGACCAGCGAAAAGCCATACGCCACGAGCATCCGCATGAACGAGCAGAACGCGTAATACGGTAGATTGCGGATCGCGACATGGATACGCGGCGCGTGCAGTTTCACGCCGTGACGCTCGTAAGCGAAGAATAAAGCGACGAATACGGCGATTAGCAGGAACGCTATCGTTCCGCTGGTCAGCCGCCGCACCGCGATCGTATTGGATTCCATCGCCCCGCTTCCGAATTGTTCAGCATAGCCGCCTCGCCGCACGGCTCAAGCCGCCGCCGCGCTTTCGGCGCGATTTCCCGGCTAATTTCCGGTTAACGATCATTGCGCGCCGAATGAGCAAGGCGTCCCCACGGGCCACCAGTCGGTTGACAATGATGCGCGCGGCAAATAGCGGTTTCGGACGTGGCCAGCGCTGAATCACAGGAACACGGAAGCGAATGGCGGCTGGGTCTCGAACCGGGCGAAAGCGCGCAGGCGACCGCCGCTCCGCCGCACAGCGAACCACCGCGCGACCTCGGCCGCGCCCGGCTCGAACGGCCGCTGCAGGTCGTGACGGTCGAACATCTGGGCTGGGCGTTGATTGCCCTATACGCGCTCGCTTCGCGCGCACTCGGCCTTGGCGTGCGCCCGCTCGATGGCGCCGAGGCGCGACACGCGCTCGCCGCGTTCAATCTTGCCGGAATCGGCTCGCACGTGCCCATGGCGGCGTATCCGGGCGCGGCGGGATGGATCGACGCGCTCACCGCGGGGCTGTTCAATTTCGCCGGCGCGAGCGATTGCGCCGCGCGTACGATTTACGCGCTCGCGGGACTGCTCTTAATCGCGATGGCGTTCGAGATGCGCCACTATGTCGGCCGCGCCGGCGCGCTCGGGCTGGCCGCGATGCTCGCGGTGTCGCCCGCGCTCACATGGTATTCGCGATCGGCGTCGCCAGCGTTGGTGGGCGCGGCCATGGCGCTGGTAACGATCAATCTCTTCATGGCGCTGCGGGCGAATCCGAGCAGGCGGCGGGCCGCGATGCTGGGAATCGCGGGCGGGCTGACGGCGGCCGCCGATACGAGCGGGCTTGCGACCGTCGCAATTTTCATCGCCGCGCTGGTCCCGCTGGGGATCTGGGACGCTGTTGCGATCCGCAACCTCAAGCTCCGCATCCAGGTCTGGCTCGACCGCTACGGCGTGCATCTGGCGACCGTGATTGTCGCGGCGCCCGCGGCCTGGGCGGCGTCGCGGCTGGCGCTGCATGACGGCTTCGCGCCCGACCGGCTCCTTGCGGCGACCTATAGCGTGATTACCGGCACCGGCCATCGCGGTCTCCAAGCCGGATTGAGGTTTTATCTGCCAACGGCCGGGCTTTACGAGTTTCTGATCGTTCTGATTGGCGCAAGCAGCACCGCGATAATCCTGGCGCTCCGGGTACGGTCGCGATTCGCGGTTTGGTGCCTGCTATGGACGGCCGGCGCGATCGCGTGGGGCCTCTGGACGCCCGCGCGCGAGCCGGCGCGAATCGTCGCGATGCTCGTGCCGATGGCGGTGCTTGGCGCAATCGGCTTCGATTGGCTCCATCGCACGGAAATTTGGCGCTATATCTGGATGCCGTTGGCCGTGGTCGCCGTGGCGTCGCTTTATGTCGGCGTAATCGCGAATTTTGTCAACGGCGTTCCGAACCCGTCCGAGGCGCCGTGGGCGCGCCACGCCAATCTCTTCCGGGCCGACGGCGCGACGCTGCCAGACGTTCCCAGCGTCGCCCGCGCGGCGCAATCGGGACTGCCGGTCGATTTGGCGACCGTCGCGTATGCGGGTCCGGTGGCGCCGCAAATCCGATGGTATTTGCGCAACCTGCGCCCGCTCGACGACCTCGCGGCCGCATCGGTGATCGCGGTGGAGGATGCGCCGGCGCCGATGGCGTCTTCGGATAGCAAGCGATGGAATTTCGCCTATAGCGAGACATGGCGGCCGGATTTCACGGAAATCGACGCGGCGCGCGCCCTGCGCTTCCTCGCGACCGGCGAAATCTGGGGCGCGGCCAGCCAGCGTCAGGCGACCATCATCCGCCGGCCGGTAGGTCCCGCGGCCCCAACCGTGATTTTGACGCCGCCCGGATAGCCATGGCCGCGACCGTTCCGGCGCGGATCGCGTAATTGCGCGGGCGCCATCGCTCTGCAATAAAGTTTTCGACGCGACGCCGCGTCGCGACGCGAACCGCCGGCGCCCCGTTCCGTCAATCGCAGGAGAACCGATGCAACCGCTGATCCATACCCTCAAGCTCATGCAACTTCATCCGTTCGTCGATCACTTCACGGTCGCCCTGATCGTAATCGGCGTGCTGACGGATCTGGTCGCGAGCCTGTTCCCGTCGCGGCTCTGGATGCGGTACATGGCGCTGACGCTGATGATCCTCGGCGCGGGCGCGGCGGCCTGCTCGAATATCACCGGCGGATGGGAGGCGGATCGGGTCTGGAATAATGTGCAAGGCCCGGCCAAAGATGTCCTGCACACCCATGCCGAGCTGGGCGATATTCTGCCGTGGGTCTTCGGCGGCCTGGCGCTGTGGCGGCTGGGCGTGCAGTTCCTCGGCTTCCTGCACGGGTCGCGCCCGCTTTATCTAATCGCCGCCGTGGTCGGCCTGTGCGCGATTATTTATCAGGGCTACAAGGGCGGAGAGCTGGTTTACGACTATGGCGTCGGGACCGCGATGATGCCGATGCCGGCCGCAGCGACGCCCGAGGCGACGCCCACTCCAATCGAGACGCCGGCGCCCAGCCCGAGCGTCGCGCCGTCCACGCCCACGCCGAATCCGCTAGCCGTGGTGCCGACTCCCGCTCCGACCGTTTCGGCTTCGCCGTCAAGTCCGGCCACCGCCGAGACGCCCGCTGCGCCAGCTCCGGAAGCGAGTCCGAGCGCGAGTCCGTCGGCGACGTCCGGCACCCCCGTCAATCCTCCGCCGGGCGACGCCTCATCGACCGCGACGCCGACGCCGCACAATCTCTAGCAGGCTGTTGACGAAAGCGTTTGATTACTCAGTTTCATAGTTCTCGGCGGTGCGGCGGCGGCGGGTTCAGAGTTGCGGTTCGGCTGCCTTCGCCGACAGCGGTCGCGAACGGAGGTCCGCGG
>JAJZAI010000020.1 GCA_021799495.1 Deltaproteobacteria bacterium
CCCTCTCCACGGCGTCATCCTTCGGCACCCGCCCAACAGCGGGCGCGAGTTGTGGCTCAACTCACCGGATCTTGACGCCTTTTCACTTTTCCACCAACTCCGCGACACTACCCACGAAACGCGTCTTGGCGCTGAACTTGTTGTTCATTCCGCTGGACAAGAAGATTTTAAGAACCGCGTACGGCGAACGCCGGGCTGCCGGTCTTCTCACCAACGACTCAATGATTGTGTCATCGATGCGATCTTTCGGTGTTAAGAACTTGGCGAGCGCGGACGAAGATTTCGATCGGGTGACGGGAATTACGGTCTTTGGCCCGTCCGATCTCACTGCTTAGAGAGTGCGGGCTATCTGTCGGCTCCGCGCGGTCCACGTTGTTGACGATGTTGTAGCGGTCGAAGACGCGGCGCGTCTTGTGGCCGCTAAGCTCCATCGCTATGCGTTCCGGAATGCCGGCGCGCACCATGTTCCGAACGGCGGTGCGGCGGAGGTCGTGCACGATGATGCCGCTAAGTCCGGCCTTATTGCAGGCCGTATTCCAGGCCTTTCGAAAATCGCCGCTCGGCTGACCGTCGTTGTGAAACACGTTTGCACAGCCAAGCTGGCGCGCGACGCGGGCGCGGTCCGCCGAGACAGTGGGTCAGAGCCGCTGACTCATAGTCGTCTCGATAAGCTGCCCAAACAGTTTTTCCACGAACGGATACAGCCGCCGATCGTCAGCCGAGCCATAATAGGCGACGCCCGCCGCGCGCACCCGCCGCTCGAATTGCGGGGTATGCTCGGCGGCCAGGTAAAAGATCGCGCTGTCGGGCGCAAACCGCTTGATCTGCGTAAGCATCCAGAGGCGATCGCTTTTCTCGGAATTGGCGTCGTCGATCACGATCAGTTTCGGCCGCGCCTGGCGCAGCAATTCGCGGTCCGGCGCGCCCCATTCGCGAACCACGATCTCGACCTTGCCTTTCGCGGCTTTGCCGATCGTTCGTGCGACGGAATCATTCCCGGAAATAATCAGTACCACCTGGGATGCCGGGTCGCGGTGCATAGGGTTTCGTCCACCGATGGAAAAAGATCCGCCGATAGAGCGCTTGCTCTTAAAGCTGAGCAATTGACATGCCGAGGTTTCGTTAATTCTGCTTCACTACATAGTCAAGGCCGTATTTACGTAATTTGGCATAGAGCGTTTTACGCGAAATTCCGAGTAGTTTCGCCGCTTTAAGCTTGTTTCCATTGGTGCGTTCGAGCGCGCGTTCGACCAGCCCGCGCTGATAGCCGGCGAGGTTGAGGCGCTCGTCTTCGCCATGGCGTTTCACCGCAGCGGCCGAGGCGGGAACAACCGCGTTCGGCAAATCGCCGAGACCAATCAAATCGGTGCGGCAGAAGGTAAACGCCTGCTCGATCGCGTTCGACAGCTCGCGCACGTTACCCGGCCACCGGTAGGATCGCATCGCCTCCAGCGCCGCCGCGTCGATCCCGGCGATCGGGCGCTTGCGGCCGAGTTTTTCGTTGAACAGCGCGATGAAATGCTCGACCAGCAATGGCGCGTCGTCGAGCCGATCGCGCAAGGGCGGCACTCGCAGAAGGTTGACGCTCAACCGGTAGTAGAGGTCTTCGCGAAGGTTGCGCGTGCGCACCGCCTCCTCGGGATCGCGATTGGTCGAAGCGATCACGCGCGCGTCAACCGCGATTTCGTGAGTTGAGCCGATCGGGCGCACCGTGCGTTCCTGCAGAGCGCGCAGCAGCTTGCTCTGCGTTTCGCCGCTCATCTCGGTGATTTCGTCGAGGAACAGCGTGCCGCCCTGCGCCGCGCGGAACAGTCCCAGATATTCGCCGGTGGCGCCGCTGAAAGCGCCCCGCCGGTAACCGAACAACTCGCTCTCGATCAACTCGCGGGGCAGCGCCGCACAGTTCAGCGCGACGAAGGGCGCGCGGCGGCGCGACGAACATTCATGAATCGCGCGCGCGACCAACTCCTTGCCGGCGCCGCTTTCGCCCACCACCAGCACGGTGCTGAGCACGGCGGCCAGCGCCTCGATCCGCTCGTACAACGCCAGCATCGGAGGCGTGGCGCCGACGATGCCGTGAAACTGGGTGCGTGCGGCGTCAGGCAGACGCGCCGCCTCGCGCTCGAGCCCTTCGACGCGGGCGGCGTGGACGGCGTTATGCGCCATGAAATAGGCCTCCGCAAGCACGGCGGTGCGGCAATGGCTCACCTTGTCGAAGAGGCGGGAGCTGGCCGAATCCGCCGGCCGCGGGAAGGCGGCGATCGCGGCTTCCTCGAACAGATGCATCGACGCGACGACTTCCGCGAACGGCACGTGACGCTCCGCCAGACGTTCGCCGACGCCGCGCATCGCCGTGACGAAATCGGCGAACGCGCCGGCGCCGAGCGTCGCCACCGTGGCGTCGAGGTCGGGGCCATGGATTTCCAGAAATTCGGCGCGGGATAAAGTCCGCCGATCGCCAAAATGCAGACTGTATAAATCCCACCATTGCGCCAGCACGGCGTCGCGCCGCGCCGCGATCGCCGCCAGCAGCGGCTGCAGGGACGCCAATTCATGCTCCCAGATCAGGCCGAAGTGGATCGGTTCCATATTGTTCGTCGCCACATTTAGCAGGAGCCGCCGGCCTCGAACCACACCTTAGCGCTCCCGAAGCCAGGAAGCGGCGCGACTCTTGCTCATCTATGGACGGAGTTTTTGACGGCGGGAAACGGCGTAATGGCTGCGACAACACTGGCGTTGGTTGGCCCTGAACGAATCATCGGCTCGCGCCCACGAACCATCGCCTGGATAGCCGCCACACAACCGGAAGCTGCGCGCATCGTCTGTCGTCAGACCTCTTCGTCGGCCTCGATACTCCGCAATTCTCATTTTAGCGCATTTGAACACGAAAGGCCGCGCTCCCAATTCCGGCGGCGCGAACTGGCGACGGCAGCGACAACGCGCTGTCCGCGCAGGAGGTCAGAGAAATGAAATTCGGCATGTTACATCTGTTCGAAAACCCGGCCGGCAGAACCGAACATGAGATCGTCAAGGAACAACTCGATCTGATGCGCGCCGCGGAGGATCTGGGATTCGATTCGATCTGGCCCGCCGAGCATCACTTCAGCGAGTATGGTTACTGCGCTTCGCCGGCGGTCAGTCTGGCCGCGATCGCCTCGGTCACCAAGCGCATCCGGCTCGGCACCGGCGTGGTGGTTCTTCCGTTCCATAATCCGATCCGGGTGGCCGAAGAATTCGCGTTGCTGGACCTGATGAGCGACGGGCGGGTCGATTTCGGCGTGGGGCGCGGCTACCAGCCGATCGAGTACAAGGGCTTTCAGGTCACCCAGGAACATTCGCGCGGCATTTTCAATGAAGCGCTTGAAGTAATCCTGCAGGCCTGGACGCGGGATCGGGTCAACTTCAAGGGCGTCCATTTCAATATCGAGGACCAGGAAGTGCGGCCCAAACCGCTCCAGCAACCGCATCCTCCGGTATGGGTGGCCGGCATCACCGACGCCACCTTCGCGATGGTCGGGAAGTGGGGTTTCAATCTGCTGTGCGCGCCGGTCTTCGGCTTCCAGGGCAAGAGCGCCGAGGGACTGCTCGAACAATATCGCGCCGCGCTGCGCTCCGGCGGTTTCGATCCGGCGAAGAAGGAGATTGCGGCGCTCAACATGGTCTATTGCGCCGAAACCACCGAGCAGGCGCGACGGGAGTTCGCCGACGCGGTCCTATGGTACTATCGCACGATCGCCAAGTACGTCGCGCCGCCGCCCAGCCAGCAACCAATCAAGACCTACGAGCTGTATTCCCAGACCCGCAAACTGGCCGAGACCATCAGTTGGCAGCAGCTGCTCGACGCCGGCGCCGTAATCTGCGGCAACCCGGATCACTGCGTCGAGCGGATCGAGGAAATTTCCAAGAGGTACGGCTTCACCCAGTTGCTATGCTGGACGCGCCTCGGCGGACTCGACAGCCGCAAGGTGATGAAGAGCATGGAGCTGATGCAAAAGCATGTGATTCCGCATTTCAGGCACGAAGCGAAACAGGCCGCCTGAAGCCGGACGCGATTGTATCGCTGTTACCATTCGGCACACTGACGCTGTAACCCAATTACACATTCCAGCCGTCCCGGCCCGCCGGCGACCCGAATCAGGGCGCCGGCGGGCCGTACGGGCAACCCACGCCCGACTCCGATCCGCGCTTGAGCTTGAACGCACGCGGCGCGGTTCCGCTCGGCACGCGCCGCCGCAACGCATGCGGATCGCGCTCATTAAAGTGGTTAGTGAATTTTCCGTGCTTCAGGAATTCTTCGCTACGTCCGGAACGCGATGGAATGGTACTGACCGATTGAACGATTCCGCCTGCGATGGCGGCATGCGCATAATTCGAGGGGGCGCATGACATTAGCCCGCGCCCCCTCGCCTCCCTCTTGGCGGCGACCGTCCTTACTCGCGAATCGAATCGCTGGCCGCCGACCGCGGCGTCTCGGCCGTTGCCGGACGCCGCGATTCCGCCGCTCGCCTACTTCATGATTTGCATCAGCCCCCCAGGCGTCGAGAATTTCGTGATATTGTCGTACTCCTTCGGCGCCATCCCATTGATCACGATGTCTTTGCCGCGCGAGTCGGCGCCAAAAATACTGCTGAAATGATCGTTCTGCAGGTCCCAATACTCCTCGGTGTAGTGACCCCACGCATAGACCTGATGGGAAGCCGGGTCGGTCAGCGGGCCTTTCGCGTAGCTCGCCACTTTCCACAACGCCAGGTTGGTGTCATAGAGGTCGATCCATGAGGGCGAGAAGGTCTGCTTGTCGATGATCATGAAACGGCTGCCGTAACAATAGCCCGGCCTCAGCGACGGGATCCGCCGCACGTCGACGACATAGCTGTCACGCAAGCTCCACGGACCCCATGACGGCTTGGCCCATCCCAGCGGCCAATCGTAGTTATCGGGGAATTTTCCTTCCGCGCTGGTCTCCTCCATGATCGCCAGGACTTTCCGGTCGCCCTGATATTTGGCCTGAAACATCGTGAAGCCGCCGTTGAAGCCGGTTTTCTGATCGTCGTGCGTCATGTCGCTGCCGAACAACGGCGCACATCGCGCCGAAACCGACAGCCGCAGCGACCGGCGCATCGCCGGCACGAATACGTAATCATCCTGGGCCTTGCTGAAATCCTGGTAGAAGATCGTCAAGTCGGCGGTATACTTCGATTCCTCAGGATATTCGACCATGATCCATTCGCTCAGGTAGGCGTCGCCCGCGCCCGGCGCGACCCGCGGAATCCCAGGATCGCTGTTGAAGGCGAGCTGGCGATAGACCAGGTCGTTCTTCACGCAAGCGCGATTCTGGAACCGGTCGGAAGTGCAGAAGTGAATCAAAGCCGAGTCGGGCGAATGGGCCTGCACCAAAAGATGCGGCGAGGGCGGAAACCACTCATCCACCAGAATTTTCCAGCCCTTGTTCGGCTCCTGCGGATTAGGAAAGGCTTGTCCGCCTTGATAGTTCACGATCGTCATCCCGCCGTCGGCCAACGGCTGAATCCTGACCTGACCGCTGTATTTCTCCGTGGCTTCGCGATAACTCGGTGGCATCGCGTGATCCACAGTCGGACCAACGGTCATTTGCACGTCGGCCGGCATCTTCCAGAAATACTTGCCCTCGAACAGATCGATCATCCCGGCCGGCATGAACTGCTGATACTGTCGCCAGTTCTGCATCGTGATCACGGTTCCCGGAGGAATCGCTTCGCCCTGATGGGCGGTCGCCGCAAGCCAAGCCTGTTCCTCGGCCGGCGGCGCATAATCCTGCGCGCCAACGACTCCCGGCAAGACCATCGCGACCGCGAGCAACACCACACCAATAGAAGACCTGGGCGCTAATTTCATTGACCTGACCTCCTTACTCAGCGAATCGATATTTCCCGGAACTCTTCAGCATGACGCCAAAATTAACGAGCATCATCTGTGCCATCGCCGGTTCGGCGCCGGCGGCGTTGGTACGCCGCTTGCAGCCTTCACCTGATGGAATTCGCGTAGTCAATCCGGTGGTTCAGCCCAAGGAGGACAGGACGATGCGCGATCTCACGAAACGGTTCATTGCCGACGGCATACTCGGCGGTTTGGCTGGCGGAGTCGTGATGGCGGTATGGTTCTTCGCCGTGGATGCGTTGCGCGGAGAGCTTCCGCTAACCCTTCGGACGCTGGCGGACGCCACCGCGCGCTTCATTCCCGGCGCCTCGGCGCATCCGACGGTCGCGCCGGCGTTGCTCGTCTATTTCGCGGCGCAGATAGCCGCTTTCGCGCTGATCGGCGTCATGACCATGTTCACTCTCGCGTTCGGGCGGCGCGATATCGCGCTGTTTTTGCCGCTGACCGTCTTTATTGTCGGGATGGAAGCGTTTTTGGGCGCGGCCTTCATGATGTTCGGTCCGGCGGGCGCGGTGGCGCTGCCGTGGTGGAAGGTGATGGCGGGCGACCTCGCGGCCGCGGCGGCCGTTCTTGCGGTGATTATGCGGCGCGAACCGCAAATCGCCTCCGACCTTGCCGAATCGTGGCATGCGACCTGGGGCGAAACGATCACGGTCGCCTGCCCCGATACGGGGGCGCCAGCGCTAATCGCGTTCAACGCCGACCGCGGCGTTATCTGCAAATGCTCGAACTGGCCGAAACGCTACGGTTGCAAACGCGATTGCGTCAGGGCTCGCCGTCGCCCGCGCCTTGCGGTGAGTAGTGGGGCGGCCCGAACTCTATAAAGGCGAATTTTGCGCTCGACCTCTCTTGGCTTCTGGGGCATGCCCTTGCGTCTCAGACGGACCAGAGTCCGCGCCATCTGAAAACTCCGCTTATTGAATTGAGTCTTGCATAATATGGCTACATAAACGGCCGTGCCCGCCGCCCAAAGGCGCGTAATAGCCGCCGCGGGAGACGCCCGGCCCGCGGTACATTCTCGCAATCAGGATCTCCCGCGCTTCGCGCAAAATCCGGTGCGTGCGCCGCTCTGGCAGGCGCCGTACCTGGTTTGCGGCGCGCCAGCAGGCTGCCGCTGGCGGAACGGCGGGTCTCTTGCGGGACAATTACTCATACGGCGTCGCGGCCGGACAAAATGACGATCTTCTCCGTGACAATCGCGTATACATTCATGGTTCTGAATTCGCAGATAATATAAATGCCGGGCCGGAACACGAACCGATCAAGCCATGGGCATGCGCCGAAAGATTGAACTTGACCTTTATCGCGCCGAAAGCCTCTTCTGGGAGAACTGGCTGGGAATCAGGACGCGAACCACGCGCCTGCCCTGCGAACGTTCCCGCGATGCGGAACATAAAATCTATACGCCCACGCTTTACCGCACGATTTTTCAGGTTCTCCGCGGTCTCCCGCTGAAAGCGTCCGACGTGTTCGTCGATTTGGGCTGCGGCAAGGGCCGGGTGGCCTGTTGCGCCGCGTATCTCGGCGCCGCGCAAGTGGTTGGCGTTGAATACGTCAAGGAGCTGCACGACATCGCGGTCAACAATGCGAAACGGATGCGCCACCGTCAAAGCCCGATTTCAATCAGTTTGGGCGAGGTCGAGGACTTCGATTTCTCGCAAGGCACAGTATTCTTCATGTTCAATTCCTTCGGCCGGGCGACAGTCCGATCGATCCTCGCCAAAATGGAAGATGGTTTACGCAAGAATCCGCGAGAGATTCGCATCGCCTATGTTAATCCAGTTTACGGATTAGCGATGAAAGAACGGCCATGGCTGGAGCGCTACGGGTTTTGGCGGCGGTTTGACGTGGTTATGCTCTGGCGGTCCAAACCGGATCGCCAATCCGGAACTTCCACTGTCGGTCAATATACTTCCGCAGGGCGGGCCATGCCTGGCAAACAATAACCTGTCGGTAAGATGGACGCTTCCCCGGAGTAGGCCAAAAGTCCCAGATCGTCGGTTCCTCGCCAAGCCCGCCGCATCGTTGCGCGTCTCGCGCGTGCCTGACTCCGCCTCACAACGCATTGATATTCGGGATGCAAGCCTAACGCGACATAATTACCTTACACAGAATTCTAATGACCCGGTTAATTTTTATTGAAAGATTATTTCTTTAATCGAAGCGTATGCTAGGATTTGCGCGTAACAGTCTGAATCATCCTGATTAGACTCGTCGCTTTTCGTCATATGGCCGGGGGGAGGTCGAAAGCTCGTGAAAAGACGTTCTATTTCTAAATTGGCGTCAGCGATTGTCATCGTTTTCTTTGGTATATTGCTGGTTCGCGGCGACGCGTTTGCTCAAGCCTCGCCAACTCCAACCGCGACGCCGACGCCGTCCTGCTCAATTTCCGAACTGCCTGATGGATCACCGCCGATTTGCAATACGGGCGCGGAAGTACCGCCGTCTTACCTTGGCGTTTCGGGCGGAAACATCAACAGCGTAACGATTTCAAAAACCGGCGGCGCTGTCTGCTGTTCGGGAACTTTTGGCGCGCTGGTGCAGGATTCCAGCGGAAATCAATATGTGTTGAGCACCAATCACGTCCTGGCGCGCAATAGTACAACAGGATCGGCCGCGGCGAAGGCGAAAGAACTGATCGTGCAGCCGTCGTTGCAGGACCTGGGATGCTGGCAGGATCCGTCTGACACCGTAGCGCAACTTTCAAAATGGGTTCCGCTCAGCTTTAAAGCCGGCATTGAAAATCAGATGGATGTGGCGATCGCGAAAGTCGTGTCCGCGAATCAGGGTCCGAACGGCCCTTCGGTGCAGGGCGTGGATACGTCTGGCAGAATCCTGAACATCGGCACGATCAGCACCACGCCGTTCCCTTTTAACAGTCTGATAGACGGCTTGGCCGTGATGAAGATGGGACGCACGAGCTGCCTGACCAGCGGCGTGATCGACGCCTTCGATGCGATGGGTCAGGTCGTCTACAGCAAGACCTGTAATAATGCCTCTTCCGGCGTCGCTTACTTCGATCATCAGATTCTGGTTCTCGGCCAGATTCCGGGTTCGACCAACGGCTCGTCCTGCACTTTCGCGTCGCCGGGAGATTCGGGAGCGCTGGTGCTGACAGCCGACTTCGGCTGCCCGCAGGCGATCGGAGTCGTGTTTGCCGGCGCCTCCGGAAGCGGCGCGGATTCCGGCGGATCGATTGTCGCCGTCAACCCAATCCAGACGGTGTTGACCAAGTTAAACGTCTCTCTGGTCGGGCAAGCCTGTACCGGCGCTGCGTACGCCCAGGATGCCGACGGCTCGGTTCGGTCGGCTGATATAAGCGACGAACTCCGCGCTTCGATCGAACATGTGCGTCGCGTAAAGGAACTGCGCGGCCGCACATTGTTAAAAATTTCCGGAGTTGCCGCTGTTGGAATCGGCGCGGGAAACGATCCGAACAGCGCGATGCTGAACGTCTATCTAACCCAAGACACGCCCGAGATTCGCAATCGCGTGCTTAAGCAGCTCAAGGGCGAGCAGGTCCGATTCAAACAGCTCGGAGGCAGCTTCTCGGCCCTATAAAAGAGAACGGGCCGGCGTGCGAGATTGAAGTCGCTCGCCGGCCCGTTTGCCTGACGAAGTTCTTCTAAGATGCGCCCGCGGCCACGCGCAATGGTGGCCGCCGCACGCCCGGTTTCAGCGTGCGCTTCATGGCATGCAAACCTCTTTGCCCTGGTTCAGACAGGCTACCACCGGCGTGAGCGTCGGTGTCGCGACGCCAACGATTTCATTCACGCCGTCCTCATAGTTGTTTGCTATCCAGATGTTGCCGCCAGCATCAACAGCAATTGAGAATTCGCTCAGACGCGTTGGCCACGGTCCGAGATTCAATCCGAAACCGTAAGCACTCGCCGCGGTCAGTTCGCTTACGCTATCGTCGACGGAGTTGGTGGCCCAAACGTTGCTGCCGGCATCGACAGCGATCGAATTAGGACTGCTGAACGACGCGCCCGGAATTCCTGTATTCGTATTGTTGAAGTTGACGCCGGCGCAGCTCGACGTCGTGCATCCGGCGGGTAATTCGCTGACGCTGTTGCTGTTCAGATTGACCGCCAGGACATCGCCCGCGCCGTTAACCGCTATTTCGACCGGGCTTCCGAATCCAGCGCCGGGACTGCCGGTGTTTGAGTTGTTGAAGTTGACGCCCGTGCAGCTTGCGTTGGAGCATCCAGCCAGCAGCTCGCTGACGCTGTTGCCACTGTAATTCGCCACCCACAAATTGCCGAGTTCATCCGGCGTTGAGGAAAATGGACCACTAAAGACCGCGCCCGGAGTGCCGGTGTTCGAATTGGTGAAGTTCACGCCCGTGCAGCTTGCGCTGGAGCATCCGGCCAGCAGCTCGCTGACGCTGTCGCCGGAGAAATTCGTAATCCACAGATTGCCCGCGGAGTCCAACTCGATCGAACTGGGGCCGTTGAAGGCGGCGCCGGCCGGCGCGAAATTCAAGCCGCTCGCATACCCGCTGGCATTGGTCAATTCACCAACGCTGTTGCCTTTGAAATTCGCCACCCAAACGTTGCCAGCCGCGTCGATCGCCAGCCATACCGGAAAGTTCAGGCTGGCGCCGGCCGGGGCGAAGTTCAGCCCCGTGATGTAGCCGCTTGCGCCGGTCAATTCGCTTACGCTGTTGCTGGCCGCGTTTGCCACCCAGACGTTGCCGGCGCCATCCACCGCAATCATGTAAGGCGAGTTGAAAGCCGCGGCAGTGGGCGCATAGTTCAAAGTCAGCGCCCAGCTTGCCGGCTCGACCGCAAGCGCCGGTGCGAACGGAGCGTTGACCGGCTCCAACGCGAACAGGTCGCCGACGTTGTTTGCCGGATTGCGCGCGATATCAACCGCCGCCTGCAAGGTGGTCGTCGGCGCGGCGCCGCCTGACGGCGTTGCCGCAGTGAACAGATTCTGGCATTCCGTGGAATTCGCGCCGGACGAATCCACGCAACTCGCAAGGATATTCGCCAGCGAATAAAGCGTCGGCGTCGGCGAAATCACGCCCGGCGGAAACGCGATTGGCGCCAACCCGGTCGCAGGGTCCACGAAGTTCGTCGCCGTGATTGTCGCCGCCGCGTTATTCAGCCCCGTCTGATTGGTCGAAGACGTTCCGACCGTCTGTCCGGACGCATCCAGGAACTGATCGAGCGTCCAAACCGTCGCGACCGTCGTCGCCTCGTTGACCACGGTCTCGTGCGCGAAACTGGCGCAAGTCCCGACCGCCGAAATAAATCCAGTCGCGGCGTTGGCGCCGCTCTGGCCCTTGATCGTGCCGCCCGTCGCCACCAGATAAATCTGCTGCGAATAACCGCTGGTCTGGCAGGTGATTGCGGGGATATCGAAGGCGCCATTACTATCCGAGGCCGTTTGCGCAAGCTGATACGCTCCCGCGCCGTAACCGGTCGCGCCAGCCTGATAGAGCGTGATCTGAGACCCGCCGATCGGCTCGCCAGCCTCAGGGGAACCACCGTAAACGTGCCCCGAAATTCCCGGACCCGGCGTTGGGGTTGGCGTTGGAGTGGGCGTTACTCCGCCGGAGCTCGAATTCCCGCCACATCCGCAAAGCACGCAGAAGCCAAGCATCAGCACGGAAATCGTGAAGAGTTTGACATTAGCTTTGCTTATGGCGCGGCGGTGAATCGCGGTTTTCACTCTCTAATCCCCCTGACAGCGTCCAATCCCTTGAAAACTGACGCGATCTATTATTGTATCTAGGGGATTTGTGCAACCCGAAGGACTGTGAACAAATGAGAACTCTAGAATCGTGCACGATTGTTTATACCAATCTAAAACGCCTAATATTAGTTTATTTAGGTCTTTTGTTCCTGTTTCTTTCCATCTTTTCTGGGCGCGCGATGGCCGCGACTTGCACCGGGGGAACAATACTGCCGAACACCTACACCTCCGGGACGATTCCCGAAGATCTAATCGTCTCGGGAGCGTGCACCGTGCAAGGCTCAAACACTGATACGCCGGCCACGTATTACTTCCACACCGTAAATGTCGTTAATGGCGGAAGTTTGATATTTGCCGACGCCAATACCGATTTTTACGCCGAAAACATTTTGGTCGAAAATCAAGGCAAATTACTCGCTGGCACGACCGTCGCGCCGATTGGAACGGTGGCGGCCAGCAACGAAGTGACGATCCATCTGTGGGGCGCGCCCGTCGATCCCGGCGCCCTGTGCAACTCGGCCAACTGCGGAATCCCGACTCCCCCCTGGGGCGACAATACCGCGAGCACTTTGAATCCCGGCTCCTGCACGCCATTTACGTTTCCGACCGGACAGAGCGACTGCTTTTACAGTTATGGAACGCTCGATAAAGCGGACGGAACGGCGCCCGCCTATTTCGGCCATAAGGTCCTGGCCGTGTCTTACGGCGGCACTTTACAGCTCTATGGCAAGACCGGCGCGACCTATAACGACGCGTCGCTGACCGGATGCGCCGATCCGACCAACAAACCCGCGTCTTGCACGGGAACGAGCTGGGTCCGGCTGGCTCAAGATGCGTTGCCGGGCGATATGAAAATCGTTGTCTCTGGACCGGTGGATTGGCAAGACCAATATCAGATTGTCCTGACCACGACCGATTATCTGCCCTCGCACTCGGAGTTGCTTCAAGTCAGCGGCGCGCCGAGTTACAACGGCACGGCGAACACTACGACGATTAACCTGGTCAGCGCGGTTCAGTATCCGCACAACGGCCAGCTATTCGACCTGTCGAACGCCTCTTTTCCCGGAATTTCGAAGCTGACGAACTTTCCGACGTCGGGCGATATGCGCGCCTCCGTCGGCCTGTTATCGCGCAACATACGCATAATCTCCGACGGCGACACCCCCGGATCGGCTTTTGCCGTCAATCCGGGAAATCCCGACAACTACTTCGGCGGCCATACCATCGTGCGCCAGGGCTTCCAGTCGGTCCAAATTCAGGGCGTGGAATTCTACCAGTTGGGCCAGGGCGGCAGCATCATGCATTACCCTGTCCACTTTCATATGGTCCGGGCGACGCCGACGAATTCTCCAACGTTCGTAAAGGACAGCTCGGTCTGGGATTCGATGACGCGCTGGATTGTGCTGCATGCGACGCAGGGCGTGATGCTCGCGCGCAACGTGGGCTATTTGTCGATCGGCCACGGCTATTACCTGGAAGACGGCACCGAAACCGGCAATCAGCTCTATGCCAATCTCGGCGTCTTCGCGCGCGCCGCGGTGGCCAATGCGTCCGGTGGCACGGCGGCCGATGCGAATCCGCAGAACCCGCGCATGATTCCCGGCATCCTGACGGCCACGGCTCCTATAGATAATAACTGTAAAAATAACGTTATAAGCTGTCCAAGCGGGTACAACGATCTTTCAAACTACTCGGACTCGGATAATCCGTCGGTCTTCTGGATCATGAACGGCATGAACGATTTCGAGTACAACATGGCCGCGGGCGCGGGCACTTGCGGCGCCTGCTACTGGTTCGTGCCCGGCGCGATTAGCGGCCCCTCGCAATACGAAAAGTGGTACGGCTACGCCAGCGAACAATTGTCGCTCAGCCGGGCCGGGACCACTCCTCTGGGACCATTCATCGGCAATAGCTGCACCACCGCCATGGAGGGTTTCGTGGAGGTCGGCGCGATTAACGCGTGCAACGGCGTCAATCAGACAGATACCTCGCGATTGAAAAATAAAAACACCACGCTGGTGATGTTGCCGTCGCCGTCCGCGCCGCCGAAAGGCGACACCAATTACTATCCGCAAATCACCGGCTTGCGGTACCCAACGCGATGCTCCGCCGCTGATAAAGGCACGGCCAACGCCGACTGCTCCGCGGTTCCGGTATGCGCCGCCGGCAATGAGACCAATTGCGACGTGGTCGTGCTGAACAAGTTCACGACCTCGTTCAATTGGGCGCAAACCAATTTTGCGGCGGTCTGGTTGAGATCGCTTTGGTCGCTGACGGTCAACAACGTCGTCAGCGATCCGCAGAATGCCGGAATGAATTTCGTCACCAGCGGCGGCTACGACACCGCGTCGGTGATTCCGGGATATTGGGGATTGGTGCGCCAGAGCGCAATGATTGGCAGTTCGCAATGGAGCAATCCAAAATACACCGACGGCCTCGCGAACAATCCCTACGTATCCAACGCGGGCCCATTCAATCCGTTTTCAGCGAAGATCGGAACCAAAGATATAACTGGCCTGAAATGCGCGGCCGATCCGAATTCCGACGGAGTAAACGCCGCATATTGCCTGTCGCAGAACGATCAAGTGAGCTTTCAGATTTCCAACTTCGCCGGCTTCCAGCGGCTGTTCAGCGTGTATGACGGTCCGATTTTCCAGGACACCAACGCCTATCTCAATATCCATCCCACGTTCCTTACCTCCGACGGAACGATCAACGGGAAAGTGCTGCAAACGCCGGCCGGCCCCTGTGAAGCAAATCCAGACGTCGGAAGACCATGTATTCGGGCGGGCTTTATCAGCGGCGGCGTTTCGGGCATTCGCTCTTATCGCCTCGGCGGCAAGAAATTATGTTTCGAGCCAAACGCGGCGATTGGCTGGAAGCAACCTAACGGATTCTACTACGCTCCCGCCTTTCATTCGTACAATCTCTTCTTCGGCGGCGTTGACATCCGTCATTTTGTCACGGAACCGCTGTTTAAACCCAACCTCTTAAGCTTCGAGACGAATGAGGGGGAGGCCAAGAAGGAGTACTGCAACTGGGACCCCGGCATGTTCCAGGGCTTTACCGATATCGATCGCGAGACCGTGCTGAACGACGACGATGGTTCGTTGACCGGCCTGAGCAGCCCGATCAGCGCCGCGCCCAGCCCTGTTCCCACTCCATCGATAAATGAAACCATCTCGGTCAACAAAGAAACTTTCTTCAACGCGCCGACCGAGGCCTGGGAATGCGCTTCCGATTATCCGATCAACGCGCAAGGCGATGCGAAGTGCCTGCCCGCGACGGCGAAGACCAGTCCTTATGAATACGTAAGCACCGCCATCTATCCGGAATGCGCCAAAACCGTGCCGGATAGCAGCGCCCCGGTGAGGTACTGCGCCGACGGCAATTGGGGCAGTTCCTGCACCTCGTCTCCGCCCGACAACGGATGTCTGGGCGTGCCGATTTACCGGCAACTGCTGCTTTCAGGAGAAAAGCAGGATCCCATCGGTCAAATGAAGCGAATGATGGGGCAGAACAACTTTCAACGCAGCGCCCTGACCGCGAGTCATGGCGTTTATTATATCGACACCACGATCTCGAAGAAGACGCAGCAAGACCACCGGTTCATCAGCGTCAATACATTCACTGGCGGAAATGTATATGACCTGTTCTTTCTCTTCACGAAAAGAGACACCTCCCAGACCTACATATTATTCGTCGGAAAGGGATTGCCCGCCAATTGGGACAAGCAGCCGGGGAACGTGAACCCTGGCTATGAGGGCCTGACTCTGCCGTTTCAGTTCTCAGGCGCCGGTTCCGACGGTAGCAGCGGCGCGTGGAGCAGCAGCTACGATCCATCCACGGGCCTCCTGACGCTGAAGCTCAATGCGTCGAAAATCGCCGCCCAGTACGCTTTAAGCGCCACGGTTCCCAACACCAAACCGGCGGTGTCGCTGGGGCAAAAGGTTTGCCAGCCCGCCACGATGTGCACGTGGAGCAGCGGCGCCAGCCAATGCCAGTGCAATACGAGCGGCCCTTACGCTTCCATTTGCGCGCAATTGAATACGGCAAAACAGACCGTATGCGACTGGTCGGTGAAGGATTTCGATTGCCCGGCGGCGGGATGCCCGGCCTTTCAAATCAAATTTCCTCCCGAATGCGCCGACGGTAAAATCGAGGGTTGCTTCGTCGCCGATGATAAAAATCATCGTCCGGAGGCAGGTGAATATAATTTCACCAACGATCCTTACTGGAGCGCAAACTTCAATCTCGCCAGCGGCTCGGTCGCCGGTCAACAATGCACGTATACCAAGCAGCCGACGACGTCCACCCTATGTCCCCTGCCATGAGTTAAATCCGGCGCGGGCGCGCTGGCGATTCAATTCGCCGCGCGCCCGCGCCCCTCATTTGATCACGATCCCGCGGCATGCCTTCGCGGCCGCCCAACGATGCGGCGCCGGCTATCGGGCTGACAGGTAATCGCGCAGAGTGTCGCCTTCGTATTCGCGGCGGAACACGCCACGCCGCTGAAGTTCGGGAATGAGCAGGCGGACGATGTCCTCGTAATAATCCGGGGCGTAATAGGGCGGGCTGATCTGGAAGCCGTCGCCGCCCATCCGGTCTAGCATCGATTCCATCTGGTCCGCCACTTGCGGCGGCGTGCCGACCATGTGCGGCATGCCGATGCCGCGGCCGTAAATCTTCGCCGCTTCCCTGAGCGTCAGATCGCGACTGGACCGCTTGAACGCTTCCAGGATTCCCTGCACGCCGGCGGTCTGGATGCGCGCGAGCGGCATATCAAGATCGTAGCGCGCCAAATCCAGATCGAAATGCGACGCCATCAGGCTGAGACCGGCCTCGGGTGGAATGCGTTCCAGCACCGCGCGTTCCAGCGCCTGGGCTTCGGCTTCGGTCTCGGCCACGATCGGCTGGGCGCCCCAGATGATCTTGATGGCCGACGGATCGCGCCCGTGTTTGCGCGCGCGTTCGGCGAGGTCGTCGGAGTACCATCGGCCGCCGGCGCCAAAAACGCATTCGGCATGGCGCGCGGCGAACTCGCGCCCGCGCTCCGACGCTCCGGCCTGAATCAGCACGGGGCGGCGTTGCGGTGAAGGAATGACATCGAGCGGCCCCTGGCAATGGAACCACTTGCCGTGAAAATTGATCCGATGGACCTTTTTCGGATCGGCGAAGACGCCGTTTTCCATGTCCATTCGCACCGCGCCGGATTCCCAGCTATCCCACAGCCGGTAGCAAACCTCCATGTATTCGTCGGCGCGCTCGTAACGCTCGTCATGCGGAATCATCCGATCCATTCCGAAATTGCGCGCCTCGCTGGCGCCGAACGAAGTGACGATGTTCCATCCGATACGGCCATCGCTGACGTGATCGAGCGTGGAGAGTTTGCGCGCCAGCATGAACGGCGGGTAGAACGTCGTCGACATGGTCACCGCGAATCCCAGCTTTCGGGTGAACCCCGCAAGGTACGAAATGAGTATGAGCGGATCGTGATTGGGAAACTGGATTGCGTAGCGGACGCTCGCCTCGTTGCCGCCGCCCCAGCCGTCGGCGAAGAACATCATGTCGAACTTGCCGCGCTCGAGCGTCTGGGCGATCGAGCGCCAATACTCATTCTGATGCCAACTCCAGCGGATTTTGTCCCGCGGATATATCCACGACATCATCGTGTGAGGCGCGGGGCAATAAATGACGAAACCCGTCAGATGCATCAGCTTTTTGGCCATACGCACCCCGGCGTTCGCGCGGACGAACGGCTCATCTGCCGCTCAGCAGATTATTTACCGCGCCCTCGACCACCGTGCCCTTGAAGAAGCCGTGGTTCATGCTGGTCCACAGGCGGGCGGGATTCGCGAAAACGAAATCGCGAAAATCGTCTTCCCCGATCAGTCCGTGTTCGACCAGTTCGTGGGCTTCCTCGGTCACTTCGGTCATGTCGGGAACGTCCCAATGGCCGATATCGGAGCTGAAGATGGCGTTGAGCCGGGCGCCAAAGGGAAGCTTGCGCGTATCGAACGCCACGGCGTTGATCGGGTCGTCCGCCTCGCAGCCGAAATAGAAGTTGGGCACGAACAGATCGCGGATATCCTCGGGCTTTTCGATTCCGCATCGCGACCAGTCGTCGAGCGCCTCCGGGTCCTCACTTGTGCCGCCGACGCCCCATCCTTCGCCATGGCCGTCGAGCTTGTCGGTGACGAGCTTGCCGCCGTAGCGGCGCGCGAGGTCCTGAAACAACTTGCGGTCGAGGTTGGCCGGATTGTAGTTCTCCATCGCCTTGCCGTTGCGCTTTTGCCAATGGCCGATCATGTCGGCGTAGAGACTGGCCGCCCATCCCACTCCGCATTCGAGAAAGGCGCATCGGAGTTGCGGAAAGCGCTGGGTGACGCCGCCGAAAAACATCGCCTTGCACAGCGCCTCGCCGGCCGAGGCGAAATGGCCGATATGGTTGAACATGTAATTTGAGATCGAGCTGCGGCTGCTCCAGCCCATGCCGGGCGAATGGAAACTCGGCGCGACGCCGAGCTCGACGCACTTGGCCCAAACCGGATCGTAGTCGTATTCGCTGTCGAGCGCGAAAAGATCGAGCCAGTATGCGTAACGGGTGGGATGCGGCACGGCCGCGGCGACCGCGGGAATCGGCCGCCGCACATGCCCCGCCATCATGATCACCTTGAGCCCGAGCGTCTTCACGGCGTACTCGAGTTCTTCGATCGCTTCTTGCGGCGTATGCATCGGAATGATCGCCGCGGGCGTCAGGCGATCGGAATATTCGCGGAAGCTGTCGGCATGGAAAGTGTTGAAGGCGCGGCAGACGGCGCGGCGCAACTCGTCGTCGCGAATATGCGGCGCGCCCAGCCCGGATGTCGGATAGAGCACCGCAAAATCGATTCCCGTCTGATCGAGCCGTTCGTGCAGAAGCCTGGGGAAAGTCGCGGTGGCGCGGTCGAGCGTGTTTTTGGTGGGAAGCGCCCACCACGGCGGCCGCAACGGCCGCTCCGCGCGCCGTTGCTCCCAACTCATCCCATACCAGTTGGCGCCGTCCGTGCGATAACGCCCGGCCAGCTCCGATCCGGCTACCTGCCGGATGTAATCGCGCAACGCCGGCTGAAATTCGACCGTGTGGCCGTCTGAATCGATCACCGGGTGCTTCAGACGGGCGCGCACCTGCGCCGACTTCGATTGTGGAGCGGTATGCGTGCCTGCCGCCATTTGCCTGACCTCCATCTTATTCCGAGCCGGAGCGGATTGGCTTTACCGGTACCACAGCATATTTGTCAGCACCAAACGCCATGATCCGGGTTCGGCCGCGGCGGATAGTTGTTCCAGCCGCGCCGCTTGCGTAATTTGAGGCTTCCGCTAAAAACCCCCGGCCGCACAACCGGCGACTCTCGCCGCGCCTCGCCCATCTTACGCGGGAGCTTGAAAAGATCGTCGTGAGGAAGGGTTTCCTGCATCTCGATATCGCGACTCTGGCGAAACGGTTGCGATGTTCGGAGCGCGCGCTGTACGCGCTCGCGCCGACTCAGGAGCGGTTGCTGACGCTTGTCATAGGCCCCGTGCTGAAGCGGACCGACGAGCATCTGGCCGGCGTCGCCAAAAGCGCGCCCGACCGGCGCGCCGCTCTGACCAACTACATGGCCGCCATCGTCCAGACTTCGCGCGCGGCGGACACGCCCGGAGCGCCGCGGCGAGGCGAGAAAGCTTGGCGAGGGATCAGACGCCCCGGATGAAGCGGTCCCACGGATAACCCGCGCGCTTGACCGGCCGCAACGCGCCGTAGTCCACCGCCGCCTCCGCCGCCTTGCCCACGATCTCGGCGAGACGCGCGATTCCCTTGCGCTCGCAGTAGGCCTCGATTCCCGCGAGCATCTCGGCGAACACGCCGGGCCCGCGGCCCAGCACGGCGCTCGCGAGTTCCACGGCGCGCGCCCCGCTGAGCAGCGCGCGGATAACGTCGTCGCCCGTGCGCACTCCGTTGGTCGCCACGATCGGCATCGCGGGCGCGACCGCCTTGAAGCATTTGCTCACCCAGTACAGGGTCAGGGGCAGCGCCCAGCGCCCGCCAATTGCGCCCGCCGATCCGAGGATCGGCCGGCCGGTCTCGATATCCGGCATGAAGCCCTGGAAGCGGCCCATCAGGACCAGCATATCGGCGCCGGCGCGCACCGCCCGTTCGGCGAGCGCGATCGGATCGCCGCTCTGCGCGGTGAGCTTGACCGTGAGCGCCACGCGCGTCGCGGCGCGCACCTGGCGCACGTATTCGCCAACCGCCTCGGCGTCGGTGACCTGGCGCACCGCGCCGCGCGCCGCCTCGCGCCCGTGCGGGGCGCTGAGGTTGAGCTCGATCCATCGGAGCCCCGCGGCTTCCATCGCGGCCGCGAGCCGGGCGGCCGGCGCGGCCTCCGCGACCGTGATACTGCCGGCCACATAAGCGTCGCGCGCGCGAGCCGCGCGGTCGGCGCGCGCCAGCATCTCGAGCCACTCGTCGCGCGGCGCCTGCGCGAGCCCCGAGCGGCAGAACAGTGAGGCGTCGTCGCCCGCGCTCTCCCACGGCGCGATCGTCCCGCCGCAATCGAGCGCCACGTAATCCGCGATATCGAGCTGGCGCGCCGCGTCGGGCGATTCGTTGATCGATTTTGAGATGACCGCGGCGGCGCCGGCCGCGAGCGCGGCGTCGATGCCCGCCCGCGTCATGGTGAATTCCGAGGAAGCGGCGATGAGCGGATTCTTGAGCCGGATAGGGCCGAGGTCGGCGCTGAGATCGATCATGAGGAATTTTCTCCAGGCGAGTTCTTCCGAAATGCGCTTGGCAATTAGCGGACAGACGTTCTGCAAAACATCCTACCGGGGTCCCCGCATGTCAATGTACGGATCCGGAAATCGTCTGGTTTTAGCGCTTGATTCGCGGAAGCCGGCAGGCTTGACATCGATCGGGCGCTTGTCGTACTAGGGCCGTGGGATACTCTTGCGGACAGCGTGTCCGCAATCGGCTATGGCAGCGATTAGAACCGAAGCGCCTGCGAGCCGCACACGGACGCGCCGCGCGCGCCCGCACGGCACCGGCCGCGGCTCGACCGTCTCGGTGGTGGAGCGTCTCGCCGCAATCTTCACGCTTTTCACGCGCGGCGCCTCCGAACTGCATCTGCGCCACATCGCCGGCGCGCTGGGCCTGCAACGCTCGACCGTCCATCGCTATCTCATTTCGCTGATGCGCGCCGGACTGCTCCGCCAGGTAGGCGTCAGCACCTACGGGATGGGGCCGCTGCTGATCCAGCTCGGCGCAAGCGCGGTGGGCGCGCTGCGCGTGGTCAACCTCGGCGAGAGTTATCTCCAGCGGCTGGTCGAGGAGGGCGGCGAGACTTCCGTGATGTGCATCTGGGGCGGCCACGGACCGGTGGTGGTGCGCACGCGCGAGCCGCTGAGCAAGCTGGTGCAGATCCGGGTCGCGGTCGGATCGCCGCTGCCGCTGGCCTCGGCGCAAGGGCAGATCTTTCTGGCCTGGCATCGCGACGCCGCCGCCATGCGCCGCCTGCTCGACCAACTCGTGCCGGCCGAGCGCGCCGGGTTGCAGCGCGAGATCGAGGCCGTGCGCCGGCGCGGGGTTGCGGTGGGCGCCCAGGTGGTCGAGGGCATCCGCACGGTCGCGGCGCCGGTCTTCGACCATGAGACGGTCGCGGCGACGCTGGCCTTCGTCGGCACCACCGCGGCAATTCCCGCCGATCCGAATTCCGGTCTGGCCGTGGCGCTGCGCGAGGCGGCGGCGCGGCTCTCGCGCGAACTTGGCCATGCGGGGCGCGAGGATGATGCGCCGGCGGCGGCCGCGGGCAACGGCGGCGCGGCCGCGGCGGTTGCGATGGGGGCGCGCGCATTGAAATGAACCAGCACGCCGTCAACGTCTATGAAATCAGCCGTCTGCTCTACGATCTGCGCCAGCCCGCCAACCGCGAAGCCTGCCGCGCCAATCCCCAGGCCTTTTACCGGCGCTATGCGATCGGCGAGGACGGGCTGCGCCTGCTCGCCGGACCCGATTGGCAAGAGCTGGTTGACGCCGGCGTCAGCATCTACCTGCTCACCAAGCTCGCCGCCACGTTGGGCGTGAGCCTGATCGAGGTAGGCGCGGCGATGCGCGGGATGAGCAAGGAGCAGTTCGAGCGCTTCCTCGGTGAGCAAAACCGGCGCAACCGCGCGCTGGCGGTGCTGCCCGAAGAGGAAACATAGAAGGAACGCCGCGATGACCATGATCGTTGCCGGACTGGGATGCTCGCACGCGCCCTCGATCGCGCATGCCTACGACGCCGGGGCGACGCGGGAGCCGGGATGGAAGCCCCTGTTCGATGCGTTCGCGCGAGCGCGGCGCTGGCTTGGGGAGCGGCGGCCCGACGCGCTGGTGGTGATCTACAACGACCACGTCGACAATTTTTTCTTCGACACGTGGCCGGCCTTCGCGATGGGCGTCGCCGGGGAATACCAGATTGCCGACGAGGGCTGGGGACCGCGCCGCTTCGCGCCGGTCCCCGGCCATCCCGCGCTGGCGCGCCATCTGGCGGCGCGCCTGCTCGAGAGCGGCATCGATCTGGCGACCTCGCGGCGGATGGAGCTCGACCATGGGTTTCTCTCACCGATGCCGCTCATCGATTTCGAGCAGGGCTGGCGGGCGCCGGTGGTGCCGCTGACGATCAACGTGGTGCTCGAGCCGCTGCCCACCCCGGCGCGTTGCTGGGCGCTGGGCGAGGCTCTGGGAGCGGCGGTGGCGTCCTATCCCGGCGATCTTCGGGTCGCGGTGATCGGCACCGGCGGCTTGTCGCATCAGTTGGCCGGCCCCGACTTCGGCAAGGTCTTCCCGCGCTGGGATCTCGAGTTCATGGAGCTGCTCGAGCGCGCGCCCCAAAGTCTCAAGGACTACACGATGGCGGATTTCGCCCGCCGGGGCGGCGAGCATTCGATCGAAGTCGTGCAGTGGATGGCGATGCGCGCGGCGCTGCCCGCGGATAGCCGCATGGAACTCAAGTATTACTACCCGTTCGGCCTGATGGGCTACGGGATTGCCGGCTTCCGGCCCGCCCAGGCGGACTAGACGCGGCGCGCGCCAACCATTCGAGGCAGGAGGAGATCGCGATGGGGATCCGGACCGGGCGGCAATTTCTCGACTCGCTCCGCGACGAGCGGCAAATCTGGCTCGAGGGCGAGCGCGTCAAGGACGTCGCCGGACATCCGCGGCTGGGCGCGACGGCGCATGCGCTGGCCGAGCTTTACGACTTGCAGCATCGCGCCGATCTCAACGAGCAACTGACCTACCGCTCGCCCACCAGCGGCGAACGCGTTGGACTGAGCTTTATCGAGCCCGCCAGCGCGGAGGATTTGGCGCGCCGGCGCGGGATGGTGAAAACCTGGATGGACTGGTGCGGCGGGATGATGGGGCGCAGCCCCGATTTCATGAATATCCACATCACCGGCTTCGGATCGGCGCACGAGTACTTCGCGCGCGCCGGCAAGCAGTTCGGCCACAACATCCGCCAGTACTACGAATATCAGCGGGAGCACGACCTTTGCCTGACCCACACGCTGCTCAGCCCGGCCATCGACAAGTCGCGGCCCGTCCAGCAGCAGCCGCCCGGCGTGGCCGCCGCGATCGAGCGGGAGACCCAGGCGGGAATCGTTATCAACGGCGCGCGTTCGGTGGCGACGCTGGCGCCGTTCGCCAACGAGATCGCGGTCTTCCCCTCGAGCTATTTGCAGAACTCCGAAGAGGCGCGCCCCTACGCGTTCGCCTTCTGCGTGCCGGTGGCGACGCCGGGGCTGCGGTTCATCTGCCGCCCTTCGCTGAGCGAGCTCGGCGGCCGCCCGGGCGACCATCCGTTCTCCTCGCGCATGGACGAGATGGACTGCGTGGGGATCTTCGACCACGTGCTGGTGCCGTGGGAGCGCGTGTTCATCGCGCGCGACGTCACGCTCGCCAACGGCCTGTTCGTCGAGACCGGCTGCATGAACCAGATCATGCATCAGTTCGCGATCAAGAACCTGGCCAAGGCCGAGTTCCTGCTCGGCGTGGCGCTCAACATGTGCGACGCGGTCAACTCGTCGCGCGCCGAGAACGTGCAAAACCTGCTTGCCGAGATGATCGACGCGGTCGAGCTATTGCGCGCCGCGATCCGCGCCGCCGAGGCCGACCACGCGCCCGGTCCCAATGGCACCGTGCTGCCCAACGGCCAACCCTTGTGGACCGTGCGCCTGATGTTCCCGCGGCTCTATCCGCGGCTGGTCGAAATCGTGCAGCTTCTCGGCTCGAGCAACATGGTGCTGATGCCCGGGCTGGCCGAGCTTGCGGGCGAACGAGCGCGCGACGTTGAGCTCTACTGCCAGGGCGTGGGCGTGACGCCCGAGCAGCGCATCCGGCTGTTTCGCCTGGCGTGGGACGTCGCGTGCTCGTCGTTCGCCGGGCGCCAGACGCTCTACGAGCGTTTCTTCTCGGGCGACCCGTGGCGGCTCGGGATGGCCCGCTACCAAGGTTATCCGCACAAGGAGCCGCTCAAGCAGCGGGTGTGGGATTTTATCGCGCGCGTTGGCAAAGAAGGTCCAGCGGAATAAGTGGAGGGCGTCGGATGGATTTCGGCATCCTGATAATGCCCAGCGCGGCGCGCGCGGCCGGCGAAGCGCGCGTGGCCGAGGCCAACGGCTTCAGCCATTGCTGGGTCGCCGACTCGGAACTGATGGCGGCCGACCCGTACGTGGCGATGGCGTCGGCGGCGCTCGCGACCAGGCGCATCGCGCTCGGCACGGGAGTGACGATCGCCGGTACGCGGATCGCGCCCGTGACCGCGTGCGCGATCGCCTCGGTCAATTCGCTGGCCCCGGGCCGCGTCGTGCTCGGAATCGGCACCGGCAACAGCGCGCGGCGCGCGATGGGGATGGCGCCGTACCGGGTGAGCCAGTTGCGCGAGCACGTGCGGGTGATCCGCGGCCTGCTCGGCGGCGGCGAAGTCGAGTATCGCGAGGGCGATGCGCAACGCACGATCCGCCTGTTCCATCAACAACTCCAGCTCATCAATACGCGCGAGCGGATTCCGATCTACGTCGCGGGCAACGCGCCCAAGGCGATCGAGCTGGCGGGCGAGATGGGCGACGGCTTCATCACCTCGCGCACCAATTCGGTCGAGGGCTGGCGCGAAACGCGCACGTGGCTGCGCGCGGGCGCCGCCCGCGGCGGACGCCGGGCGGAGGACGTATACACGATGCTGCTGACCGCGGCGTGCATCCTGCGGCCGGGCGAGACTCTTGACTCGCCGCGTGTGCGAGCCGAAGCGGGGCCGTGGGCGATGGTCGCGCTGCACGCGTTGTACGAGGGCGTGCAGAAGGCGGAGGCGGCGCCGGCGCCGATTCGCGCCGAGTTCGCGGCCTACAAGGAATACGCCGACCGGCGCTTCGCCAACGACCCGCGCTACTACCTGGCGCTGCACGACGGCCATGGGCTCTACGTGCAACCCGACGAGGAGCGCTTCGTGAGCGGCGAGCTGATTCGGCATGCCACGATGAGCGGGACGCCGGAGGAGCTGATTTTGCGCCTGCGCGCTCTGGAAGCCGAGGGCGTGCGCCAGGTGGCGTTTATTCCGACGGCGAGCGGCGTCGCGGAATTCGCGCCCGAGTTCGCCGAGAAAGTGATCGCCCGCTACTGACCGTCGGCGCGGCCTGTCGTTCCAGCCCTTCGCGAATCGAGCACGGCTTCCGCCGCGCCTCGGAGATATAAGGGCGCCCGGCGGATTCATATAAGGCCTATCCCCGCATGTGCGGGGCAACCGGCGACCCGAGCTACCTACAGCTCTTTGCGCAGGGCCTATCCCCGCGTGTGCGGGGCAACCGCTTGGCGATGGCTTCTGGATCTGTCCGAAAACCTTCTGCGGATGACCGGCGAAGATATGGTGAACATCCCGCGCAAGTACAACGAGGATTGGACCGGCCGTTTGAGCGCGCGGTTCCTGCTGCTGGCCAACGAACTGCCGAAGTTCTATGACAACAGCACTGCGTTGCCGCATCGCTTCATCATGCTGCGGACCGTCCGGACTTTTCGCGGCAAGGAAGACCTGCGGCTCGAAGAAAAGCTGAAACTCGAATTGCCGGGCCTTTTGAACTGGGCGATTCAGGGATGGTTCAGGCTGCGGGATCGCGGTTATTTCGTGCAGCCGCCCAGCGCGGCCGATATGGCCGAGGAACTCGTGGAAATGGCCAGTCCGCTGGCCAAGTTCATCGACGAAGCCTGTTTGGTCGGTCCGGAGCATAGCGCGACGGTCAACACGCTCTATCTCCACTACGGCCGGTTTTGCGACCGTTTCAAGGTCCATCCCGTTGCTATAACGGTTTTCGGCCGCGACCTGCGGAGCGCGATGCCGGGGTTGAGCGTGACCAAACCGCACGGTGAACCACGATGTTACGTCGGGATCGCGCCACGGGAGGACGCCGTGCCTCAAAATGACTTTGAATCAGAAAAACGTTGGTGAACGCGGTGAACCACACAGGGAACCGCAATGCCACATCAGTGCGCGCCAACCGCGCGTTGCTCCGCCCCGAAAACCCGTCGAATCCAAAAAGTGTTGATAAATCCTACGAAATTGACCATTTTGACGAATTTGCGGTGCAATTTTTCAAACATGGCTATACGTCGTGAACCGCATGAACCGCTATATTCCTTTATTCTTATTTTCTATAGCCTCATTTTCGCTGTTTGTTCTCTTTTTCGTTTTTCGTTCGCCTTTCGCGCGCGCGCGTGTAGAGCAAAGAGGAGGGGCGATAGCGGTTCATGCGGTTCACGGTGTGAGACGGCGTTTGATTTTCTGCGGTTTCGGTTTATAGAGCCTGACGTCGGTTTTTCTGGAAGCTATAGCGAGGCCACCCCCGTCCGTGGCAAGCCCTTTTTCATCCGGGAGACGCCAATAAGATTCGACCTGAAACGGTTGATGCGCTACCCACAATATCGTGGAAGAGAGTTGTTTAAGTTTCACGATTTTTTCGCCTTCAGGGTTTTTGGCTTATAGAGCATCCCTCGGGTTTCTGCGGAAACTATAGCGATATGACCCGTGCTCTCATCAGGCCATGTCGCATCCGGGAGACGCAAATAAGATTCGATCCGAAACGGTTGATGCGTCGTCCACAATATCACGGAAGAGAGTTGTTTAAGTTTCATCAAAACCTCCTGGCGCGGAGACTCCGGCCTTCAGGCCGGGGAAGGCGTTACTCCTTTTCCTTTTTGGACCGTTTAGGCCGATAGATGGTGTCCATGATGACCATTCGGACCCATGCAGAAAACGACAGTCCGCGCGTGCGCGCATAGTTCACCGCGTCCTGGTACGTAGCACTCGAAAGGCGCAAGTTGACATGGCGGTCCTTATTTTTCTGGCCGTCGGGGTTATTCGGTGGGTTCATTTGGACCTTCTCCGGCTTCTTTGATTTCAGCGGTACAACCGCAGGCCTATCCCCGCGTGTGCGGGGCAACCGCATCGCCGCCGTCCTCCGGCTTCGGAACCGCCGGCCTATCCCCGCGTGTGCGGGGCAACCTCGTAGAGCTGGTTCGACGCGCCCGTCGATTTGGGCCTATCCCCGCGTGTGCGGGGCAACCGGCGGGCGCGGCCTCGTTCGGTTTTGGTATTGGGGCCTATCCCCGCGTGTGCGGGGCAACCTTCAGCGCGAAATCGCGACCATCGCCGCTGATAGGCCTATCCCCGCGTGTGCGGGGCAACCCGGGTTGAGGTGCGCCGCACGATCAAGGCCGTGGGCCTATCCCCGCGTGTGCGGGGCAACCGGCGTCCTCGATAGCATCGAGGCGGGGAAAACCGGCCTATCCCCGCGTGTGCGGGGCAACCACGACCACTCCCGGAGCAGACAAGCGCGGGCAGGGCCTATCCCCGCGTGTGCGGGGCAACCGTTTGACGTGTATATTGGGCGCCAGCATCCACGGGCCTATCCCCGCGTGTGCGGGGCAACCCAAAAGGGCTTTGCCATGATCGATATCGCGCGCGGCCTATCCCCGCGTGTGCGGGGCAACCTCCGATCGCGAGACCGAGTCGCGCGCCGCCGCGGGCCTATCCCCGCGTGTGCGGGGCAACCTTGACGTCGAGCGCATCGCAATAATAGGTCGCAGGCCTATCCCCGCGTGTGCGGGGCAACCCGGAAAGCGAAAACTGGCGCGCCGGGATGGCGCGGCCTATCCCCGCGTGTGCGGGGCAACCCAGAACGCCAGCGTCAAATACGGCGCCGCCTGCGGCCTATCCCCGCGTGTGCGGGGCAACCTAGGAAAGTCCCGTATCGACAACGCCCGCGACAGGCCTATCCCCGCGTGTGCGGGGCAACCCTGCGCGGCGTTCCATCAGCGCGCGTCTCCACAGGCCTATCCCCGCGTGTGCGGGGCAACCTAGGAAAGTCCCGTATCGACAACGCCCGCGACAGGCCTATCCCCGCGTGTGCGGGGCAACCTTCGGGCGCAGGAACGGTACGGAGTCAGCAGTCGGCCTATCCCCGCGTGTGCGGGGCAACCAAATGCTCCTCCGAGATGCGCTCGGGAATATAGGGCCTATCCCCGCGTGTGCGGGGCAACCGTCGATACCCTGCTCGAAGGAATCAGCCATCAGGGCCTATCCCCGCGTGTGCGGGGCAACCCACGATCTTTTTTATCGAGGGCGAGCTGCGCGGGGCCTATCCCCGCGTGTGCGGGGCAACCTGCTCGAAAACCGGCGAGACGTAGCGATAGGCCGGCCTATCCCCGCGTGTGCGGGGCAACCGCGACCGCGTCCTCGTAACGCAGCCGCGCGTCCGGCCTATCCCCGCGTGTGCGGGGCAACCCGCGTCGTTCATCGCTGACTCGCGCGCCTGAAGGGCCTATCCCCGCGTGTGCGGGGCAACCGTCGATACCCTGCTCGAAGGAATCAGCCATCAGGGCCTATCCCCGCGTGTGCGGGGCAACCGCCTGCAATCGCGACGAGCTCGTCACGGTCTATGGCCTATCCCCGCGTGTGCGGGGCAACCGGATTTTCTGCTCGGCCTTCGACGCCGAGGTGCGGCCTATCCCCGCGTGTGCGGGGCAACCTGAAGCCGCCGCGAGCGACGGTCTCACGGACGAGGCCTATCCCCGCGTGTGCGGGGCAACCCGATGCGTCGGTTGGAGCCAAATGACTGCGCCGGGCCTATCCCCGCGTGTGCGGGGCAACCGACGATGAAGCTCGCGCATCAGGTCCTCGGCAAGGCCTATCCCCGCGTGTGCGGGGCAACCTCCATGTCCGCACGCGCATAGCACCCAGTCCTCGGCCTATCCCCGCGTGTGCGGGGCAACCTCAGGATTGAACGCGGCGTGCCTGGACCATCGCGGCCTATCCCCGCGTGTGCGGGGCAACCCCCTCTGAGACCGCCAAAAGACCGCCGCAATGCGGCCTATCCCCGCGTGTGCGGGGCAACCTGACCATGACCAAAAATGACCTTCTTTTGCTCCGGCCTATCCCCGCGTGTGCGGGGCAACCCGAGCTGGCGTGCGCGATTGTCGCGCTGGTGTAGGCCTATCCCCGCGTGTGCGGGGCAACCACGGTCGGCGAAAAACCCGCATGAATGCTACGGGGCCTATCCCCGCGTGTGCGGGGCAACCCACACCGCCATCGGGCCGGTCTGTTCCGTACCAGGCCTATCCCCGCGTGTGCGGGGCAACCTTGCTTGTTCTTTGGTCATCGTCAGTCCTCTTCGGCCTATCCCCGCGTGTGCGGGGCAACCTTCTCTGACCCAAACATAAGAAGTTAAGCCAAAGGCCTATCCCCGCGTGTGCGGGGCAACCGGTTGCGCGCGGAAGCGGCGCCCACGCCTGAAAGGCCTATCCCCGCGTGTGCGGGGCAACCTCCGTGCGCCATGGGATGGGCCAGCCCGCTGCGGGCCTATCCCCGCGTGTGCGGGGCAACCCGCCAGCAACACCGATCTTTCCAATCCGGCGAAGGCCTATCCCCGCGTGTGCGGGGCAACCTGCACAAGGCCGTCTTGGCGCTTGCCGCGCAATGGCCTATCCCCGCGTGTGCGGGGCAACCTCTTGCGACGCATCGCAACCTTCAGATGCGTCCCCTCTCCTATTAACTTGTCAAAGACCAATCGTCAACGACCCTGACCGATTCTGGTTAATCGGTCAGGCGGCGATTCCGAGCTATTCGCCTTCAGCGCGCGCCTCGCGCTTGCGCGCCAGAAAAACATCGTTGCACTGATGCAGCTCGTAGGAGGCCGAACCAAGCACCGCAATCTGCTGGCCGCCGTGCGCGAGCGGCTCCAGCCATGTCATCACGATGCCGCCGCCGCCGAGTTCGCCGAACCATTCCTCCATCACGGCCCAGACCCGCTCGCGCACCGCGCGATTCATCTTGGGCGCGGTGTAAACGCCCGGAGCGATTTCGAGCATGCAGGAAGACAGAAAGCCGCGAAACCGCGCGGCGACGTCACGGGTCACTATCACTGTCATCGTCGAACAACTCCTTGATCTTGTCGATCATCGCGGAGACCAGCCGCTGTTTGCGGAAGGTACGGCCCGCGAGTTTGCGGGTGACGGATTCGAGCGTCGCGAAAGCCGGCGGACGCAGCCGCTCGAACTCGCGCACCGCGCCGAACGCCACCGGCAGGGTAACGGAATCGCGATAAAGGTCGGCGATATCGAGGCAGAAGGAAATCCCCGAGGCCTCGTGGATAAAGCCGATCTGCGGAATGGCGCCGGCGATCGCGGTCGCAACCATCGCGGCCGCCTCGACCGCGGTGGCGGCGTGATTGATCGCCTGATTGGGGCGGTCGTCGTGTTCCGGATTCTGGCGGTCGTAACGGCGACCGTCCCATTTGACGCCGAACTGGCGGGTCAGCAGGCGATAGGTCTCGCGCATCCGGGCGCCCTCGATACCGCGCAGGGTGTCGAGGTCGGAATCGGGCAGGACCTCGCCAAGCCGCCATGCGTACATGCGGCGCACGCAGCGGATCCGCGCCTCGGGATCGGCCCATGCGCGGATTTGGCGGCGGGCGAGCGCCGAGTCGTCGGGACCGAACGGCATGCTCGCGTAAAGCCGCACGCCGCCTTCGCCGGTGAACAGGATGCCGGTGCCGTGGCGCGCCGCGATCCGCATCGCGTCATGACTGACGGTCACGCCGGGACCAAGGACGAAGCAGGAGACCGTCTGAAAAGGGATCAGGTATTCGCCGGGCGGGAGATTGTCATCGCCGCCCGCGATAAAGCGCAGCGTGCCGTCCTCGACCAGCAGATTGCCACGGCCAAGCCACATCAAGCCGTGGCGATCGGCCTGCGGGATACGGGCGGTTTCGAGACCAAGGCGGCCTTTGAGCATCGGTGAAGCCTCCTTTCAGGAATTCCGTGCGGCGCCTCAATGGCTCAGCAGGAGCATGCCAAAACCGAAAGCGCGATGCCGGCCGAGGCCGCGCCGGAGCAGCGCGGCGAAGGCCGCGGGCGAACCGACTTCGAGCACGCCTTCGAGCGTCGCGTCGGGACGTTCGCAGCGTCTCAGGCGCGTATCGGGACCGGAGCGATCGCGGCGGGCGAGCCGCTGGCGCTGAAAGCGCGTCAGGCGCACTTCGCCGATGCGGGGCAGCCGGGCGGCGCCGTCGCGGGCGAGTTCGCGCGCCAGCCAATCGCGATAGACCGCCTGGCGATCGACGAAGACATCGGGGCCGGCGCGCAGGCATTGATGGAGAAAGGCGTCGGTTTCGCGCGGGCCTTCGCCGCCGGCGCGTCCGCTGATGCGGACGATCGGGCAGACGCGCGCGGTGAAACGATAGAGCGCGCCGGCGCGCCATGCCGCCGGCATCGCTTTCGAGCAGAGCGAGTCCGGAACGAGCGCGTCAAGGGCGAGCGGATCGGCGAGCGCGCGGGCGCGCTCGGCGAGTTCATGATGATCGACGGACGCGTAGCCGTACAGGGTCAGGCGGCGGGCGCGATCGTCGCGCGCGGCGAACGGTCGCGGCGCGGCATCGCCGAACAGCGCGCGGGTCGCGGCGTGCAGGATATAGCCGCCGTCGGCGACACGCAGGTTGAGGCCGGAGCGATCGGCGAAGCGCATCAGCGCCAATTCGTCGAACTCGGCGCGGAGCATGAAGAGCGATTCATTGGACATCGATGGAGTCCTCCAGAATGAAGCGGCGGCCGGCGTGGATTTGATTGGTCCAGTCGCGGTCGTCGGTCAGGGGCCGCGCGCCGCGCACATGCGGACCTTCGGCGGCGAACCACGCACGCATCTTTTCGCCCGGCCGGGCGTGCGGCGAACGCGGCGCGGCGGCAAGCGCGGCGCGCAGCGATTCCGCGGCGATGCGCATGAGGAAGATCGGCTCGGCCGGCAGGCAGGATTTGCGCCCGATGAAGAGCGGACGGGCGGGCGCGCGCAAGGCGGCTTCGAGCCGCGCGGCGTCGGGATCGGCGCCGGGCGGCGCGAGTTCGAGCGCGACCGTGTAAACCGCGTCGGCGAGATAGTCGCGCAGCCGGATATGCGTGCCGGTGCGGGTCGCCTCGGCGCCCGCGCGGCCCTGGACCACGCCGCGCGTGGTCCAGCCGCGCGCGAGGAACGGCTGCGAGAGATCGACCGTCTGGTAGTCGCGCAGCGGCTGGCCGGGCCGATCGCAGCGGACCGCGTAGACGATCCGCGCTTGCAGCGCCTGGAGCGCGGCGGCGTCGCGATGGTCGTAGCCGAGGGCGTTGCCGAGCAGCCCGGCGAGCATCGAACGCGCCGGATAACTCCGGGTGACGCCGCGGTAGTCGATGACGACGCCGCCGAACGAGATCAGCGGCGCGTCGAAGCGCAGGATTATGGCGTCGATCATTCGGTCTCCTCCACGCGCGCCGCGACCCAGCGGGCGAGTTCGGCGAGCGACGGGGCGCGCTCGTTATCGTTGAGGACGGGCGCGAGACGTTCCGGACGAGTCATCGCGAGCGCGTTGCGCGCGGTGCGCCCGTAGCCGCGATCGAGGTCGCCGAGATGCGCCGCGAGCGCGTCGTAGGCGTTGGCGAGCGGATCGGGCGCGATCCGCACGGGCGTCAGGAAAGCGTTGGCGAGGGTGCGCGGCTGCGCCGACCCGGCCTCCGCCAGCATCAGGGAGGCGTAGGCGTGGGGCGCGGTCGAGCCGAGCTTGGCGCCGGGCGAGACGGTGGCGATCAGATGGACCATCCGGCGGGCGACTTCGGCCGCGAGCTTGCGATCGGCGCCGAGGTTTCCGGCCAGGCCGGGCACGTCGATCGCGATATAGCCGTAGTAAAGGCCGCTGGTGAGTTCGGATGAATTGATATGGCCGGCGCCGAGTTCGGCCTCGGGGCCTTCCTGGCGCAGATCGTCGACGGCGGAGAAGTAGTCGCTTTCGGCCTGTTCGCCGTGGACGGTGAAGGCGTGGGCGACATGGAGGGCGGCGTCGACGCGGGCGAGGATGTCGCCGGTGACCATGCGGCCGAACATCGCGGCGTCGAGTCCGGCGCCGAGCTTGAGCGTGCGGAGATTCTCTTTCCGCTCTTTGGTGAAATGTTTGTCCACGGCTTTGGCCGCCTCTTTGGCGTCATTGAGGCTGGCGCAGATGGCTCGGGCCTCGGCGCGCAGGAAATCGAGTTCAGGGCGGCCGAGGACCGTGACCTGATTCGACTGGATACCGGGCGCGGCGGCGGCGCCATCGTCGGCCTGCTTCTTCTTTTCGGCTTTGGCCTTGGCGCTTTCGCCCAGCACCAGCGCCATCACGGCCTCGGTGACGGCGTGGGCGAGTGCGGGATCGACGCCGTCATCCTTGACCAGGGGAGTCAAGACATGGCGCTCGAAACTCAGGCGCGAGCGGACCGAGACGTTGCCGTCGGCGCAATTTTTGAGCGCTTCGGCGTCGTCGGCGCGGCGCCAATGACGCTTGAGGCATTGCGAGGAAATTCGCGTGCGGACCGCGCCGCCGAACGGAATCCGTTTGGCGAGCCCGGCGTCGTCGCGATTCAGCAATGCGGCGGGATAGGAGGTCAGCGAGTGAATCTGGATAAAGCGATGCGAAGCCATCAGTCGTTCTCCTTGGGATTGCGTTCGGTGTGAAAAATCACGTTGAAATAATCGTTGGCGATCGTTTGCCGGACGCTTTGTTCGTCGCCGCGTCCGTCGCTGAGCACGAGCCGGGCGAGACCGGTCAGATCGACCGGAGCGGCCGCGGCCGCGAGTTGATGCGTCACGGCGCGGACTTCGTCGAACAGCGGCTCGCCGCTCGCGCGCAGGAGTTTGTTGAGCCGCAGCTCGGAGACGCCGGCCTCGGCCAGCGCGGCGCCGAAGCGGCGGCTGGGATTATGCAGGCCGTCGAGCGCGGCAAGCGCGCGCAGAATCACGGCCCATCGGCGCAACGCGGTTTCCCGCGAATCGCCGCCGGCGGGCAATTCCGGGTCGAGCCGGGTGACGACGACGCGCCAGAATGCGGAGCCTCCGGGGTCGTCGGGTTTGAGCCGGCGCAGCTCGGCAAGGTCGCCGGTTCCGGCGTCGCGCAGCTCGGCCGCGATCTGGCCGATCAGCGAGCCGAGCGAACGAGCCTCAGTCGGTTGAGGATTCATTGGGTACTCCTTCCTGTTCGTTGGATTCACCAGCGGCGGCGCGCATCCGATGCGCGGCGCCATTGAAGACGCGGTCGGCGGCGGCGCGGGCGCGAAAGACCCGGGCGGCCGGAATCGGGGCGGATTGTTTGGCGTCGGCAAGCGTATTGCGAGCAAAGCCGAGTAACTGATGAAGCCATTTGATGCGCGCGGCCTCGAAGCTCAGGTCGAGATCGGCGAACAGTTCAGCGAAGAAGACGCGATCGACCTCGCGGTCGAAAGACGCGGCGAACGGATCAATCCGCGGATCACGGAAATTGAGCTTTTCGGGTCCGCCCTGAAGCAGGGCCGCGAGCGCCGGTCTAAGCGCTTTGGAGGCGACGTTCTTGACCTCCTCGATGCGCTTTTTTGAAGTCTCGCCGAGTCTCAAACGCCCGTCCTCGGTGGCGAGCCAGGCGCGGGCCTTCGGCGGCACGGGGATAACGCGCTCGTGGTAGCCGTCGGTGCCGCCTTGACCACGAACGAACACTTGGCAAATGACCGAGGGTTTTTCGCCGTCGACCGGCTGTACCTGGCTGGCAACGGCCGGCGCACGGTCGCCGGGAAAGAGCAGTCTCGGAATACGGTCATAGCGGAGATCGGTCGAAGTTACCGCCGTGCCGTCGCTCCTATTGGTTGGCACCCAAGGATCGCCAAGGGCCAATTTCTGTTTCTTTTGCCCCTCGGTCTCCGGGACGTCCACGCGTTGAACCTCGGTCGTAGTCCAGCGGGCGACGATTTGGCCGCGACCATCGATCAGCCGTATGCGTCGGCAAATCTCAATGAAAAACGGATCGAGTTCGGATATCGCGAGCTGCGCGATCCCGTCCCACGGTTCAAGCCACAACAAGGCGTGGCCACCGTCGGGGTCGAATCCGTGTTCCTCGGCAATTTTGTCGCGTACCGCGACCAGCAGATTCGTGTCGCGGACGAAACGGGTCGGCCAGGCGAGGTCGCGTGCGGCGGCGAAACACGGCCGATTGCCGAATCCACCGTTCATGCGCGCTATGCCGTAGTTCATCTTTCCGCCGTATCCTTCCATCGTCTGGAGGGATACGAGCGCATAAATCCAATGCTCGGGTGCGGGCGCGGCGATCCGCTCCATTTTGACGTCGTGGTTCTTGGCGGTCGCCAGCAGATCGATCGCGTCGGGCGTCGCGGTCGAGTTATCGTCATCCCATTCGGCGAGAGAGCCTTCGGGAACCGGCGGCTGCATGAAGGCGGGCGCCTTCAGGTCCGGCACGATCAGGCGCCACGGCTCGTCGCGGCCGTCGGTCAGCGCGCGCATGACTTCGGCCCACTGTTCCGCGCCGCGCATCTTCGCCACGTCCAAAAGTCCCGCGTGAAAGGCCGCAAGCGCGCCGAGCTGGACCAGAAAGGCGTGCCAGGCGTGGAATTGATATGGCTGCAGCGCGGCGAACTCGAGCGGCTCGCCGCGCGCCAACGCGGCGAGAACCTCGGGCAGCGTCAGGCGTTCGAGCACGCCGCCGCCGGCGGTAGCGCCGATCAGGCGCTCGGTCAGCAGATTGAAACGATTCTCAGTCATCAGCCGATTCCTCCATTTGCTTCGATAATGTTTCAGCGGGGCGTAAGCCCATCCGGTCGTAAACGAAAGCGCGATCGGCAAAGTTGAATCGAATCGATTCCGCTTCGGCGACGACGTGTTCGGCTTGCGCCTCGGCGGGCGCGCCCTTCGCGAGCCATCCGGGGATAGTCAGGCGGCGGATCGGCGCGCCGAACGGACCGGCCGGCGCACCGTCAAATTCAACGATGCGATCATCCTCGCCGAGGCGCGTGCGAATGCGGCTCTCGCTTGACGGAAAGCGGCAATCGGCAAACGGCTGGTCGCGATCGACGGCGTTGAGATTGGCCAGACGCCGGCTGGCGATCGATTCGCCGTCGCATTTTTGCGCATGCTTCTTCCACGGACCGCCGAGTTCGGCTACGATCGCCTTGAGCGCCTCGGGATGGGTGGCGGCTTCGACCAGCCGCCGGTTCATCGCGGGAATTTCCAGAGTTTGGTAGGTTTCGAGCGCGCGCCAGGTCGCCTCCAGCACGCGCAGGTCGTCATACACCGTGCCGAAGCCGTGCTCGCCGCGGGCGGCGCCCTCGCGGCCGATCAGCGGCGTCAGATCGCGATCGGCGGGAACGAGAACGATCACGCGCGGCGCGCGGAACGGCTCCGGACGAGCGCCGCGGTCATGGCGATGGAGCCGGCCGATCCGCTGCAGCATCACGTCGAGGGGACAGAGGTCGGTGAGCATCAGGTCGGCGTCGAGGTCGAGGCTTTGCTGGACCGTCTGCGTCGCCGCGGCGACGCACGGCGAGCGCGAGTTCTTGCCGAAACAATCCTCCAGCCGCCCGTCGAGCGGCACGCGATCCTCGCGGGCGAAACGCGCGTGATGAGGCGCCGGGATACCGTTGAGCGCGAAAAGCCGATCCGCCGCATTCCTTTCGCCGGCGATCCGCTCCAGCTCGATTTGCGTGGCGACGCAATCGCCGACGGTATTGCGCACGATCAAAACGCGCGCGCCCGCCAGCGCCGCGGCGAGCGCGCGGCTTGCGGCCGCGGCGAAGTCGCCGGCTGCGGACATGATTTCGACATTCACGGTTTTGGGCGGCGATTCGCTCATCAATTCCACGCGCGCAGGATAGCGACCGCCTCCGACAACCGTTGTCACGATCGGATACGGAACCCCGATCGCGCCGGCCAGGGGCGGAAGTTTCAGCCGGCTTGATAACGCCGCTCCGATCAGATTGGCGGCGGCGCCCGCGCCGAGGGTCGCCGACAAGAGCAGCGCATGGCCGCCGGCGGCGAGATGGAAGCGCAACGCCTCGCGCAGGATCTCCGTCATGTAGGCGTCCGAGGCGTGCACCTCGTCGACCACCAAAAACTGCCGCAACATCGCGGTCGCGCGCAGATGCGAATGCGAAACCATCAGCGCGGAGAGCAGGGACTGATCGACCGTGCCGACGCTGATCGCGCCGGCGAGATAGCGCTTCGGATGCTCTCCGGCCCATCGGCGAAAGCGGCATCGGAAGGCTTCGTCGTCGGGATGCAGAGTCTCGAATGGCGCCAGCCGCCGGCCCTCCGGCCCGTCGTCGAGCGGAAGATAGCCGGGGACGGCGAGCGTCACCGGCGGCCGAACCGATTCGCCGGGAAAGGCGCGCGCCACCGCGTTTTCAATCCGGCGATGCATCTGGACGGCCGCAGTGCGGGTCGGCAGGGCGAAATAGAGTCCGTCGGCTTCACCCGCGTCGAACAGGCGAAAAAACCGCGCGAGCGCGGCTTCGGTCTTGCCGGAACCGGTCTCGCTCTCGAGGATCGCGAGGCTGCCGCGCCCCGCCGCGATCGGCAGCTCGAGCATCCGGCGCTGCGCCTGATTCGGCGCGAACTCAAAAATTTCCCCGAACTCGCGCCGATCATCGTGGTATGCGGCGCGGGCGGGCGCGGAATCCAGGCCGATGTGGCGCAGGACGATCGGCGCCACGTGGCGGGCGAAGCCGATGCGGTCGCCGTCGCCGGGTTCGCTGTAACGGAAGACCGAACGGTCGGAGCCGATCCAGTCGGCGAGCGTGACCAGTCCGCAGAAGGCGTGCTGGAACCGTGGCGTCGCCGGGAGCGGCGCGGCGTCCGGGGCAAACGCGGCGGGAAACCATTCGCGAACTTTCGCGCTCAGCCGCGCGATTCCCGCGAACGGATCGCGGCCGTTGGGCTCGGCGCGCCAAATCTCAACCCTCGGACCGGAACCGCCGCCGGGTTCGCCTGGCTTCCCGTGATGCGCGATCGCCGCAATCAATAATTCGAGGCCCAAACCATCGGATGTCCACGACTGGATCTGGTCGAGCGGGAGGCTTCGACGAAGTTCGCGCTGTTGGGCCGACGGACTTGGGCCGAACAGATCGAGCAATGGCTGGACGTGGCCGGCTCGCGGCTGGCGGCTGCGGTCAGCCTTATTTTGAAAGCCAAGATTGAATTTACCAACGTCATGAAACGCCGCGAGCGCGGCCAGGCGCTGGATTTCCGATTCGGTCAGGTCGTCACGCCCGCCAAGCGCCGCCATGCGGCGGCGAGTCGGGGAGAGCCGCAGCAGCGTCTCGCAGACGGCGGACACGTCGGCGCAATGATCGATCAACGGATGCCATTCCATAGTCAATTCGCCTTGCGCCAGCTTTCCCCAAAAGCAATCCGGCATGCCTTTCATAAATTGGTATCCTCCTTGTAATCCAGTGACCTGCTGGCTTTCCTTCTCACGCGCCGAACGCCAATCACCACGATCGGCAAATCCATCTCCGCCAGCGGCTTACACAACCTGGAAGTATCAACTCCGGCGCCGCCTTACTCTCCGGTCTGAGACACAGGCTCCATTATGAATTTATTAATAGCCGTTATGCCAAATTGTTTGCGCAATTCCTTCCGCCGCTTCGGTCGCGGCGCTGGCAACGGGATGAACGAAAAGCGGCCGGTTCAGCACGGAGCGAATTCCGGAATCAATGCGCGCACCGGAGCGGTGAACGAAGACCCGGGAAGTCCGCCGGCCGGCGCACGCCCGCGATCGCGGCTTGCGTACGGAGCGCGTCAATCCTGGCGGACTGGAAGCGGTGGAAATGCGTTAGGCGAGCCGGCAGGAAACCGGTAATCGGCGGCTCAAAGGGACGCGGCGGATCGGGCGGCCGATCTCCGCACGCTCAATGGGGTAATGGCCAAAAGAAGCGGCTGAATATAGCGTCCGCCGCTTTCAAGCGTCGTTATGAAGATACGATTCCACAGGACGCTCGCGGATCAGGTCCAACGAATTAGCGCCGCGGAGCAGCAAGAAGATGCGGCAACAGTCCTCGAGCAAAAGCGTTCGATAAAGCGCCTGATCGGGCGAATGTCCCGTGGTGAAAGAGCCATGGCCGCGAATCAGTAGCGCGGGCGCGTGTTTGAGCGCCTCCACGATCAAGGCCGGGTCTTCGCCGGATTCTTCTCCCGGCACGCTGGTGTCGACAATTGGAATCGATTGCAGGCCGATTATCGCCTCGTTATGGACAGGCTTAATCCTGTCGGTTCGGGAACTTATCGCCGCGGCGATCGCATGCACGCCGTGAACGTGAACGATCGATTGTGCAGCGGTCGAATTGTATAAGGCGCGATGTACCTGAGCTTCGCATGACGCTTCATCCGGAATTGCCGTATTGTCATCCAGATCGACCGAAATAAAATCGGTCCCGGAGAGTTGGCCCAGGCTTTTCCCGGTTCGTGTAATGAGAAAGCCACCACCGATTTTGACGCTCAGGTTCCCGCCTCGCGTCGTAACCAAGCCGCGCGCATACAACTCTTTACCGACCGCGATCAACTGTTCGGAGTATCTTTCGGTCATCAAACGCTCCGTGCAAGAACAACCCTCGGCAAAATCAGCGCGCATCTTCAACGGTTCACGCCGCCGAACGCTTCCGTTTCGACGGCGCCCCCAAGCTTACATCGCTGGTTACATTAGTCTCAGCGGACACAGCGGGAAAGTCAATGCAAATTCGCGAGTCAGAGCCTAAAATAACGCGGCGCGGGCGGAATTTTCGCCGCCTGGCGACACGCAAAGGTAACGCCCGACCCACTTGTATTTGATCATGTCTACGCCGAGACAAGGCGCCGGAAATATTAGAATTCCTTTAGGTGTCAAAAAGATTCCTGGTCTATTGCGTGCGCCTCAGCGGCTCCGCGCCGAAAGTCCGATAGCTCCAGACGCCTGCGCGCCTTTCATAACGTGCCGCAAGGTTTACCTCGGCATAACGGGCAGCAACACGTGCGAGGCCATCGCGCGTTCGTGGTAAACCGATTGCCGTGCGGCGATCCCTTTCACGCCTTCGCCAAAAGCCTCACCAGTGTTCAAGTTGCGGTCGAAACGCGGAAAGTTGCTGGAGCTGATCTCGAGCCGAATGCGATGGCCGCGGAGAAACAGATTGCTGGTCGCCCACAGATCGATGGTGAATTTGTATGGCCGTCCAGCCTCCATCAACCGCGGATGGCTCGCGGATTCGCGGTAACGGGCGCGGATGATCCCGTCAAGGAGGTTCTGCGCGTATCCGTCCGGATGCACATCGACGAGTTTCGCGGTGAAGTCCGTATCGACCGCCGAAGAAGACGCCCACAAAACGACGCTGACCGGCCCAGTGATTTCCAGTGGTTGCTCGAGTGGCTCCGAGGTATAGACCAAAACGTCGTCTCGCTCCTCCACCGTCCTTTGATCCTGGACGCCCATATCGATAGCGAGATTTGCGCCGCCAAGGCTGGGCACGGGATTATCTGGATCGTAAACGAAGCTGTCCGCATTTTCCTGGTCGGGCGGCACAGTTGAAAGCGCGCCGTCGCCGCGAATGGAATTGGCCCCCTGCCGGCTGTGCAGGTAATACGGCATCTGGCGGATGTTCGGTGGCGGCCAATCGGGCAACGAGCGCCATTTGTTCTCGCCGAGCGTGAATATCGTCACCGGAGGCTCGTCCATGACGCCGTTATCGACATCCTTCAGCCAGTAATCGAACCATCGCGCCAACGTCTCGCTGAGGTCGATAAGCGCGGCGGGCCCGAAATCGATATCGCCAGTTCCGCGCGAACTTGGAACGGTGTACGGCAACAAGTGGCCCCACGGTCCGATTATCAGGCGCTGGCCGTCGCGCGCCTTCTGAAATTTGCTCTGCGTCTTGATGCTTCGATAGGCGTTCTGCGCGCCCTCGCCAAAAATGTCGTACCAGGAAGTGACGTGCAGCATCGGCACGCTGACGCTCGCCGCATGCCGGTTTACGTTCGCACGATACCAGTATTCGCCGTCGTCGGCGTGAGCGATGTGATCGGCGAAATACGGAGCGGTTTCTCTGAGCAGCTCAATCCAGTCCTTGATCGGCAGATGGCGGTACCATTTGTCGGTAAGCGGTGTAAACGCATTCAGGCCGAAACGCGTCTGGCGAAGCAGCGGAAATTCTCCGCCTTCGACGTATTCTTTCATCTTTTCGAAAAGATCGTTTCGATTTTTGCGCTTAAGCGTATTCAAGCCTTTGAAGATCGCGTACGGAACTATCCATCCCCACAGCGACGCGCCGCCGGTGTGAAAAATCCAGCTCGCGTGGTAATCCGACGAGGCGGATACCGGCGCCATCACCTGCAAAGACGGCGGCATCGGATCGTTGCACGCAATCATGTATTGCGTAAGCCCGAGATAAGACTGGCCCGTCGTGCCGACGCGGCCATTTGACCACGGCAGCCGCGCCGCCCACTCGACTGCATCGTAGCCGTCGGCGATTTCCTGGAAAATCGTGTCGTATTCGCCTTCGGACTGAAATCGCCCCCGGCAGTCCTGCACGACCGAGACGTACCCGTAGCGCGCGAAAAGAAAATTCGGGCCGTTCGGGTCGTCGGTTCCCTTCTTGTTATACGGCGTGCGGCTGAGCAGAACTGGAAATCGCCCCGGCTCGTCGGGCCTGATCACGTCGGCATACAATGTAACGCCGTCCCGAGTCTTCATCGGAACGTTTTTTTCAGTTACGACTTTGCAGGTTTTGCGGGCACGAACAATCATCCGACGATCCTCCGGGCGCAACGTCGCCTGACGCGCATCGTGGACATCCCGCGACCGAGATTCTCCTGAGCGACGCGGCGTCCGAACGGAACAATCGCAGAAAACCCAAGACGGTGGCAACGCTTCGGGACGAACGCAGGCTCCCGCGCGATTCGCGGCGCCGAACGGCTTCCAGCCCGGCGATGCGACGAAATTACACGGCGGTGGCCGTGACCGCGGGGAGAAACCGATTGCGGAAGTCTTCCGCGCCAAGCCCGGTATAGACCGCGATGCGCGACAAGGCCGGCTCCTTCAGATCGCGCGGCTCGAGGCGAATCATATAGGAGCGTGCGACGCGGTAAGACTCGGTGGTGACGTCAACCAGCCGCACCTTGATGCGCCCGGTCTCCGGGTCGATCAAGTGCGGCAAATCCACCGGCGTCACGCGGCCGCCGGTGATGGCGATCAACGCGCCGGATCCTCCTTCGAGGAGATAGCGCACCGCGCCGTACCCGAGCGTGCGGGTGTACTCCGTGTCGAACGGCACCGGCTTGGCGCATCGCAACTCGTAACCAATATCCTTGGCGACGACATTCGTCGTGACGCCGATCTCCTTGAGCCGTTCGCGCACGCGTTCGCGCAACAGCGCCCCGAGCGGGATGTCGGCGATATGGATGTGGCCGTAAGAATCGCGCTCAAGGCCGGCGGCGGCCGGCAGCGTTTCGGGATCGAGCCGCTCGGCGATGCCCTCCGCGATGATCGCGACGCCGTTGTCGTGGCCCATCGAAGCGCGCTTCACGATCGCGCCGACGATGGTGTCGGCAACCAGCGAAAAATCGAATTTTTCGCCGCGAAATTCCTCCGGAATCACCGCGAGCGTGGCGCCCGCCGACTTGCACATGCTGAGCGCCAGAAAACCCGCCTTGCGCCCCATCGAGACCGCCAGATACCAGCGGCCGGTGGTGCGCGCGTCCTCCATCAGCGACTCGATAATCGCCGTTCCGGTCGCGCGCGCCGTCTCGAAGCCGAAAGTCGGCGCGTTTTCCGGAAGCGGCAGGTCGTTATCGATGGTTTTCGGAACGGTCGCCACCCCGATACGGCCGCGCGCCCGCTCCGCGATTTGCGCCGCGCCAAAGGTGGTGTCGTCGCCGCCGATGCACACCAGGTAGCGCACGCGCAGACGGATCAGCGTATCGATCACGCGCTGCAAGGTGGCTTCCTCCCGCGCCGGATTCGTGCGCGACGTGCGCAACACCGACCCGCCGGTGAAATGAATCCGGCTCACGTCCGCGATGCGCAGATCGACGGTGTGCGAAGTATCGCCCTCGACCAGCCAGCGATAGCCGTCGCGCAGCCCGATGACGCGCAAGCCGTTATTGATCGCTTCGATCGCGGCGGAGGCGATGACCCCATTGATTCCGGGCGCGGGACCGCCGCCGACCAGAATCGCCAGAACCGGAAGACCGTCGCTCATCGCAAACCTCCCGCCTTGTTTCTCAACTACCACGCTCGCGGCGGCGAGCGAATACTCCGCGCCCGGCCGATATTTATCCGCCACAGCCGCGCTTATCCGCCGTCGGGCGTCATGTAAGCGGATTTAATTAGCCCCGCGTTAATTGCGGCCTAACCGAACTGTAACAAATGCTGTCTAAACTCGCTCAAGCGAAGTCTGATGGAATCCGGAAAAATCAGGTTTTCAACAGGAGAAACGATGGTCAAGGCAAGGAACTTTGTTGCGCTCGGTCTGTTGACGCTTTTGGCGTTCACCGCTCCACAAGGCGCGCACGCCCAGATGCTGATCAACGGCGCCGGCTCAACTTTCGGCTACCCGATCTACTCGAAATGGTTTGACGCTTACACCAGGGTCGATCCGGGCGTGCGGTTCAACTACCAATCCATCGGCTCCGGCGGCGGCATCATGATGCTCCGCAACAAGACTGTGGCGATCGGCGCCAGCGACGCTCCGCTGAGCGACGCCCAGGAAACGCAGATGTCCGGCCCGGTGCTGCATTTCCCCTCCGTCCTCGGCGCGGTCGTGATGTCTTACAACCTTCCGGAAGTCAAATCCGCCATCAAGCTCAGCGGCCCGGTAATCGCCGACATCTATCTCGGCAAGGTGGCCAAATGGAACGATCCTGAAATCGTGAAGCTGAATCCCGGTGTGGCATTTCCGGACAAGCCAATCCTCGTGGTTCATCGCTCCGAAGGCAGCGGCACCACCTACATCTTCGCCGATTACCTCTCCAAAGTCAGCCCGGAATGGGCCAAACAGGTCGGCAAAGGAACCTCGCTGCGATGGCCGGTTGGTCTCGGCGGCAAAGGCAGCGAAGGCGTTACCGGTCTGGTTCAGCAAACCCCGGGCGCGATCGGCTATGTCGAATTGACCTATGCCCTGGCGAACAAAATTTCCTTCGCCACGGTGCGGAATCACGACGGCGACTGGATCGTTCCCAGCCTGCGCGGCGTCACCAAGGCCGCGGCCGGCGCGGCCGCGAATATGCCGGCGGATTTCCGCGTGTCGATCACCGACGCTCCCGGCGCCGAAGCCTATCCGATTTCGTCGTTCACCTGGCTGCTCATCTACAAGAACCAAGCGGACAAGGCGACCGGAGAGCAGATCGTCAAATTTTTGAAATGGGCGCTCACCGACGGCCAGAAATACGCGGCCGCGCTCTACTATGCGCCGCTGCCGAAGTCGGTCGTCAAAAAGGAACTGGCGCAGCTCGCCGAAGTGTCGATTCCCGCGAATTGACCCGGCCGGCAAACAATTTTGGAGGTGAAGGAAATGGTTGTTCAAAAGCACGTTCGAATCCGGCGTTTCGCCAGCCTCACGGCCGCCGCCGCGGCTCTTTTACTGGCGAGCGGTCCGGCGGCGTCGTACGCGCAAACCGCCGCCAAACCGATGGCGGCCAGCGCGCCCACCGATCCGCCTGCGAACGGCGCCGACCCGGCCCCCGCGAATCGTATCGCGCCGCCGCCGATGGTCGAGAATTGCGCGGTCGTGACAATTTCCACGCCCGCCAAATACGCATGCAATGGCAAAGTATATACGGCCTATGAGCTGCAACATCTTCGTGAAAAGTGGGAGGCTGCGAATAAATGATAAACCGTTCCGGGTGGTTTGAAGCGGCGGGAGGAGAACGGCCGCGGATGCGCTGTGGCGATGTCGCGGCCGATGGGCGGACGCTTCGGGCGTCCGCCCGCCGACGCGCGTTCGTCGGCCAAATAATTCGATATCTTTGGAGCTACCGAATGAAATTACAAACTGGCTTGACCGTTGCGATCGCGGGTCTTGCCCTGTGCCTGGCGGCCTTGGGCGGAACGAGCGGCGACGCGCGCGCGCAAGCCTATCCGTATAGTTCAGGGGGAATGAGCGTTTCGTCCGGCGGACTCTCGCCAATCAGCGCGAGTTCCGGCGGGGCGGCGGCGATGACGCTGTGGACCGATCCCGCGACCGGCGAAGTTTTCACCCGTCCGGGACCCGGCCGTTCGCCGCTGAATCTGCCGATCGCGACTCCGCAAAGCCAGCAGCAGCTCATGCAAAAGCTGCAGCAGCAGGAGCAAAAGACCGCCGAACTCGAACAGCAGGTCAAGACGATCGAACCCGCGTGGGAGGACTATCTCGGCAGTTTCAAGAACAAGGTGAGCATCGGCGGACAGTTCTGGGGCGACTGGGCGATGTACACGCATACGAGCTGGGCGCCTCAGTTGCTGACCCAGATCAATCCTCCCGGTCCCGGCAACAATCTGTATAACTCTTTCGACATTTCGCGCGCGTACATAAACATCTTTTTCAATCCGACTTCCGACTGGACGATGCGGATCACGCCGAACATCTATCGCACCACCGGCACCACGGCGAACCAGTCCTATGGCAGGAGCGGCGGCATCGGCAGCGATTTGCAGGGCGACCTCGGATATCGGCTGAAATACGGATATGTCCAGTGGAACACGCCGTTCAAGAATCTGGATATCGCTCCGCTCAAGAACGACGTGATCGTTCTTGGCCAGCAGCCGCAGCCGCTGACAGCATGGGAAGAAGATCTCTACGGCTTCCGCTACGTCAATTTGACGACCTGGAACATGAGCATCTCGTCAACCTTCCCCGGTATCAGCATCCAGGGCCCGATCACGTTCGGCTCCGACAACCTGCAGTACATCGATTACAACATCGGCGTGTTCGACAACGCCAGCTTCCATGCGCTCGAACAGACCAACACCAAGGAAGTGATGGGGCGGATATCGGTCTATCCGTTCGGCGCGCGCTGGCGTTTCGACGGCCTTGGCTTGACCACGTTTTATGATTACGGATACGGCAACGTGACGCCCGACATCGCGAATATTCCGACGGTTCTGAAAGGTCCCAACGCGAATATCCAGCGCCTGGCCGAACTTGTCCACTATACCGCCGACAACTGGCAGATCGCGTTCGAGTACGATTGGGGACGCAACGCCTGGACTCCGGGCAACCAATACTCGGGGTCGGGCCCGGCGGAGCTTTTTGGCTTCACCCCGAATCTGCCGCCGGCGGCAATCCTCAACCAGCAGGCCTTCGTGAATCTGGCCAACGCCCTTATGAACAACGGCCGCACCACCCAGCAGGCGTTTAACTTGTTTGGCCATTACCATATTCCCGACACCAAGTTCACGCTCTTCGGATGGATTAACCAGTTCAACCCGAACACCTCCGTCAAGAACAATCCCTTCGACTGGCAGCGGTATGTCGTCGGCATATCGTACCAGTACAACGAATACCTGCGCTTCGCGCTCGATGAGCAGGCGATTCTGTACTACCAGAACCAGTACAACTTCCCGGTTTCGTACGCCGAACAGTTCAACTACGAGTCGCCGAAGGGCTTCAAGGGCAAAACGATACCGAACGTCGTGCTGCCCGACATGCATACGACGATGATCAACATCGAATATATGTTCTAACGCATTCGGAGAAAGAGAAATTTCCAATGATGATAAAGCGCAAATACGGACATGACGGCGCCTCAAACGGCCGCGCGGGACGGATTTCATCCGCCGCCCGGATGGCCGCGGCCGCCGGCGTCGCTTTCGCATTGCTCGCGCTCGCGGCGCCGGACTGCCGTGCGCAATCCGGCGCGTCCGCGGGCTCCGCGCAAGCGGAGAGCTCCGGCGGCACAAGCAAATGGATTGGCATGACCACGCATCAGGTGCGCAAGAAGCTCGGCGAGCCGACTTCGTCGCAAATGCTGCAGGAAACCGGCGGGCTGATGTTGATCTACGCGAAACCCGGCAAGACGCACTACGTGTTCGAAATCGGGCCTAACGGCAAGGTGGACAAAGTCGCCGTGATTCACTAATCCCTGGGCCGTCGGACGGATTGGCCGTCCGGCGGCCCTTTTTTGCGCCCGCGCGATTTCGCCGGTGCGCTTGCGGCGGTAAGAACCGGTGAAGCCCGACAGACTGTTCACTCGCTACTCGTTTTTGGCCGCGATCGTGCTCGGCCTTTGTTCCTGCGCGGCGCCCGGCTCTTCCACGGAAGGTTATCCTCCTCCACCCGGCCTGCCGCCAACGCGCACCGCGTTGATCGCCAAGCTGGAGCGCGCCGAGGAATCCGACGTTGGCAACTCCCAAGCCTACAGTTGGAGCGATCCGGGACTCGACAACCGCTACAAGGCAAAAGCCAAAGAGGTGGAGGCGGTAATTCTGGAACTGGAGGCCGGAGATAACGTTCCGCCTGAGCAGATCAACAACGCGCTGGATAATTCGAGCTTGCGCGGGCTCGGCGGTTATCCGTGAAAAAATGTGCGCCGCCGTCCCACGGACGCCTGACGTTGCAATCGACTTCCCAAAAAAAAGCGGGGCTCCCAATCGGACGCCCCGCCCATCGGATTCGTTCAGGTCTTGCCAGCGCTTATGCTTGACCGCGCGACGGCAGCCGCACTATCGCCTTCGCCCGCACCGACAATTCGCCGTCCTGCTGCGTCGCGACCTGCTCGATCTCGGCGTAATGCGCACCGTCCTGGACGAAGGTCCGCTTGACCTCGCCGTTGATGTACAGCGTATCGCCGACCGGATTGTGCCGTCGGATCTGCACCTCGATTTGGCTCAGAAATCCCGCGTCGCCCATCCAGTTGGTCACCTGATGCGTCATCCAGGAGCATCGCTCCGGCCCATAGTCATAGGCGGCCGGCGTGCCGACCAGCATCGCCAAATCGTCTTCCCAGTGCACGCGCTCGGGAATATCCGGGATGCCGAATTTGTTCGCGATTCCCAATCCCGGATGCTTCTGCAACTGCTTCCAGGCGAGCTTGTTGGCCCGAATATACAATCCGCCCCAGCCTTGGGCGAAAGCGATGAATCCGGTCGCGGTCATCGGCCCTTTGACCATCGCCGGCAGCTTTTCGCCCGCCTTCACGTCCTCTATGTACCGGGGCGTGGCGCCGCGTATCTCTTCGGCCTCGTACAATGCGAAGATCTTCGTCAAATCGTCGCGCGTGTAATAGACGGGTTTTTTGGCTTTGACCTCCGTGTATTTGGTGCCGCGTTCGCGCGCCGTGTCGCGCTCGGTGCGAAAGCACCAGCTATCGCCCTCGGCGACAATCTCGTCGCGTTGATTGATGAATTCGCAATGATAGATCTGCTGGATCGAGCGGCCGGCGAAGCGGGTGTCGTGCTCGATCAAATCTTTCAGCCAGACGCGCGTGCGGAACTCGTCGCCATGCAGCATCGGCCGCCGCCACGTGACGTCGATGCCCGCGAACATCGCATGCACGCCGGGCAGTCCGCCGACGTAGCCGCTGAAGACCCGGTCGAGCGGGAAGATGAACGACGGCGGCGCGACCAGCCGGCCATACGCCGTACCGCGCGCATACTCCGGATCGCACCATAAAGGGTTGTCGTCGCCGATTCCGTGCGCCCAGTGACGGATATTGTCGCGGCTCGCCTCATGACACCACGGTTCGAGCGTGTCCTCGATCACCACGCCCGTCAGCTTGCGCAGATCGGCAACGCTCTTGTCCGTGATAAGTGAAAAACGCTGTTGCGGCGATGCTGCCATTACTCAGTTCCTGTTCATTCCTTTTGCTGATCTCAATTTCGGCGCATCACGGACTTACTTGAAACGCGGGATGATCTTCTCGCCGAAAGTGCGAATCTGATTCTTGACCACTTCCGCCGGCAACAATCCCTGATCGCCCTGCCACATGAACCATTCCGGATTGACGTTTTCGGCGAGCGCGTCCATCTCCTTGCGCACCCCGTCGACGTTGCCGAAAAAGGCGAACTTCGCTTTTTCAACGCGATCCAGCGTGCATTCCTCGACCGGCAGCATCCGGCCCGGATATTTCGCGTCGTCTTCGGGAAATCGCCACGCCTCCCAGAACCCGAAATGGTAGAAGAACTTGCGGAAGCCCACGCCGATCGCTCCATCCTCCGCCATGCGCATCGCGTGCTCGCGGTTTTCGCCGATATACAGGCTGCGCAGCACGCCGATGCTCTCGCCGAGGTTGAGCCTGCGTCCGTGCTCCGCTGATTCCTTGCGGTAGATTTCCGCCAGCTCGCGCACCCGCTTCGGCTCCGAAATCAGGATGCTCGGGGTGATTCGCTCGCGCGCCGTCCATCGCACCGTCTCTTCGCTGATCGAAAACGCCTGGAACAGCGGAGGATGCGGCTTTTGATAAGGTTTGGGAATCAGGTTGATCGCCCTGATATTGCCCTTTTCGTCGAGTTCGCCCGGCGCGCCGAACTCGCGCGTCCATTCGTTTGGCGCCCATGGCGTGCCGGTCTCGAACGGATACGGAAATTCGTAGTGCTTGCCCTTGTAGCGGAACGGCTCGTCGCCCCACGCCAACTTCAGGATGCGAAAAACCTCTTCAAACGCCTCGCGATTCGTCCGATCGACCTCGCTCTTGTCGCTGACCGTCGCGGAAACGTGGATCTTTTGCGCCATGTTGTTGAGCCAGCGCGTCTGATAGCCGCGCGCGAAGCCTATCAACGTGCGCCCCTTGGTCAACTGGTCGAGCCATCCGATTTCCAACGCCAGCCGCATCGGATTCCATCCCGGCAGCACATAGCCGATCGGGCCGACCTTGATATGCCTGGTGTTGTGGATCACGTGCTGGGTCAGCAGCGGCAGGCTGCCCATCTCCAGCCCCTCGCCGTGCAGGTGATGTTCAGGAAAGGCGACCGCGTCGAAACCGACCTCTTCGGCCAATCGCGCCATTTCCACAACTTCATCGATCATCTTCTGAAAATATTCCGTGCGGTTCGCGATCGGCCGCAGCTTGCGCCGTTCTTCGAGCGTCGCTGGAACTGTAGGCAGAAAAAAGAACAGGAACTTCATGCGCTGTCCTCCTTTAGTAGTCTCGGTCACGAGAGCTATTCATAGCACCAATCGATCGCTTGGCGATAACCGGTCGAGCCGTCGCCTTGGACTTGGCGCCGATCTTCGCGCAGATTAGATCGTGGAGCCGCGGCGGCTCCCCTTCAGAAAAGGAGCAGTTCCGATGCAAGTGGGAATGGTTGGATTGGGCCGCATGGGCGCGAACATGGTTCGCCGCCTGCTGCGCGCCGGCCATCAATGCGTGGTTTTCGACGTAAGCCCGGCGACGGTTAAAACGCTCGCCGACGAAGGCGCGGCCGGCGCCACGTCGCTCGACGATTTCGCGGCGCGGCTGACCAGGCCGCGCGTAACCTGGATGATGGTTCCGGCCGCAGTGGTCGAACGCACCGTCACCGATCTCGCCAACCGCTTCGAGACCGGCGACATCATCGTTGATGGCGGCAACTCATGGTATGGCGACGACATCCGGCGCGCCGTGAATCTGCGCAAAAAGGGCATCCACTATGTCGATTCGGGCACTTCCGGCGGCGTCTGGGGATTGGAGCGTGGCTTTTGCCAAATGATCGGCGGCGAACCCGAAATCGTCAAACACCTCGACCCGATCTTCGCCGCGCTCGCCCCGACTGTAGATAGCGCGCCGCGCACCCCCGGTCGCGAAAACGTCAAGGGCGGCACCGCCGAACACGGCTATCTGCATTGCGGTCCGAACGGCGCCGGCCATTTCGTCAAGATGGTCCATAACGGCATCGAATACGGATTGATGGCCGCCTACGCCGAAGGCTTGAACATCCTGCGCCATGCCAATGCCGGCAAGCGCCGCGAGAGTATCGACGCCGAAACCACTCCGCTGCGCGATCCCGAACTTTATCAGTACGATCTCAACCTGACCGAGATCGCCGAGGTCTGGCGGCGCGGCAGTGTAATCGGGTCGTGGCTGCTCGATCTAACCGCGAATGCACTGCTGGGCGACCCCGACCTCAAGAACTTCGCCGGACGCGTTTCCGATTCGGGCGAGGGACGCTGGACCATCGATGCGGCGATCGATGAGGGCGTGCCGGCGCACGTCCTGACGGCGGCGCTGTATGAGCGTTTCAGCTCGCGCGGCCAGGCGGAATTCGCAAATCGAATTCTGTCGGCAATGCGCTATGAATTCGGCGGTCATTTGGAAAAGAAATCCTGACGCCCTGCCGGCTCCGAATCGCAACCGAAAAGCGCCGACAAAGGTATGGTGGATGAGGCCGCCGACCGCTTTGAAGCCTATTCGCCTTCGACGATCGATTCGGGGTCGGCCAGTCCGGTTTCAACCGTGGTCGCGACGCCGCGCGCGGCGATCTGATGCGGACGCATCGCTTCCACACGCGCGATCGCTTCTTCGGGCGATTGCGCCTGCACTGGCATTTCGTACCATGTTACGATTTGCACGCGAATGCGATACTGCGCCATGAATCAACTTCAGCCACTATCACGCCATCAAGCCGCGGCCGCTCCAACCTTCTATAATAATCTCAGCAATAATTACGAGATATGTAAACAATTATTTCAATTTAACGTTCTTTGACTCGCAATTGGAACTTCAGCTCTGAATATGCTTATCCCCGTCATTGCCGGTCTTTAGTGGTCAACCAAGCGCCATTTATGTACATAGAGCGATAAGCATGCCGGGCAAGCAGTTCGATTGATGATTTCTATTCGGTGGTAAAGAGCGACCGATGTCACGCCGCTTGAGGCTATCGCAAATGAATTAACCTCCCGCAGGCATCGCTCCCGGTCTGATTGCGATTCCCGTCCGCCGCGTCTCAACTCGTTCGGTCGCTCCAGCTAAAGCGTCGTTTAGCGCCGGCGTGCGGCCAGCGGAACCGGCCCCAATGGACCCGAAATGGCGGGCGCGGCCGCGCGCAGCCGCACCAGGGCGTCGATTAGCGCGGCGAGATCGTCCCTCACAGCCTGCGATGGCGCGCCATCGACGAAATCCGCCGACGATAAATAAACTCCCGTCGGCGCCGTCATCGCGCCGAACCACGTCAGCACGTCCCGCAGATGCCATTCCGCGCCGAGAAAATGATGCGCCGTCGCGCCCATCGCGATTATTCCGCACGGCTTGCCCATCAGCGCCTCGACCGGAATGTGATCGAGCAGATTCTTCAGCGCCCCGGTGAAGCTCGCCCGATAAACCGGCGTCGCGAGCACGATCAAATCAGCCGCCGCAATTTTTCCGACAACCGTTGTCGTGTCGTCGCCGTATGCTTCCAGCGGTCGGCCGTCGGCGAACGCGATGCGAAAATCGGCAAGATTGAGAATTTCGGTTTCAACCTCGGGATGGTTCCGGCGCGCGGTCTCGGCCATCGCGGTCGCCGCTTTAAGGAGCCGGCCCGGCGGCGTCACGCTGCCAACTACAATCACAAGTTTGCTCATGGCGGTAATTCTGTCGTCGATTCGGCTTACGAATGCAATCCGCGCTTGGATGGCGCGGCGCACGGGCGCTAGGATTCGCAAATCGGACGGCGGCGCGGTCCAATCGCCGCGGGAGGCGTTCATGGGACGAACGCATGCGATCGTAATCGGGGGCAGCTTCGCCGGACTCGCGGCCGGCCGCGTGCTGAACGATTTTTTCGACCGGGTCACCGTTCTCGATCGCGACATTTTCCCCGCAGGCGCCGCCGACCGCGCCGGCGTTCCCCAAGCCCGCCACGTCCACGGATTGCTGCTGCGCGGATTGCACGAATACGAACGCTTTTTCCCCGGCTTCGAGGCGCTCGCGATCGAACGCGGCGCCACCTTCCACGACCATACCTATGATTTCGCCGTGCTGCGTCCGCAGGGATGGACTCCGCGCTACCGCTCGGGCCTGAAGTTTCTCAGCGCCAGCCGTGAACTTATCGAATCCTGCGTCCGCGATCTCTTCCGGCGCCTGCCCAAGGTCGAACTGCGCGAACGTGCGCCGGTTATCGGTCTGGCGATCGACAAATACGGCGCACCGCGATGCCGCGGCGTGATCGTTCCGCGAGGCTCGCTCGCGAGCGGCTCATCGGATTCAACCGCCGCGGGCAATCAGGAAATTCTCGACGCCGACCTGGTCGTCGATGCGAGCGGCGCGATGTCGCGCGCGCCACAATGGCTCGCCGCTGCCGGCCTGCATCCGCCCGACGAGACGATCGTGGATCCGCTCGCCGGATATTCCTCGCGATGGTTCCAGGGACCGCCGCCCGAACGCTGGCCCGATGATTGGTGGTGGTGGGCGGGCGCCTATATCCGCCGCCGGCCCGACGATTTGGTCGAGGCCAATTTCCAACTCAAGGAACACAACCGCTGGCATCTGACGCTCTCCGGCTTCAACCGCCGCTATCCGCCCACCGACGAAACGGGATTCACCGCCTTTATCGAGCGGTTGCGCTCGCCGGTAATCGTCGCAATGACGCGCCTGATGGAGCCGATTTCGCCCGTCTATGCGAACCGCGCGATCCGCAACCGTCGCCGCCATTACGAGCGCTGGAACGAACGGCTCGACGGCTTTATCGCGATCGGCGACTCTTTCTGCGCCTACAATCCCGTTTACGCCCAGGGGATGACGGCGGCGGCGATGTCGGCGACGATGCTGCGCGGATGTCTTGAACGGCTCGGTCCGGCCGAGGGCGCGCTCGCCCGCGAGTTCCATCGCGCGGAAGCGGAAATCCAGCACGGCCCGTGGATGCTGTCGGCGGGCGTCGATCTGCGCTTCCCGTTTACCGCCGGCGACCGGCCGCTTTCGCTCAAACTATTCAATCAATATCTCGATCGGATCGGCGCCGCCGCGAGCGATTCCGTCGTCCGCACCCGCCTGCTCGAAGTCGCGCAACTGGTGCGGCCGTTCGACGACCTGTTCGAGCCTTCGATTATGATGCGCGTTGGCGCGCGAACGGTTGCGCACGCCGCCGCGTCGCTCGCCCATGTCTTTTCGAGGAACGGCGCACGCGAGATTCCGCCAATGCCGCCTCCACCGACGCTCGCGGATCCGCCATCCACCCGCACCGCCGCCTGAGAATTGAATATGCGTACGCTATGTTTATTTCTCGGTTTGTCGATTTGTTTAGTCTTCCCGTCCAAAGCGGCATTGGCCGCCACTCATCCAGACCTTGCATCCGCTGATTGGTCCGTGAAACAGGCGGAAACGCTAAACGGCGAGCCAGAACAGGTTGTCTGGAATTTTGTAAATAGCTTGTGGGGTGGCCTTGACTCAAACGGCGGCGGATTATGCTCATTTAAGTTCGCCGATCTTCGACATGACGGTCATCTCTCGTTGGTTGTTTCTTATAGCCCTGGCGGCACGGCGGACTGCAACTACTTACAAATTTTGGACAAGATGCCTTCTGGCATCGAGAATTACGACTTTCAAACTGTAGCAGGAGATACTTATTTCGACGGCGTCAAAGATCTCAACGGCGACGGACATTACGAAGTGATTGTGGACGTGTATTTCGCCTCCGGCGGCTCGATCGACCACTGCGACGCGACGTGGCCGGTGATCTACGCCTGGACCGGCGACGGCTATGGCGACGTGAGCCGCGGCTTCAAGCACTACTACGAACAACAACTTGCCGTCCTGCAAAAGCGCAACGCCGCGGCCGAGGCCGAGAAAGAGCGGGCGCGACAGGCCGCCGCCGGGCCGAAGGCGCCCGCCTGGAACTGCCAAGCCGCGAACGTCGGGGAAAGCGCGGCGCCCGCGGCGCTGGGGACGAAGACAGGAGCCGGGGTATCTCCCGCCGGCGTGGGCGGCGCCCATTTCTGCTGGCCGGCGCCGCCGCCTGCTACATTACAGGAGGTCCGAGAGGAGGAGCGGAGGGGACTCGATTGCGACAAGGCCGAGGCGGCCAAGCTCGAGCGCTTCCTCGGCGTTTCGCGCGACGCCGGGATGAGCGACGCGATCAAATGGGCCAACAGCGGCAATCCCCACGACCGCGACTTCACCGCCGACATTTTCGCCGACATCGGAACCGACCAAGCGAAAGAATATCTGAAAACATTGAGCCACGATCCGGATCGCAACGTCGCGACGGAGGCCAAAGGTTGGCTCAGCGACGCCAACCCATCGGCCATATACACATATCCGACGATCAAGGGAGAATTTATTCCGCTGACGCCGGGCTATCCGCCCGCCAATTGACCGCGCTCGCTGCTCTGACTGAGAATTGATTATGCGAAAGGGAGTTGCATCAGCAATTTCGATAATGGCGATTCTTATGACGTTCGCGTTGAGCGCATTTGCAAATCCGCCGAATCTCGCTTCGATGAATTGGTCAGCGACTGCTCAGCGCAGCTTGGCGGCGCACAAGCCTTCTGACGACGCGATCACCGATTTCTTGGATAGTATCTATCCAGATATGAAATTGTTATCGCAACCCGAAATATGCTATGCCAAGTTTGCAAACCTGCGCCACTCGGGCAATCTTTCGTTCGTTGTTTCCACAGCCAGTCGAATGTTCTGTTATACGAGTATAATAGACAAAACGGAATATGGTTTCGAATCGTATGATTTGAGTGATAACGAGGAACTTGGCGAGCCGGAAATCAGAGACCTCAAGAGCGACGGGAAATTTGAGGTAATTATTCCAATGCTGTTCAGCGGATACTACGGCGCCAATCACTGCATGGCGTCTTGGCCGGTAATCTATGCCTGGACCGGGAGCGCGTACAGCGACGTAAGCAGCCAGTACAAAAATTATTATGAACGGCAACTTGCCGCGCTAAAGAAGCAAATCGCCGTGGCCGGGGCCAAGAAGGAGCGGGCGCAAGCAGCGGCCGCCGCGCCTGCGGCGCCCGTCTGGAACTGCCGGCCCCAAGCCGCCAGTGGCGGGGAAAGCCCGGTGCCTGCGGCGCCGGGGACCAAGATCGGAACGGGAGTGTCTTTCGATGGCGTTGGCGTCGCGCGCATATGCTCGCCGGCGCCTCCGCCGGCCATGCCCGAGCCGGACCGGCTCGGACTGGATTGTGACAGGGCGGAAGCCGCCAAGCTCGAGCGCTTCGTCGGGATTTCGCGCGACGCCGGGATGAGCGACGCGATCAAATGGGCCAACAGCGAGGATCCTCACGACCGCGAATTCGCCGCCGATGTGCTGGCCGACATTGGGACGCAGCAGGCGGTCGAATATCTGAAGAAGCTGACTCATGACCCGAACCGTCTAGTGGAGATGTCCGCAAAAAGCGGCCTTGCTCAGGTAAAGCAGGGGCCCGTCGCGCATACGGTTGACGAGCAGGCGATCCCGCTGAGCGCTCTGGACGCGCATCGGTGAATTTCCGCTGACGCCGGGCTACCCGCCCGCCAATTGACCGCGCTCGCGGACAGCTTCTTTCTTACTCGCCGAGGGCGGCGCGGATCGAACTGTGAAAGTGTTCGAGCGCCGGTTCATAGCGGCCGTAAAAAACCTTGCTCAAGACGCCCGCCTCGAAATTGCGCTGAATCGTCTCGCCGACCTCGAAATCCTGTTCGACCACGCCCACCAGCAAATCCATCACCTTGTCCCATCCCGGACCGCTCGGCAGGCCCCATCGCCGCTCATACCGATCGGCGGCGGCGCCGGCCGGACCCAGCACATTGATTTCGGTGACCGACTCGGACGGATTGTCAGGCGCGGGATAGATCCGATACGCCTCCGCGTGATCGCTCTGCATCACGAACACGGTATTCGGAAAGAGATTCATCAGAATCGTCGCGTGCGGCAACAGGTCCCATCGCTCGGGCGGCAACCCGCGCAATTTTTCGATCGACGTGCGGATTCCGACCAGCCGATGGCACAGCCCGAAAGGATCGAACAGCGCCAGGTTGCGCACGAACATCGGCGCGATCGTCGTGCGATGGAGAAACTTTATATGGTACGCCTCCCAGAAAGTGTCGCTGACCAGCTTCCAGTTCATCCGCCGCCGCACGACCAGTCGCTCGCGCAACTCGAAATCCTCAAGCCCGTAGGATGCGAGGTCGGGCGCGAGCCTTTCAAGATGAATATCCAGATCGATCTCGCCGTCAACACGCGGCGTCACCCACACCATCCCGTACCGTTCGGCGACGGGGAACCGGATCAGGCCGTGGGATTCGCGGTCGAAATGCGCGAAGCCGAAATCGTCGGGAATCGCGCGCAGGCGGCCCGTCGTATCGTAGCTCCATGAATGATACGGGCAGACGAACCGCGCGCCGGCCCGGCCGCATCCCTGCGCAAGGCGCGACCCGCGATGACGGCAGATGTTGGCGAAGGCGCGCACGACGCCGTCCTCGCCACGCACGACCAGCAGGGGCGTCGGGCCGAGTTCGTCGGTGAAGTAGTCGCCCGGATTGCGCGCCTGCGAACTGAACCCGACGACCAGCGGAAAATCGTGGAAGAGCGTGGCGCGCTCGCGCTCCGCCCATTCGCGCGACGTGTACACCGCCGGATTATTGCGCGTGAACGATTCGGTCATCATCGGCGGGCGTCCCGCGTCGATCGCGGCCAGCGCCTGCGCGATCAGCCGCACTTGCGTGTCATGATCCATCGCAGGTCGATTCTAGCTTGCGTCGTTCGCGGAGGTAATCGATCACGGCGGCCGCCTCGGTCGCCTATGCGACTGGCGCGATCGCGCCGGCGTCGGCGGTCAGGGCGAAACCGTGATGATGTTCGTGCCGATTTCGAGGCTCGGCGCCACGCCCAGCGCCACCGTTTGCGCGCGCTGCTTATCAACCGGGGTCGATACTGTGCCGCTCAAATAAACGGTCTTGCCGATTACCTTGGCCTTCACCAGCTTCAGGCCGGCTTGCTGCAACGCCTGATTGATTTTGACCTGGGTTTGCAGCCAAACCAGCGTCTGCGTCGAAAGCACGTTGATTACCTGTTTGACCCCGCCGACGTTGCGGGCGACGCGTTCCGCTTCGGCCTTGGTCTTGTCGTCGAACACGGTTCCGCGCAGCACGACCACGCCCGGCCTTGTCACTTCCACCGAAACATTGCTGAAGCGGGCGTCGGAATGCATCGCGAGCTCGACCTTCGAGCGCAACACCCATTCCGGCTGCCGTGCCGGCTTGTGATGTGCGACGTGCCGGCGCTTCGCTTTGCGCGCCGGCGTGGCCTCGGGCGCCGGCGCCGTCTTGGCCGGAGCGGGCGTGCTCGCCGCGGCGGGCGCGACGCTGGGCGCTCCCGCCGGACTGACCGGCGCCGCCGTGCTCGGCGGCATGGATTCCTCCGTCATCGCGGGCGTGCTTGCGGCCGCGGGAGAATTTTCGGCGCACCATCCCGATTCCGCACCGATCAGCCAAATCAAACCAGTTAAAGCGGCTACCGATGCGAAAATTCGTCCGAAGCGGCGAATTCCGTAGATCGCAAACCGTTGCGATCGAAACTTCTCGCGGCCGGTATCGCGCGCCGCTATGGGACTGTCAAGCATAGGTGTAGCCAGAATCCTGACAATGATGCGGCGGTATTAAAAATCGGCGGCGTTCAGAAGTCAAAGTCGCACGGCCGCGATTCCCGCCGGACGGGAATCGCGGCCGTGGCCATGCGTTGCCGCGGACCGGACCTCAAGGGTCCGGCCCGCGCGTGCGTTGCGCTTACTGGTCGGCAGGCACCAGCTCCACCCGCCGGTTCTCCGCCCGTCCCGCGGCGCTGCGGTTGCTCGCCACGAAATGGGTCTTGCCGAAGCCCTG
>JAJZAI010000063.1 GCA_021799495.1 Deltaproteobacteria bacterium
TCATCCTTCGGCACCCGCCCAACAGCGGGCGCGAGTTGTGGCTCAACTCACCGGATCTTGACGCCTTTTCACTTTTCCACCAACTCCGCGACACTACCCGAAACGTAAACCAAGACGGGAAACTGGCTGTCGAGAATCTCCGGGCGTATGCGCCAGTGCAAATTGTGCTTGATCAAATCGAAGCTATCCTTATCAGCGCCGCCGAGCCGCCCCATAACCTACAGGGCGGTCGCTTCGGTAACGACGTGAAGCAATACATACAGCGGCGAGACGAGGAAAAACTGGGACCCAGCATTGAAGAAGCAATCAAGCAACTTTATGAATCCCAACAAGCGATATGATCACAAACGGCGCAGACGCGCCTAGGCTGGCGCAAGGATTTCGCGTGCGCGCTTGAGGTCCGACGCGATTTGCGCGGCGAGCGCGCCGGCCGACTCGAACTTGCGCTCGGGCCGGATTCGTTCGATAAATTCCAGCCGCACGTCGGCCCCGTATATGTCGCGATCGAAATCGAAAACGTGCGCTTCGACCGTGCGCTCCGGCTCCGCGAACGTCGGCCGCATCCCGATATTCGTGATCGAGGCATAAGCGCCGTCGTCAAGCGCGAGGCGCGTCGCGTAAACACCGTCGGGGGGCAGGCATTCCGTCCGGCTCTGGATATTAGCGGTTGGAAACCCGATTTTCCGTCCCCGCTCGCGCCCATGAACGACCGGACCGCGCAGAAAATGCGCGCGGCCCAGCAGCTTCGCCGCGGCGCGCATGTCGCCCGCCGCAATCGCCTCGCGAATCCGCGACGAGCTGACTTCCATCCCCGCAACTTTCACCGGACCGACCACCCGCACTTCGATGCCCATCTCCGCGCCCAGCGCGCGCATCGCCTCGGCGTTGCCGGCGCGATTGTGGCCGAAGCTCACGCTGTGCCCGACGACCACTCCGCGCGCGCCGATTCGCTTGATCAGATAATCCCGCACGAAGTCGCGCGGCTCGACCGTGCTGAACGCGCGCGAAAATTCGATCACCAGCACCGCGTCGATTCCCGACACGCGCAGGCACTCGAGCTTGTCCTCCGGCGTCATGATCATCCGCGGCGCGCGCTCCGGCGCGAGCACTTTCGCCGGATTCGGATCGAAGGTCAGCGCGAACGCAGCGCCCCGGCGCGGCCGCGCCAGCCCGATCGCCGTGCGCAGGATCTCCTGATGGCCCATATGCACGCCGTCGAAGTTGCCCAGCGCCACCACCGGCCACGGATGCGGCTTGAGCGCGGCAAGGTCGCGGATTATTTCCATCGCGCCGCCGCCTTGCGCCGCGTCCGCGCCGCCATCGCCTGTCTTCCCGCGCCCGTCATCGGGTAATCCGGCGCGCGCTCACCCATTCGCCAGCGACGCCAGCATCGAGCGCGCCGGCGGCGCCTGCGGCGAATCCGGATGATCGTTGAGGAGCTTTTGCAGCGTCAGGCGCGCGTCGATCCGATCGTTAATCTTCATGAACGCCTGCGCCTCGCCCAACAGCGACGCCGCCGCGAAACGGCCGCTCGGAAAGCGCATCGCCAGATCGTTGTACTGCAGAATCGCCTGATCGTACTTGCCCATCTCATTGAGCGCGACCGCGGAAAAGTATTCGGCCGGCTCGCTCAATTCCGATTTTGGATAGCGCCGCTGCAGGCCCTGGAACTTCGCCAGCGCGTCGGCGTAATTCCCCTGCTGCATGTCCGACAATCCCGCGCGATACAGGCCCGCGCCGCCGTCGCTGCTTGAACGCGCCGCCGCCATTTCATGCCCAAGCGATTCGCGCCATGACGGCGCGGCCGCCTCCGGAACCGCCGCCGGCGGCGGATTCGCCGCGGGCGGCGCGGCGGCGGAGCCGGCGCTGTCAGCCGCGTCCGCTCCGCCCGGCGGGACCATCGGCGCGCCGATCGGCGGCGCTCCGCCCACGCTCGCTCCCGGCGCGCCAGGAACGCCCGGAGCTACAGGAACCGCCGGCGCCTGCGCCTGCTTGAGCGCCGCGACCTCCTGCTCCAGCCGCGCGACCCGCGCGTTCAACGGGCTTTTGCCCGCGCCGCCGTTATGCCGCATCTCGACCAGTTGGTCGTTGAGGCGATTCACCTGCTCCTGCAAATCGCCGATCTGCTGGCGGTCGGTCGCGACCATTCCACGCAGCGACGAATCGCTCTCCTGCAATTGCTGCACGTCCGACGGCGCCGCGCATCCGGCCAGCGCCGCCGCCGCCGCGATCGCGCAGATCCGCGCGGCCCAGCGCCGGCGCCACGATTTCATCGCCGCCTCCGTCATTGCGATACGACGAAATGGTCGCGGCGGTTCTGCGCCCAGCAATCTTCGGTTTCCTCGCTGCAAAGGGGCAACTCCTTGCCGTAGCTAATCGTGGACATGCGGTCGCCGGCGATCCCGAGCGTGCTCAAATAATCCTTGGCCGCCTGCGCGCGCCGCGCGCCGAGAGCGATATTGTATTCCTCCGAGCCGCGATCGTCGCAATGCCCCTCGATCTGCACGCGGCTGTTCGGATGGCTCTGCAGCCATTGCGCGTTGGACTTCAGAATTTCGCCGTCCTGGCCGCGGATGGTCGAATCGTTGTAGTCGAAATGAATATCGCTGAGGGGGCCCTGCGCGCCGCTGCCGAGCGTGCCGTTCTGCGCCTGCGCCAGCGAGCTGCCGCCGCCCGCGCCCATCCCGTTCTCGCCCAGTTGGCTGCCGTTCGCGCCGTTGGCGCCTGCGGCCCCGTTCTTCTTCGACGAGCATCCGCCCAAAGCGAGCGCCGCCACCACCAGCGCCACGCCGGCGGCCCGGGTCAGCGCGCCGAGTTCAATCGCCCAGCCATCCCGACCACGATGGGTTCGAATCATTTCCTTCTCCTTCTGTTAAGGGTGCGATTACGTAACCGTCGAGCGCGCGCATGAGGTAAATCCTCGAACGCCCGCCGCGGGTCGATCCAAATGCGATATAGCGTCCGTCGGGCGACCAGGCCGGCGACTCGTTCGATCCCGACACGGTGAGCTGGCGCGCGTCGCCGCCACCCGCATCGATCGTGAAAATCTGGAAACGGCCGCCATCGCGGCTTTCGTACGCGATTTTTTTGCAATCGGGCGAAAACGCCGGCGCGGTGTTGTACGAACCCTGATAAGTCACGCGCCGCGCGTCGCCGCCGTCAAGGCTTTCCACGTAAATCTGCGGCGTGCCCGAGCGATCCGAGGTGAACGCCATCTCCGATCCGTTGGCGCAGACCGACGGGCTTACGTTGATCGCGCGATTTTGCGTCAGCGCCCGAAGCTCGCCGCCCGACGAATCCAGCAGATAAAGATTGGTGTGGCCGCCGCGCGAATAGGCCGCGACGATCCGCCCGTCCGGCGTGAGCGCGCCGCCCACCGCCTGGCCAAGGCCCGGCGCAATCGGAGTCTCCACCTTGCGCGAAAGATCGACCAGATAGAGCACCGGCGCGTAGGTCTTGTACGAGAGGTACAGCAGATGCCGCGCGCCGCCGTCGAAACCGGGAAACAGATTGATCGTCGGATTGTCGGTGACGCGGAACAGATCGCCGCCGTCAAGCCACGCCGTATAGATTTCCTTGAAGCGCCCGCCGCGCGTCGAAACGAACGCCAGCTTCGAATCGAACGGCCCACGCACCCCCGTCGCCGCTTGCAGCACTGCGTCGGCGAACCGCCGCGCCATCTCGCCCACGTCGCCCAGCCCGCCGGTGAAGCGCTTGCCCATTATCCGGCGCTGTTGCGGCACGTCGAAGAGCAGCGCCTCGACCATAATCGAATCGCCGCTCGCCTTGACCGCGCCCTTGACCAGGAAATCCGCGCCCAGCGAGCTCCAGTCGCTGAAATTGAACTGGCCGATATCGTAGCCCGAGTTTTGCGCGTCCTCGATATAGGATTTCGGACTGATGATGCGAAAGTAGCTCGACAGTTTCAGGTCGCGCATCAGCACCCGGTCGAATTCCGCCGAGACCGAGTGGTCGTCGTCGCCGGCGAGGTTCTTCAGCGCCGAGACCGCGATCGGCGCCGCCGTCGGCACCTTGCTGATATCGAACCGGATTTGAGCCAGCGCGGCCGTCGGCGCGAGCGCGAGCGTCAGCGTCGCCGCGGCGAATAACATCTTCATTACGGACTTCATCATCCGCGCGCCTGTACGCAGATTCCGGGTTTTTCCGGCGCCGCCATGCTTTCCATCGCTGCCTCCTCCACCTTCCGCCGCAACGCCTGCTAATCGCTCGGCGCGCCCGCTTTCAGATCGCTCAGCTTGAAGACCGCCTCGACGCCCGCGGCGAATTGCTGCCGGTATTTATCGGGCGGCGGCGGAAATGGGCTGGCGCCGCGAATCGCGCGCACCACCGAGTCGTCGAACGCGGGATCGCGCGAACTCTGAATCACCTTGATCGAATTGAGTTTGCCGTCCGGGTTCACGCCGAACTCGACCGTCGCGGTCGCGTCCGGATTTCCGCCCGTGAAACTCCAGGCGTTCTTGATACTCTCCTGCACCTGCTGGTAGTAGAGCAGAAAATTCGGGTCCTGTTGAATCCCCGCGCTGCCGTTGCCCGGCCCGACGCCCATCCCCGCGCCCGGATGTTCGCGGTCCGCGATCACCGGACCGCTCGCCGGATGCGTCTTGTCTTTCAGCGCCGCGAGATGCTCGCGCAGCAATTGCTCGCGCACTTTTTCCAGCTCGCGCTTCACGTCGGGCGTCGGCGCCGCCTTCGCCATCGCGATCGGCGTCGCTCGCGGTTTGGGCCTGGGCGTCGGCTTTGGTTTCGGCTTGGGCCGCGCCCGCGGCGTCGGCCGCGGCGTGGGCCGCGGGGTGCTGCGCGGATGCGGAGTCGCGGTCGGCGCGGGAGTCGCCGCGCGCGTCGGCGCCGGGGTCGGCGTGGGCGTCGGACTGCGATGAAGATCGTTGAGCGCGATCGCGTTGCGGTCATTCACCGGCGGCGGCGTCGGCGCCGGTTTCGGCTGCGGCTCCTCATGCGTTTGGCGGGGCCGTTGGGGCCGGCGCACGCGCTCCTGATTGATCGCCGGCAAGCGGGTTCCAAGATCGCCGGCGGGTATCGAATCGACGATTTTGACCGTGTACGCGACCGGCGGCAGATCCTGCGACCGTAAAAATTCCGGCAGGATGAATAGCGCCAGGTAGATCAACCCCGCGTGCGCAATCGCCGAGACGACGATCGCCGCCGCATAGCCCCAGCGGCTCTGCCGATCGTCGAGACTAAGGACTGGCGCCGCCACGTCCCGATCCGCCGTTCCCCGCCCCCGCTGCTTCGCTCTCCGCCGGCGGCATCTCCGTCACCATGCCGACGTTCTCGATTCCCGCCGCCTTGATCGCCGCCATCGTGCGCACCACTTCGCCGTAAGGCACGGCCTCGTCGGCGCGGATGAATACTTCGCGATCGGGCCGCTCCGCCGCGATCGCCGTCAACTTTTCGCCGAGCTGCGCCGCGCTCATCGGCGTGTCGTTCAGGTAAATTTCGTGGTTGCGCGTGATCGAAACGACGAACTGCTCTTCCTTGCCCGGCAGCGCCGCGGCTTTCACGCGCGGCAGGCTGACCTGCACGCCCTGCTGGATGATCGGCGCGGTCACCATGAAGATGATCAGCAGCACCAGCATCACGTCAACCAGCGGCGTGACGTTGATTTGCGAAGCCAGTTGTCCGCGTTGCGGGCTATCCGACGCCATCCTTCGACGCTCCTCAGGAGAGGAAATGACGCTCGGCGATATTCAGGAACTCGGACGTGAAATTATCCATCTCGGTGGCGAGTTCGCGCACCCGCGTCGCAAAGTGGTTGTAGTAAACCTGCGCCGGAACCGCGACCACGATTCCGAACGCCGTCGTGATCAGCGCCTCCGCGATGCCCGGTGCGACCGCCTGAATGTTCGACGTATGCGCCGCCGACAATCCCATGAACGCCGTCATCACGCCCCACACCGTGCCGAACAATCCGACAAATGGACTCGTCGAAGCGGTGGTCGCAAGAAACGGGATGCCCTTTTCGAGTTTGACCAGCTCGACGTTGCTCTGCCGCTTCATCGCACGCGTCACGTTCTCGACGCCGCCGAGATCGGTCGAAAAGCCGCCTTCGGCGCCCACCGCCTGGCGCTTCGCGCGCGTCAGTTGCAGCAGTTCCTGGTAGCCGGCGCGGAACACCTGCGCGACCGGACTCTGCTTCAGGCCGACGCTCGCGGTATGGATCGCGGCGAGATTTTTCGACTCCCAGAAGATCGTGATGAAGCGTTCGGATTCTCTGCGCGCCTTCGAGATATGCACGAGCTTGTAGAGGATTATGCCCCAGCTGGCGATCGAAAATCCCGCCAGCGCAAGCAGCACGGCCTTGACCACCGGACCTGTGCCCAGCAGCAGGTCCACCACTGACAGACCGCCAGCGCCGTTCACCCGTCTCCTCCACCTCGCGGCCCTTTTAGATGGCGCCGGTTCGCGCTTCGCGCCTGAGCGCCGCCGGCCGTTAAATCATCGGACGCCGGCGTTAACTTGCTTTTCATTGCGCCTCGGCCAAACAGGAACATTATTTACGGCATGTTCGCCGCAGTCAATTTTGGCGGCGCGCGCCTGATAGCGCTCCCGGCGCTCAATCGCCGCCAATGTTTGCGATCGAACGGCGCCGCGCGCCAATTGTTTCAATTGCGGCCCAAAACCGTGGCATCGCGATTCGATTATGGTAGCTTGAGAAAAGAATTTCCATTTGGCGCACTCGCCAGGAGGGTTTTACCGGTGGCCACCCGGATCGCTATCAACGGCTTCGGCCGTATCGGCCGCATGTTCTTTCGCGCGGCCCTCAATAAAAAAGATCTCGAAGTCGTCGCGGTTAACGATATCACCGACGCTCCCACCCTTGCCCATCTGCTCAAGTACGATTCGGTTCACGGCGCGCTGCCCCATAACGTCAAGGCCGAAGGCGATCGGATCATGCTCGACGGACGCGCGCTGACCGTTCTGGCCGAACGCGATCCGGCGAAGCTGCCGTGGCAACGCCTCGGCGTCGAAGTCGTCGTCGAATCCACCGGACTGTTCACCGCGCGCGACAAGGCCGCGCTTCATCTTGGCGCCGGCGCCAGCAAGGTCGTGATCAGCGCGCCCGCCGACGGCGCGGACATCACGCTCTGCCTCGGCGTGAATCAGGACGCCTACGATCCGCGCCGCCACGACGTCATCTCCAACGCCTCCTGCACCACTAACTGTCTCGCGCCGGTGGCCAAGGTGCTGCATGAAAATTTCGGCATCGTGCATGGCCTGATGACCACCGTGCACGCCTATACGCAAGATCAGATGCTTCAGGACGGGCCGCACAAGGATTTGCGGCGGGCGCGTTCGGCGGCGCTCTCGATGGTGCCGACGTCGACCGGCGCCGCCAAGGCGATCGGCCTGGTGCTGCCCGCGCTCAAAGGCAAGCTCGACGGCATCGCCGTGCGCGTGCCGACGCCGAACGTCTCGGTGGTCGATTTGACCGCGGCGGTCGAGCGCGACGCCGACGAGAAATCGATCAACGCCGCGATGAAAAAAGCCTCGGAAGGCGAGCTTAAGGGCATTCTGGAATACAGCGACGCGCCGCTCGTCTCGATCGATTTCAACAACAATCCGCACTCCTCCATTTTCGACGCGCCCTTGACCAAAGTGCTCGACCATCGGCTCGTCAAGATTTTTTCATGGTACGACAACGAGTGGGGCTATTCGAATCGACTCGCCGACGTCACCGCCTACGTCGCATCCAAAGCCTGATTCGAGCGACCTCGGTCACGGCTGATTAGTTCAGGAACCGATTGCGGCGATGGCGATTCGTTCGATCAAGGAACTTGCGTTCAACGGCAAGAAAGCGCTCGTGCGATGCGATTTCAACGTACCGCTCGAAGCCGGAAAGATTACCGACCCTAATCGTATCGAGGCGAGTCTCGATACGATTCGTTACGTTCTGGCGCAGGGCGGCGCGGCGGTCCTGTGCTCGCATCTGGGGCGGCCCAGGGAACGCACTCCTGACCTTAGCCTCAAGCCGGTCGCGGAATATTTGAGCAACGCGCTCGGGCACAAGGTCAATCTGGCGCCCGATTGCATCGGCGATATCACCGGCCGGATGATCGCGGACCTTGCGCTGGGCCGCGCGCTGCTGCTCGAAAACCTGCGGTTCCATCCGGAGGAAGAGGCGAACGATCGCGATTTCGCGCATGAGTTGGCGCGCGGCAAGCAAATCTACGTCAACGATGCGTTCGGCACGGCCCATCGCGCGCACGTCTCGACCGCGGGCGTCGCGCGCTTTATCGCGGAGCGCGCGGCGGGCTTCCTGATGCTGCGCGAGCTCGAAGCGTTACGGGCGCTGACTGAAAATCCGGCGCATCCGTACGTCGCGATTCTCGGCGGCGCCAAAGTATCTGACAAGATTGGCGTCATCCGGAATCTCTTGACCAAGGTTGACGCGATTCTGATTGGCGGAGCGATGGCCTATACGTTTTTGCGCGCGCAAAACGAAACGGTCGGCAAATCGCGCGTCGAAGAAGACAAAATCGACCTTGCCCACGACCTGCTCGCCGAGGCCGCCAAACGCGGCGTCGCGATCGTTTTGCCGACGGATCATGTCGTCGCCGAGGCGCCCGCGCCGGGCCCGACCGTGGCCATAGTGCGCCATATCCCGGCTGACCGGATGGGCCTCGATATCGGGCCGGAGACCGTCGCCGCTTTCGTCGCGCGGATCCGCGACGCCCGGACGGTCGTTTGGAACGGGCCGCTCGGACTCTTCGAAACGCCCGAGTTCGCCCACGGCACCCTCGCCGTCGGCGAAGCGCTCGCCAACCTCGACGGCGTGATGAGCGTGATTGGCGGCGGCGATACGGCCGCGGCCGTCGCCGGCCATCCTTGGGCCGCCCGTTTCAGCCACATCTCGACCGGGGGCGGCGCCACGCTGGAATATCTCGAAGGAATCGAACTGCCGGGCGTGAAGGCGCTCGAAGTCTGACGCGCCCGCCGCGCGCGAAGGCGCCGCTACGCCATCGGGCGTTTTTCAGGATTTTGCGATGCGAAGAAAGCTGTTCGCCGCCAACTGGAAGATGAATCTTGCGCCGAGCGAGGGCCGGACGCTGATCGCCGGAATTCGCGCGCTCCTCGACCCGCTCGCCGCGCGACTCGCCCGCGACCGCGACGTGATGGTCGCGCCGGCCTTTCCGGTGCTGGCGGCGGCGGCGCAGGCGCTCGCCGGATCATCGATCGCGCTCGGCGCGCAGAACATGCACTTCGAGGAGAAGGGCGCCTTCACCGGCGAAGTGTCGGCCGCGATGCTGCGCTCATTTGGCGTGAGTTACGTTATCGTGGGCCATTCCGAACGCCGGCACATCTTCAGCGAGAGCGACGAACTGGTCGGCAAACGTGCAGCCGCAGTGGCCGCCGCGCGCCTTGCGCCGATTCTGTGCGTGGGCGAGACTGCCGGCGAACGCGATCGCGGCGACACGCTCGGCGTCGTGCTGCGGCAATTGCAAGCGGGATTGGCAGGAATAGCCGCCGATAGCGCGAAGCGCGTGGTAATCGCATACGAGCCGGTATGGGCGATCGGCACTGGCCGCAATGCTACGCCCGAGCAGGCCGCAGTCGTCCATGGCGCGATCCGCGACACCCTGCGCGATCGTTTCGGCGCCGCGACGGCAGACGAACTGCCCATCCTGTACGGCGGCAGCGTCACGCCCGACAATGTTGACTCTTTGATGGCGAAACCGGATATTGACGGGGCTTTGGTCGGCGGGGCAAGCTTAAAGGCTGACTCGTTCGCGCGCATCGCATCTTCCGGGAGAGCCTGAAGCGGTCGTACGGCGTCGCTGGCAAATCGCGAAATAACGGGCCAAAGACAAATTCGGCAGGAAATCAGTCGATAATGGTAACGGCGGTAGTCGCCATACATGTGACCGTCAGCATCGCGATCGTCGTGGTCGTGCTGCTGCAACGGGGCAAGGGCGCGGAGGTCGGCGCGGTGTTCGGCGGCGCCAGCCAGACCAATTTCGGATCGAGCGGCGCGGGCGGCGTGCTGTTTCGACTGACGTGGGCGTTTGCGGCTATCTTCGCCGCAACCTCGCTTTATCTAGCGTACGCATCGACACGGCGGATGACCGGCAGCATCTTCACGACCGGATCGATACCGATCCATGCGGCGCCATTTGGCGCCAAACCGGGCGCCCCGGCCGTACCGGCGGGCGCCACTTCGAGCCCGGCGAGCGGCGCTCCCGCTCCGGCCGGCAATCCGGCGTCGCCGCTCAAATAGCGACGCCTCCGGCGACGGGTTTTTCGACGCAAGCGCGGGTGGTGGAACAGGCAGACACGCGAGTTTGAGGGGCTCGTGGTAGAAATACCGTGCGGGTTCAAGTCCCGCCCCGCGCACCATCTTTCCTGACATTACCAAACATGGCTAATGGCGCCCCGCGGCGCCATCCGGCGCGGCGCCGAGCATGAGCTGCCGCTGCGCGATTCCGTCAGGCGGCGCGGCAGGAGAGCGGCTCGTGTCGCGCGAGACTTCCGCGTCGAAACCACAGCGCCGCTTGAGCGTGGCGAAAAGCGCGTTGAGCCGTTCGTCGTAGGCGCGCGGTGCGTAGGCAGAGCAGCCGTAGTAATCCTCGAAGCGCGCGGCGAGCGCCGGGAACTTCTCGCGGACGAACGGGATAAAGCGGCGCGCCGCCGCCGGCTTGAGGAAAAGCGCGCGATGCCACACGTTGGCGGCGCCCGCCCGCCGCGCCGCCCGCATCACCGCCTCCACGCCGCGCGGGTCGTCGGTTATCCCCGGTATCATCGGCATCATCAGGACGTTGCAGCGGATTCCGGCGGCGGCGAGCCGCGCCAGCGCGCCGAGCCGGATCGACGGACGCGGGGCGCGCGGTTCGAGCGTGCGCTGCAAGCGGCGGTCGAGCGTGATCAGCGAGAAATTGACCGAAAGGCGCGAGCGCGCGTTGATTTCGCCAAGCAGGTCGAGGTCGCGCACGATCAGGCCCGACTTGGTGGTGATTGAGAGATCGAGGCCGCTCAGCCGCGCCATCACCGCGAGCATCGCGCGGGTCAGGCCGAAGCGCCGTTCGGCGGGCTGATAAGGATCGGTGGCGGTGCCGAGCGCGATCTGGCTGGCGCCGACGGCGGTATGGGCGAAGTTGCGGGCGAGCGCCTCGGCGGCGCGTTCCTTCACGAAGATGCGCCGTTCGAAGTCGAGCGGGTCGCGCAGTTCCAGGAATTCATGGGTGTAGCGGGCGTAGCAATAGACGCATCCGAATTCGCATCCGCGATAGGGGTTGATCGTCCATCGGAAGCGCAGGTTGGGGTTGGAGCAGCGGTTGAGTATCTGCTTGACGGGCATCGTGATGAATTCGACGTCGCGGATGGGCGCGAGTCCGCCTGAATCGCGCTCGACGATCGGGAGTTTCGGGCTGTCGCCAACCTTTCGCACCCATCGATTTTCGCTCTTTCTTCGCTTTTGTCAATGGGGATTATCCGGTACTTGACACCAGTCCGCATAATCGCTATATTTTTCTCCATGAATACGGTGAAGCAGATGACGTTCCGCGACCTGCTCAAGCGCTTTCCCGACGAAGAAGCCTGCAAGGCTTTTCTGGCTAAGCGGCGCTGGCCGAACGGCGTCACTTGCCCGCGCTGCGGCAACAAGAGGGTCTATACACTCAAGGCGCGCCCCTTTCACTGGCTGTGCAAAAGCGGCGCTGAACGGCTCGACAGCAAGACCGGCAAGATCGTTGGTTGCAGCAAGAAGAACGGTTATCGCTTCTCGGTAATCACGAAGACCGTTTTTGAGAACACGAACTATCCGCTCCGCGAATGGTTCCGCGCGATCTTCCTGATGCTCCACAGCAAGAAGGGGATGAGCGCCCATCAAATCCACCGGATGCTCGGCACCGGCTCCTACGAGACGGCTTGGTATATGTGCACGCGCATCCGCGCCGCAATGAAGGACGAAGAACTGCCGAAGCTGATGGGCGAAATCGAAATTGATGAAACCTTCATCGGCGGTCGCGACAAGAACCGCCACTACCATCAGCGGAGCCACAGCGCAGGGCCATATGCGTCCGGCAAGATCGAAGTCATGGGCGCGATTGCTCGCAAAGGCAATATCGTCTGCCAGATGATCGAAGACATCGGCTTTCACACGGAGAAGACCCGGGCTGAATTTGTCCGAAAGGTCGTGTCGAAAGACGTTTCGCTGGTCGCGACAGATGAATCCCATCATTACCGGAATCTGCGCAAGGAAGGCGTGCCGCACGAAAGCATCCAGCACGGTCAACACGAATACGTGCGCGGCAAGGTTCACACGCAAACGATCGAATCGTTCTGGAGCCTCTTGAAGCGCGGAATCATCGGCAACTATCACAAGGTGTCGGCCAAGTACCTTCCGCTTTATTTGAACGAGTTCTCGTTCCGATTTAACAATCGCAAAAACGCTGATATTTTTGACGCGATCATAGCAGGATGCTGAGGACGCCGCGCTGGCGACGGCCTCAGCCAAAGACAACCAGCAGGCAGCGGCAACTGGCGCTGCCGGAGCGAACGATATGGCGCGCAAGACAGGACGACGCTCAAGCCGTGCAGCTCGCGTTCCCCTTTCGGACGACGAACTGATCGCCCGGCTCCAGGAAGACGCGCCAGACGTGCTCCATGCGGCGATTCCAGAAAACGCCTTTGATGGCGCTATCGAAGGATTGCTCAAGGAATCGTCCTCAGTATTTGATGATCCGCATTTCTATTGCCGGAAGTGTGGCGAGTATCATCGGAAAATGCATCCACATTACAAAATAACAGGTTAGGGCAGGCGCAATGTCCGGCCAAGTTCGATCGCAATTATTGTCCCCGGCTTAGTGCCCTTCAGCATTCCCGAGCCTCTTTCAAAATGCCAGCCCGTTGGGGGTGCCATCGAATTCAAAACCATCAACATTTGGTCTGCTTCCATACGATGAGATGGCGATGCATGGATAGTGATACCGGCCCGGAAATGCGCAGGCCGATCAACATCCGGCTGGCGATTCAAATCTTGTTGGTCGTTCGCAATCGTGCAGCCTTCCGTTTGTGCAACACTCCGAAGAAAACCATATAGATACGCACTTTCAGGGACGCAATCAGGTGCGTCCATGATGCGGATTGGCCCCTCAGCACAAATAGTCCTAAAGGTTTGGCCTAACTTTACACCCGAGGTCCAATACCGCTCGCGCACTTCCCACAACGGATTTTCAGCCGCTTGTTGCATCACAACTGAAGGCGCGTAGACGATTGCCTCGAAGAGAAAGGTAGAACCGAAGGCAATTATTAACGCAGCGAACCCAGCGACAAATGCCCAGAACGTCGCTCGCAAAAGTTCCCACGTGAGGGCGCGCGTTCCAGTCGTTACGGACGTACGAGCGAAAACAAAAAGAAACGCAACAATAAACGCTAGGAAAACCACGGAAACTAACAGTGGAAACGGTGACCAGAGGGCGCCGCTCCGGACAAACGCGGATTGGCCGGTAAGGCGCCATGCCGTCTTGAGAAGGCGGCGGTAAAAGTCCGGTTCCATTGTTCCCCTGCACTATCGCGCATTTGTATTTTAGACGCACGATAGCCGCTAGTGTCAAGTCTCGGATAATCCCCTTGTCAATGAAGGCACAGCCAGCATCCGCCCGCAGCCCGTTAAACCGGCCGTCGATGACGAACAGGGCTATGGCATGCGTGGGTCCGGGCAGCCCGACGGGGTGGTGCAGGCTACCGGCAACAAATTTCAAGAGTTAAATAGCGGCTCGCCAACAAGCGGACACGTCGAACTCAATGAGTTCTTTTTTTGAGTTCCGTTTTCTCACCGGCCGGATTTGTACGTCTTCAAACCCGAGCGTGCGCATCATGTCCGCGTAGAATTCTTCCACTGGAAGAAGAACTCCATAGAATGTTGAATTTCCTACTATGTAATGTATGCGCGCGCCTTTTGATAAAACCGCTCTCAACCCTTCCAAGTGCATCCATATATCTTCGAAATATTTGGCAACATAGTTAGCCAGCAAGACACCGTTCGCATTTTCCTGGTGAGATATTCGCTCGAGTATCTCGTTCAGCTTCTTGCCGCAATGGCATTGCGTACGCGGCTTCCACTCCGTCAACCGACTCGTCGCCACTCCCCAGGTACCCCCGATTGAGACCCAGTCCAGCTCTCCTGCGTCACGCCCGTTCACAAGGAATCCGAGCCAGTACATATAGGGGCGCAACTCGCGGATGTAAGACATGCGGTTCGCATAAGGAGGCGAAGTAATTACAAGTTCGAAGCGCGTTTTCAGAACCTGTGGGAGGTCGCGCGCGTCTCCCTCAATAACTGCGCATGAACCGGTAGGATTCTCTTCTGCGCCACACAGCACAAACCGGACATCGTCCTCAAACATTCCGCACTGGTCGGTGGCTATAGCTAACGCAAACTGCACACCTTCGGTTTTGAAGGACATCGATTGATGATTAAACGCAGCGTTCGAAAGGCTGATCAAAGTCCGGCAGAACGCCACCCGAAGCAATGTGCGCTCAGAAGTGCCTTGCGCGGTCGTTTCATCGATAGCCGCGTTCAACGTGCGCAGAAACTTGAGCGACTCCGGTGTCCACCATCGACCAATGTTGTGAATTGGAGGCTCAAGGGCCGGCGATATCTTCCCTCGTTTGACCAAAGAAAGCGCCGCCACGCACGCGTCACGCGCGCGAAGGATATCCCGGTGCGAATATCGTGCAGTTTTAGCCCGGCCCAACCAAACCAAAAACGGGTTTATCTCCGTCGTGACTGCTGAATGGCCATGGTACGCTGCACTCAAACCCGTCGTCGCGGTTCCACAAAACGGATCGAGGACACATGCGGGGCGTTCCATAGCACCAATTAATTCTTCAACCATTTTGACCGAGTACGCCGGCGTAAGCCTCAGCCAACCATGCCTTCCGGTTCGCAGATTGTGCTTATGCGTATAGTCTGCGCGCTGTTTCAGGTTTGCGCTGAGTGTGCTTGTCATGTTGCCTCCGGTGCAAGAAGCGCACGGAGAACCGCATCGATCTCCGCTCTCAGTGTTTTGCTATTTCGTTCGAAAAAAGCGGCTAAATCGTAGCCAACGATCTTTTTCATGAAGTCGTAAGTCGAGATGAGAGGATTGTTTGTCCCCATAATGCCCGTTAAAACCGCCCATTTCTCTGCGCGGTAGCGCAGAAGAATGTCATTGTCGATTTGCGCAGAAAGGATCACCGCGCACGGCAAGTACGCTTTAGTGTAGGCGGTCGCGGCATTGGCAATGTCAGCATTTTGACGCTTCGAATCCTTGCTCTTATAGCCTTGCCGCACCTCAAAAACCACTCCAGTGAGGCTACCGAACACTTTTTTGTCAACGCCGACTTTTTCCGCTGCTTTTGCCATCCAGCCGTAAAACCGCCTTCGTGCCGCTGAAGCTCGTATAGCGTCCAGCGGCACTCGCCCGTCAAGAGATAACGTACGTAACCTGCCGCCCGGCGCCGGTGCTTCATACGACCATCGGACATCCGCCGCTGACAATCTAAGACTATCCTGAAGAACGCGCCGAAAAAGAGCTTCGCATCCGATGCCGATCTGTCGATAAACGCTCGTCATTCCTCCAGCAGCCTTGTGAGCGGCGTACATAAGCGGATTGTCGAGACCAAACCAATTGTAAAACGAATCTCCCTGATACAGTTTCTGAAATTCGTTAAGAGTCAATCCGTCACCTCTTGCTCCCTTTCCGAACTTCGGCTTGTACCGCGCACAAACCCGAATCGGATCCAAGACAATTCCAAGGTACTCTTCGTCACTCTCGACCATTTGCTGTCGCGGAGTTGGTGGAAAAGTGAAAAGGCGTCAAGATCCGGTGAGTTGAGCCACAACTCGCGCCCGCTGTTGGGCGGGTGCCGAAGGATGACGCCGTGGAGAGGGATAGCAGGAGTCGGTG
>JAJZAI010000087.1 GCA_021799495.1 Deltaproteobacteria bacterium
AAGCTGCGGCCAAGAATGGAGCTGCGCGGCAAAGGATCGAGGCTGAGCGCCATCCCGAGCGCGACCATGATCAAACACGACAGCGGCATCGCGAATTTCAGGTCGCGATTGACGATATAGCCGCCTGGATCAAGACCCTTGCTGCGCAGATCGGCGATATAGCGATCGAGTTCGCGCAGGCTGAATTCATCCGGATCGAGCATCACGATACCGAGGTCGGCGGGCTTGACCGAGGACGCAAAACGATAATTCCGCACTTCGCTCGAGACCCGCCCCCGATTGTCCAGCGTGAGCAGCGTGGCGTCGTCGGCCGTCCAGGAGGAGCCGTTCCAGTACGCGTGATGGGCGCGAAGAATTGTGTGCAGCGAAAAGTCGGCGCCGGTCGTGTAGAGCGTGACGTTGCGCATGGTCTTGGTGCGATGGTCGTAGGAATTGGCTGAAAGAAAACCATCGCGGGTTCGCACCCAGGTTCGTTGGGCGAAGAATACGCCGCGAACTTGACGTTTTTTGAGCGTCACCTCGTAAAGATAACGCGCCTTGCGCATCGATTGCGGCACGACGCCCTCGCTGATCGCGAAGTTGAAAATCGATATTCCGATCGCGACCACCAGCACTGGTATCGCCATTTCGAGCCGGCTGATGCCAAGCTGCTGGCAGGCCAGCACCTCGCCGGAGCGGTTGAGCAGGGCGAAGCCGAGCAATACGCCGGCCAGACAGGCGACCGGCAGCAATTGCGAGACGATCATCGGCACCTTGAGCACGAAATACTCGAGTCCGATTATTCCAAAGCCGCCGTAACGGATCAGGTCTTTGAAGCGATCGAAGGCGTCGCCGAGCAGGTAGGCGATCGTGAACGCGCCCAGGCATACGAGAAACGGCCCAAAGAACTGGGTCGCGAGAAAGCGATCCATCGTCGGCGAGAGGCGCGGCCGGTCGTTCATGCCGCCTCCCGCGCATGCCCGATGCGCTCGAACCATTGCCAAAGCATATCGGTGAGTCCGCGCCCCTGATCGCCGCGGTCGGCCGCGCTGCGAAGGAACAGGACCAGCGCGAGCGCCGTAAACACGATGTCCGGGATGCTCATGGCGGCGAAGGCGTTCAAACGGCCGCGTTGCGCAAGGCCTTCGCCGGCGCGCATCAGCGAGTAGTAGATGAAAAAAAGCGCAATCGCCACGCCGAATCGTTCGCCCTGTCCGCCGCGGGCCGGCTTCAGTCCCAGCGGGATGCCGATTGCGGCGAAAAGAATCGTCGTGACCGGCAGCGTGAATTTGCTCGCCATCTCGGTTTCGGCGAGAAAGTCGGGTTCGCCGGCCGCGCGCGCCGCCGCAATTCGGGCGTCGAGTTCGCCGTAGCTTAATTCGTCGGCGTCGCGTCTCTGGGTTTCCAAATCGGCGTCGGGCCGGACGTTCAGGTCGTAAATTTTGAAACGCGTCAGATGGCTTGACGCGCCCCGCGCTTCCACTCCAAACATCGAACCGTCGTAAAGCCTGACCAGAATCGATTGATTGGTGCGGTCGGGAACGATTTTTCCGGTGCGCGCGATCACCGTGTTCTGGGCCGGCGGATTGCGCGCGTCGGAAATCAACACGCCGTGCAGCATGCCGTCGCGCGGCGAAATATGATCGACGTAAATCACCAATCCGGGCAGATTGCGATTGAAGACTTTGTCCTTCAGGCCGGCGGTCGAGCGGGTTTGCGTCAGCGCGAATAGCCGCTCGCGCAAATGTTCGTTAGCCCAGGGCCGGACCGAAAAAGCGAGCCAGCTCGACAGCGCCCAGACCACGATGGCGAATCCAAAGACCGGCGCCGAGATTCGGTACAGGCTGATGCCGCACGCGCGCGCCGCGATAATTTCGCGATCGCCCGACATCCGTCCGAACCCCATCAGCACGCCGATCAAAACGGCCATCGGAAAGGTCAGTTCGAGAAAAGCCGGCATGATGAATCCGAGCAGGCCGGCGACGTCCGCGAGCGTCACGCCGCGGTTAACCACCATTTCGGTCAGTTTGAGCAGTCTTCCGGTGACCAGAGCGAAAGTAAGCAACAAGACGCCAAACAGGAAGGGGACGGCGACTTCGGCCATAACGTAGCGGTCGATTATTTTCGTCCGGATCATCCGAATGGTTAGACGGAGGTCCCTCCCAGCCGTTTCAGTTTAAGCGCTGGGTTTCGCAAAGAAAATCTCAACAGCGCGCGCGGAGCAAAGATTTTCCGTGGCCCGGCCGAGCGCCGTTTGGCACCTGATGCTCTCCCGCGCCTGGGCCGCTACAATTCCCAAACGATGCGCAAGAGACCGACGGGCGGCCGGCTCCATGAAACGCCGCGCCACGCTCCTGATGATTCCGCGGCTATGAAAAAGCGAAACGATTTTCGCCGGACGCGCGCTTCCCGCGCGATTAACGGCGGGGTTCGGCAAACTGGCGGCGAAATTGCCGCGCCGCCGCATCCGGCGCCGCCGCATGGCCGGCGCGGCTCCGGCCCCTTCACGCATCGCGAGCGGACGCGGAATGACCTGATTTTCGGCGCGGAACCGGTGCGCGAATTGATTGCGGCGGCGCCAGGCGCCGTACGCACGCTTTACGTCAAAAAGGGCGGCGAAATGCGCTTTGCAGTCGAAATCGACGCGGTGCGCAAGGCCGGCGCCGCGATCGTTGCTGCCGACGCCGAAGCACTCGCACAGATGGCGGGTTCGGAAGCGCGGCATCAGGGTGTCGTCGCGCTGATTCGGGAATACCAATATGCCGCGCTCGAAGATCTGCTCGCCGCCGGCCGCGATCCGTTGGTGATCGTTGACGGAGTGACCGATCCGCGCAATCTGGGCGCGATTATCCGATCGGCGGAATGCGCCGGGGCGGGCGGCGTGATTGTGGCCCGCGACCGCACCGTGGGGGTAACGCCCGCCGCCATCAAAGCGTCGGCGGGCGCGTGGACGCATCTGCCGATCGCGCGCTGCGGGAATGTCGCCCAAGCGCTGGAATTGCTCAAACGCGCCGGATATTGGATTGCCGCCCTGGCGCCGGACGGCGCTACCGATATCTACGCGCTGGACGCGGCGCGGCGGCTCGCGTTCGTGGTCGGTTCGGAAGGCGCCGGCGTGCGCGAGATTGTGCGCAAGCGGGCCGATTTCGTCGCGCGGATTCCGATGCGCGGGCGAATCGATTCGCTGAACGTTTCGGTGGCCGCCGCCGTCGCGTTGTTCGAGATCGTCCGCCGCCGCGCGGCCGTATCCGTCTCTTCTGAATAAAAACGCGCGATTCGTGGTCGAGCGCCGTCCGGAATCAATCACAGCGATTCGCGGCGCGGTACGGCTGTTGGCGGCGTTTGCTTTTTGGTCGCTCCGCT
>JAJZAI010000064.1 GCA_021799495.1 Deltaproteobacteria bacterium
CTCATGTCCATCACCTGCGCGGGATGGCCCTCGGCGCAGGCCAGGTTAACCAGCCGGCCCTGGCCAAGGATGAACAGCGTATGGCCGTTGGCGAGCAGGTAGGCGTCAACATGATTGGTCACGTTGCGATCGATCTTCTTCGCCGAATCGTTCAGGTAGGCGATATCGATCTCGACGTCGAAGTGGCCGGAATTGCAGAGAATCGCCCCGTCCTTCATCAGATTGAAGTGGGAGGGATTGAGCACCGAGCGATCGCCGGTCGCGCTGATGAAGATGTCGCCGATCTGCGCCGCCTCGACCATCGGCATCACGCGCAAGCCGTCCATCGCGGCCTCCAGCGCCCGCACCGGATCGACTTCGGTGACGATAACGTCGGCTCCGAGTCCGCGGGCGCGCGCCGCGATTCCCCGCCCGCACCATCCGTAGCCCGCGACGACAACGACCGACCCGGCGATCAAGACGCCGGTCGCGCGGATCACGCCGTCCATCGTGGACTGGCCGGTGCCATAGCGGTTGTCGAACAGATGCTTGGTCTGAGCGTCGTTAACCGCGACCACGGGAATCTTGAGCGCGCCGTCCTGTTCCATCGCGCGCAGCCGAATCACGCCCGTGGTGGTCTCCTCCATGCTTGCCCGGACTTCGGTCGCCTGTTCGCGGAATTCGGTGTGAAGCAGGCTCACGAGGTCGGCGCCGTCGTCCATCGTGATCGTCGGACGGCGGTTCAGGACGGCGCGGAGATGGCCGTAATAGGTGTCGCGATCCTCGTCATGAATCGCGTAGGCGGGAATTCCGTACGCCGCAACCAGCGCCGCCGCGACGTCGTCCTGCGTCGAAAGGGGATTGCTCGCGCAGCAGAAAACTTCGGCGCCGCCGGCTTTGAGCGCGCGCAACAGGTTCGCGGTTTCGCAAGTGATATGCAGGCACGCGCCGAGCCGCTGGCCCTTGAGCGGTTGTTCCCTGGCGAAGCGTCCGCGGATATTGCGCAGCACCGGCATCTGCCGGTCCGCCCATTCGATACGCTTGCGGCCGATCTCGGCAAGGCCGAGGTCGCGCACGTCGTGTTCGGCGCTTTTCGCGGATGCCATCTGCATTTTCTCCTGAAGATCGCTCAACGGCCCGAGCCTAGTCCGAAAGCCGCGCGGAGTTGATCGGCCATATCGGTCTTTTCCCACGGAAACAGGCCGTTTTCCGCCGGCCGGCCGAAATGGCCATAGGCGGCGGTGGGCTGATAGATCGGTCGCTTGAGCTGCAACGTGCGGATAATTCCGGCGGGCCGGAAATCAAACAATTCCCGCAGGGTGGTCGAGAGTTTGTGATCGGGAACCGCGCCGGTGTCGAAAGTGTCGATCAAAATCGAAACCGGCTCGGCGACGCCGATCGCATAGGCGACCTGAATTTCGCACTTGCGGGCGAGCCCCGCCGCGACCACGTTTTTCGCGACATAACGGGCCATATAGCAGGCCGAGCGATCGACCTTGCTCGGATCCTTGCCCGAAAAAGCGCCGCCGCCGTGCCGGCCGTAGCCGCCGTAGGTATCGACGATAATCTTGCGCCCGGTCAGGCCGCAGTCGCCGTGCGGACCGCCGATCACGAAGCTGCCCGTCGGATTGACGTGAATCGTCGTCGATTTGCTCATGAAATGCGCGGGAATCGTCGGCTTGATCAGCTTTTCGATTATCGCTTCGCGAATCTGGCCGTGACTGGCGTCGGGACTGTGCTGCGTCGAAATGACGACCGCGTCAACGGCGACCGGCCGTCCGTCAACGTAGCGCACGGTGACCTGGCTCTTGCCGTCCGGACGGAGAAAGTTGAGTTTCTTCTCCTTGCGCAACGCGGTCAGGTTCTCCATCAGGCGATGCGCCAGCGAAATCGGCAACGGCATCATTTCGGGCGTTTCGTCGCAGGCGAAGCCGAACATCAGCCCCTGATCGCCGGCGCCCTGCTCCTTGAACAGGCCCTCGCCTTCGGTGACGCCCTGCGAAATGTCCACGGACTGCGGCTCGATCGCGGTCATCACCGTGCACATCCTGCCGTTGAAGCCGGTATCGTCGTTGTCGTAGCCGATTTTGACAGCGGTATCGCGCGCGATTTTCACGTAATCGGGCTGATGCCGCGACGTGATCTCTCCGGCCATCACGATCAGGCCGGTCTTGACCAGGGTTTCGAGCGCGACGCGCGAGTTCGGATCTTCGGCAATCAGCGCGTCGAGCACCGCGTCGGAAATCTGATCGCACATTTTGTCGGGATGGCCTTCGTTGACCGATTCCGACGTAAACAGAAATTCTTTGAGCGGCATTAACAGTTAGCTCCTTGGGAAGGTAGCGATTAGCGATGCTGGCGCGGGCGGAAAGCCGCGTCGCGGGATGAGAGGCCGAGCTTTTGGCGGGCGATGCGCAACTGCTCCAAGTATGAAATCGCCGAGCCGCGCGGCCCGGCGAAAAATCTCCTGAATCTTAAAATACGAATCCAGTTCTATAATGATATTTAATGGTTCGGTCAAGATTCGAGCGCTCAGGCGCGGCCCAATTCGGCGCTCAATCCTCGCCGAATCCGTCCTCGAACAAATTCCGGATCGCGCCGGCCGCCGCGGCCGCGTCGGAGCCTTCGATCGCCACTTTTACCTTCGCGCCCTGCGCGGCGCCGAGCATGATCAATTGCGTCACGCTGCGCGCATTCGCCTCATGCTCGCCAATCCGCAAAGTGATCGCGGATTCAAATTGTTTGGCCGTCTGCGCGAGCACCGAAGCCGCCCGCAGATGGAGTCCCAAACGGTTTTTAATTTCCAGCGTCGCTTCCACCGCCTTCACGTCAATTACGATATGGGTTGGCGGCTTCGCGGTAAACGGCGCAGCCGAATGAATCGCCGTCCCGGCGCCTAGCCGCCGAGCGAGCGATCGCCATTCGGCGCGTCCCATGCCCGCGGATGGCTCATCAGGAACACTCCGACCGCGACCGGCGTCGCCAACATCAGCGAAACGGCAAGGCCGCCGATCACGGCCAGCGCGAGCGGCTGCTGAATCTTGGCGCCCGCCCCCAGCCCGAGCGCGAGCGGCGCCAGCCCCGCGATCGTCGCCAGCGTGGTCATCAGAATCGGCCTGAGCCGCATCCGCGCGGCCGTCACCAACGCGATCCTCGGCTCGACCCCGGCGGTCAGATCGCGCTCGGCATGATCGAGCAGCAGAATTCCGTTTTTAGCCGAGATTCCGATCACCATGATCAGGCCCATGAAGGACGAAATATTAAGCGTCACACCCGCCAGCATCAGCGCCGCGAAACTGCCGGCGAGACACGACGCGGCGCCCGCCAGCACCGCGATCGCGGGCGCGAAGCGGGCGAATTCCCAGAGCAGGATGATGAAGGTTGCGATCACGCCGGCGAGCAGCACCAGCGACAATTGATGAAACGCCTTCTGCTGCTGCGCGTACAGTCCGCCGTATTCGAGCGTCACGCCGGCCGGCAGCGTCAATCCGCGCAGCCGCGCCTTGACCTCGCCGATCGCCGTGCCGAGATCGATCCCCTCGACGCGCGCGGTGACGTGCACGACCGGACGCAGCCGCTCGCGGTCGAGTTCGACGCTCTTGCCGAGCCAGCGCATCGTGACCAGATTGGACAACGGCGCGCGTCCGCCGCCCGGCGTTTGCAGCATGATCCGCGAAAGCGCGGCGAGATCGGTGTGATATTCGTCGGGATAGCGGACACGCACGCCGCGCAACTGGTCGCCGACGCGCAGATAGGTCGCGACCGTGCCCCGCACCGCCGCCCTGAGCTGCGTCCGGATGTCGTCGGGATTCAGTCCGTAGCGCTCCGCGACCGCCTCGTCCACCAGAATTTCCTGCTCGGGCAGGCTTTCGGTGAGGCCGTTAAAGACGTCGACGATCCCCGGAAGCGGCCGGATCAGATCGGCGATTTTGCGCGCCGTCGCTTCGATCGACGCCTGATCGGCGCCAAACACTTTCACTTCGACCGGCTCCGGCGTGCCGGACAGATCGCCGATCAAATCCTGCAACACCTGCGAGAACTCGACGCGCACGCCCGGCACCGTCGCCAGTATCCGCGCGCGCACCGAATCGATAATCGCATTGATGCCGCGGGTGCGATGCGACGTGAGGCGAATCGACATGTCGCCCCGGTTCGATTCGGTGAGGAAGAAGCCGAGCTGCGTGCCGGTCCGCCGCGAATAGGCGACGACTTCGGGCGTCGCTCGCAACACGGCGGTGATCTTGTGAACCAGCGCGTCGGTGTCGTGCAGCGTGCTTTCCGGCGGCGTCGCGTAATCGAGCACGAAGGCGCCTTCGTCCATCGCCGGGAGATAATCGACCCCGACGGCGCGATACAACATATAAGCCGCGCCGATCGATGCGAGCGCCGCGATCAATCCAAGCGCCGGCGCGCGCATGAAGGGCCTGAGGCTCGCGACATACAGCGATCGTATCCCCTCGAAAATCCGGCCGGGAGCATGTGCGGGACGCCGCAGCGATTGCAGTAGCGACTCCAGCGCCGGCGTGAAGTAAAGCGCGAGCGCGAGCGACACCAGCAGGCCGCCGCCCAGCGTCAAGGCCAGCGCGCGGAAGAAAACGCCGGTCACGCCGGTCAGGAAAATCAGCGGCGCAAACACGACCACGACCGTCGCCGTCGACGCGATCAGCGGACGGCCCAATTCGCCGATCGCCGCCGCGACCGCCGCCGCCGGATCGCGGTTTTCGGCATGCGCGCGATGCACCGCCTCGATCACGACGATCGCGTCATCGATAAACAGGCCGATGCCCGCGGCGAGGCCGCCCAGCGTCATCATGTTGAACGTCATGCCCGTCGCGGCCATCAGCGCGAAGGTGATGGCGATCGTGCAGGGCACGACGATGGCGGCGATTACGGCGCTGGCCGCGCTCATCGTAAAGCCGAAAACCACCGCAACCGCGAGCGCAAGGCCGATCACGATCGCGTCGCGCACGCTCTTCACCGATTCGGCGACCAGTCCGGCCTGATCGTACGAGAGCGAGAATTTCGCGTCCGGGTAACGCGCGCGGAAATTCCTCAAAATCCCGTGCACCGTCGAGGATATTTCGATCGTGCTGCCGTCGGGCTGGCGCGATACGCCGACCAGCACCGCCGGGCCGTTTTCACATGAAGTGCGGATATAGTCCTCGCGGATATCCTCGACGACGGACGCGATATCGCGCACGTAAACCGGTTGCCCGCCCAGGCTCGCGATCGGCAGCGCCGCGATCTGATCGGCGTCATGCAAGTCGGTGCTGACCACCGCCAGCATCATCCGATGCGCATCCGTCACGCGCCCCGCCGCTTCGATCACGTTCGCATGCGCAAGCCCCGCGGCCACGTCGGACGGCGTGAGCTTGCGCTGCAGCAGCTTGATCGGATCGAGCTGCACGACGTATTCGCGATATTTCGCGCCAACCATCTCGACCCGGTAAACGCCGGAAATCCGATGCAGCGTCGGGACGAGGTCGTAGCGCGCGATATCGGTCAGGCTGGCGAGGTCGCGCGCGCGCGACGCCACGCTGATATCGACGATCGGAAACGTGCCGGTGGTCAGGAGCCGGGTCTGCACGTCCGCGCCGGCGGGCAACTGGGCGCGCGCCTCGTTGAGCGCCGCCTGAAGCATCTGGAAACTCGTGAGCGGGCTCGCGTTCGACGCGAAGGTGACGTCGATTTCGGAGCTGCCGCGCGTCGTCGTCGAGCGCACCTGCGTCACGCCGATCGCGCCGTACGCGGCCTCTTCCAGCGGGCGCGTCACCGCGACCATCATCTGCTCGACGGGCAGATCGCCCGCGTCGGCCATCACGATCGCGCGGTTGAACTGGATTTCGGGAAAGACCGCGCTTGGTATCCGCAGCGCCAGGAGCACGCCGAGCGCGGCGGCCGTGATCACCGCGAAGATCGCGAGAATCGAGTTGCCGCGGGTCATCGCGAATCCTGCGCCAGCGTCACGCGCAGGCCGTCGGAAAGCGCATAACCGCCCGAGGTGATCACGGTCTCGCCGGGCGCGACGCCCGCCAGCGCCTGCGCCTCGCCGTCCTCAACGATTCCAACCTTTACCGGTGTGCGATGCGCCCGACCGTCCGCGCCGGCGACGAAGACGTAATGCACGTGGGTCGCGGCGTCCTCGAACAGGGCGGCGCGCGGAATCACGGTCGCGCTTTCCGCCGCCGTCAGCGTCAGCGCGGCTTCGACCGGAGCGTTGGCCTGCGCGATGCGCCGAGCGCCGGTGAATTCCAGCCACACCGGCTCGGTCGCGCCCGTCGCCGCCAGATTCGGCGCGAGCGCGCTGACCCGCGCGGCGAAGACTTCGCCGGGCGCGACCGGCGAGGTCACTTGCGCGGCCATCCCCGCGCGAATCGCTCCCATCTCGTTCGCCGGAACCTGCGCTTCGACGTAAATGTCGCGCGGATCGATCAGGGTCGCGAGCGGGTCCATGTCGTTGACCAGTTGCCCGCTGCTGACCATCCGCTCCGACACGATTCCGCCGGCCGTCGCCACCACCGCGACGCCCGGACCCGCGGAATGCCGCGCCACCGCGGCGGACAACGCTCCGGCGCTGACGGGATCGAGCCGGCGCGCCACGGCGAGCCCGTTCTGCGCCGCTTCGACTTCGCGGCTGATGATGTGCGCGACGACTTCGCCGCGCGCGACCCGATCGCCCACCTGCAGGTCGAACCCGACGACGCGGCCGGCGCTCGGCGCGCGCAGCGAAACCTGCCGAATCGCCGCCGTCACGCCCAGCATCCGAATCCGCCGGACGATCGGAGCGACGCGCACGCGCGCCCCCGTCACCGCCATCACGACGGGCGCTGATTGCGGCGCTCCCGCGCCGTTTGAATCGGCGTCCGGACCGCCGCATCCCGCGATCGCCAGCGCCAGCGCCAGCGCCGCCAAACCTTTCCCTCCGGTCATTGCGCCTGCCCCAGCGCCAGCGCCGCCCGCGCCGCCGCCTGACGGGCGGCGAAAGTTTGTTCGATCGCGGCGATGCGCAGCGCCTGCGCCTGGTCGAACGCATCGACCACCTCAAGCATCGTGGCCGCGCCGCCTCCCAGAAAGCGGGTCCAGTCGAGCCCGAATGCGTCGTCGGCCGTGGCCTCCGACGACTGAATCAGGGCGAGTTGCCGGCGCGCGTCCTCATAGCTCTCGCGCGCGTCGCTCAAGGCGCGCATCACGGCGACCTTGACCGCTTCGCGCTGCGCGATCGCCTGCCGCTCGGCCGCGCCCGCCGCGTCGATCTGCGACTTGATCAGGCCGCCGGAAAAAATCGGCAGGTTGAATCCGCCGCCATACGACGCACCGAGCCGATGCTGAAACGTGTTCGGCGGATTGATGCCGAGATAGCCCGAAGTGAGCGCGATCGTGAACGTCGGCATCCGCTCCCGGCGCGCGGCCGCGAGCGTCATTTGCGCGGATTCGACCTGCCGCTCGGCGGCGCGGTAAGCGGGGTTCGCGGCGGGATCGCCGGACGGCGCATGCCGCGGCGGCGCCGTCACCGGCGCGATCGGCAGGTCGTCACGATCGAACTCGCCGATCAGCGAGCCCAGCACGATCGACGCATGATGGACCTGCTGGACGGCGCCGGCCCGCTGAATCGCCACCGCGTCGCGCGCGGCGCGGATTCGCAGCACGTCGTTGGGAATCGCCCGGCCGCTGCGCCGCAACGCCTCGACGATCGCAACGTAGCGGTCGAGCCGCGCGAGATTGCCGCCGAGTTCCGCCCGCTCCGCCCGCGCCCGCGCGAGATCAAAATAGGCGTCGCGCGCATCGAACACGATCTGCGCGCGCATCGCGGAAACGCCGAGCGTCGCGGCCTCCGCCGCATAGCGGGCGGCGCGCAACCGCGCGAGCTGCTGGCCGCCGTCGAAGGCGGTGTAGTTCAGCGACAGCAGCAAATCGGTCTGGCCGCCATTGGTCACGACCGGGTCGTAACCCGGCTCCTGCAGGTATTCGCCGCCGGCCGAAATATTTGGCAGCAGCGGCGCGCGCGCCGCGCCGACGTTCGCCGCCGCGATATCGCTGGCGGCAGCCTGCGCCGCCAGCGACGGCGCGAATTTGAGCGCGCGGGCGATCGCGTCGGCGAGCGTCAGCGTTTCGTCCGCATGCGCCCGCGCCGCTCCCGCGGCCAGCGTCACGGCCGCCAGCACGACGGCCGCTTTTCGCCACACATCCTCCCAGCGCATGGCCGGAATCGTAGCGCCGCGCCGGCGGCCGGCCTAATTAACAAACGTTAAGCTTCCGTTCGCGGCTGAGGCGCCGCACGGTCGAGCGGAAGGCTGAGCGTGAAGCGCGCGCCGCCCTCCGGATTGTTTTCCGCGGCCAGCTCGCCGCCGTGACGCTCAGCGATTTCGCGGCAGAGGCTCAGGCCGAGACCGGCGCCCGGCGCCGAACGCGATCGCCCGCGATAGAACCGGTCGAAAATGCGCGGCAGCTCGGCGTCGGACACGCCCGGCCCGTCGTCGCGCACCGTCAGCCGCGCGCGATCGCCGCCGCTTGCGACCGCGACGGCGATCGCGCCGTCATCGGTGGTGAACTTGACCGCGTTGTCGAGCAGGTTGACGATCACGCGGCGGAGTTGCTCGCGATCGCCGGTGACGATCGCGGAGGCCGCGGGCGGCGGCGAAAAGCTCAAGCGGCGGCCGCCCGCCAGCGGCGCGAGCGCGGCCATCGCCTCGCTCGCGAGCGCGGCGAGATCCACGGGCGCGGCGCTGCGCAATCCGGCGCTGTCCAGCCGCGCCAATTCGAGCAGATCGCCGGCCATCGCGCATAGGCCGATAGTTTCGTCGAGCGCGGCGCGCAGCGCGTCGGCGTAATCGGCCGCCGTCCGCTCGCGGCCAAGCGCGACTTCCAGGCCGGTGCGCAGCACGGCGAGCGGCGTGCGCAATTCGTGGGCCGCATCGGCGATAAAGCGCCGCTCGCGGCGCGCCGCGGTTTCCACCCGCGCCAGCAATTCATTGATCGCGCCGGCCAGCCGCGCGATTTCGTCGCGCGCCCGTCCGCGATCGAGCCGCGCCGAAAGATCGCCCGGTCCGATCGCGTCGAGCCGCGCGCGCAATTCCTTGATCGGCACGAGCGCGCGTCCCGCCAGCCACCATCCGCCCAGCGCGCATCCGGCCAGCAGCAGCGGCAGAATCAGCAGCAGACTCGCGCGCAAGCGCGCGATCGCGCCGCGCACGGCCCGCGCGTCGGCGCCGTCCTGCAGCCATACGTCGCGGCCGTCGAGCTTGAACCGCACGATCGCGTAACGGAATGCGCCGCGGCGGCCGTTGGCGATCGTCCGGTCGGCGGCGCCGGACGCGGCCGGCGGTTCGGCGCGGAGATCGCCGAAATCGTAAAGCGCGCGCCCGCCGGCGCCGATCAGCCGCACGCGCCGGCGCGGCGCAAGATCGCGCTCGGCGCTGAGATGTTCGAGGATCGCGGCGGCGCCCGACGGACCGATTCGCGCCAGCGCGGTGGCGGCCGTGTCCGCCTCTTCGGCCAGCACACCGTCGAACTCGCTCAGTTCGAGACGGGCGAAAAGGACGTAAACGCATACGCCGGCGCCGGCGAGCGCGACCGCCAGCACCGCCGCCCAATAGAGGGTCAATCTGAGCCGAATCGTCATCGCGGCCGGCGCGCGACCGCTAATCCGCGCGCATCATGTAGCCGACGCCACGCACCGTGACGATCAGCGGCGCGGGCCGCGCGCGATCGATCTTTTCGCGCAGCCGGTTGATGAACACTTCGATCACGTTGGTAAATTCGTTGTATCCGGGCCCGCAGAGAACGTCGCTGATGGCGTCGCGCGCGACGGGCGCGCCGGCATGGCGCATCAGCAGCTCGACCAGCATCTGTTCCTTGGGCGAGAGCGGAATTTCGCCGTCGCCGCCGCGCAGCCGCCGGCGCATCGGATCGAATTCAAGGTCGGCCACGCGAATCGGCGCCGCGGGCGGCATCCGCCCGCGCCTGATCAAGGCGCGGATCCGGGCGGCCAGTTCGGCGAAAGCGAACGGCTTGGCGAGGTAATCGTCGGCGCCCGCCTCCAGCCCCGCGACCCGTTCTTCGAGCGCGCCGCGGGCGGTCAGGATCAACACCGGAGTCGCCACGCCGCGCGAACGCGAAGCGCGCAGCAGCTCGATTCCGTCGCCGTCGGGCAATTGCAGGTCGAGCACGATCGCGTCGAAACCGGCCCGATCGATCACGGCCGCCGCCGCGCGCACGCCAGCCACGATAGTCACCTCGGCGCCAAGCTCTTCGAGACCACGGCGCAGATTCGCGGCCAGGCGCGCCTCGTCTTCGACAATCAGCAATTTCGCATGGTTCATCGCCGAACGCGCCCGCAGCCGCGATTATAGCATCGCCGCGAACCATCCCGGCGCGGGCGCGACCAGTTGGTGGACGCCGCTCACGCGCCGTCGCGCGCGAGCGCCGCCGCGGTTTCGTCCGCGCCGGCCATCGCTGCGGCGAAAAGCTCGCGCAGCCGGTCCGCGATCGCCTTGTCGCGGGTGGTCCCTTCGCGTTTGCGCCACGCGCCAAGCGGAATGACCGCCTTGGCCATGTTGCGATGGCCGCCGGCGCTGCCGATGTCGCCGAACAGCCGCTTGACCATCTCGCCGGCGTTGGCGCGTCCGATGCCGTGCGTGCGCACCGCGATCGCGAGTTTCCGGTCCAGCTTGCCCGAGACCGCGACCAGCTCCACGCCCTCGAACTGCAGGCAGAAATCCGCCATCTGCACGATCAAATCGTCGCGTTCGACCGGCCCGAGATGGATCGCGACAAGGCCGCCGCGCACCTCCATCCGGCGCATCACCCGCGCCAGGATGCGCGCGAAACTGACCGGCAACTCCGGCCGGTCGATCAGCTTGAGCAGGTTGTAATTGGCCAGCGGATAAAGATGTGTGAACGCCTCGATATCGGCTTCGGTCACGCGCCGCGAAAGCGCAAGAGTATCGCTGCGGATACCGTAGTAGAGGGCCGTCGCCAGCCGCTCGCTGATACGCTCGCCCGCGCTCAGGAGATATTCGGTCATGATCGTCGCCGTCGCGCCGTAACCGACGCGAATGTCCTCGAACGGCGCAAGCCCGGTCTGGTAGCCCGGATGATGATCGATGACGATGTCGGCGCGAGGCAGTTTGCCGTCGAAATAAGGCGGTTCGACATCCACCATCGCGATTTTGTCGAAGTTTTCCAGTTCGCCCGGAGCCGGTTCCGCGACCGCGATTTCCAGCAGATGCATCATCGTGCGGTTTTCGGGCCGCGTCACGGGTTTGAAGGCGAAAATCGGCGTCGTCAGCCGGTTGCGGCCGAGCAGCGTGCGCAGCGCGATCGCGCTCGACATCGCGTCCGGGTCCGGATCATCTTGCAGCACGATTGCGACCCGGTCACCCTCCCCGACTATCGCGCGCAATTCCTTGATCTTCTGTTTCGTCAGTGACTGATCCATTGAACTGGGGCCGCGGGCCGCGCCCGCTTGCGCCGCAAGCGGCAACCCGCTAGCGGCGAACCGCCGCCGCTTCTAAACTGAAGTCGCGGGAAATTCCGCCGATCGGCGATTTAATCAGCCATGATAGCATATGGATTTTTGCATCTAACACGCCGCCAAAACCCGAAGCAACGGCGTTTTCACGGTCTCTTGAACCTTTAGTATACACGAATCGAACGACCTCCGATGAGCGAAGAAAAGTGTCAAATCTGCCGGCGTGCGGCGGGCGAATGGCTGCTGCGGATGAGCGTCGAGGACCGCGCCGGATTCGCCGAGACCGCCTATATTTGCGCCAATTGCGGGGTTAAGCTCAGGCTGGCCTCGGAAAAAACGCGCGACCTGCAAATCGATCCATGGGTGCATGAAGCCGTCGCGCGCATACTCAAAGGAAGGCAGTAAAGGATGGCCTCGGCGCCCCGCACTGAAATTGGTTCTGACCTTTGGCCTTACGAGGAAGCGCGCAAGCTCGCCGAGCGCGTCTCAGCCTACGATCCGGCGCGTCCGGTGGTGTTTGAGAGCGGCTTCGGACCGTCAGGTTTGCCCCATCTGGGCACGATGGGCGAAGTGCTGCGGCCAGCCTACGTCAGGCAGGCGTTTAAAACTCTGTTTCCAACTGGCCGATCCGACCGCTTCGTCGTCTTCATCGACGACATGGACGGCCTGCGCAAAGCGCCCGAAAACATCCCGAACCGCGAATCCTATTCGCAATGGCTGGGGCAGCCGGTTTCACGAATTCCCGATCCGTTCGGCGGATGCCACGACAGTTTCGCCTCCCACATGATCGCGCTTCTGGGCGACTTCCTGGCGCCGGTTGAAGTCGCGTACGAACTGATTCGGTCGAGCGAGATGTACGCGAGCGGCGGCTTTGACGCGGCGCTCAAACTCGTCCTCGAACGGCATCAGGAGATAATCCGGGTGGTCGCGCCGACGCTGCGGCCGGAAAATCGCGCCGGATGGTCGCCGGTGATGCCGCTATGTCCGCAATGCGGGCAAATTAATTCGACGCTCGTCACGGCATATTTCCCGGAGCGCGGCGCGGTCGCGATTTCGTGCGAGCGCAGCTTCGGCGGCGCCCATGGATGCGGTTTCACGGGCGAAGTGAGCGCGCTCGGCGGCAACGCCAAGGCGCAATGGAAAGTGGATTGGGCGCTGCGATGGCAGGTGCTGGCGGTCGATTACGAACTTTATGGCAAGGACCTGATCGATTCCGCGCGCTTGTCGGGGCAAATCGTGAAAATCCTTGGCGGACGGCCGCCGCTCGGCTTCCCGTTCGAGATGTATCTCGACGAGGACGGGCACAAGGTCTCCAAATCGGTCGGCCGGGGCGTCGGCGTTGACCAATGGAGGCGTTACGCGCCGATCGAGGTGCTCAAGTATTTCCTGATTCTCAATCCGCGCCGCGCGCGCAAGCTCTTTCTCGAAGCGATTCCGCAATATGTCGACGAATATCTCGAGGCGTTGCGGGAATGGAGCCGGATGGACGACGCGGCGCGGCGCAATTCGCCCTTGCAATTCGTGTTGCAGAGCGACAGTGCGCGGCGGTTCGACTCCGACCTGACCTTCGGCCTGCTGATGGCGGTGGTCCCCGCGATCGGCAGCAAGGATCGCGCGCTGATTTGGGAATACCTGACGCGCTATGACCATAAAATCGAACAGGACGACGACACGCGCCGGCTGATGCATACGCTGGTCGAATGCGCTTTGAATTTCTACGACGACTTTGTCGCGCCATTGCTCGATTTCTATAAGCCGCGGACCGAAGCCGAACGCGAACAACTGAGCCGCCTGCGCGATTATCTGGCGGCGAACGCGGATGCGACGGCCGAGGAAATCGAGCGCCAAATCTACGAAATCGGGCGCGCGCATTACGACAAGCCGGGCAAGGTGTTCACGCTTCTGTATCGCGTGCTGCTCGGCAAAGAGCGCGGCCCGCGGCTCGGCCCCTATGTGCGCTTGCGCGGCCCGGCCGAAATCGTCGCGATGCTCAACGGCGCCCTCTCGGCGACATGAGCGTTCGCGCCTGGCTTAGATAAATTCAGCGAAGACCGAGTCGGCCATCTCCAGCCCCCGTTCGGTAAGCCGGATTCGGCCGTGATGCTCTTCCAGCAGGCCGTCGCCGGTCAGGCGTTCGACTTCGCGGCCGAATAGATCATCGAGCGATTGCCCGAAACGCGCCTGGAAATCACGGCGCGCAAACCCCTCGCGCAAGCGCAGATTCAAAAAAACAAATTCGCCCGACGCGACGCGGGCTTCGATCGTCTCGCCGCCCGAGTCCGCCAGCCCGGTCTTTTGAACGGCGGCGATATACTTCGCCGGCATCCGCTCGTTCCACCATCGCCGCCCGCCCGGACCGGCGCCATCCCGCGCGAAACTGTGCGCTCCGGCCCCGATTCCGAGATAGCTTTCGGCGCGCCAATAAGTCAGGTTGTGACGCGACTCCTCCTGCACGCGCGCATAATTGGATATCTCGTACATCGCGTAACCGCGTCGCGGCAGCTCTTCGCGAACCGCCGCATACAGCGCGGCCTGATCGTCCGACGGCAGCGGCCGAATCCGTCCGCGGCGCATCTCCGTGAAGAACGCGGTCCCCTCTTCGAAGGTCAGGTTGTATGCGGAGACATGCTCGGGCGCGAGTTCGCAAGCGGCGTCGAGATCCGCCATCACGTCGGCCCGGGACTGGCCGGGCACGGCAAAGATAAGGTCGAGGTTCAGCCGCGCGAAGCCGGCGCGCCGGGAGTCGCGAACGGCGTCGCGGGTCTCGTCGGGACCGTGAATCCGGCCCAGGAAGCGCAGGGTGTCGGGATTGAACGACTGCGCGCCAAAACTGATTCGATTAACTCCTGCCGCGCGATAGCCGGACAATTTAGGCAAATCCACCGTGCCGGGATTCGCTTCGAGCGTGATCTCGGCGTCGGCGGTGAGGCCGAAGCGCTCCGCGGCGGCATCGAGAATCGCGGCGATCGAGCGCGGCGCGAACAATGACGGCGTACCGCCGCCAAAAAATATCGTGGCGATTTGCTGCCCGAAAAAAGTAGGATTAGCCGACCGCTCGCGCATCTCGGCGATCAGCGCCGCGACGTACTCGTCCTCCGGCCACGCCTCCGCCGCGTGCGAATTGAAATCGCAATAGGGGCATTTGGCGCGGCACCACGGGATATGGACGTACAGCGAAAAATCCATCGCGGTCGCCGGATCATATCACGTCCGTGCGGCGCCAGATGGCGCCATTTGATGTCCCGCGGCACCCGGCGCCGTCCCGCCCGGTTCACGCCGGCAAAGATGTCCGGAGACTTCCGGATGCGCCATTTCGCGTTCGTCCTGCATGGCCAAAAACGTCGTTTCCGATCTGCTCGTGCGCGCGGCGGCGGCAGCCGGCCGACCCCGCCGCCGATGGACTACCGCTTCTTCCACTACCCCTCCGGACCGCTCCTCGGCGTGCTCGCGGGCCTTGCGCCGAACATGTATGACTCCGCCGCGGTCGAGGCGGCGGCGATCTTCGCCCCGCCGGTCGCCGCCCTCTCCGCCAATCCGCCCTCGACGAGCGGCAACCCCTACGGCGGCCATCTGACGAAGGCGGCGGAATACCGCAAGCCGCCTCCGCCAGAATATCGCAACGGAACGCCGAAAGAGCCCTTTGGGCCGTGCGCCGGAATGTGGTTATCCTTGTCTCTCCCTGCGTCGGTGGGCTGCGGCATGTTGGGATTAGCCTGCGCCGGAGGCACGCTGCCGGCTTGTCCTCTTTCAGCTGCATCTTGTCTGGCTGTAATCACCGGGGTTCTTGGTTGCTATGGTGAATCCCGCGGCAAACCATTTCCTAATTTCAATGAAGGCGTGCCTCCGGGCGACGTCGAACAGCCGCCTCCGGCGCCCGTGCCGTGATGAGGCCTTCGTTACCAAATCTCAGAGTTCAAAACTGTATGCAGCTAAGGAAGGCTCTAATTCTTCTGGCGTTGTCGGCCGGCGCGTTCTTGGTGCAATTGTGGCTGATCATTCAAACGCCGTGGACAATATTGATAAATCAATTTCCATATTCGGCGCTCACCAGCAGCACTCAACCGACGCTAATTGCAATACTCGCCGCGGTAGCGGCAATTTTCGCGAACTCCACGATTGAGCGGCGATTATTTCTTTATATATTCGCCGGTAGCATTCTAGCAGGGCGTTGATAAACGCCTGAATTTCACTCGCCTATAATTCGTCTGAGTGGGTAATCGTGGTTGAGGAGGAAGTGGCGGATGCGCGGTGAGGAGCGGCGGCAGCGGCCGATGCTGATGG
>JAJZAI010000088.1 GCA_021799495.1 Deltaproteobacteria bacterium
GCAACGTGACCAATCATGTTGACGCCTACCTGCTCGCCAACGGCCATACGCTGTTCATCCTTGGCCAGGGCCGGCTGGTTAACCTGGCCTGCGCCGAGGGCCATCCCGCGCAGGTGATGGACATGAGTTTCGCGACGCAGGCGCTGGCCGCCCGCTGGACCGTCACCAGCGCCGCCCTGCCGGTCAAGGTGCACGAGGTGCCCAAGGCGATCGACGAAGAAGTCGCCAGCCTGAAGCTGGTTGCGATGGGAATCCGGATCGACGCGCTCTCGGAAGAACAGAAGAAGTATCTTTCGAGCTGGCAATCCGGCACCTGAACCGGGTTCCGATAGCTCGCGCAAAAAAAAGCGGACGGACGCAATTGCGTGTCCGTCCGCTTTTTTGATCTTTATTGGCCCGTTATGCGCAGCGGCGTCGAAATCGGAATTCGGTTGTCAACCCGGGTCGTCGATTTCGACCGGAACCTTTTTCCAGCGACGGTAACCCTCGCCGGCGACGAAGCAGCAAAGGATCGCGCCGATGGCGACGAAGAAGCGCGGCTGGGTCGGATGCCACAAGGCGTCGCCCAACACCGCGAATAGAATCGTGCCCGGCACCATGCCGATCGCGCTCGCCCAGAAATAGTCGCTGAATGAGATAGGCGAGGCGCCGGCCAGCAGGTTGAGCGCGTTATAGGGAATCACCGGCACGATTCGCAAATACAGGATGATATAAAATCCGTTGCGCGCGAGCTTGGCGAGCAATTTGCGGAACCGATCGCCGATCAGGTTTTCGACGAATGAACGACCGAGAAAGCGTCCCGCCCCAAACGCGATCAGCGCGCCCATGTCGGCGCCAATCATCGACCATATCGCACCCCATAGCGCGCCAAAGGCGAGTCCGCCCGCGATCGTCATCACGGCGCCGGGCAGCAAAAATGACGGCCCGAACGCATACAGCCCGATATAGGCGAGCGGCCCCCATAAGCCCCACGATTGCACTTCCCCTTTAATCAGGCGCGGGTTTTCGAACCATTCGGCATGTGCGGCAAGCAGATAGAGCGAACCGCCGGCAATAATGGCGATACCGGCGATTCGCACGATGGTGAGAATTCGCGAAGGACGCCGCGATTGCCGTCCCGACTCGGATGGAAGCTGTGGTACCGCCGCCATATATCGTCAATGATGATATTGGCCGCGCCGATTTGTGACAAGTTAGGTCCGGTCCGGCGTTCGCTCAAACCGGCGATGCCGCTTCGTGCCGTGTCTGAATCGCGGCGCTTAAACCCCGCGTATCGCCAGCACTTCCGCGGCCGGTTTACGATCGCCAGTGCAGCTAATCATCCGCGGGGCGCGCAGGATGGTCAGGCCGAAACCGAGCGACCGATACAGCTCGACGATCCGGTCGGTCGCCTGATTCGACAGCACCACCGGTCCCGGATGGCGCGCCAGCCATTCAGCCAGCCGCACCTGCTCGGCCCATCCGAACCCTTCCTTGGAATATTGCGTGAACTCGACGTCGTAGGGCGGATCGGCGTAGATGAAATCCTCGGGATCGAGCGGGATCCGCGCGAAGTCTCCGACCCGGAAAGTCCAATCCGCAAACGCCGCCTTGTGGTTGGGAAAATCCCGGTTGTAATTGATTCGCACATGCCGGCCGAAGGGCACGTTGAAGAGTCCTGCGCTGTTGAACCGGCAAAGGCCGTTGTAGCCCGTTCGATTCAGGTAGTAAAACAGCGCGGCGGCCTGCGCGGTATTTCCGCGGCCTTCCGCGATCAACCGGTTGAAGCGCGTCCGATGCCCGTAGTAGGTCGCCACGTCGTTGCGCATCGGCAGCCGGATACGCAATCCCCGCTTGAGCCATCGGTAGAAATTCACCGGATGCGGATTAATGTCGCTGAGCATCGCGCGCGCGGGTTGCAGCCCCAACGCCACCGCCAATCCGCCGCAAAACGGCTCGACCAGCCTGCGATCGGCATGCGCGCGCCAGAGAACCCGCAGATGCGGAACCAGCCAGCGTTTTCCGCCCGCCCACTTGAGGGGCGGTTTGAGCGGAATCGCGAGTCCCTCCGATGCCTCCAGCGCCGCCGCCATCCCATTCAGAATTACCTTGCGTGCGCTTCAACTCCAACCGCAATCCGCATTTCGCCCGCGGCGGGACGCGGCGTTTGTGATCGCCGCGGCGACCGGACTAGATTCGCGATCGTGAATCCGCGCGCAGGCGCGCGCCCAATTTCGGCAAAAGGAACGTGATGCGATGCAGGATCTGAAAGACAAGGTCGCGATTATCACCGGCGGCGGCTATGGTATCGGTAAGGAAATCGCGCTCGCCTACGCCCGCCACGGGATCAAGCTGGCGCTGGCCGCGCGCTCCGAGGGACCGCTCGCCGAAACCCGCGCCGCGGTCGAAAAGCTGGGCGCCAGCGCCGTCACGATCCGCACCGACGTGTCCAAAGAGGCCGATTGCGTCCGGATGGTCGAGCAGACGGTCAAGGCGTTCGGCCGCCTCGATATTCTCGTCAACAACGCCGGGATCGCGGGCCCGACCAAGCGCCTGACCGAGATGACGCTCGCCGAATGGCAGGAAGTCATCGATATCAATCTGACCGGCGCATGGCTGGCGTCGCGCGCGGCGCTGCCCGGCATGGCGCAGCGGAAAAGCGGCAATATCCTGATGATCTCCTCGGGCGCGGGCCGGCGCGGCTATCCGCTGCGCTCGCCCTATGCTTCGTCGAAGTGGGCGATGATCGGGCTTACGCAAACCCTGGCGGGCGAGTGGGGTCCGGCGGGCGTGCGCGTGAATTGCATCTGTCCGGGAGCGGTCGAGGGCGACCGGATCGAGCGCGTGATGCATGCGCGGGCGGAGGCGCTCGGCGTGCCCTATGAGCAAATCCGCAAAGGGTTCGAATCGGGCGCGGCCTTGCAGCGGATCGTGACCGAGGCCGAAGTCGCGCGCGTGGCCGTGTTCCTGGTAAGCGATCTTTCGGCTGGCGTCACCGGCCAGACGATTAACGTCGATGCCGGCAGCATCATGAATTGACTTCGCCAGCGGCGGCGCGGTGAGAGCCGCGGTCAGCGCGAGATGTCGTGATCGCGCACCGTCGCGTCGTAGCCCGCGTCCGCGAGCCGGGAGCGCAATTCGCGCGCGAGGACGGGCGAGCGATGGCGCCCG
>JAJZAI010000089.1 GCA_021799495.1 Deltaproteobacteria bacterium
GCCGCCGTAATTTCGCAACAGGCGTTGCGGGAGATTCCGCCGTTGCCGGCTGAATGTTCGGACGCCGGAACAAAAACCCTTCCCGCTTCGTCAACTCGCGGCTAATATCTGTCGACTGTGGGTTAGCGCGGCCAAGGCCTTGAAATTTGCGCCCGGTACGGCGTTGGTCGGCAGGTTTGATTTTGCTCACGCTTGGTTGTCTTTGTGTTGACAATTTGTTAGCTTGAAATTCGCGCTGCCGGGCTACCGGCGCCAGACAGGGAAAGGGTGCGGCGATGGCGAGAGTAATGACGCTGGAAGAAGTAGCCAGCTATCTCAGGGTTCATCCCTCCACTATTTACCGCCTGCTCAAGAAGAAGCAGTTGCCGGCTTTCAAAGTAGGTAGCGACTGGCGTTTCAATCTGGAGTCGATCGACAAGTGGCGGACTCAAGCCGAGGAAGCCGGTCGTGAGCTCGAGGATTACGCCGCGGACGGCAAAGATTAGTTCCGCTCGCCCAACCCGGCGCGCGTGGGCGCCGGGCGTGTTATCGGGCGATGCGCGCTGAAGCGCGGCTTGTACATATCCGCTGGACATATGCGGGGCGACGCCTTGTTCGCCTCGTATTTTTTTGCGCAATTTCCGGCGGCGAGCAGGAAAATGTTGGCGGCGCCAATGTCGGCTTGCGCGGCATTCGCCGAACCGGGATTCTCCATAATTGTCATGCCTAATAACTGCACTGATCATTTGGCGGAGTTTATCCGGTGATCCTCAAAGTCGCGCGCCTTGGCCATCCCGTTATTCGCACTCCGGCGCATCCGGTCGATCCCGCGCAGATCCCAACTCCGCAATTTCAGCGCCTGCTCGACGACATGGTCGAGACGATGCGCGAATACGAGGGCGTCGGACTGGCCGCGCCACAGGTTCATCTTGCGATTCAGGTAGCGGTGCTCGAGGTTGAGCGTCCCGCAAACTATCCGGACGCGCCAGGCGTGCCTTTGACCTTCCTGATCAATCCGGAAGTGACGATCACCGAGCGCGCGACGCTCGACGGATGGGAAGGATGCCTGAGTGTTCCCGAGCTGCGGGGAGTCGCGCCGAGATATCGCGAATTGCGGGTCAAGGCGCTCGGCCGCTCGGGCGAACCGCTCGATTTTGCCGCCCGCGATTTTCACGCGCGAGTGATTCAGCACGAAACCGACCATTTGCGCGGAGAGGTTTATCTGGACCGGATGCGCGATCTGCGCACGTTGTCGCATCTTGCGGAATGGCGGCGGTTCGCTCTCAAGCCCGCGACTTAGCCGGGCGAATTGACGCCGGCGCCGCGCCGGCTTGGACCGCCGGGTTATTTGGGTGGATAGGGCAGGGCGCTCGGCGGAGGAATTTTTCCGGTCAAACGCGCTTTCTCCAGCGCCTCGGCGAGTTCGTTATTGATCGAGGACAGGCGCTCCTCTTCGGCCTGGACTTTTTTCAATTCGGATTGAAGCTGTTCGTTTTGCGCCTGCAATTGCATCCGCTGCTCCATCAGCGCGGCGATTTCCGACTGATCGGCGGCGTGAGCCGCGTCGGCTCGCGCCGCCATCCGGCTCCAGACCAGCCATCCGATCGCGAGTGCGACGATCGCGGTCAGCAATGCCGTGACGGCGACTCGTCCCATGTCGTCACGCAATCCGAATCGGCCCGCGGCCGTGGGCGCGCGTGCGCGCGGGCGGCGACGCCGCGATTGATTCAGCCTGCCGGTCGATGCTGGCCCGGTCGAGAATGCCCTTCGCCAGCGTCAGACGTTCGAGCGCGCGGAGCCAGCACCGGTAGTATCCACCGTTTCGTTCGGACGTGCGGTGATCTCCGCTTTCGCCGGCAGGCGAAGAGTCTTCCGCGGCGATTTCCTCGATCAGGCAAGCGCGAAATTCGGTCCAGCGAAAATGGCCGTGCGCCGCCAATTCAACCGCGAGCGCGAACGCGCGCGTTTCCCACGGTTCCGCGAATACCTCAGTTTCGGGCGGGAGTTCGGGAATCGTTATGACGGTTCGTTCGGCCATTATTCCGCGGCGGCGCAATTCAATCCCGATCGGCCGCGCGCGCCGCCGTATCGGGCGGATATTTTACAATGGCGGTCCCGATCATCGCGTCGCGCGTCACCAGTTCCGCGAGTTCGCCTTCGCTTAGTTTTTCGCTTCCCGCCGGACGGATCGGCAGCACCATGTAGCGCAGTTCCGCGCTGCTGTCCCATACGCGGATTTCCACGCCCGGATCGAGTTCGACGCCGAATTCGCGCAGCACGCCGCGCGGATCGAAAACCGCGCGCGAGCGATAGGCGAAGCTCTTGTACCAGGCCGGCGGCAGCCCGAGCACCGGCCACGGATAGCATGAGCAGAGCGTGCAGACGATCAGGTTATGCACCTCCGGCGTATTCTCGACGACCATCAGGTATTCGCCCTCCGGTCCCGACGGAATGCCCAACTCGGCGATCGTCGCGACCGCATCCGCCAGCAGCCTCCGGCGAAATTGCCGGTCGATCCACGCGCGCGCGACGACCCGCGCGCCGATTCGCGGGCCAACCTTATTTTCGTAATGATCCACGATCGCGTCGAGCGCGGCCGGATCGACCACGCCCTTTTCGATCAGCAGGGATTCAATCGCCTTGACCCGCAGCGCGGGACCGCTTTCTGGCTCGTTATGGCCGCGATGGCCGTGTTCGCTCATGGTTTTGCTCGCCGCCTGCGACGGACCACGGGCTTTGTGGTCCGTCGCTTGCCGGACGGTGAAGCCGCGCCGCGTTTCGCCGCGGCGGGCTGAAGATACGGCTCCCAAAGATCTAGCAGGACCGATTCGCCCGCGGGATGCTCGTCGCCCCACAATTCGCGGCTGTCAAACTCCACCGAATAACAATGGCAAAGTTCGATATCGCCGCCATGCGCGTGCGCGTCCGGCAGGACGAAAACGCCCCAATCCCGCCGGATCACGCCGCGCCGTCCGCGCGCATAGCGCGGCAGGCGCGTATGATGTTCAGGATTCAGCTTGCGCGCGATCACCCGATCGCCGGTCTTGAAGCGCGCCGGAACGCGGCGATGGTCGCGCGGGCGCGCGGCGCCGAGCGACGCCGGCGGCGCCACCGCGGCCGGGCGCGGCGCTGAAAGCGGCCGGTCGTGCGCGCCG
>JAJZAI010000021.1 GCA_021799495.1 Deltaproteobacteria bacterium
CCCATGGCCCGTCCCCTATGCATGAGGCTAGGCGCCGGCTCCATCGCCGGCGTAACCCTCGATACTGCATAGCCGGTGACGGGCCAACCCGTTCATCCGGTCATATCGCCTGCTCCGCCGACGACGAACCCGAAAACCGCGCGCAGCCTGCGTGCGCTCGATATCGTGAACCTCCTTCAAGCCGATATCGGCGCCGGCGTCGGACCATTCCTCGCCGTATATCTGATGGCGGCGCGGCGCTGGCGGCCGGAGATGATCGGTCTGACGCTCTCCGCTCAGGGACTCGCCTCGGTGCTTGCGCAAACTCCTGGCGGAGCGTTGGTCGATTATCTCTGGCGCAAACGGTTATTGATCGCCGCCGGCGCGATCGGCGTCGGCATTGGCAGCCTAGCGACCATCCATGCGCACAGCCGTCGTGCGGTCATCGCAGCGCAAGCGTTCACCGGCGCCGCCGGAGTTCTGCTCGGACCCGCGATCGCCGCGGTGACGCTCGGCCTCGTTGGTCGCGCGGCGTTCTCACGGCGAATCGGCCGCAATGAATCGTTCAATCACGCCGGCAATGTTATCGCGGCGGCAATTGCCGGGCTGATCGGAAAGATATGGGGACCGTCGGCGATTTTTGAATTCGCCGCGCTTGCCAGCCTTGCGACCGCGGGCGCGGCGCTGGCGATCGACGAACGGCAAATCGATCATGACCTTGCCCGCGAGGCGCCACCGGACGGCGAAACCGCGAAACGCTTTGCCGGGATGCGTGAGCTTCCTTCGGATCGGCGCATTCCAACTTTCTTTGGATGCGCGGTGTTGTTTCATTTCGCAAACGCCGCGATGCTGCCGCTGGTCGGCCAGCGGCTCGCCGCTGAAAGCCGCGCCAACGCCACGCTTTATATGTCGGCGTGCATCCTGGTTGCTCAGGCCGTGATGGCGATCGTCGCGCCGCTCGCCGGGCGCGCAGCCCGGGTCGGGCGCAAGAGCGTATTGATGGCCGGATTCGCGGCGCTGCCGCTTCGCGGCATCCTCTATACCTTCAGTTCCGCGCCTTGGTACTTGATTTCAGTGCAAGCGCTCGACGGAATCGGCGCCGGCGTCTTCGGCGTGGTCGCCGTAATTATAATCTCGGATTTGGCGCGCGGCACCGGTCGCTTCAACCTGATGCAGGGCGCGCTGGCCACGGTCATCGGCGTCGGCGCATCGGCCAGCAATTTCCTGACCGGAGTCGTCGTACAGCATGCCGGCTACAACGCCGGCTTTATTGTCCTGTCGGCGATCGCCGCATCCGCGTTGGCGGCGTTGGCATTTGCGATGCCTGAGACGCTGCCAGCCGATGAAGCCGCGTCGGCGCTTACGGAAATCGCCGACGACTCCGGCTACAGGCACCGGCAATAGCCATTTGCGCACGGCTTATTGGACGTCTTCGTCGCGGCCACGGCGGGCGAGTTCGCGCTGATAGAGCGCTCGGCGGCTCTGACCGGTCAGCTTCGCGATCACGGCGCTCGCCTGCTTGAGGCTGAGTCCGGCATCGATTAATTTGGCGACCGTCAGCGCGCCGCCCGCGCTTTCATCGAATTGTTCCTGCTCCGATTCGGGCGCGCCGCCAACGACGATCGTGATTTCGCCGCGCGCCTCCTGATTCGCAAAGCGATCGCGCAGTTCGCCGAGCGCGCCGCGCCGCGTCTCTTCGTATGTTTTCGTGATCTCGCGAACCACCACGGCCGGCCGGTCTTCACCGAACGCAGCTGCCATCTCGGCCAAGGTCCCGCTCAGCCGGCGCGGCGATTCGTAAAAGATTATCGTTCGGGTTTCGCGCGCCAACTTCGCGAGCGCCGCGCGCCGCGCGCTCTCGCGCGCCGGAAGAAAACCCTCGAAGACGAAGCGATCGGTCGGCAGGCCGGAGACCGACAGCGCCGCGATCGCCGCCGACGGCCCCGGCACGGCGGCGACGCGAATTCCCGCGTCGAGCGCCGCGCGCACCAGCCGAAACCCGGGATCGGAGATCGCCGGCGTGCCGGCGTCGCTAATCAATGCGACCGATTCTCCAGCGCGCATCCGGTCGATCAGTTCGGACGTGCGCCGGCGCTCGTTGTGCTCGAAATAACTGACGGTCGGCGTGCGAATCTGTAGCGCCGCCAGCATCCGACCCGCGCGCCGCGTATCCTCGGAGGCGATCAAATCGGCCTCGGCGAGGACGCGGCGCGCCCGCGGACTCAGGTCTTCCGGATTTCCGATCGGTGTGGCGACGACATATAGCGCGCCCGCGGCGCGATCGCCGGCCACCGCCATCGAACGCCCCCGCTCAGCCTTTTTGCGGCTGGCGCGGCTCCATCCGCAACGCCTTGAAGCGGCGCGACTGGAATTTCCACTGGTCGCCCTGCTTCACGTACTCGTCGTTGTAATAGCCGGTGCCGATCCAGGCCATGTCGTTGCTCGCGTCGCGCAATTCGACATAGCAGCGTCCGGACGCTTTGCCGCCGCCTTTGAGTTCGATCACGTGATTGTGGATGTACGGGCGGGGCGTCAGGTTCGCGAGGCCGTCCTTGTACATCTTCAAAAGATTGGCGCGGCCGGTGCTGTTGCTCTCCGAATTGTGACCAAGGATCGTGAAGGAGCCGTCTTCCACGAACAGATTGACGATCCCCTCGACGTCGCCCTGCCACACGCAATCGCAGTAACGCTGCGGCAATTCGCGGATACTCTCGCGATCGGCAAGTTCAGTTACAAGCTGCTCGATGCCTTTGGCCATCGTGATTCTCCTTCGATGCTCAATAATCCCGTTGACGCGCTTTTGCCATCGCCGCGCAACGGCGGTCGGGCTATCCGTTCGACGATCAGCGCCGGACCATATTCATCGGCCGCCCGCCGGATCGCGGGCGCGACGCGGCGCCGGTCAGTGCTGGCCGCCCATCCGATGGCCGGCGGTCCATCCGCCGTCCACGACCACCGCCTGTCCCGTTATGAACGAGGCGTCGTCCGAGCACAGGAACAGCGCCGTGCGCGCGATCTCCTCGGGCTGGCCGGTGCGCTGCAACAGATGCATCGACGCGGCGCCCTTGCGCGCGCGCTCGCGCTTTTCCGCGGAAAGCTTGTCGTAGCCGGTTTCCGAAAGCGGCGTGGTGATTACGCCGGGACAGATGCAGTTCACGCGGATTCCCTGCTCCGAGTAATCCATCGCCATCGATTTGGTCAGCAGAATTACGCCGGCCTTGGCCGCGCAGTAGTGAGCCATCCGCCGGATCCCTTCGATTCCCGCGACCGAGGCGGTGCTGAGGATCACGCCGCGGGTCTTGAGCAGTTCGGGAATCGCATATTTGCAGCCGAGAAATACGCCCTTCAGATCGACATCGACCACGCGATCCCATTCTTCCTCGGACATCTGATGCAGCGGGCGGGCGAAGCCGATGCCGGCGTTGTTGTAGATGATATCGAGACGGCCGAAATGCTTGACGGTTTCGGCGACCATCCGCTCGGCGTCGGCGGCTTTGGAAACGTCGGCTTTAAGCGCGATCGCCTTGCCGCCCGCCTGTGTGATTTCGCCGACGACTTTCCGCGCGTCTTCTTCCTTCCAATCGGCGACGGCGACGCTCGCCCCCTCACTCGCGAACAGCAGCGAAGTGGCGCGTCCGATTCCGGAACCGCCGCCGGTGATAAGAGCGATTTTGTTGTCGAGCTTGCCCATGATGAAAAAATCTCCCCAAGTTAATCCCCGCCGATCGGTCGGGGCCACAAAAGTCGCAGAATAGCCCGCCCGGCATCCAATTTGGAAACGCCTCCGGCGGCGCCGCCACAATGAGCCGTCCGCCGGCGGTTCGTCGTTGAAAGCGGGTTTTCCCCGAAAAACTTTTGATGGCCGTTCAAAGCAAGCGCGGCATGCGAAAGCTATATTCAAAAATCATTTGCGATGATTTCAGCTTGATTGGAGCTAACCGCGCGTAATAATATTTTGATTGTTCTAATTGAAGATGACATCAAAGCAAAACAATGAATTATTCTATATGCATGTATTAAGGAGCCAAAAGGCTATGAGAAAAGCTCTCGTGCTTGCCGGATTGGCGTGTTTGATCCCGATTCGGGCGATCGCCGCCGCGCCCAAACTCGCGGGGACATACGCGATGACCTACAACGAGTTCTGCCAGGTCACGCTCGATGTCGCCAACGGCACGGACACCGACAGCACCACGTCGCAGTCGTTCGTCGCGAGCATCACGACCGTTAACGACGGCAAAATCTCGATATCCACGGCCACGGCGACCTTCACTCCCAAAACCGGCACGGTCGCGCTGAGCGCCACTGGCACCAAAGGTTCCATCCTCATTATTCCGGGCCTCAGCGGAACAAACGAAACGATGGCGCCGCAATCCTTCAGCGGAACCGCTCCCTATTCCACGACCACGACGACATTTACGATGAATGGCGTCACCTTCGATGCGGCGTACGGCATGATCGTGCTCGGCGTTGCGAAATATGTGAGCTTCACGGCGATCGATCCGGCCAAGCCCGCATGCGTGATTCAGGGCACGGCGATGCATCAGTAACCGCCCGCTTTTGCGCGCGCGGACGGGACGATCGGCTCCATCACGCCGATCGTTCCGTCCGCAAAAAAAAAGACCGATCCGCGATGGATCGGCCAGGCAAAAAGCGAGGACCGCGTCCTATTTGGATTCTGGATGGGCGAGGCGGTCCAGCATTTTCACGATCTTGTCCCAGGTGAACCACGCGCCGTGGCGCTTCGGACAAACCAATCCGCCGGTGCCGTGCTCGGAGTCGGGAACGAGTTTCTGTTCGCATTCCGGGCAGGTGGCTTCGGCGCTTTTTTGGGCGCGCATTTTCTCGAGCAGTTCCTGATCGCGCTTGCGCGCCCATTCGTTTTCACGCGCGGCCTCGACGTCCTGCAATTTCTGGCCGAAGCGATCTCTTTCGTCGTTGCTCATTATTTTCCTCGCCGGCGGCTGATTCCTGATCGAAGCGCCGCGCCCGCGCTCATTCCATGTCCTTGATTAGTTTTCCAGTGCGCGCTTTTTCGACGGTTTCGTCAAATTTCGATCCGAGATCGACGCCCATCTCGCCCGCGCGTTTCTTCGCCCACAGCCCGACATTGCGCGAATCGCCGTAAAACGATTCGTCCGGCCGCCGCGAGGTATCCAGATTCGCAAGCCGCGACGCTTCGCTCTCGACCACCGCGAACGACGACATCACGCGCCGGGTGCGCGCGCTCGCGCAATGCGGACAGGCTGGCCGCGAGGCGCGCTTCGATCCAAGCATCACGTGCGCGGAGATACGGCCGCAGTCGGCACATTCAAACTCAAAGATTGGCATCGCAACTCAAGGATAATCGAGCGCCCATCCAGCGGCAATTGACTCGTCACCGCTGGTCGCCGAAAACCGCGACGCCGTGCTGGTGCGGTCGCGCCAACAACCGTATTTTTCGGCGCGAAGAGACTGGGTCAGGAAAAGCGGCGTCCGCCCAGATAGGGCGACACCAGCGAACTTCCCGCAAACAACACGACTCCAATCGCCAATACCGTCAGGCCGGTTATCACCCACCACGTGGAACCGTCGGTCAACCCGAGGATAATCATCACGACGCCCCATCCGGGCAGCAGCAGCGACACGATCAGCCGCATCACGAAGCTGACCGCGCGTTCCGCCTGGCTCGACCCTTCGTTCGCCATCTGACCCTCATTCGCGACCATGGCTGCCAATCGATGCGTCGCGACCGTCCCCTATTTAACCGACCCCGTGTCCGTCTTCAATCCGGCGCCCGCTTCGACTGGCGTCGCGGCCGGCGCACGCATCAGGTAGAGCGTCGGCTGATTCCCGCCGAGCGCGCCCGAATGCATCACGACAACCAGCGCCCGGCGTACCGGCGGAGCGAGCAGGACCAATTCGGTCGGCCGGGCGATCAGATACGTGGGACGGCTTCCCGCCGGGCCGATGCGGGCGAGTTCGCGCGGCAGATGCGGTATCGCGCCGCGGTAATACCAGGCCACTTCTTCGTCATTAACGGCCACGTACAACCGATCGCCATCGACGCGCGCTTCGACACGCCGCACAAACGGGCCGAGGCATACCGTGCCGGCCTCTATCGGCCTGAGCACGCCGGCGAACAGAACGCTGCCGGCCAGGCTGATGAGGCCGATTCCGGCGCCCGCGATTGCCGTCGTCCGCCGCCGCAACCCGGATATCGCGATCAGCCCGCCGGCGGCCGTCGCGGCGATGAAAATTGCGAATGGAATTTGGAGCGTCCTGACGCCGCTCAAAAAGATGTTCGCGTAGGAAGCGTCGCTCGACTCCAAATGGGCTTGAAGCGGCGCCAAATGGATGCCCGCGCGCATCACGGCGACGAGCGCGATCATCGCCACCGGCATGGCGACCGCAATCGCCCACGCGATCGCATCGCGGACGCGCGCGGCGGCCGTGTTGTCCCGGAGCGCGCCCACGAACAATCCGGCGTAGAGCATCGCGAACGGCGGAATCGCCGGCAGGATATAGTCGTCGCGTTTGGCGCTGCCGAGCGAAAACAGAATTACGACGGCCAAGGCGAGCGCGGCGTAACAGCGAATCGCGCCACGCTTCGATTCGTCGAAACCGCCTACAAAGGCCGCGATTAGCAGCGGCGCCGCGAGCAGGCTGAGCGGCATCATCGCGCCCAACAATCGCGCGACGATGTAGTAAACCGGACGCGCCGCCTCGCCCGTGCCACCCATCGCGGCCGGCATGAAATGGCCGAAATTCTCATCGAAAAAGACGCCGCCCCAATCCCGCGAGCGGCCGGCGATAAACGCCGGAACGTACCACGCCGCGCCGATCGCGAGCGCGATCGCAAGCATCCCGTAGGGCCATCCGCGCCGCGCGAACCTGAGCGGATTATCACGTTCCAGCGGGATATAGATAAGCGCGGCGAGGCCCGCCAGAACGATCACGACAGGGCCTTTTGTGAGCACGCCAAGCCCCAGAAACACGCCCGCCGCGAGCGGTCCGGCGCGTCCCGAGGCGCCATTTAATGGCCCGCGCATCGCCCGCCACGCACCGAGCAGCAGCAGCGTCATCACCATGTCGGTCAGGGCGACATTCGCGCGCACCGCGAAGCCATAGCTGCCCACAAGAAAAAGAAACGCGAGCCATCCGCCGACGGCGCCAAAATCCGCCGCCGCCCAGTCCGTCGCCATCGCGGCGACGCTCGCGCCCGCGGCCAGCGACGGCAACCGCGCCTCGGTCTGCGTAATCGGCCCGCCGCGCAGCCACGGCCAGATCGATCCAAGCCAGTAAAACATCGGCGGCTTGCGCTCGACGTAGCCGTAATAATCCAGCGGCAGCAGCCAATTCCCATGCTTGACGATATCGACGATCCACTGCGCCGACTGGGTTTCAGCGTCCTTGTCGAAGGGCGCGCGCATCCCGGGCGTCATCAGCGCGAGCGCGATCGCGAAAGCGGCGAGCGCGCGCGCAATCCTCCGCCCGGCCGCGCCCGCGGCGCCATTTTGCGTCCCGGCCGGTACGGCGGCGCCGCCCAAGGCCGCCGGCGCGGCCGTCCGTTCCGCCCTGCCCTGCTCCATCGGAGGTTCAGCTTATGCTATCCGGCGACGGCCAGCATCGACGGCGGCGCCAGATGGCGTATTCCGGCGGACGGAGTGAACGTGGCGATCTCCATCGCCGGCGCGTTGTGGGCGAAACCGATTCGGCCTTTCGCGTCAATCAGAATCACGCCGGCTTCGGCGCCTTCAAGCGCCCGCAACGCGAACTCCGCCGCGCGCGACGGCTCGCGCCGCGCCACGGCCTCGACGGCGATGCGGCACAATCCGGCCCGCATGATCGCCTCGCCCGATCCGGTGGCCGACGCGGCGCCGCGCGCCGACGCGAACAATCCGGCGCCGATTATGGCCGAATCGCCGATCCGCCCCGGCAGCTTGCCGGGCACGCCGCCGGTCGAAGTGGCGGCGGCAAGGTTGCCGAAACGATCGCGCGCGACCGCGCCGACCGTGCCATGCTCGCGAGCGGGATCGGCCGGCGCTTCCGCCGCGCTTTTGCCGATCGCTTCGCGAGTCTGAATCCAGCGCTCGCGCGCGCGCTGGCTAATCAGCTCGCCCGGACGGCAAAGCGGAATTCCCGCCCGCCGCGCGATTCGCTCCGCCCCCGCTCCTGCCATCAGCAGATGCGGCGTCAGCTCCATCACGGCGCGCGCCAGCCGAATCGGATTGCGCACGCGCGTGATCAACACCACGCCGCCGGCGCGAATCGCCGTCTTGCGCGGCGCCGCGATAGTGTCGGCGCAGATCACGGCCGCGTCCATCTCAACCCGCCCATCGGTGGTGAGCAAAGAGCCGTAGCCGGCGTTGAAGAAGGGATCGTCCTCAAGCGCGGTCACCGCCGCGATTACGGCGTCGAGCGCCGCGCCGCCGCCGCGCAGGATTTCCGCGCCGCGCGCAATCGCGGCGAGCAATCCGCGCCGGCGCGCCGGACGGTCGGCCGGCAGGGCGCGCCCGCCCGCGCCGCCATGCACGATCATCGCGGAACCGGTCGGCGAATTCTCCATGTACTTCAGATGGCAGGCCGCCGCGCGAAAATAAACAGGCGGCGGAAATTGAACGTCAACGGACCGGATGTTCCGTAGGCGGTTTCAAGCCGGCGCCTCAGGTCGCTGACAAACTCCTCGTGCGCTTCGACTGGAAGTCGATTCAGGAATGGACGCAGCGCGGTCGCGCGCGACCATTCCACGACCTCGGCCGGCGCGCCCATCGGATGGGCGAACGTATGGTAAAAGCAATCGATCGCGGCGAAGCCAAGGCCGATCAGAATTTCGCGATAGATTTCGGGCGGCGCGACGTTCTCGCGCGACGGCGTCGCCGCGCCGTCAAGCCGATCGCGCCATGGCGCCTCGGCGGCCATCGCCGCGATCGTCGCCTGCGCGGTCTCATGTTCATTGGCCGGCATCTGGATCGCGATTTCGCCGCCGGGAGCGAGCGCCTCGAAGCAGGCCTTTAGAATCGCGCGATGGTCGCCGATCCATTGCAGCGCGGCGTTCGAGAAGATTGTGGTGTACTCGCCGCTGGCGGAAAAATTGCGGATGTCCTCGCGGGCGAACGCGACGCGCGCGCGAAGCTCCGGGGCGAGTTGTGCGCGGAGTTCATCGGCCTTTTCGATCATCGCGGGCGAAGAATCGACGCCGCGCGCGTGGCCGCCCGAGCGGCGGGCGAGTTCGGTCGCATGTTCGCCCGTACCGCATCCGAGATCGACGATTCGTTCTTCGGCGCCGCGCGCGAAACGCAGCCGGGCGAAGATCAATTCGACCGGCTCGGCGCGATAGCGGCGGAAGCGATGATAAAGCTCGGGCTCCCAGTCAGCCATGAAAGATGCTCACCTTGCGTGCGTCGCCCGAGCATACGGCGCGGCCGGATTGCGAACAAGCGCGGGCGGCGTCGAGACGCTGATGGATTCTCGGGTCAAGCCCGAGAATGACGTTTTCTACTTTCTTCCGTCATGGCCGGGCTTGACCAGGCCATCCACGCTTCGCTACCTGCGTTCAAGCGATGAAAGGCGGATGGGTCTATATCATGACGAATCGCCGCAACGGCACGCTTTACATCGGCGTAACTTCCGATCTCGTCCGCCGTGTATGGGAGCATCGCGAAGAACTGGCCGAGGGTTTCACCAAACGCTACGGACTGAAGCGCCTAGTTCACGCCGAACGGTATGACGACATCAGAGACGTAATTCAGCGTGAGAAGAACCTAAAGCGCTGGCCGCGCGCATGGAAGCTGACGCTGATTGGACGCAACAATCCGTCGTGGGACGATCTCTATGCGAGCCTGACGTGAGCCCGTGGATTCTCGGGTCAAGCCCGAGAATGACGTTTTCTACTACCCACCGTCACAGTCAAATCGCGCCCGCGAATGATCTGTCTGCTTTTTTCCCGTCATGGCCGGGCTTGACCCGGCCATCTATCGCGGGGGCATTGGACCCTCGGGTCAAGCCCGAGGGTGACGTTTTCTTGTTTCCTCCGTCATGGCGGGACACGCCCTACACGAACGAGCTGCACCCGCGAATGGTCTGTCCCGATTTTTCCGAAACGGCCGAGTCGTGCCGGCAAATGGCCTGTTCCGCTTTTTTTCTGTCATGGCCGGGCTTGACCCGGCCATCCATCGCGGCGGCGCTTGACAACGACGCGATGGCGGACGATTTTTTCCGAATAATCCGACAATCGATCGAAGAACGCGGCGCGCCCGCCGCCAGCGGCGCGACTCGCACAGGAGCGACGATGCAGTACACCAGGCTCGGCAATACCGGCATGACCGTCTCGCGCATCTGTCTCGGATGCATGAGTTACGGCGACAAAAAATGGCGCGAATGGACGGTCGGCGCGGACGAGGCGCGCGAACATTTCAAACTCGCGCTCGAAGCGGGAGTCACCTTTTTCGACACCGCCGACGTCTATTCGGTCGGCGTCAGCGAAGAAATCACGGGGCGCTGGCTGAACGAGATGGCGTCGCGCGACGATATCGTGCTCGCGACCAAGGTGCACGGCCAGATGGCGAAGGGACCGAACCGGCGCGGTCTCAGCCGCAAGCATATCATGGAAGCCTGCGAGAACTCGCTGCGCCGGCTCAAGATGGATTACATCGACCTCTACCAGATCCATCGATGGGACAATTCGACGCCGATCGAAGAAACGCTCGACGCGCTCGATTCGCTCGTGCGCCAGGGCAAGGTGCGCTACCTCGGCGCGAGCAGCATGGCGGCGTGGCAGTTCTCGAAGGCGCTCTATGCCGCGCGCGAGCACGGATGGCATCGGTTTGTCTCGATGCAGAACCATTACAACCTGGTCTATCGCGAAGAAGAGCGCGAGATGATTCCGCTGTGCATCGAGCAGGGCGTCGGCGTGATTCCGTGGAGTCCTCTGGCGCGCGGCTTTCTGGCCGGGAATCGGCGGCGCGAAGGCGGAGACGCGGCGACGACGCGGGCGCGCACGGACGAATTCGCGCGCGGCCTCTACTACCAGGAGCACGACTACGATATCGCCGAGGCGACCGAGAAGGTCGCGAAGGCGCGCGGGGTGACGCCCGCGCAGGTCGCGTGCGCGTGGATTTTGCAGGCGCCGGGAGTGACCGCGCCGATTATCGGCGCGACCAAGGCGCATCATCTGAAGGAGATAATCGCGTCGGTCGATATTGCATTGACGACCGAGGAAGTCGCGGCGCTGGAGGCGCCCTATCAGCCGCATCCGGTGCTCGGCCACGAGCAGCCGAAACCGGCGCGGATGCTCGCCGACGTTCGGCGCTGAAGACCGATGGATGGCCGGGTCAAGCCCGGCCACGACAGAAAAAAAGCGGGACAGTCATCCGCAAACGCAGCCCGGCAATGACGGGCAATCGGATCGCGTCAGCGGCGCGGCGCTTGCGGTTTATTGCAAGCGCCGTGACGCAAACGACGGATCGCCGTCAGGCGCGGAGCAGTTCGCGCAGGACGTAGGGCAGCACGCCGCCGTGGCGGATATATTCGACGTCCTCGGGCGTATCGACGCGCGCCAGCACGTCGAACTCCTTCACTTTGCCGTTCTCCCCGGCGCGGACCTTGAGCGTCTGTTTGGGCTTGAGGCCGCCTTTCAGGCCCGCGATCGAATAGACCTCGCGGCCGGTCAGGCCGAGGCTTTCGCGGTTCTGTCCATTGACGAACTCGAGCGCCAGCACGCCCATCCCGACCAGATTGCTGCGATGGATGCGCTCGAAGCTCTCGGCGATCACGGCGCGGACGCCAAGCAACTGCGTGCCCTTCGCGGCCCAGTCGCGCGACGAGCCGGAGCCGTACTCCTTGCCGGCGATGATCACGAGCGGCACGCCTTCTTTGCGGTACTGTTCGGCGGCCTCGTAGATCGTCGTCTTCGCGCCGTCCGGCAGATGCGCCGTGACGCCGCCCTCGACGCCCGGCACGAGCAGGTTCTTCAGGCGGATATTGGCGAAGGTCCCGCGCACCATCACCTCATGATTGCCGCGGCGCGCGCCGTAGGAGTTGAAATCCTTCGGCTGGACGCCGTTGGCGACGAGATAGCGGCCGGCGGGGCCGTCAGCCGCGATCGAACCGGCGGGCGAGATGTGGTCGGTGGTGACGCTGTCGCCGAGGACCGCGAGCGCGCGGGCGCCGGCGATATCGCCAAGCGGCGCGGGCGTGGGGCCGACGCCGTCGAAGAACGGCGGCGCTTTAACGTAGGAAGAATCGTCCGACCACTGGAACAGGTTGCCGTCGGGAATCTTGAGGCCGCGCCAACGCTCGTCGCCCTCGAAGACCTGTCCGTATTCCGCGCGGAACATCGAGGAATCGACGGCGGCCGAGATGGCGGCGTCGATTTCCGCGGCGGCCGGCCAGAGCTCGCGCAGATAAACCGGCGCGCCGCTGGAATCGCGCGCGAGCGGTTCGACGTTCGGATCGAAATCCATCGTGCCGGCGATCGCGTATGCGACCACCAGCGGCGGCGAGGCGAGATAATTGAAGCGCACGACCGGGTTGATGCGCCCCTCGAAATTGCGATTGCCGCTCAGAATCGCGGCGGCGACCAGATTGCCCTGCTTGACCGCGCCCGCGATCGGCTCGGCGACGGGGCCGCTGTTGCCGATACAGGTGGTGCATCCGTAGCCGACGAGGTTGAAGCGCAGCCGCTCGAGATATTCCATCAGGCCGGCGCGCTTGAGATATGCGGTGACGACCTTGGAGCCGGGCGCGAGGCTGGTTTTGACCCACGGCTTGACGGTCAGGCCGCGTTCGACCGCTTTTTTGGCGAGCAGTCCGGCGCCGATCAGCACGGAAGGATTTGAAGTGTTGGTGCAGCTCGTGATCGCGGCGATAACGAGCGCGCCGTGGCCGAGCGGAAATTTTCCGCCGTCCATCGCGACTTCGACCTGCGCCGCGATCGGACCGGTTTCGGGCGGCGCGACGCGCTCGTGCGGAGCGACCTCGGGATTTCCGCCTTCGGCGACCCATCGCTCGACGACCTTCTGATCGACTGAATCGTGATTGGCGACCTCTTTGGCGAGATCGGAACGGAAAGCGCGCTTCGCACCGGAGAGCGCGATCCGATCCTGCGGGCGGCGCGGCCCGGCGAGACTCGGTTCGACGTCGCCGAGATTGAGTTCCAGCGTGTCGGTGAAAATCGGCTCCGGCGAGGCCGCGGTGCGGAACAGTCCCTGCGCTTTACAGTAGGCCTCGACCAGCTTGACCTGCTCGTCCGAACGTCCAGTCAGGCGCAGATAGGCGAGGGTCTGATCGTCAACCGGGAAGAAGCCGATCGTGGCGCCGTATTCGGGCGACATGTTGCCGATCGTGGCGCGGTCGGCGACGCTCAGGTTGGCGATTCCATCGCCGTAAAATTCGACGAACTTGTTGACCACGCCCCGCTTGCGCAGCATCTGGGTGACGGTCAGCACAAGGTCGGTGGCCGTGGCGCCGGGCCGCAGCGCGCCCGTCAGGCGCATCCCGACCACCTGCGGAACCAGCATCGGGCTCGACCGGCCGAGCATCGCGACCTCGGCCTCGATTCCGCCGACGCCCCATCCGACGACGCCAAGCCCGTTGACCATCGTGGTATGCGAATCGGTGCCGAAGACGCTGTCGGGATAGGCTTCGCCGGCGGCGGAGACGAAGACGACCGGGGCGAGATATTCGAGATTCACCTGATGGACGATGCCGGTGTCGGGCGGCACGACGCGGAAATTGTCGAACGCGCGCTGGCCCCAGCGCAGGAACTGGTAACGCTCCTGATTGCGCTCGAATTCGAGTTCGGCGTTGCGCGCGAAGGAACCGGGCAGGCCGTAGGAATCGACCTGCACGGAATGGTCGATCACGAGGTCGGCGGGCTGCAGCGGGTTGATGCGGGCGGGATCGCCGCCGAGCCGGCGAATCGCGTCGCGCATCACGGCGAGATCGGCCACCACCGGGACGCCGGTGAAATCCTGCAACAGCACGCGGGCGGGCATGAAGGAAAATTCGCGATCGCCGCCGCGCGCGCCGTTCCATCGCGCCAGCGCCTCGACATGCTCGGCGGTGACGTTGGCGCCGTCCTCGCGGCGGAGCACGTTTTCAAGCAGGACCTTGATCGAAAACGGCAGGCGCGACAGGTCGAAGCCGCGCTTGGCGAGGGCTTCGAGCGAGTGGATAACGCAGCTCCTGGAGCCGGCGCTGAGAGTTGTGCGGGTGCTGAAAGTGTCTTTGCTCATCTGAGTAAACCGTTCCGATCGATGATCCAGTTATCGCGCGTGCGCGACCGCCGCCAAAGCATCAGAATAGCCTTTGCGGAGCAGGCGGGAAAACCGCGCGCCGGGCGGCGCCGCATCACGGCAATTCGCGCAGCAGATGGCCGTTGCTGTCGTAAAAATCGAGGGCGGAATCGCCCGCGCTGTCAACGCCGAGGAGCGCGCGCTGGCGGCCGTGCGCATCGAACAGGCGCACGGCTGGAATATCGTCGCCGGTGACGCCGATAATCACGCGGGTGGCGCCGGTGTCGTCGGCGAGGAGCAGGCCGAGATTCTGCTCCTTGCCGAAACCGATCGCGGCGCGGGTCTTGCCGAAGTCGTCGTACATCTGGAAGACGGGCATCAGTTCATGATCGAGCCGCAGCGCGGCATGGGGATGGCCGTGCGCATCGACCAGCAAAATCTCCTGGGCGGCGATCGATTTTGGCGGCGCGTCCGCGGCGATCGCGGTTCGCGACGCGGCCAATCGGCCGCTGATCGCGCCGCCGATTATTCCGCCGATCAGCGCGACCGCGAGATAGAGCCCTTTTCCGCCCGTCGTATTTGCCATCGAAACGTTCCTCCGCGCAGGCTGGCAAGAGGAATTCCGAGCCGCAAGCGGACGGACGCCGGCCTCGCCCGAGCATCAAATTACCGGCGATGCGCGCCGCGCAAAAGTGGCTGCCGGCGCGCCGTCAGGCCGACGGCGGGCGCATCGCGTAAACCCGCGTCAACGCGACCTCGATTTCGACGACCTGGCGCGGCTTGCCGCGGCGGCCCGGACGGGCCGGCCGCAGGCTCAACGGTATTTCGCGGGCGCGGCCATAAACGATCGCCGCGGCGCCATCGGCGTTCCAGGCGGTAAACGCCACGCGCGGATTTCGCGCGAGGTCGGCGCGGCGGACGGTGTTGTCGTAAACAACCATCCGGAGCGTCGTTCCGGCGAGCGTCGCATGGACCGGCGCGATATGCGGCTGGCCGGCGGGGCCGACCGTCGCCATCGCGACCAGCCGTATGCCGCGCCAGAATTCGACGAATTCCGCCGCCGTCATCTGCCGGGGCGGATATCCGACCGAATCGCCGACCGCGGGCGTCGCGGTCGCGGCGCTGCGATCGAGCAGGCGCTGCAGCAAGCCAAGTTCATCCATTACTTTAGGTTTATCGGTTTCGGCGTTCGCGTTTCCAACCGGACCGCCGCATCGGCGCGACGTCCGCGTTTGAAGACCGCCAACAGATATCCGTATGAGGGAAGGAGAATCAATGCGCCGGCCGCAAGCGCGGAGGCGAGGATTTCAAGCGTGCGCGGCGGCGCCGAGGCGTTGAAAATCGTGAGGTCGGGTTCAAGCAGATAGGGATATTGAGCCAGCGCCCATCCCCAGAGAATCAAAGCGACCTGCGCCGCGGCGCAAATTCGCGCGAGCGCGAAACGATGCGTCCATAACGCCCATAGTGCGGCAAGCGCGGCGACGGTGGTCAGCCAGAAGATCGGCCAGGTCCAAGCGCGATGAGTCAAGCCGTTCCAGATCAGCGGCGCGCCGCGCATCGAGAGCAGGAGAACGGCGCCCGCGAGCAGTCCAACGATAATCGACGCGACGATCGCGCGGATGCGGAAGTCCGCCGCAAGCGCCGGATCCGGCGCTTCCGCCGCGGCGTAAACCGCGGCCAAATACGCGAACATCGCGAGCGCGAAGAGGCCGGCGCCGAAGCAGAACGGCGTCATCCATGGCAAAATAAAATCGCTCAAGCGATGCGCATTGGGGGGAACCCGGCCGGAAGCGATCGCGCCGATAATGACGCCGAGCAACAGTGGCGTGATCAGCGACGCGATGGCGAAAATCCTGCCCCATCGCCGGCGCGCGCGATCGTTGCCCAATCCGTAGCTGCGAAAACTGAACGCGGAACCGCGCATCACCACGCCGATCAGCATCAGCGTGACCGGCACATGCATCGCGGTCATGATTCGGGCGAACGCGGGCGGAAAGGCGTTGAAGAGAATCACGACGACCAGGATCAGCCAGACGTGATCGGCTTCCCAGATCGGACCGATCGCGTGAGTGAGCAATTCGCGTTGCGCTTCGGCGCGCGGCCCCATCGCGAAGAGCTCCCAGACGCCGCTGCCGTAATCCGCGCCGCCCGTCAGCACGTACAAGGTTAAATTAGCCAGCAGAACTCCGGCGACGAACCATAGCGCGAACGGCATCGTCACTCTCCAATCGCGAGCAGCGCGTCGATTTCCTCGCTGGTCGGACTTTCGAGCACCTGACGCCACATCAGGAACGCCACCGTCACGCCGAGAAACAGGTAGAGCAGCGAATACAGCGTGAAGGTGACGTAGAGGCCAGGCATCGGCGTGACCGCATCCGCCGTGCGCATCACGCCATAAATAATCCACGGCTGGCGTCCGACTTCCGTCACAACCCAACCCGCTTCGACGGCGACAAGGCCGAGCGGCGCGCTAATCGCCAGCGTCCGCATAAACCATATCGATGCGAAAATTCCGCGCCGGCGCAGCGCCAGCCAGATACCCCAGAGCGCCACAGCGGCCATGGCAAAGCCTGCGCCCACCATGATTTGAAAGGCCAGATGCACAGCGATCAGCGGACTCGGCCAGTCGTTTTCTGGAAACGAATCGAGTCCGCGCATCACGGCGTCGGGATTATGGTAGGTCATGATGCTAAGCATCGATGGCAGTTCGATCGCATAGCGCAGCCGGCGCGCCTTGACGTCTGGGATGCCGCCGATCGCGAGCGGCGCGTGCGGTCCGGTTTGGAACAACCCCTCGAAGGCGGCGATCTTGGCCGGCTGGAAGCGCGCGACGGCCCGTGCGGACGCATCGCCGCTGATCGGCTGGAGCAACGCCGCGATCGCGCCAATCGTGAATGCGATCGCGATCGCGCGGCGATGAAAAAGATTGTCGCGGTCGCGCAGCCACATCGCGGCGTGTATCCCCGCGACAACGAAACCCGTAGCGCAGTAGGCCGCGATTGTCATGTGGACGGTCTCATGCAGGGCGGCTGGATTCGTCAGCGTCGCGATCGGGTTGATATCTTCCGGACGGCCGTTGACCAGCCTGAAACCGACCGGCGTGTTCATCCACGAGTTCACGATCACCACAAAGACGCCGGAGATAACGCCGGAGACAGCGACGATCGCGCCCGCCGCGAGATGGGCCCGCGGCGAAACGCGATCCCATCCGTACATGTAGATGCCGAGGAAGATCGCCTCGGTGAAAAACGCGAAGCCTTCCAGCGAAAACGGCATGCCGATAATTGCGCCCGCCCAGCGCATGAAATTCGGCCAGAGCAAACCCAGCTCGAATGAAAGCACCGTGCCGGAAACGGCGCCGACCGCGAACATGATCGCCGCGCCGATCGACCATCTTCGCGCCAGCAGCAGATACACTTCGTCGCCGGTGCGAAGATAACGCCATTCGGCCACGACCATCATCAGCGGCATCGCGATACCGACGCAGGCGAAGACGATGTGGAAGGCGAGCGACATCGCCATTTGGGAACGGGCTGCAATCAGATGCATCATTTGCTCACCGGAACGTAAAAGAGCGGGCGCGGGACGCAGCCGCCGGACTCAGCCCGCGTCGCGCAAAAGCCGCTCGGCGGCGCGCGCAATCTGGAGTTCCTCATCCAGCGGCATGACCCATAATTCCACGGCTCCACCGTCCGCGCTGAAACATTTTTCGCTGCCGTTCGCCGCCGCATTGCGCCGCGCGTCGAAAACTACGCCGAGGGCGTCCAGGCCCGCGCAGATTCGTTCGCGAACAACGATGGAATTCTCGCCGATTCCGCCGCCGAAAATAATCGCGTCGGCGCGGCCGAGCGCGGCGAGATAGGCGCCGATATATTTGCGCGCGCGGTAGCAGAACATCTCGATCGCCAGCGCCGCGTCCGCGTTCGCCGCGGCGTCGCGCTCGAGTTCGCGCATGTCGCCGCTCCGCCCCGAGACGCCGCGCAAGCCCGAGTCGTGATTCAGGATTCGCTCGACCTCGGCCGCCGAAATTTTTTCCGCGCCGGCGAGATAACCCACAATCGCGGGATCTATATCTCCGGAACGCGTCGCCATCATCAGGCCTTCCAGCGGCGTCAGGCCCATCGACGTATCGACGGAACGTCCGGCTTTAATCGCCGCGATCGAGCATCCGGCGCCGAGCTGCAACGTAATCAAATCGAGATCGCCGGGCGATTTCCGCACAATTTCCGCGTACCGATCGCGCATCCACGAATGGCCGACGCCATGAAATCCGTAGCGGCGGATAGCGTGGCGATCGGCCAGCACGCGCGGAATCGCATAATTGCGCGCGTGCGGCGGAAGCGTGCGATGGAACGACGTATCCGCGACGACGATCGACGGCGCCTGCGGAAATCTGGCGCGCACCGCGTTCAGCGTGTCGATCGCGGGCGGATTATGCAGCGGCGCGAATCGCGACGCCGCTTCGAGCGCCGCGATCACGCCGTCGTCGGCGATCGCCGGACCTTGAACGGATGCGCCGCCATGCACGATGCGATGCGCGATCGCGTCAGGCCGCGGCGCGCCGGCATCGCCGAGCCAATCGAGCGCGCGCAGCGCGGCTTCGCGATGGTTTCCGACGGCGATCGCAGCGTCAAACTTGCGGCCGTCCGCCGTCGCCATTGAGGCGTGCGCGCCGGGGCCAATTTCCTGAAACACTCCGCGCGCCAATCGCCGCCGCGCGCCGCCCGCGATTTCGAGCAATTCGAATTTGAGCGAAGAACTGCCGCAGTTGAATACCAGAATTCGCATTGGCCGCGCGCGACTTGCCCCGATCGCGCTTTGAATACGCTAGCCTTTCGCGGATGCCGAGGCCAATCGCGGCGCAAGCTTACGGCAGCAGCACGCTCGAGCCCGTGGTCTGGCGTTCGCCGAGCGCGCGATGGGCCGCGGCGGCCTCGGCGAGAGGAAATTCGCGCGGCGGCGCCAGCTTGATTACGCCGCGTCCGATCGCGTCGAACAGCGCCTGCGCGCGTTCGACCAGATCCTCGCGCCGCGCGGTGTACGACCACAGCGTCGGCCGCGTAAGGTACAGAGACCCCTTGGCGCTGAGCACATTGATGCTGAACGGCGACACCGTTCCCGACGCCTGTCCGTAACTCACCATCATGCCGCGCGGACTCAGGCAGTCGAGCGATTTCATGAACGTCGCTTCGCCGACCGCGTCGTAAACCACCGGGACCATCGCGCCGCCGGTGATTTCCCTGACGCGCGCGACGAAATCCTCGCGGCTGTAAACGATCGTGTGCGCGCATCCGTGCGCCGCGGCGAGCCGCGCCTTGTCGTCCGTGCCGACCGTGCCGATTACGGTGGCGCCCAGATGCGCCGCCCACTGGCATAGAATCAGGCCGACTCCGCCCGCGGCCGCATGAACCAGAATCGTCTCGCCGCGGCGCAACGGCCGCGTCGAATGAATCAGGAAATGCGCGGTCATCCCTTTGAGCATCGCCGCCGCCGCCGTCTTGTCGCCGATCGCGTCAGGCAGCTTGACGAGGAAGCGCGCGGGCATCACGCGCGCTTCGGCATACGAGCCGAGCGGCCCGCCGGCATACGCCACGCGATCGCCGACTTTGACTTCGGCCACGTCCGGGCCGACCGCTTCGACCACGCCGGCGCCTTCGTTGCCCGGCGTGAAAGGCATCGACGGCGCCGGATAGACGCCCTTGCGGAAATAGATATCGACGAAATTCAGGCCGATCGCGCGATGACGCACGCGCGCTTCGCCGGCTCCGGGCGCGGGAATTTCGGCCGTCTTGAATTCGAGCACTTCCGGCTCGCCGGTTTTTGCGACGACGATCGCTCCGCATTTCATCCGAAATTCCTCCGCACGGCTGAATTGCCTTGACGTTAGCCGCGCTTCCCGCGTTCCGGCAAGCGACGATGCGGTCGATTACCGCATACCGTTCCAGTCGGGCTCGGCCGCTTCGCGCCAGCGCGCCCGAATCGCCTCAAATTCCGCGGCGGGCATCGGGCCGGATTCGAGCAATCTCGCGTTCTCGGCCCATCGCGATGGCCGCGTCGTGCCGACAATCGCGGTATGCACGCCGGGAGCCGCTAGCGTGAAACGAAGCGCCGCGCCGACCGCGTCCCCAGCCGCTTTGCGCAGGATCGGATAGTCGAGCTGGCGCAGCCGCCGCCAATAGGGCCGCTCGTATTCCGGTACGCTCCAGCGATTTTTGAGCCACGCCGCGTTCGCGATCGGCCGCTTGGCGATCACTCCCATGCCGCGCGCGGCGGCGGCCGGCAGCGCGCGATCGAACGCCTCCTGGTCGGCGATATTCACGGAAATCTGCAATGTGTCGAACACGCCAAGCTCGATCGCGGCGAGCGCGGCGTCGCCGTCGCCGCTGTAACCGATCGCGCGCGCCACGCCTTTCTCCCGCATCCGCACCAACGCCGCGATCAATGCGTCGTTGCGCAGCGCGCCCGCGTCACACGAATGGAACTGGAGCAAATCGACGTATTCAGTCCGCAGCCGCGCGAGGCTCCGCGCGACGCTCATCTCAACCAACTCGGGCGTCCAATCCTCCGCCATCAAGCCCGACGCGTGGCCGCACTTCGTGAACAGGCAATATTCGCGCCGCCGATGGCCGACGGCCTTCCCGATCAATTCCTCGCTCACGTCGTAACAGGCGGCGGTGTCGATTACGTTCAGCCCCAAATCGAGGGCGGCGTTGAGCAGCTTTTCGACCGTGCGCGGAGCGATGTTCTGATAGCCGATTTCGGACGCGCCAAAGCCGAGCACACTTACGATCATTTCGGTTTTGCCGAGCCGCCGCGTCTCCATGTTTGCCCTTCGCTCCCGCCGGATTCGTTGATAAACCAAGCGTAGCGGGCGCCAGCGCGAACGCCAACCCGCGCCGCGGAATCATCGATAGCGATGGAGTTCTTTCGGCAGCGTGAATGCGCCGGCGGAATCGCACGGAAAAGCGACGGCTTCAATCACCGCGTCCGGCTTCAACGCGCCGTAAAGATGCGGAAAAACTTCGCCGGCGCGCAGATCGCCCTGAGCAACCGGAGATTCGAACCGCAGCGGCGCGTCCAGCCGCGCCTCGTCGATACAGAGCGCCACGAGCCCGCGCCGTCCGCGGAACCATCCGTTGGCCGTCGCGACCAGTTGCGCGAGCGTCGAGCAATGGATGAATCCGTCGCCGCGCAGCGATTCCGGCGCATATTCACCGACGGCGCGCGCGCTCTCCCACTCCGCCCGTTCCACCAGATGGAAAATCATCTTTTTCGCCGCCTGGTATTTTATATCCGAGAATCTTTGTGCATCCCTATTCGCGGGATTGATTCCGCATCCGCATGGCCAGCCGCCGCCCTTCCGCGCTATGACGCGATTTTTCTGGCATTCCAGACGTCATAACGCGAAAATAATCACATTGGCGCTTGGCTCATCGGCGAAGCGATTACAGACGATGCCGGTAAACGTGGTGAAATCCTATGAGGATGAAATCGCGTGGGAACGCGCCAAGGAGCGCGCGCGCGAACAATACCACGACGCCACCGGCGCCCGGTTTTACCGAATCGTGATGGCGATCTACAAAAAGATGACGCATTACGACGAACGCCGCCGCGACGAACGCTGATGCGCGAATGGCCGCATTCCGCCAACACATTCCACCCAATTCTTCCCTTAATTCCGGATACTTGAATGTTTGAAAGCGAATATCGGTCAAAGCTGATGACGGCGGCCGAAGCCGTCAAACTCATTCCCGCCCGCGGCAACTTTTCGATGGGCATGGCGATCAGCGAACCTCCCGCGCTGCTCGCGGCCCTTGAAGAGCGCGTCAAGCGCGGCGAAATCGAACGCCTCAATTTATACTATTCGCATTCGGTGGCGGCCGCCGCGACGACGATTCTCAAATACGAATACCTCGACGCCATCCGGCCGCATCCGTTCTTTCCGACCATAATCGAACGAACGCTCGGCCGCCGCGGCGAACAGGAAGGCCGCCGCGTGATCGAGTACATGCCGGGAAATTTCAGCGCGATGCCGCGCACGCTGGATGCCATCGGAATCGACGCGTTCGTGCTGATGGTCGCGCCGATGGACAAAGGCGGTTTTTTCAGTTGCGGCACCAACGGCGACTATACGATTCCCGCCGCGCGCTTCGCCAAACGGCTGCTGGTCGAAGTGAATCCGCGGATGCCGCGCGTGTTCGGCGACTCGGCGGTGCATATTTCGCAGGTCGCCGCGATCGTCGAACACGACAGTCCGCTGTTCAGCGTGCCGATGCGCGAGCCGAACGAGATGGATCGCAAAATCGGCGGACTTATCGCCGCGATGACTCCGGACCGCGCCACGCTGCAAATCGGCATCGGCGCCGTGCCGAACGCGGTGTGTCTGCAACTCAAGGATCACAAAGACCTCGGCGTGCATACCGAGCTGATGATGCCGCCGGTGGTCGAGTTGATTCGCGCGGGCGCCATCACCAATCGATGCAAAAACATCAATCGCGGCAAAAACGTTTATACCCTGGCCGCCGGCGACGAAGCCTTCTACGAATTCCTGAATGACAACTCGAGCATGGAGGCGTATCCGGTCGATTACGTGAACGATCCCGCCGTAATCGGCCGCAACGACCGGGTCATTTCGATCAGCGCCTTTCTTGAAGTGGCGCTGGACGGCGCGGTGAACTCCGAGGCGATCGCGGGACGGCAATACAGCGCGCCGGGCGGCCAGCTCGATTTCGTGCGCGGCGCCCAATGTTCACGCGAGGGAAAATCGATCCTTGCCGCCCACTCCACCGCGAGCGCCGGCAAGATCTCGCGAATCGTGCCGCGGCTCGGCGGTCCGGTGACCGACCCGCGCGCGGACGTGCAATACGTCGTGACCGAATACGGCGTCGCCGATCTGTTTGGAAAATCGGTTGCAGAACGGGCCGAAGCGTTAATCGCGATCGCGCATCCGGATTTTCGCGGCGAACTGACGGCGGCCGCGCGCGAGCTGGGGTATTTCTAGGATCGGAGCGGCATCGGCGGCGAAGCGTTTGCGCGCGCCGCGAGGATTTCGCGGGCGGACGCGATCGACGCCGCCGCTCCGGCCAGCGCCAGCGTGTCGCCCGCGCGCAAAATCTCTTCGGATTCCGGAAAGATCACTTCGCCGCCGTCGCGGGAGATCGCGACCACCATCGCGCCGGTCAGCGCGCGCAGATTCAACTCGGCAAGCGTGCGGCCGATCGCCGGGCTCTCCGGCGGCAGTTGAATCGGAACCAGCGAACCGGCTTCCGGCGTTTGCTCGCCGCCCGATGGAAGCGCCGGCGGCGCGGCGGTTTTGATATTGGCGAAACGGCGCAACAGCAATTTTGCGGCGGTCGGCAACTGTCCGCGCAAGTCGCGCGCGCTTCGCCAGATCAGGATTCCGAGCGCGCTTGCCAAAGCGATCAGCACGGCGGCGCCGTCCAGCGGCCGGAGGAAAGGCGCGGTCAGCGCCAGCATCACCGCGATTACGGCGAAAAGGATCGCGATTTGAAGAATCCGCCCAAGCGCTTCGAGCGCCGGTTCGCCGGCCGCGCCGGTCTCGTCCGTGCGCACCATCCCGCCAGCCAGCGATCGCGCCAAGCCCCGCGTGCCGCGCAAAATCAGTCCGAACAGCGCCGCCGCGAGACCGAGCGTCATGGCTTTCACCAGCAGATCCGCCGCCCGCAGCGTGACTCCCGCGGCGCTCGCGATCATCGCCGCGCCGCTTTCGCCGACGAATTCGTAAGCGATGACGATCGCCACGAACGCCGTCATCGCCGATAAAATCAAAAGCTCGAAACGGCGCGCCCGCGCCGGCGGCGAATGACGCCGCAGGCGCTCCATCCAGGCGTCGTAAATCGCCTGCAGCGCGCCCAGCGGCGCGGGCATGCGCGCGTCGATATATTTTCCCGCCCGTTCAGCCGCGCGGATCATGAATGGCGTGGAAAAGGTCGTGATCGCCGAAACCGCGATCGCCAGCGAATAAAGAAATTCACGGGTCGCCGCATGTTGCACGCCGGCGCTTGCGATGATGAACGAAAATTCGCCAATCTGCGCCATCGCCATCCCGGCTTCGACCGAGTTGCGCGTCGAATTCCCGCACAGCAAGGCGCCGATGCCAACGCCGGCGAATTTCCCGACAATGACCACCGCCACGAGCGCCGCGAGCGCCGGCCAGTACCGCGCCAGATCGGCTGGGTTCAGCATCATTCCGACCGAGACGAAAAAAACCGCGCCAAAGATGTCGCGCAACGGCGCCACCAGATGTTCGACGCGCCCGCCCTCGCCCGACTCCGCCACCATCACGCCCGCCAAAAATGCTCCCAACGCCACCGAATAGCCCGCCATCTCTGCGGCCATCGCGAATGCGAAACAGATGCCCACGGCGACGACGATCAGGGTCTCATCGCGTTCGAGACGGGCGGCCAAACGAATCGCGCGCGGCGCCAGCAGCATTCCGGCGGCGATCAACACCGCCAGAAACAGCGTCAGCCGGCCCACCGTTTCGATCAGCAATCGCGCCGACAATCCCGCTCCGGTCGCGACCGTCGTGAGCACCGTAAGGATAATTACGGCGGCCAGGTCCTCGAACAGCGTGATGCCGAAAACCAGTTCGGCAAGCCCCTGATCGACCTTCCGCTCGGCGAAGGCCTTGGCGATGATCGTCGTGCTCGAAATCGACAGGATCGCTCCCGCAAAAACGCTCTCCAGCGTCGTCCAGCCGAAGGCGAGGCCGACGGCGTAGCCGAGCCAGATGAGCAGTCCGACCTGCACCACGGTGATAAAGCCCGCCGTCGGCGCAAGCCGCACCAGCTTGCGCACGCTGAATTCGAGGCCGAGCGCGAACATCAGCAGGATTACGCCAAGCTCCGAAAGCTTGTTGATGCGATCGACGTCCGCGACCAGCGGAAAGGGCACGTGCGGCCCAACCATCAGGCCCGCCACCAGATATCCGACCACGAGCGGTTGCCGCAGTTTTTGAAAAACGATCGAAACGACGGCGCCGACGCACAGCGCGAGCGCCAAATCTTCAAGAAAGCTATGCGCGATCAGTGTGGGCAAACAGTTTCCTTCCGTGGGCGCGGGATTCGATCGAAACGACAGCGCCTGAAGCCAATCCGGATGACGGCGCGGCCCGCTCCCGGCGGTCGCCGCGCACCTACATGATTTTTCCGGTTGTCGAGCGCGGATCGCGAGACGTCCAGCGGCCCGCTTCAACCTGATGGAAAAAATCGGCCAGCGTTTCATTGAAGCGCGCCGGTTCCTCAAGGTTCACCGCATGGCCCGTCCGCGGCATCACGACGAGTCCGGCGGAAACGATCGTGCGCTTCATCATCAGCGCCGGTTCGAGGCACTGGTCGTCCTCGTCGCCGGTGATAATCAAGGCCGGCGTCCCGATCCGGCGCATCGCGTCGGTCAGGTCGAATAACGACGGCCGCCGTTTTTGCACTCCGCGCAACGTAAGGGCCGCGCCCTGCGGCGAATGCTCCGCCAGATGAGTCCGAAATTCCTCCCATCCGCGTGAGTCCTTGTTGAGGAGCTGCACGCGCGACGGGCCAAGCGCGTAGGCGTGCGCCGCCTCATCCATCGGCGCCGATTCGAATCGATGCGCCGCGGCTTCCGTTTCGCGCGCGAATTGTTCGCGATATGCAGGCGCGGCCCCGTAACCGCATCCCACGATTACGAGCGCGCTCGCGCGCTCCGGATAGGCAAGCCCGAAATGAAGCGTGGCGAACGCGCCCATTGAAACGCCGACGATATGCGCGCGCTTGAGGCCGAGTCCATCGAGGACGGCAAGAATGTCGTCGCGGGCCTGAGCCTGCGAATATCTGGCCGGATCGTCGGGAACGTCGGACGGCGGATAACCGCGCGCATTATAGGCGACGCAATGATAACGTCGCCCAAAAAACCGCATCTGGGTCTCGTAGCTACGGCAATCGCCCGCAAATTCGTGAGCGAAAACGATCGGATGGCCGGCGCCAGTCTCCTCGTAATAGAGCTTCACGCCGTCCGGAGCGGTTATGTGCGGCATCGCGGCGACCTCGCGGCGCTCGAAACCGAGCGCTTATGACGGATGATTAGCGCAATGCCGTGAGGCTGGCGAACCCGCGCAGGCGCCGGATCAGGCGCACGGCGGCTATGCCGGATATCCCGGCGCACGCGGATTCGCCGTCCGCGCAATCGCCGAAACGTTCGAGTTCAACTTGATATCCATCCGCGGCGAATGACCCCTCACGTGGACGCGATAGTACTCGCCCGGGCCCGAAGCGCTGAGGGCGCGCACACGCATAAAATATTTTCCGGGCTGGACGCCCTTAATCTCATAACGGCCGTGGAGATCGGTTACCGCACTCCCCCAGTTCTCGCCAAACCAGTCGGTAAGCGAAATCTTGATTCCCGGAACCGGCTGGCCAAGCGGATCCAAAACGACCCCGCTGACCACATTGACCTGCGACGCGGGCACGTTGGCGTCTGTGCGCGCTTCGGACACAAGGATAAGCGCGAAGGAAAAAAAGACGGCATAGGCAAGAAAAATTGTGGAGGGTTTCATGTAATCTCCAGAATTCATTTGACGAGATCGCGAAGCAAGCGGCGTTCCTGACAGGCTCCTGTCTATGATGTACTTTAATATTCACAAACATTCAAAGACAAACACGCGGCATACATCGTGGTGACGGCGACAAATTTTGGTCGATTTGATCGATCGCCCAACCCGGCGCGCGCTTCGTCAGATCAGGCCGATACCGCCCTTGCGCATCAGCCGAACGCCAATCTTGCGCAAAAATCCCGTCGGCAGTTCCGCTCCGATCATCGCGAAGATGACGTCGTTATCAAGCTCAATTGGACCTGTGGCTTCGGCCTCTGCGGAGCCGCCCGCAGCCGCGCTTTTGACTCGTTCGAGCACGACTTTTCCCGGCAAAATCCGTTTGAGCGCGGTCGCGGGTAAAACGGTGACAAGGCCCGCGCGCTGCAAATCGCTGACTTTTTCCGCGTTATCGCGCGATACGTTGGTCAGCACCGCTGAGCGATACGAATAAACCACATGATTGCCCAATTCCGGCCGGGCCAGCGCCTGCACCACCTCGGAACCGGAATTGCCGCCGCCCACCACAAGAATCCGACGCTGATGAAATTCATCAGCGTCGATAAGATTGTAAAAAACCCGCTCCGGCTCTTCGCCAGTCAGTCCCAGATGGCGCGGATTGCCGCGCACGCCGATCGCAAGGACGACGGTGCGAGCGCGATAGACGTTGCCACGTTCCGTGCGGACAAAGAAACGCTCGCCGCTGGCCGCGATATCGACAACCTCTTCGCGGTCCATTATCACCAGGTTCAATTCCGCGATGATCCGTTCCCATTCCTGGATCAGGCGCTCGCGCGAATTGTCGCCCTCAAGAAAAAACGAGCCATATTCCGCGATATCGATCGGCGTCGCCTGCACGAATTTGGCGCGCGGGTAGGCGCGCAACGTGCTCGCCGGCGTCATCCGTTCCAGCGTGACGTAATTCAGTCCCATGCTTGCCGCAGTGGCGGTTGCGCCAAGGCCCGCGGGACCACATCCGACAATCAAAACATCGTATAGATTGGGATCGGTCGAACGCGGCATCCGGCGCAATTCCGCCGCAATCGCTTCAATCACCTGACGGCCCGACCGCATCGCCAGATTGATCGAAGCGGTGCCGGCCGCCTCGCCGATAACGTAGAGACGCCGCACGCTGGTCTGGAAGGTATCGTCGAGCGCCGGCGTCTCGCGCGTGCGCTGCGGCGCCACGCCGGCGATCACGTCCGGCTCGACCGGCGCCTGCGGCAATATCATGACCAATCCAAAGACACAGATCGCGGCGACGGCGAGGCCAACCAGGCCGATCGGCCATGGACGAACCGTAATCGTCGGGGCGGCCAAAGGCGCCCGCACATGGCCATGCGCGCTTAAAACCGGCAGTTGAATCGTCCAGGCCAAGCGTTTTTCGGCGCCGGACAATCGCGTCAGCGCGGGCCTGATGAAATCGTTGGACGGTACGGGACCGTGAGTGTGAAAAAGATGGCAGTCCGAGCAGGCTGTCACATGCTTGACGATGGCGCCGCCAGCGGCGCCATCGTCAGCCGCGAATGCGACCGCGCCTGACCCGATAAGTCTGCCGGCGGCAACTTCTGGCGCGGCGCCCTGATGCGCATGGCATTTGAAGCACTGTTCGATCTTTAGCGAAGCCGCGTCATCCGGCGCGACGCTCGACGCCATCGCGAAATGACATTCCGCGCATGGCGTGCGCAGATGGCGGGGCGAATGCGTGAAGACCGCATTGATGTGCAGCACCCGCGACGTGTATGCGAGCGATTCCGGCGACGTTCCAGCCGACGCGGGCAATTGCAGGAACGAATCCTGCGGCGCGACATGGCATCCGGCGCCAGCGCATCCGCTCCATTTGAAACTCATCTTTTCCGCGCCGGGCGGTTTGACCGGCGCGACCGCATGGCACGCTTCGCATCGAAAGCCGCCCGGAATCGCCGGATAATGCGACTCGATCAGCAGCTTGTGCTCGTGATGATTGAAAGGCTTGCGAAACGTGTAGCTGGCCGCCTCGTGCCGCTCCATGAACGCCGCCATGTGCTCCTGCACGCCGGCTATCGACGGATGTTTGTGACACCATTGGCAGGCGAAAGTCGCCGTCGCTTCGAGATCGACGCGCGCGCCCTGATGCTCGCGATGGCAACTGCGGCAGGTTAACTCGCTGTCGGGCGTGACGAACAGGGTCCGTCCCGCAACCAGGCCGTCGCTAGCCGAGGTCACGTCGAGCCCGCCGTGCGGGTTCATGTCCTCGATCGATCCGTGGCAGGCGATACATCGTTGGTTTTGCACGCCGCGCCAAGGCGCATGGCACGCCGCGCATCCGCCCGAAAGACGCTGATGGGCGGCGAGCAGCGGACCGGGTTCGTAGCTGCGATGCGTCGCGAGCATCGCGCCGACGAAGGCGATGACGATCGCGCCGGCGATAAAGGCCGCCCGCCTCACGGCAGACCCACGTAATAAAGCGCGCCGGCGATATGAAAGACGACCGCGACGCCGAAAATGGCGACCAGCGCGATATGGAATACCAGCCAAGCCGCGCTCAGGCGCAAGTTGAAACGATTAAGCTCAAGCCGGATTTTGGTTGCGGCCAGATCGATCAGCCGCTCGAATAACTGCCGATCGCCGGACAAACCGGCCGCCGCGCGGCGGGCGTGGCCGCAAGCCGCGGCGGCGGGATCGCGGCCGGCCAGCGTCGCGAAAAACAATCGCGCCGGCGGTTGCGACCCGATCAGCAACGGCCGCACTTCCGCCAGATAAAGCCGCACCAACTGTTCGGAATGGCCGAGAATCGTCTCTTCCGCTTCGATGTAAATCTGATGGTACGCGGTTTCGACGTCTTCGAGGCGCACCTCGTAATCCGGCCGCTTGCGCATCGCCGGCGGCATCAGGTCATGGATCAATGTGCCGCATAGCCCGCTCCCCACGACCAGAAAGACCAGAACGAAAATCAACCGTTCCAGCGGCGTCGCGGGACCGGCGTTGACATGCCACCAGAACGGCAGCAGCGCGGAAATTCCCAGCGTTATATGGATCGTGCGCCAGGTTTCAAGGCGATCGGCCGTGACCATCCGCCGCGCGATCGCGCGCGGCAGGCGCGCCGCCGCGCGCAGCCATCGCACTGACAACCAGAGCGATCGTTTGCGGGCGCTGTACATCGCCGCCAGCAAAAATACGGCGAGCGTGAGCAGGCCCGTGCGGTACGAGCCAAGCCGCGGCCCGACGCCGGAAGTCAAGGCATGAACCGCCGCGACCGCCGCGGCGCAAATTGCCGCCCACAAGGTCACCGACGCAACAGGAGCGGTATGACGCCGATCAGCGGCCTCGCCTATTCGCTCGCCCACCCTGCTCGCTCAGCCCGCGGCCTAATCGCTGCCGCCGCGCGCCTTGCGCACGCGCGACCCTTCGCTGATGGCGCCGGTCTCCTCGAAGAGTTTCGCCGGGTCGATCCTGATCGCCGCGCCCGTCGGACAATTATGCACGCAACCCATGAAGGGCAGGCCGTCGCAGAGATCGCACTTGATCGGAAACGCCGGCGGCGTATGTTCGCGAACGTCCGCGAGCGGCGCCGGCTTGCGCCTGGAGCCGCCGTCGCGCTCCGCGCCGAACAGTCGCGCCCAGAGTCCCGGCTCGCCGACATCGTGCGCCGCGGCGGGAAACGGACGGAAGAAATTGGCGTCGTTCATGATGCGTGATTTGCGCGCCTGCGCGCGATCGAACGTCGGCGCGTCGATCATCGCGATATTGTCGTAAGGGCACGCGATCGCGCAATTGCCGCAGCCGATGCACATCTCGTACTGGAAATAGATCTCGCCTTCGGGCCGCCGCTTGATCGCGCCGGTCGGGCAACTGTTCATGCATTTGGGATCGTCGCAATGGCGGCAGGCGCTCGGCACCAGATAGTGGCCAAGCTTGATGCCGTTGCGAATCAGGCGGCTGCGGCCGTGCAGCGTCTCGCAGGCCTTGACGCAGTTGTCGCAATTGATGCACAGGTCGAGGTCCATCACCAGCAGCGCGTCGGCCTGAATCACGCCAAGCTGGCCGCTGCGCTCGAGCAGCTCCGAAATCTCGGGCGTGACGTTGCGCTCCTGCTCGCGGCGGCGCTCGATCGCCCTGCGCGCGCTCTCTTCGACCTGCGGAAAGCGCCGGCAGAGGCCGAGGAAGTCCTCGCGGCTGATCTTGATCAGTTCGCATTTGCCGGCGGTGAGAACGCTGGCCCAGCGCACGCCCGTCTCGAACAGCGCCATCTCGCCGAAATATTCGCCCGCGCGCAGATAGGCGAGCACGCGATGGCTGCCGTCCTCGCGCGCGCGCGCCACCTGCACGAAGCCGTCGCGCACGAGATAGAGCGCGTCGCCCGGTTCGCCCTGCGTCACAATCGGGATGCCGCGCAGGTCGTAGCGCAGGATTTCGCATTTCTCCGCGAGTTCGTTGATGCTCGCGAGCGGCACGCCGCGGAACAACTCGTTCTCGATCGCCGCGATTCGCACGGCGCGATCGCGATAGCGCCGCGCCAGCGCCTCGCGCGCGTATTGATTGATCTCGACGTGCTTCAGGGCGTGGCGCGGAATGTAGAAAATCTCCACGTCCTCGCGCGCGACCACGTCGACCGTCCGCGGCAGGCCTCCGATCGCGCCGAGTTCGCCGAACTGGTTGCCGGCTTTGAGCGTCGCGACGAAATGCGCCTCTTCGGGGCCGCTGTCGTCGCGCAAATCGACGCTGCCGGCCAGGATGCAGCACAGGTCGAGTTCGTATTCGCCCTTGCGGCAGATTATCTCGCCGGCCTTGAACGTCCGCGTCCGCATCGCGGGATCCTGTTCATACGCCTTCAGGAACGTGTCGCGTTGTTCGTCGCTGAAACGGCTGAAAATATCGAGCGCCGTCAGCCGCCGCCACAGCAGCCACGGCGGAACGCGCTCGGTCGCGGGATCGTTCGCCACAAACCCGAGTAAGCCTTGGCGCTATTTGGATGTCAATCGCGTGAGCGCGCATAAAGCGCATCAAGGCCGTGGAGCGATCTGTCGCCGGTTTTGTTTCGCGCGGGCGGCGGCGAGCCGTTTCGATAATGCGCTGAAGCGGGCCATGCGGTGTGATTTGCTATTCAAGAGGTCAATTTGCCTGCTTGAAATAGGTAATCCAATATATTTCTCATTCGGAATGAATAGGGCGATATACGATTCAAAATTCGCGCTTAATCCGGCAAAAAACCCAAACTGGCGAATATAGCCGGGGAAATCGCTTTGACACGATCCAGCCGCGCGCCTAATAATTTCGAGGCAGATTCGGTTTCGGAAAATCGCAGACGATCCTCAGCCGCCGGCGAAGCCAGATAAAGCGTGAAGAATTCGGATTTCAGCGCCGAAGAACTCAAGCTAATCGCCGATACCGCGAGGCGGCTCCAGCCAGAGCTGAAATCGATCGCCGAGCGCTGGGCGCGAAAATTGCCGATCGACGCGCCGGAAGACAAGCGCGAAGCGATTCGCGCCACCGTCGCGGCAATGGGGCTGGAGTTTCTGTGTTCGCTGTACGAGCGGCTGGTCAACCGCGACCCGGAGGGAGCGATCGCGGAATACAGCCGGATTCTGGAGCGGCAGATGCGCGAGCGGATGCGTCCGGCGCCAGCCGGCCGCGCCAAAATTGAGGATCTGTACGATTTCTCAAAATCTTTGCGCGACGAAGTGCACGAATCCCTGCTGCAAGTCCTGAGCTGTCTGCCCGAAACCGCGCAGCGGGCGCGCCTCGCTTACGCTCGTATCTGGAACGAAACCGCGGAAGCGCTGACCATTATCTATGCGCGGCTCTATCGCGAAATCGTCGCGGACTCGGAGCGGGCCTTGATCGCGGCGCGCGACGCCGCGCTCGAAGCGTCGCGGCTCAAGTCCGCGTTCGTCGCCAACGTCACGCACGAAATCCGCACGCCGCTAAATGTGATTCTCGGCTATGCGGATCTGATGGCCGAACGGCTGGCGGAATTGCGCGACGAAAGCGGCGCCCAGTACGCCGACTCGATCCATCGCGCGGGCAACCGCCTGCTGGCCACGATCGGCGCGATCCTCGACCTGTCGCGAATCGAATCGGGCGCCTACGAAATCAGTCCCGCGCCGATCAGGCTGGCGGCCGCGGTCGAACGGCAGGTGCGCGATCTCGGCGTGCTTGCGCGCAAAAAAGGTCTCGAGCTGGTGCTGAATATCGAAACGCCCGACGCAACCGTGATGTTCGACGAGCAATGCCTGTCCAACACGATCACCAATCTGCTGCAGAACGCGATCAAATTCACCGATTCCGGCGGCGTCGCGCTGCGCATTTTCCGGGAAAACGGCGGCGGCGTCTGTCTTGAGGTGGCGGACACCGGCGTCGGCATCGATCCGCTCTACCTGCCGAATCTGTTCGAGCCGTTTTCGCAGGAGGCGATGGGCGCGACGCGGCGATTCGAGGGCGCCGGTCTGGGACTCGCGCTGGTGAAGCGCTACGTGGAGTTGAATGGCGCGCGCGTGGACGTGGTTAGCGAAAAGCGCGCCGGCACGACTTTTCGCGTGCATTTTCCGCAAATTCTCGACGCCTGATGAATCGTGCGGGCGATGCTGTCTTGTAGTGGACAATCCATCGCGCGCGGCATACATTAGTTAGGGTAATTGTCCGGACGCACTTTTCATTTAAACCCGCCTCGGGTTTTTCTGTCTCGCGCGCTTCCCGGCCTTGATCGAAGGAGGGGCAATAGATGCCCACGAAATTGTATGTAGGCAACCTCGCCTACTCGGTTACCAATGACGACCTGGAAGCGTTGTTTTCGCAGGCGGGAAAGGTCGACAGCGCCACTGTGGTAGTGGACAAATTCTCCGGCCAGTCCCGCGGTTTCGGTTTCGTCGAAATGGCGGACTCGAACGAAGCCGCCAAGGCGATCGAAGAGTTCAACGACGCCGAACTCAAGGGCCGCAACATCCGCGTCAACGAAGCGCGTCCGCGCGAGGCCGGTTCCGGTCCGCGTGGGGGTGGTTTCGGCGGCGGCGGCGGTGGTGGACGTGATCGTCGCGGTGGCGGCGGCGGCCCGCGCGGCGGCGGCGGTTTTGGCGGCGGCGGCGGCCGCGATCGTCGCTGGTAGCAGCTAAACAGCAAAGACCCGGAGCGGGCCAAACGCCGCTCCGGGTTCTTCATTTTCAACCCGCTCTGGCCGGCGGACCTTCGGCCCGCTGAGACGATTGTGGCCTGAATCAGGCTGCTCAGCAATGGCAGTCGCCTGATTTTACGCTTCTTCTCCGCTGAATTGCCGCATCTGGCGCCAAGCGGCCCGCGATTTGCCGCGCTTTTCCACACTTTGCTATAGGTCGTAGGGTTGTCAGGCTGTTATCCGCCAAACGAAACAGACCAGGAGAATCGCCAGTGTTAAGCGCCGCCGAACAGATCGATCATCTCAAATTGTCCGCCCAGCACGCCGGCTTGAACCTGCCGCAAGTCGCACTGCCCGAATCGCATCACGTGGTGGTCGGGCGGATGCGGCTGCATTATCTCGATTGGGGCGCCAAGGAACGCCATCCGATCGTTTTTCTGCACGGCGGCGGACTGAATGCTCATACGTGGGACCTCGTGTGCCTGATGCTGCGCGAGCGCTACCACTGCATCGCGCTCGACCAGCGCGGCCACGGCGACAGCGAATGGGAGCCGACCGCGGACTATCGCTTCGAGAGCCAGGTCGCCGACCTCGAAGGTTTTATCGAAAAGCTCAAACTCGCGCGTCCGCTGATCGTCGGCCATTCGATGGGCGGATTCGCCGCGATGGGCTATGCGATCCGGCACGCGGACAAAATGGCGGGGCTGGTGCTCGTCGATATCGCGCCGGAAATCGCGACGCAGGGTTCGCTGCGCATTCGCAATTTTATCAATCAGGACCGTGAACTGGATTCGGTCGAGGCGTTCGTCGAGCGGGCGCTGAAATTCAATCCGATGCGCAATCGGGAGCTGCTGCGCCGCAGCCTGCTGCACAATCTCCGGCAGTTGCCGAGCGGCAGGTGGACGTGGAAGCACGATCCCAAGCGCATCTCGCCGAATTTCGAGCAGGAGCGCCACGAGCGCGTCACCCGTATCAACGACAACGCGGCGAATATCGTCTGCCCGGTGTTGGTGATGCGCGGCGAGCGCAGCGACGTGCTGACCGACGAGAGCGCGGAGAAATTCGCGAAACTGGCGCCGCGCGGCCGATGGATGCGGATTGCGAACGCCGGTCATACGATCCAGGGCGACAATCCGCGCGCGCTGCTTGACGCGCTCGAACCGTTTCTCGCCGAAGCCGGCGTCTGACGGCGGCGGCGCGGCGGGTCAGCTCTCGCCGCGCCGGAGCACGCCGCGCGCCTCGAGCTCGCGCACGCGCTCTTCCGAATAGCCGAGCAGGCCGGTCAGCACCTCGCGGTTATGCTCGCCCATCAGCGGCGCGTCGAGCGTGAGCGGCTCCGGAAAATCCGAGAAGCGCAGCGCGAATCCCGGAACATCGAACTCGCCCAAGATGCGATCGCGAATCGTCCTGACCGTGCCGCGCGCGCGCAGATGCGGATGGCGCACCGCTTCCTCGACCGACAGCACGGGGGCCATCGGCACGCGCTGTTCGCGCATCGCCGCGATCGCGTCGTCGTCGCTCGGCATCGAGCGAATCCAGCTTTCGATCGTCTCGATCAGGGCGTCGAGATTGCGGAGCCGATCGTCGTTGGTCGCGAAGCGCGGATCGGTGGCCAGTTCCGGCTGGCCCATCGCGGCGCACAACTTTTGCCAGTGCTGCTGGAGCGGCGCGATTATGATGATGTAGCGATCGCGGCCGCGGAACACGCCCGCCGGCACGGCGTACCACGAATGCAAACCCGAGCGGGTCGGCCGCACTTCGCCGCGGCTCAGCGTATGCGTCTCGATGCTGGCCTCGTGGTAGTGGAAATAGGTGTCGAGCAGCGAGACGTCGAGATGCTGGCCGCGCCCGGTGCGCTCGCGGTAGAGCAGCGCGGCGCAGATCGCGCCCATCGCGTGCACGCCGGTTGAAACGTCGCCGATCGCGATCATCGGAAAATAGGGCGCGCCATCCTTTTCGCCGCCCATCGAGGTGACGCCGGCGTATGCGGCGCCGAGAAAATCGAACCCCGGCTCCAGCGCCAGCGGCCCGGTCTGGCCGAAGGCCGACATCGAGCACATCACGATTTTCGGATTGATCGCGCGCACGGTTTCGTAGTCGAGGCCGAGCCGATCGATCACGCCCGGCGCGTAGTTCTGCACCAGTACGTCGGCCTTCGCGGCTAGGTCGCGCAGAATCGTGCGCGCCTCGGGATTTTTCGGATCGACGCAAACGTCCTTCTTGCCGCGGTTATGCTGCACGAAATAGCCGCTGCGCTCGCCGACGCGCACGGGACCGAGGCGCCCTGGGTCGCCGGCGGGAGCCAGTTCGACCTTGATTACCTCGGCGCCCATCTCGGCGAGCATCAGCGTCGCCGTGGGTCCCGCCACCACCTGCGTGAAATCGAGCACGCGATAACCGTCAAGCACGTGCCGGCCAATGCCCGGATTCATAGTCGCCTCCTGATCTGGCGCGAGGTCGAGGATTGCGGTCAGCGGTCGCCGCGATGCAGCACGCCTTTGGCTTCGAGCGCGCGCACCTGTGCGGGCGCGTAGCCGAGATGGCGCGCGAGCACCTGCTCGTTGTGCTCGCCGAGCGTCGGCGCCTGAAGTTCGAGCGTGCGCGGAAATTCCGAAAAGCGCAGCGGAAAGCCCGGCACGTCGAATTCGCCGAGCATCCGGTCGCGCACCCGCCGCACGGTGCCGCGCTGGCGCAAATGCGGATGGTTCATCGCCTCTTCCAGCGTCAGCACGGGCGCGAAGGGCACCCGATGCTCGCGCAGCGCGGCCATCACGGCGTCGTCGCCGGGCAACGACGCGATCCATCCCTCGATCAGCGCGGCGAGTTCGTCCAGATGCGCGACGCGGGCGGAATTGTCGGCGAAGCGCGGATCGTTGGTCAGCTCCGGACGGCCCATCGCGGCGCACAGTTTCGCCCACAGATGATCGATTTGGGCAAAGATGACGAAATAACGATCGCGTCCTTTGAAGATGCCGGCCGGCGCGGTGTAGGTCGCATGGCTGCCCATCCGTTTCGGCCGGATCGCGCCGCCGCTCAGGCTTTGAAGCTGCACCGGCGCCTCGTGATAGTGGAAATAGCTGTCGAGCAAGGCGCAATCGACGTACTGGCCCTTGCCGGTGCGCTCGCGATAGAGCAGCGCGCAGGCGACCGCGCCGAGCGCGTGAACGCCGGTCGAAACGTCGCCAATCGCGATTGTCGGCACGATCGGCTGGCCGTCGGGCAGGCCGATCATGTGAAGCGTGCCGGCGTACGCCGCGCCGCTCCAATCGAAGCCCGGCTCCTGCGCCAGCGGTCCGTCCTGGCCGAACGCGGACACCGAGCACATCACCACCCGCGGATTGAGCTTGCTGACGACATCGTAGCCGAGGCCGAGGCGCGCGATCACGCCGGGCGCGAAATTCTCGACGATAACGTCCACCCTGGACGCCAGCTCTTTCAGAATCGCCAAACCTTCGGGACTTTTCGCGTCAAGACAGAGGCTCTGCTTGCCGCGATTATGCTGCACGAAATAGCCGCTGCGGCCGTCTTTCTGGACCGGCCATATGCGGCTCGGATCGCCGGCCGGCGCGACCTCAATCTTGATCACCTCGGCGCCCATCTCCGCCATCATCAGGGTCACCGTCGGCCCGGCGACGAACTGGGTGAAATCGAGGACTTTGTACCCTTCGAGAACGTGAATCGGATTCGCTGCGCTCATGCGATCTCCCCTTGACCACGGCCGGAAATTTCGACGCGGCCGTCCGCCCCGTTTCCCTATAGCACTTCGGACGTGAAATTAGATGCCGCCGCCGATCGTTAAATTGATTTCTAATGCATAACCGCGTCGGTCTTGGTCCCGCCGCCGACCCGTTTCAACAGAAAACACCAGGGCGCGCAAAACAAAGCGATAATCGCCAGCATCCGATAGACGTCGTTGTACGCCAGCAGCCACGCCTGCGCCTGAATCATGTTGTAAACCATCCCAAGCCCCTGTTTCTGCCCGGTGACCATCTGATGCAGGAACGAAAAGCGCGGACTGCCGGGCATCAACGGCGCGCCGCCGCTCACCCGCCATGCGTCGAAAACCGAAAAGTGCTGCACGAGATAGGCCTGATTCACCTGTTCACGGCCGGTCAGCATATTGCTGACGCTCGAGATGCCGATCGCGGCGCCGGTGTTGACCATCATGTTGAACAGGCTGGACGCGAAGCCCATCCGTTCCGGCTTGATTTGGCCCAATCCAGCGGCGGTGACGGTCGGAAAGACGACGCCAAGTCCAAGGCCGAACAAAAGTATCGGCCAGAGCACGGCGCGCTCGCTCACCTGCAGGTTCCAATGCGACATGATCCAGATTTGCGACGCGGCGAGCATAAATCCCGCGCCGATCAACGGACGCATGTCGTAGCCGCGCCGCGACAGTTGGCCAACCGCGATCAGCGCCACGACCACGCCCAAGCCGCGCGGCGCCACGACCAGTCCCGCCTGCCAAGCGTCGTAGCCGAGCAGCTCCTGCGTGAACAGCGGGTTCAGCAGGTTGATGCTGAACAGCACCAGCGATTGCAGCGAAATCAGGACGATCGCGAGCGTGAAACCGAAAATCTTGACCATCCGCAAATCGAGGATCGGGTCGGGAAAGCGCAGCTCGTGGAAAACCAGCGCGATCAGCGCGAGCGCCGACGCGCCGCTGAAAATCCGCACCCACGTGGCCGCGAACCAATCCGCCCGCTGGCCGCGATCGAGCACGATTTGCAGCAATCCCAGGCCAAGCGCGAGGTAGATGATGCCGAGGTAATCGACCCGCCCGCTGCCGCGCTGCTTGTGCAGATACGGCGGATCGTGCACGAACGCGTAAACCATCATCGCCGCGACCGCGCCCGCCGGCACGTTGATGTAAAACGTCCAGCGCCAGTTCCAGTTCATCGTGATCCAGCCGCCCAGCGTCGGTCCCGCGATCGGACCGACCATCAGGCCCAGTCCGAACACGGCCATCGCCAGCGTATGCTCGGCGGGCGGAAAAGTTTCAAAAAGAATCGCCTGCGCCAGCGGCATCATCGCCGCGCCCGCCGCGCCCTGCATCAGCCGGAACACGACCATCTGATCGATCGTCCGAGCGACGCCGCAGAACGCCGACGAAATCATGAAGAGCACGACCGACAGGATGAAGTAGCGCTTGCGGCCCATCCGCGCCGCGATCCATCCCGTCATCGGAATCATCACGCCGTTGGAGACGAGGAAGCTGGTCACCACCCACGTCACTTCATCGACGCTCGCGGCGAAACTGCCCTGCATATACGGCAGCGCGACATTGACGATCGAGGTGTCGAGGACCTGAAGAAACGCGCCGAGCATCACCGCCGCGGCGATCAGCCACTTGTGGGCGCGCTGGGCCTCGGCATGCGGAAGCGTCGCGGTGACAGTTGATGCCGCCATCGAGCGGTTTTTCTTTCTCCTTGCGGCCGAAAGGCGTTCCCCATGCGCCGGAAACGGCGCCGCCGCAAGGGCTAAATACCACGTTCGCGGCAAAAGCGTAGCGGCATGCGCGCGCCGCCGCTTCGTCGCGCGCTTTTGATGTCCAAAGAACGTGAAAATTATCACGTTGACGTAGACGGCAAGCGCGGCGCAGTCTCAAGACGGAGCCTGCGCAGAGCGCGCCGCTGATGCGATCGATCGGCCATGACGTAATCGCGTTGAAGACTGAATCGGCCTCAGAAACCGAGCCGCGGCGCTATCGATCACGCTGGCGGCTGGCGCTCCTGCTGATTCTTACGGAACTCACGGCAATCGGCCTTCGCGGATGCACGGCGGTCAAAACTCCGCCGCCGAAACCCGCCGTGGAATTGTCGGGCGTATGGCGCGGCGAATCGCTGCTGACGCCGTGCGGATGGGCCGCACATGGGGAAAGCGTCTGCAACGCGATGAACATAATCACGTTCACGCTGATGCAGTCCGGTGCGCAGCTCAGCGGCCAATACGCCTGCGCCTATGGAAATTACCTCTGCCGCCATAACGGAATGGACGACGCCGGATACATCGCGTCCGGCCTGGTGAGCGGCCGGCGGCTGACGATGCGCGTGATGATTCCCGCCGACGTCTCGAGCTGCATGTTTTACGGAACGGTCGCTTCACATCGTATCGTGGGCCGCTATATCTGCTACGAAGGCGGCGGCATCGCCGAAGAGGGCGATTGGCGCGTCGGCCAAGTCTATTGACGGCGTAAGCGGCGCTCGATCGCCATCCGCCGGCGGCCGGGCTTCCCAGGAGCGGCCTGATCCACCTATATGCGCCCCACGCCGCCTGTCGCGACTCTTAAAGCGAACGCTCGTTGCGGCGTTGGACAATCGCCGCGCCCCTTCTGTAACATCGCCGCGCCAGATGGGGTGTTTACCGGGTTTCCGTAGATTGCGCGGCGGGCAGTCACCTAATCCACGGATTTCAAGTTCGATCATTACGGCCCGATCCGGATGCGACTCGGCGCGTATGACCGGCCCCCCTGCGCCACGTCATTTCAAGGAGGACGTCGTGAGGCCATGATTGTTGGGGTCCCGAAAGAGCTCTATCCGGGCGAACGGCGCGTGGCGCTTGTGCCAGCCGTAATTCCGACCTTCGCCAAGGCGGGATGCGAGGTGCTGGTCGAAGCGGGCGCGGGCGAGGCGGCCGGATTTCTCGACGCCGCCTATGTCGAAAAAGGGGCCAGGATCATCGCCGATCGCGCCGAATTGTTCCGTGCGGCCGGCATGATCGTCCAGGTGCTGTGCCACGGCGCCAACGACAAGAATGGCGCCGCCGATCTCGCCCTGCTCCGTCCAGGCCAAATCCTGATTGGTTTCATGCGGCCGCTCGGCTCGGCCGAGACGCTCAAGGAAATCGCGGCCACCGGCGCGATTGCGTTCTCCGTCGAGATGATGCCGCGGATCACGCGCAGCCAAAGCATGGACGCGCTTTCGGCGATGGCCACCGTATGCGGCTACAAGGCCGTGATTATCGCCTCCGACTTGCTGCCGAAGTTCTTCCCGATGCTGACCACCGCGGCAGGAACAATCACGCCCGCGCGGGTGCTGGTGCTGGGCGCCGGCGTGGCCGGCCTGCAGGCGATCGCGACTTCGCGGCGGCTCGGCGCGGTGGTTTCGGGCTACGACGTGAGGCCGGCCGCCAAGGAGCAGATCCAGAGCGTCGGCGGCCGCGTCGTGGAGCTGCCGTTGGAAGTCGCGAACGCCGAAGACGCGCGCGGCTACGCGCAGGCCCAGGATGAATCGTTTTACCGCCGCCAACGCGAGGTGCTGGGCCGCGTCGTCAGCGAAAGCGACGTCGTGATCTCGACCGCCGTCGTGCCCGGAAAACGCGCGCCGGTGCTGATCACCGCCGAAATGGTCAAGGGGATGGCGCCCGGATCGGTGATTGTCGATCTGGCGGCCGAACGCGGCGGCAACTGCGAACTGACGCAGTCCAACCGGGTCCTGGTCGAGCACGGCGTGACGATCGTCGGCGCTTTCAACCTCGCCAGCACCGTGCCCTATCACGCGAGCCAGATGTACGCGCGCAACCTCGCCGCCTATGTGCCGCATCTGCTGAAAGACGGCGCGCTGCATATCGACCCCGAGGATCAGATTGCCGGAGACACCATGGTCACGCGCGACGGCGAAATCGTCCACAAGCTGGTGCGCGAGGCGCTGGCCCCGGCGGCCGAGCCGGCGCGGAGCGCCAACCCGTGAAGCGCGGCCGGCCGAACGGCGCCGCGCCCGGACCGTTGCCGCAATCCGCGCAACCGTAATCACTCCAAGGAGCAATCCGTGCCTACCGGATTTATAACCAATCTCTACGTTTTCGTGCTGGCGGGATTCGTCGGTTTTGAAGTTATCCGCCGCGTCTCGCCGCTGTTGCATACGCCCCTGATGGCGCTGACCAACGCGCTCGACGCGATCGTCGTGGTCGCCGCGATCATCATCGCCGGCCGCCAGGGAACCGCGCTTTCCGCCACCCTGGGCGCGATCGCGGTCGCGGCGGCTTTCAGCAACATGGTCGGCGGCTTTCTGATCACCGACCGGATGGTGCGGATGTTCAAACTGAGCGGACGGGAAAGGAAGCAGTCGTGACCACAGCCCAATATCTGCCGGACTTCGTCTATATCGCGGCGATTGCGCTGTTCGTCCTGTCGCTCCGATGGTTAAGCTCGCCCGCGACCGCGCGGCGCGGCGTGCTGGCCGGCGAAATCGGCGCGGCTCTTGCCGTCGTCACGACGCTCTTCAATCCTGAACTGGTCCAATACCGCTGGATCATCATCGCACTGGCGGGCGGCGCCGCGATCGGCATTCCGCTCGGAATGGTGCCGATGACGGCGGTGCCGCAGCGGACCGCGATGAGCCACGCGTTTGGCGCGCTGGCGGCCGCGCTGATCGGAATTTCCGAGTACTACATGCGGCTTCCGAACATCAACAAGTTCGAGATGACGGAAATCGCGCTTGAAGTGATCATCGGCTCGCTCAGCTTTACGGGCAGCCTGATCGCGGCCGGCAAGCTGCAGGAAATCCTGCCGCAGCGGCCGATCGTTTATAAAGGGCAGAACTACGTCAGCCTTTCGGTGCTGGCCGCGGCGATCATTCTCGCGCTGATGCTCATCTTCAATCCGGTCCGGACCGCGGTGTTTCCGCTGATGGTGGTCATATCGCTGTTTTTCGGCTTCCTGCTGGTCATGCCGATCGGCGGCGCGGACATGCCGACCGTGATCTCGCTGCTCAACTCCTACGTCGGCTTCACCGCCGCCCTGCTCGGCTTCGTGCTCAACACCAAGGTGCTGGTGGTGGCGGGCGCGCTCGACGGCGCTTCGGGCTTCATCCTGTCGGTGATCATGTGCCGCGCGATGAACCGGTCGTTTACGAACGTGATGTTTGGAGCGTTCGGGCAGCTCCAGGTTTCCGCCGCCGGAACCGTCGAGGAGCGCAGCGTGCGCACCGCGACGCCCGAGGACGCGGCCGCGATTCTCGAAGCGGCGAACTACGTGATGGTCGTGCCGGGCTACGGCATGGCGGTGGCGCAGGCACAGCACAAGGTGCGCGAATTTTACGATGCGCTCACCAAACGCGGCATCGATGTCAAGTTCGCAATCCATCCGGTCGCCGGCCGGATGCCCGGCCATATGAACGTCCTGCTGGCCGAGGCCGACGTGCCTTACGACAAGCTGATCGAGATGGAGGACGCCAACACCGAATTTCCGCAAGTCGACGTCGCGCTGGTGATCGGGGCGAACGACGTGACCAACCCGGCGGCCCGCACCGACAAGAGCAGCCCGATCTACGGCATGCCGATCCTTGAAGTCGAAAAGGCGCGCACCGTGATGGTGATCAAGCGCGGCATGAGTCCAGGCTTCGCCGGCATCGACAACCAGCTCTACTACCTGGACAAGACGTTGATGCTGTTCGGCGACGCCAAGAATTTCGTCGGCAATATCGTGCGCGAACTGACCAGCGGCGGCGGCCATTGAGAGCGCGGCGCGCGCCAACGCCGGGCTGACATTGGCATAAAAAACGGCCGGAGCTGGCGCTCCGGCCGTTCCATTTCCGCTGGCGAAATTCCGGCTTCAGGCGGCGGGCGGCACGATCGCGATCTTGCCGCCGACCGCGTTCGTTTCCATCAGGTCCTGCGCCTCGCCTAGATCCTTCAGGTCCATGATTTTACCGACGACCGGTTTGATCTGGCCCGATTCGACGAACCGCATCGCGTCGATCAGCTCGCCTTTGTTGCCGAGATGCGAACCGAGATAGTTCTGCTGCTTGTTCCAGAGCAGGCGGATATCCATGTGCGCGTCGAAGCCCGAGGTGGCGCCGCAGGTCACGATAGTGCCGCCCCACTTCAGGCACTGCATCGAGACCGGCCACGTATCGGCGCCGGTATGCTCGAATACGATATCGGCGCGCCGGCCGTCGGTGATGCGCCGCACTTCCTGAAAGATGTCGTGCTTCTTGCGATTGAGCGCGAATTCGGCGCCGAGGTTGCGGCACAGCTCGAGCTTGTCGTCCGATGAGGCGACCGCGATCGCGCGCGCATTGAAGAGCTTGGCGACCTGAATCGCCATCACGCCCAAGCCCCCCGCCGCGCCCCAGACGAGCACGAAATCTCCAGCCTGGACGCGCGCCCGCGTCACCAGCATTCGCCATACGGTGACCAGCACCAGCGGAATCGTCGCGGCTTCGGCGAAGCTCAGATTCGACGGCTTGGGAAGAGTGTTGACCGCGGGCACCTTGCAGTATTCGCCATGTCCGCCGTCGAGCGGCCCGGTCTGAAAGCCCCAGATTTTGAAATCCGGGCAGAAATATTCTTCGCCGCGCGTGCAGTAATAGCATTGGCGGCACGAGATGCCGCAGTGGACGACGACCTCGTCGCCGATCTTGACGTTGCGCACTTCGCTGCCGGCTTCGACCACGACGCCGGCAACGTCGGACCCCGAAATGTGCGGAAGAAGAATCTTCATGCCGGGCAGTCCGCGGCGCGCCCAGATGTCGTTGAAATTGCACGCCGACGCCTTGACCCGGATCACCACGTCGTTGGGACCCGCTTTGGGCTGCGGAGTATCGCGATACTGCAGCACCTCGCGGCCGCCATGCCCCTCGAATACTATCGCCTTCATCTAGAACCCTTTTGTTGCGCCGCGCTCCGCCGGATTCGCGGAGACGCGCAGGAGTGCAAAGAGGTTATAGGTTGCCGGAAGCCTTGACAACTCATGATCAGGCAACGCAAACAGACGATTGCTTTCGTTGCTTGACGCGACTATCGGAGTCGGCTAGGAAAAGCCGCGCGATTCGGTTTCGCCCTCCGCACGCCGGGCAGGCCATGCGCCGCGCTGGCCGTGCGCCGTCCTGACTCGCTAAACTCGCCGTGGCGGCGTGCGCCCGGCGCTTCCGCCGCGGGCCGCGTTTCGCAAGATTTGATAAACGGAGAAAGCTCAGACCATGTTCGTGTTGGAAAACGGCAATCGCATCGTCATCCCGCGCACCGAGATGACTTATCCGGGCCACAGCCTGAAGCTGCATCAGAACGCCGCCGATCCCGTGAAGTCGCCGGTCGATCATGTGATGGCGGATTTCGAAGACGCCTGCCCATACGAGTTCAAGGGCGAAAAGAGCCGCAAGGTGATGGTCGAGGCGCTCAACACGCTCGACTTCGGCAAAAAGGTCGTCACCATCCGCCCGAACAATATCCATTCGCCGTTCTTCAAGGGCGACATGGAGGCGATCGTGCTGGGCGCGCCGAACCGCTTTCACGGCATCATCCTGCCCAAAACGCGCGGCCCCGAGGAAATCAAAACGGTCGCGAAGCTGCTCGACGACCTCGAAAAGCGGGCCGGATGGAAATACAAGATCCAGATTGAGTCGTTGATCGAAACGCCGCACGCGCTGATCAACGCCTACGCGATCGCGACCGCGTCGGAGCGGATGGCCGGCCTGATTTTCGGCATCGCGGACTACGCCGCCAATCTCGGCATCCGCGAGATCGTCGAAAACCAGAACCAGAATTTCCATTACTCGAAACAGGCAGTGGTGGTCGCCGCCAAAGCCGCGGGCCTGCACGCCGTGGACAATGTCTATCTGCGCCTGTGGCGCAAAGAGGATTCGCCCGAACGGGTCGCGGAATTGCAGCGCGGCCTGCGCGAAAAGAACGAAGGCGCCGCGAATCTCGGGATGGACGGCACGTGGGTGATCCATCCGCAGCAGGCGCCGATTTGCAACGCCTGCTTCACGCCCAGCCAAGACCAGGTCGACGAAGCGCGCCGCGTAATCAAGCTCTATCACGAGAAGGGCGGCGGCTCGATGGCCGATCCCAAGACCGGCGAAATGATCGACGAGGCGACGATCAAAATCGGCCTGATGGACCTGGCCAAAGGCGCGCAGGCGGGGATGGTCGGCGCCGAAGAACTCGGCGAATGGTCGCAAAAGAGCAAAGCGATCACAGGCTACGATATTCTTGAGCTGATGCGCCGCACGGCCTGATTCGCCGTCCCGCGACGCCTCCGACGCGGAGCTTCGCGAACAACTTTGTCAATTCGAGAGGCGGGAGATTTCCATCTCCCGCCTCTCGGTTATGGTCGCTTAAAGAAGCTTTTTAGCGACTATTCATTCACCGCTCAAAATATTGCAATTGACCGCCGCAAAAGCGTTGACACAGCTTTGGCGCTTGTCATATTTCCTTATCGTCTTAAATCAACAAATTGACCTAAAAAGATATAAATACAATCTTTGCAATCTCAACAGAGATCGATAAGTTTTGTTAGCAACTCAAAGAAGGAGATGTTGGTATGAGGAAGTATGTGGGGATGCTTGCCGTAGGGGTGCTCGTCTTCGCAAGCGTAGGAATCGTGCGCGCCGCGAGCGGTCCGGGAACCAAACCGGTTTCGGCTCTCATCAAAGGAGTCGGAACCGTGGCCCCATCCGCTGACGTTGACACTCGAACGGCAATGCGTGCAACGTGACCAACTGGGTGGATTATTGCGAGAGCGGCAACTGTTCGTGCCTCACGCTTACCTCGCCGGTGGTGGTCGGCAACCGCAAATTGACGGTCTCGAACGTCTTTTTCACTATCGACAATGGCATCAGTCCCGCCACTGAGCCGACGGTCGGCAACGGACCGAATCCAAGTTGCAACTTTGCACTGGGAACCATGGATTTGGCCTCGAGCGACGGCTCCTCCAGCGAAACGATCAACATCATCGGCACAACCTGCAAGCACGTGATCGGAATATCCGCGAAAAATCCAGGAGGAACCCACGATAAAGACCTGCTCAGCGGAGGATGGGGCATTTCGGCCGATCCGGCGCCATCGCCGCTTGCATCAGGATGGGGCACGATGACCGGCACGGCGATCAGCAAGACCCAAGCGGTTTCGTTGAAATTTTCCGGTTGGGTCAGCCAATAGTTTTCGCGCGATAGCATCAAGGGCTGGTTTAAGCGGCCCTTGATCGTCATTTTTGAGGCAACGGGAGGCTGATGGCAGCCTTCCGTTGCCATATTCAGCCTTTAAAATTCAAGATTTTCCATCAGGCGTTACGGCGAGCTGGCCTGAATTGGGATGAATAATCCTAATATTGCTGATTAAAGTTTTTTCGACAGGATGTTGTCGATTGAAAGCAAATTACTGCAAACATGGCCTAGTAACGGCCAGAATCGAGATGTTTTCCGTAAATTCGATGCAGCAAGTTCACGCTTGCGAAGGATGAATAAAATAAGACATGCATGGTTAACGCTTGACTGCTTATCGACGCTAGTGGTAATTCCTGACCAAGCTCAGCGCTTGGCGGCTTTAACGCAGCGCATCGCGCTGCCGCGACAAGCGTCGATTCGACGGTTAGAGTAAGGAAAACTCCGTTCCCCGTTGCGGCTGGGAAAAGAACCGGCGGTATGGCGCAGAGCCAGCGCGTACGCGGTTTCGCCGAGACGGGATAGCGGACGCATTCCCGGCGACACAAAGTCCGGCGTTCAGGCAGTGAGGTTCCAAAGCTTATGAAACGCAAAGTATCGAAGGTCTTCGCGATTTTCGTTTCGATTGGATTGGTTGCGTCGCAAGCGATGGCCGCCACGGTCTGCGGAATTGCGCAAAATCCGCAGGGATCGCCTCTCGCCGGAGCGACGGTGACCGTCAAGGATGCGTCGGGAAAAGTTCTCGGCTCGGCGGTGACCGACGGCAAGGGCAACTATTCGATCGACAACGTCTCGAACGGAACGGTCGATCTTTTCCTCGACACCGGCAGCACCACGCTTAAGGACGGCTCGGGCGTGTTAAATCTTGCCGGCGCGACCGAAGCCGTCAACTGGGAAGTTTCCAGCAACGCCAATGCGATCGCCACGCAAGGCGGCACCTGCGTCGATCCTCCGGGACCGCTGACCTCGGCGGAATGGGCCTCGATCGGTGTTCTGGGACTCGGCGTGGCGGCCGGTGGCGCGGCGATCGGATGGGCCGAAAGCGGCAATCGCAGCGACAGTCAGCATCCGCATCCGATCCCGCATCCCATAACGAATCAAGAGTAAGTTCGATTATTGGTTCCGCGATGTGACGGTCGGGCGGTATCCGCCTGACCGCCATCGCGCCGCTGAATGCGTCCGTCGTTTCGCGGCGCTGTCAATCTTGACAGACACTATCACAGAAAATTTTCGCGCCCGCGCTGCTTCATCGTCCGCCGCGTTGGGTTTGAGGCTTGTCCTCGGCTTGCTGATCGCGGCCGGACTGGCGATCGCCGGATGCGGCAGCAGCGATCCGATGCATGTGGACAAAGCGGATGTGACCGCAAGCGCCGCCGCCGCCGAGCAGGACTCGCCGCAACCGGACGATCCTGAGCTGGACAAGCTTTGGAGCGAACGCACCGCCCAAATTTCCTCCAACGACGACTATCCGATCGGCCCCGGCGACGTTTTGACGATTACCGTTCCGCAAGTTCCGGAAATCCAGGATTTGAAGGTTCGCGTGACCACCGCCGGAACGTTCGAATTGCCGATGGTCGGCGCGGTGCAGGCGGGCGGACTCACGGAAGAACAACTCGAAGCCGCGCTCGATCAAAAACTTGGCACGATCATGTACAGCCCGCAGGCTTCGGTATTCGTCAACGAGTACCATAATCGCGAAGTCGCGGTGATTGGCGCCGTCAACCATCCCGGCCTGGTGACGCTCGAAAGTCCGGACGAGACCATTCTTGACGCGCTCACCCAGGCCGGCGGCCTGGTCTCGTCCGCGGCGGACGAATTGATCATGATTCCGGCGCAAACCGGAGCGGGGCTGAACATGGCCAAACAGGTCTCGATGGTCGCGTACAGCGCGGCGCCTGGAGCCGGCGAAGCGTTGCCTTCGGCGGCCGGCGCGGAAGCCGGCAACGGCGCTCCGCCGCCCGCCGGAGAGATCGCGCCGCATCAGGCGGGCGGTGAAATTCCCGGCGGCAACGCCGCGCTCAACGCCCATGCCCAGCGCATTCAAGCCGAGCAGCACGCGTCGCTCGAGCCGGACGTCGCGGCCAACGCGCTCCGGCTGTTGCCGCCGAACGCGCATCCGCTGACCATCAAGATCCACAGCACCTCGCTCTCGGGCGCGGGAAAATATATCAACATGCCGCTCAGGCCCGGTGACGTTATCGTGGTGCCGGGGGGCGGCAACGTGATGGTCGTCGGCTGGGTGCAAACGCCCGGCTACTTTTCGGTCGGTTCGGGCCTGACCGCGATGGGCGCGATCGGCGCGGCCGGCGGGCCGATGTACGCCGCGGACACCTCGGACATCACGCTGATCCGCACTGCCAAAGATGGCTCCAAAAAAACCATCGCCATCAATCTGGGCAAGATCACCAACGGCAAGGAACCTGACATTCCGGTCAAAGCGAATGACGTAATCGACGTACCCTACTCCAACGCCAGGATTGGGCCCTATATTTTCTATCAAATCCTGTCGCGGATGGGCGTCATGGGACCCGCGGTGCCGTTCTGATGGAACCTTCGCGCTATTATATCCGGCGTTCCGGCGGCCTGCCGGCCGAAGCGCCGATCGAAACCGAAGCGTCGCCGGTGTTCGTCGATCCGGGCCAGCCCCTCATCGACATCAGCCAATACTGGCGAATCGTTCTCAAGCGCTACCGCCTGATCGTGGCGATCCTCGTCGGCGTCGTGATGCTCGTGATGATCAAGACGATGACCGAAACGCCGATCTACACGGCGGAAACCACGATCATGATTCAACCGGCCGGCGTCGGCGACGGCTCCAACACGCTGGAGGACCTCGTCCAGATCGAGGCGGCGGCGAACGATACGGACCTCTATTACAAAACCCAGTGCGCGATTCTCGAAAGCCGCGCGCTCGCGGCCTCCGTGATTAAATCGCTCGGCTTGGAGCAAGACTCCGCGTTCGCCGGCGCTCCGGTCAAGCCGGGCGTATTCGATCGGGTGATCGCGCGCATCGCCGGCGGCGCGCACGCCGCGGCGCATCCCGCGAAAAAAGTCCGTCTCGGCGCGGAATTCGACAATGATCTCGGCGTGCCGGCCGGCCTCGTTCACGCCTACCAGGCGTCGCTCGTGGTCAAGCCCATGCAGGATACGGACCTCATCAAAATCTCCTTCAGCTGGTCCGATCCCACGCTCGCCGCGCGCATCGCCAACGCCCACGTTCTTGCCTATGAACGGCGTGACGCCGAGATGCACGGCCAGGCCAACGAGGAGGCCGCGCGCTACCTGCAGAGCAAATTAATCGAGGTCAAGGACCATCTGGAAAAGTCTGAAGCGGCGCTTAACGACTACCGCCGCGAGAAGGGCATCATTCCCGGCCTGATTTCGCTCGACGGCAAGGACGCCGTGATTCTCGACCGGCTGAGCGCGTTGAGCGCCGACCTGACCAAAGCGCAGGTCGCGCGGATCAGCCTTGAAGCGCAAATCGCGCTGATCCGCAAACACGACTACAACTCGCTGGCCGCGGTGCTCGAGGATCCGGAAATCCAATCCGCCAACAAGGAGCTCGACGGCCTCTACACGCAGCGGGCGGCGCTGGCGAACCAGTTCAAGGACAACTATCCGCCGCTGGCCAAACTCGACGCGCAAATCCGCGAAATGCAGGCGCGCATCGCGCTCACCGTGCAAAAGAAAGTCGCCGCGATTCGATCGGAATACGACGAGGCGGTCGAAAAGGAAAAAGACCTGCAGGCGGAGATGGAACTGCAGCGGCAGGAGACCCTGAAGCTGAACGACTCCGCCGCCCAATACGCGATCCTGCAGCGCGACGTCGACACCAACCGCGAGCTCTACAACGCCATCCTCAAGCGCGTCAAAGACGTCGAGGTATCCGGCGACACGCGCAACAACGACGTTTCGGTAATCAACTCGGCCGAAACGCCGGGCGCGCCCACCAGTCCCAACAAATCGCGGAATTTCGCGCTCTCCATCTTCGGCGGGCTGGGGCTTGGCCTCGCCGCGGCGTTCATGCTCGAGATGCTCGACAACACGCTCAAAAATCCCGAGGAAGCGGAACAATATCTGCACCTGCCCAACCTCGGCGTGGTTCCGGAATTTTCGAGCATCAACGGCAAGAGCGCCTATGCTCCGCGCGAGCTGCCGCAAGGTTTCGGGGCCGGCGGGACCGCCGCCGTGCTGCCGCCCGGACGCGAGCTGGTCACGACGCACGGCACCTATTCGCGCGTCGGCGAGGCCTATCGCAATCTGCGCACGGCGCTGCTGATGTCGCGCGCGGGCGGCCCGCCCAAGGTGACGCTCTTCACCAGCGCCACCAGCCGCGAGGGCAAGACCGTCACGTCGGTGAACATGGCGGTGATGCTCGCGCAACTGGGCGGCCCGGTGCTGCTGATCGACGCCGACTTGCGGCGCGCCCGATGCCATCGCGTGCTCGCCGTGGACAACCATCTCGGACTGACCGAAGTGTTGACCGGCGCGCGCGAGCCGCGGGAGATGGTTCGATCGACGGAAATCGAAAACCTCCACTTCCTCGGCTCGGGATCGGTCCCGCCCAATCCGACGGAGTTGCTCAACTCGAAGCGGATGATCGAGCTCGTCGGCCAGTTGCGCGAAAATTACGAATATATCGTCATCGATTGCGCGCCCGTGCTGCCGGTGAGCGACGCGATGGTGCTCGCGAAGCTGACCGACGGCGTCGTGGTCGTGGCGAACGGCTCGGCGACGCCGCGCCAGCAGGTCAGGACCGCCTGCGCGCGTCTCGAATACGCCCGCGCCAAAATCCTTGGCGTCGTGCTCAACAAGATCAAGCTGCACAGCCACGACTATCACTACTACTACCATCAGGATTACTACGCTTACGGCGCCGACGGACGCGCCGATGAAGACGAATACGCCTGAGTAGACTCGAACAATTCGCGGGCCGCTCCGGCTCCGCTTCGCGCTTTGGCCGCGACGCCTTTATTTCCGGCGACGCGGCCAACTTGCGCTGGTGCGACGCGCTCGTGGCAGCGGGCGTTCTCGCGCTCGCCGCGTTTTCCGCGCTGGCCCTCGGCGCCGTCCACAAATGGGCCTACACGACGGTCGAAATCTGGGCCTTCGCGCTGCTGATCTTCTGGATGGTCCAGGTCTGGCGGGAAGGCGCCGCGCCCGCGCGGATCAGCGTCTCCCGTCCGGACCTGCGCGCGATCGCCATTCCCGCGCTCGCCTTCGCCGGATTGATCGCGATTCAAACCGCGCCGCTTCCGCCCTCGTTCCTGAAAACCATCTCGCCCGCCACCTGGAAGTTCTACGCAATAAGCTTCCCCGGATGGCCGGCGGAGTCGCCGTTCGAAGCCTTGCGCTCCGCCTGGAACGTCAAGCCGAATCCCCACGCGCCGGTAATCCGTGTGGTGCTGCCGCCGGTTGACAGTTCGCCGAGCCGGCGTGCGGAAGCCGCCGCGCCGGAAAACGCCGCCGCCGCCCGTCCCGTTCCCATCGACAAGCTCGGCGTCAAGCCGCTCCGCGGCATGGGCGCGTGGCGCTGGAAGCCGCTTGCGATCGCTCCTGCCGTAACGTTCGCAAGCCTGATCGAGCTTCTCGCCTGCGGCGCAATCTTCTTTATCGTGCTGGCTTTTCCGGCCGGATTCCCTGGCGCCGAACGCGAGGCCAACGCCCGCTTCATCAACTCGATCGTCACCGGCGTGATCGCGATCGCCACGGCGCTGGCGCTGCTCGCAATCGCCGAGCGCGCGTCGTGGAACGGCAAAATCCTTTGGACGTTCGTCCCCAACGACTGGGGCGTTCCGCAATTGGAAAACGTGCGCGCCAGCGGCCCCTTCGTCAACCCGGACCATTTCGCGGATTTTCTGGCGATGGCGCTGCCGCTCGCCGTGGTCGGCTCGGTTTTCCCACTCTACTCGGCCCGCGGCCGGCGCGATCGCCGGATGGAATGCATGATCGCCGCATTCGTGATCGGCGCGGCTCTGGTGCTGAGCCTGTCGCGCGCCGGATGGATCGCCGCAATCCTCGGAATCACGGTGGGTCTCGGAACCAGCTTCAGGCGCGCTCCCGATCGCGCGCCGCGCTTCCTGCGACTCCATCGCCAGCGCGCCGTGCCGATCGTGGTCGGCGCGATCGGCGCGGGATTCGCGCTGCTCCTGTTCGTGCTCGGTCCGGCGGCGCGCAGCGCCGCGAGCGCCCGGCTTGAGACGGTCGCGGGAATTTCCGGCCAATTCGCATACAAGGAAATCGCCTGGCGCGACACCATTCCGATGATCCTGAATTTTCCGCTGTTCGGCGTCGGACTCGGATGCTGGCCGGAATTGTTCCCCCATTTTCACGAACCACCATGGCTCGAATTTTTCTACCGCCAGCCTGAAAACGACTATATCCAGTTGCTTGCCGAAACCGGCCTGGCCGGCGCCACGCTCGCCCTGTCCTTCGCCGCCGTCCTCGCAGCGCGGATGCGTTCGGCGGCGCGCGGATTGAGCGAACGTCACTGGCCGATGGCGGCCGGACTCGGCGGCGGCGTCGCGGCCGTGCTCTTTCACGAAATATTCGATTTCAGCCTCCATACCACCGCCAACGCCGTGTTCTTTTCGGTAATTCTGGCGGCCTTCGCCCGGCTCGTGCTGACCCATCGCGACGACGCGGCGCGAAAGCCGCGCACCGTCGCCGAACCCAGCGCAATGACCTGGATCGGCTCGGGCGCGCTCGCGGCGTTCGCGGCGGCGATGATCGTTGCCGCGATTATCCAGGCGCCCGCCAATTATCCCTACGATATCGGCCGCCCGCGCACCTTCGGCGCCGCGGAACGCATCGTCGCGGCGCATCCCGCCGTCGCCAGCGCCCATCTCGCGCTCGCCGCCCTGATGCCCGAGGGCGCGCCGCTTGCGCAGCGCGAATCACAATTGCGCGCCGCGGTCTGGCTCGATCCCAACGATCCGCTCGCGCGCGACCTGTACGCGCGCAGCCTTTTGCTGAGCGGCGATAAATCGAAGGCGCTGCATGAAATCACGCTGTCGGTCGCCGATTCGCCGGCCACCGACACTCATTTCTACCTGGCTTCGCGCATGATTCCGTGGCTGCTTCCCGAGGAACAGAAAGCGATTTCGTCCGGTTATCGCCGCGCGATCGCGTCAGGTTATGGCGGCGCCGTGCCGGCGCTCGCGACCTTTTACGGAGCGCTCGGCCGCTACGCCGAGGCCGGCCGTCTCGCCGAACAGGCCGCGCGCGCGGCCTCCGACGACACCGAGCGCCAGAACGATTTGGTCGAGGCCGGCCGCGACTACGCGCACGCCCTCGACTACCGCGAAGCCGCCAATGATATTCGCGCGGCGATCGCAATCGATCCGGCGCGGACCGATCCTTATCGCGCGTTGATCGAAGCGGTGATGGGCCCGCAAGGCGACATCAAGGGGGCGCAAGAACTGATCAACGCGGCCGAAAACGCCGGAGCCGATCCGGTTACGCTCGAATACGCGCTCGCCGACGCGGCGAATCAGGCCGGAGACATGAACGCGGCCGAACAGGCGCTCGCCGACGCGGTCAAGGCGGACCCCAGCTTCGGACCGACCATGCGGCTCGGGGGATTTTATATGGATGAGCGCAAATTCGATCAGGCGACGCTCGCCTATCAGCGCGCCGTGAACATAAATCCCGATTCCGCCGAGGCCTACTTCATGCTCGCACAGGCCGAACAAGGCGATTTCGATTACGCCTCCGCCGACCGCGACTACGCGCACGCGGTCGCGCTGGCGCCGGCCAACACCGGCTTTCGCGCGGCCTATCGCGATTTTCAAACCCATACCGCCGAAGCCGCCCGTGAATCGCCGGCGGCATCGCCCACGCCGGCATCCGCCACCCCATCCGGCGGCGCGGCCGATGAATCTGCTGTTCCTTAATCCCGCCGGCAGTCCCGGCGGCGCCGAACGCGCCTTGCTCGACGTGATGGCCAGCCTTGCCGCCGCGCGTCCCGGATGGCGCCTGGGCCTGATTGCCGCCGCCGACGGCGAATTCGTCGCAGAGGCGCGCGCGCTGGGCGTGGACGCCGCGGTCATGAAATTTCCGCGCGCGATCTCGCTGCTGGGCGATGCCGCGGCCGGCGGTCCTGCAGGCGATCACAGACATCCACTCGCCGTCGCCGGCCGTGTGGCGATCGCGGCGCCCGCGACCGCCTGATTGAGCACAATCTACGCCTAGTCGCGCACATCGTTAAAAAGTTCGACGGCTGCGGGGAAAACGCCGAGGACCTGATCTCCATTGGGACGGTCGGCCTTATCAAGGGCGTGGAGACGTTCAACCAGGACAAAGGAACCCGGCTGGCGACCTATGCCGCGCGCTGCATCGAAAACGACATCCTCATTCCGACTACGGGCGGGATCGCCTGGAATCCTGGCGCGCACGACCAGCATCGCTTCGTGAACCGCTACATTTACGACCAGTTGGCGCAC
>JAJZAI010000022.1 GCA_021799495.1 Deltaproteobacteria bacterium
GACTCCTGCTATCCCTCTCCACGGCGTCATCCTTCGGCACCCGCCCAACAGCGGGCGCGAGTTGTGGCTCAACTCACCGGATCTTGACGCCTTTTCACTTTTCCACCAACTCCGCGACACTACCTCACTGAACTCTCTAGAACAATTCGACAAAGTCCAAATGCGGCAGCGTAAAGACCCCAACGATAGCATTCTCTTGCTTGTTGAAACGCCTTCCTGATCGCTTGTGGGATTTCCTCGCCAACAAGCAACAACGGCTCTTCGTCCAGCCGATCCTCGTATTGCTTCAGTTCATAAAGGAAACCGCTGCTTGACCATCGCAAGATGTCTTCCATGGACCACCCATTGTCGGTCCGTACCTGGGATTGGTCATTTCTCAAGCGTTCGGCCAGTTCAAGCATCCGGGAATCCGTAATCGTAGGAAGGTCGTTCTTATAATCTCTAAGCCACCGACGGAATCGGCGTTTTGCCCGCTTGAGATTCCAATTTGTAGCGCTCCTTTGGCGTAAATCGGCAACTGTTTCATCAGTTGGCTTCTTCGTTTCGAGACGCAAAATCGCATCAAGCAGTGAGGTCAGTCGATCTGATGGAGTTGAACCGCGGGATATAACGAAATTACCTTTTCCAACCTCAACAACAGATTTCGAACCGTCCACATTGGTAATCAACTGCGACAGGAGCCCCTCCTCAGTCACGGCGCCATGCCCATTTGGACATTCGAACGACGGTTTGTCGTAGCCTGTGAACTCATCGGTGGTGACCGCACCGCAACTTGGGCAAATTCGAGTTTCCATTTTTGTATTTTCGTATTAGATCAATTTTAAGATGGATGTTTCTTTATTGGACACCCATTCTGCGAAGCACTATCAGGATGCAATAGGAGGCGCGGCCGTAATCGCGCGCGATATCCCAGCCAATCATGCGTTGAACGGCGCGCAGCGCGGGATGATCGTAGCGGCCGGTTTTGTAGAACGGCCATGCCAGCCATCCTCCCAACGACAGCAAAAACAGACCGCCGTAGCGGGTGGTTTCGTGGGCGAAACCGGCGCCCGCGAGGCCCAGCAATTCAGCTTCGCGAAAGTGATCGTGCCACTTTACGCCGCCGGCATATGCCGCGTCGCGCCACCCGCGGCCGATCAAGCGGCCATAAAGGCGTGGAAAGCGGAAACGCAGATTGTCGGGGTCGAGGAATGAAAACGTGCCCGCATGGGGGCATCGCAGGATCAATCGCCCGCCGACCTTCAGCACGCGCCGCATCTCGGCGATCGCCGATGCGCGGTCGGCCGCCGGAACGTGTTCCAGAACTTCGATACAGGTAACGGCGTCGAAGGCTTCATCCGCGAACGGCAGCCGCGGTCCCTCGATCACGCGAATGTCGGCGCCCGGAACCGCCTCTCGCGCCCGTTCGACCGCAACCGGATTGATATCGACTCCTGCCAGCCGTAGGTTGGGAAAATGCGCGGCCATGCCGGCCAGCGCTTCGCCGACATTGCACCCGTAACCCAGCAGCTGTGAGTGGCCGAATCGATCCACCGCGCGCCGTCCATCGGGCTGTGCCGCATGCGGAAGTCAGAATATCCGGGAGGGGTTGTGAAGCGAAAGCGGTGGAATCACGGCTTCTTTCCGATAATCGTGTTGGTGGCGAGATTGCCCGTGCCGATCGTCCGGCCCTGCTTGTCGTAGGTGCGATCGAACGATTTGTCGTAACGGCCGGTGTAGCGCCCCTGATGATCATAGGCGCGTTCGGTCTTGCCGTCGTCGTCAAGAAAACCAATCGTTCGGCCGAAGATATCCTTGAGCGTCTTGCGCGCCATTCGCCGCCACACTCCGTGAATTTATGAATAAAATAGTTAACGTTTGATTTAGATTGTATCAGGCCGGCAAAAATTGCGCGACGGCGGCGAAAATTGCCGCTCCGCCGCAAGCCGTGCGAACCTCGTTATTTAGGCCGTCGGCCGCGATTTGCTAGAATAAGGGCGACTTAAGATGCAGGGAGATTGCCTCTGGCGTTAACAGGGACTCCGTCGTTCGAGCAGGCTGAGCGCGCGATTCTGGTCGGCGTCGAGTTGGGCGCGCCCAACTCGATCGCCAGCGAAGATTCGCTGAGCGAGCTCGGCGCGTTGGCCGAAAGCGCCGGCGCGACGGTGGCCGGCACGATCCAGCAGCGGCTCAAAAGCGTTGATCCGCGCACTTTTATCGGCCGCGGCAAGACCGTGGAAGTGCGCGAGATGGCGTCGCAGCGCGGCGCCACGCTCGCGATCTTCGACGATGCGCTCAGTCCCGCGCAGGCGCGCAATCTTGAAAGCGAGCTCAAACTGCGCGTCATCGATCGCAGCCAGCTCATTCTCGACATTTTCGCGCAACGCGCCCGCACGCTCGAAGGCAAACTCCAGGTTGAAATCGCGCAGCTCAGCTATCTGCAACCGCGATTGACGCGCCAATGGGGACATCTCTCGCGCCAGACCGCCGGTTCCGGCGCCGGAGGCGGCAGGATCGGCACGCGCGGTCCCGGCGAAACCCAGCTTGAAGTCGATCGCCGCCGCCTGCGCGAACGCCTGACGCGGCTGCGCGCGCGGCTCGGCGAGGTCGAGCGCACCCGCTCGATTCAACGCCGGCGCCGGCTCGAAGTTCCGTACCCCACGGTCGCGCTGGTCGGCTATACGAATTCCGGAAAATCCACGCTGATGAACGCGCTGACCGACGCCGGCGTCGAAGCGGCGGACCGTCCGTTCTCGACGCTCGATCCCACGATTCGGCGGCTGGCGCTGCCCGGACGGATGTCGGTGATGCTTGCCGACACGGTGGGCTTTATCCATCGCCTGCCGCATCTGCTGGTCGAGGCTTTCAAGGCGACGCTCGAAGAGGTGCGCATGGCCGATCTGCTGCTGCACGTGGTCGATGCAAGCTCGCCGCTGATGGCCGAGCGAATCGAGGTGGTCGATCGCGTGCTGCGCGAAATCGGCGCGGGCAATACGCCCCGTCTGGTGGCGATGAACAAAATCGACCTGCTGGAGTTTCCGCCGCGCGTCGCCAACGGCTTCGAGACGGTCGCCCTGTCCGCGCGCCGCGGCGTGGGCCTCGATCGGCTGCTCGAGGCGATCGGCCGCGTCTTTGGCGGACTCAGGCAGGAAGTTGAAGTGACGCTGGCCGCCGATCGCGGGGATTTGATCGCGATGGCGCGGCGCGACGGCGAGGTGCTGAGCGAGGAATATCGCGACGGCGTGGTCGCGATGCGCGCGCGGGTCAGCGCTCCGGTCGCCGGCCGCTTGCGCAAGGCCGCGCTGGCGGGCGCATAGAGCGGAGCCGGCCGGCCATCCGGATGTGCGATCGATGATCAATCCATCGTCCAATCCCTCGCCTTTGCGGCCGCCCGGCGGCGGTGCGGCCCTGGTGCAGCTGCTTAACCTGCCAAATTTGCTCACGCTGCTACGGATCTTCGCGATTCCGATCTTTCTCGCGTTCCTCACCAAGCATCATTACCGCGATGCGCTGCTGCTGTTCGCGATGTGCGCGCTGACCGACGCGCTCGACGGCACGGTGGCGCGATGGTTCGACGCGCGCACCGAACTCGGCGCCTTTCTCGACCCGTTCGCCGACAAGCTTTTGCTGGTCAGCGCGTTCGTCGTGCTGACGATCGAAGCGGCGATACCGGCGTGGCTGTTGGGGGTCGTGATTATCCGCGACGTCGTGATCGTCTCGGGTTATTTCATGCTCGCGTTTTTCACCGGGGAGCGCGTGCCGGTCCGCCCCACTTATCTTGGCAAGGCGAGCACCTTCATGCAGATCGCGTGCGTGATTGGCGCGTTGGCGCGGCTCGGATCGGTGGCCGAGCGCGATTGGTACGGGGTGCTCTATCTGACGCTGGGAGTGACGGCGCTGTCGGGCGTGCATTACGCCTGGCGGGGACTGGTCTGGCTGAGTTCGCGCGAGCCCGCGATGTTCGAGTAGGACGCCGCCGCGCCTCATGCGGGCGGCGCGTGCTCGAGCCGCGCCAATAATTCGACCAGTTCGCCCATCGTGCGCATCACGAAATGCGCCGGATATTCCGGATGGGCCGCGAGCTGATCATGGGTCGCGGGGCCGGTCGCGACCGCGACGCGCGCGCCATAGCCGGCGTTGATCGCCGCCATCATGTCGCGCGGTTCGTCGCCGACGTAAACGCACTGGCGCGGCGCGACGCCCGCGCGCGCGGCCGCGTCGGCCAGGCTCGCGGACTTATCCAGCGCCCGCATCGAAAAGCTGCTCTGCGTGATTATCTGGTCGAAATATCGCGCCAGCCCCACGCGCGCGAGCTTTTCGGCCAGGCGCGCGGCGTCGCCCGGCCGGCTGGTGATTATCGCGGTCGCATACTCGCGGCGTTTCAGTTCGGCCAGCGTCTCCGGAACGTGGGCCAGAACCGCGGGCGCGTCGATTCGTTCGACTTCGAGCGCAAGGTTCAGGTAGGCGAGGCGCATATAAGCGTCGCGCCGATCGTCGGGCAGGCCAAGGTAAAAGTCGCCGTTTGCGATCGCGTCGCGATAGCGTTCGCGCGTGAGCGGTGGTTCATGGCCGATCTGCTCGAGCGCGGCGCGCGCGGCGTTAAAGAGCGGGCCATGAATATCGACGATCGTGCCGTCGAGATCGAAAAAAACCGCTTTGAATCGATTTGCGGAAAATGGATTGGCCATGCGCGCTTTGGCGCGGTTCGCGCCGCGCCGTCAATGGTCGCACGCCGCGGCGCGCGACGCCACGCTTCGAGGCGTCGCGCGGGATTTGAAAAAACGCCGTCTGACCGGGATGGGGGCGAAGTGCGCCCCCATCCGGCCGCCAAGCTACTCAGTCTGGGATTGCGACTTGAGCTGTTCGATCTGCTGGCGCTGCTGTTCGATTTCCTGCTGCTGCGACTGGAGCTGCGACTGGGTCTGCTGCTGCTGGACTTGGTTGTTCTGCATCTCGTTGCCGACCAGGAAGCCGGTGCCGGCGCCAAGCGCGCCGCCGATCGCGGCTCCGGCGCCAGGCGCGCCAACCGCGGCGCCGATGATCGCGCCGGTGCCGGCGCCGAGCAGAGCGCCGATGCCCGTGCCTTTTTCGCGAGTCGAGAGCGGCTGTCCGGAGCATCCGGCCGCGCCGATCAGCATTATCGCGGCGATCGCGACCGCGGCCAGTTTTTTGCCCATGGATTTCATCTTCATCTCCTCCACCTTTTGCGTCGTCGGGCTCACTGTTGATTCTGCTGAGCCTGTTCGACCGGCAGGCCGGCGATCGTTTTCCCGCTGGCGTTGGCCAGAGCGAGGCCCGCGTTGCCGTTGACGTTCACGTGCAGTTCCGCGCGGTCATGGCCGTACTGGTCGAACAGCACCAGCGCCGGCTCGCCGTTGGACGCCACGCCGAGCCCGACTCGGGCGCGGCCGTTATTGGGGTCATATAGCGTCACGCTGGATTGATTGTCTTCCGAGACGGAAAAGCTGGCAAGCTGTCGCCCGCCGGTGCCGTATAGCGCGATACCATCGCGGCCGCTCGGCGTTTCGCCCACAGTCACGCGCTGGGCGCCATTGGCGTCGAAGAATCCGAACGCGCCGGTGCCGTCAGAGCTGACGCGCATCTCGGTGCGCGTCCGGCCAAGTCCGTCTTGCAGCGCAATTTCCGCATAACCGCGTTGATTCACCTGGATGATTCCGCGCTGCTTCCCGTTGTTGCCAACCAGAACGAAACGCTCGGCCCTGATTTCGCGCGCCGCGCGCGCCGACGCCATCGCGATACCTTCGGCAGGCAGCAGCCGGCTCGAAATCGCTCCGCCAATGATTCCGCCGGCCAGAGCGAGCGCGGCGTAGGTCCAGTGCTTTCGGTTCTTCATCTTCTCTTCGTGCCCTCCTTGCTCCCGATTCAGGATGCAACCAATAACTTATCGGTAATCATCGCTCGTTAATCATGCCAAAATCCACCGGCGTACTCGAATCCGCCAGATATCTGTTGTTGGCGCGTTCGAGCGGAAGCGCGAAAACGCCTTCAGACGGCGCTTCGATGGCGAACAACGTTCCGCAACGGCGTGCGGCGCATACGCTTGCGGCGAGAATTGCCGCGTCCGCTTGGTCGAGCGTAGCCGGCTCGGAGCCGGTTAGGCCGCTTTGGCGCATCACGGCGGCTACGATCGGCATGCGGGTTTCCATGGCCCGGCGCCGTCCTGCGCGTTTTGGCGAAATTGATGATCCATTGGCCCGCAGCCGAAAATAAAGATCGGGATATCCTTCGTAGCAAGCCACGGGCCATCGCGAGAGCGCATGATAAAGCGCAAATCCGCTTATCATAAACCGCGTAAAGATTCTTCCAGCGCCGAATTTTTCCGATTCGGCGCCACGTTTTTCCATGTATTGCGGAAACAATTCATAGGCGAAGCGGACGAGATGTCGCGGACAGGACGGATCGCTCGCGTAGCGAATAAATTCTTCATGCGGCGGCGTCGGGAACAGCCACAGGCCGAACGACGGATCCGAGCGCGGCCGCGCCGCCCGAATCCGTCCGACGATGGCCGCGAGGCGGGCGTCGATGAGCCGCGTATAGCTCGTTTTCACCGCGCGATTGTCGCGAATATCGTCGCGCGGATAGCGCGGCGAATCGATCAGCGCGATTGCGCCTTTCCGGGTCAGTTCGGGCGCGACCGCGACGATTCGCCGGGCAAGCTCACCGATCGCTTGACCGGGGGAATTTTCCAATCCTGCCAACGCCACTCGTTCAAAGCGCATCCGGCCCGAATCCGCGATCGCGAAATCGAGCGCGTTTTCGCCTACGTCGATACCGGCGATGGGCGCGTCGGGCGGGATCGCGATGGCGTGCGGACGCCATCCGCGCGTGGCTTCGGATGCGGACATTCGCGCGGTCTGCGCTTCCAGAATCATCGCGATGCGCCGGATTGATAGAGCAGGCCGTATTCGCGCCGTCCGCCGATCACCTTCTTTACGTAGTCGCGGGTTTCGCGATAACCGATATTTTCGACCCATGCGTCGTCGTCGCCCGGATGCTTTTCCGTCCATCCGGCGACGGCGTTTTCGCCGCCGTTGTATGCCGCCACGGCCTTGAACGTGTCCTGATTGAACATTTCAAAAAGTCCGCGCAGATAGATCGTGCCAATCCGCACGCTGAGATCGGGATCGAACAGATCGAGCGAATCGCCCGCGACGCCGGCCTGCGGCGCCCATTTTTGCGCCGTCGCCGGCATCAGTTGCATCAGCCCGCGCGCGTTCGAGACCGAGCGCGCTTCGGGATTGAAAAGGCTCTCCTGACGGATCAGTGCGAGCACCAGGTAGGGATCGAGCTGATTGAGCCGGGCCGCGGATGAAACCTCGTTCCAGTAACCGCGCGGATAACGCATCCGCTCCGCGACGCGCGGATCGAGCTCGCCGCGTTCCGACAATCGCGTTGCCGCCACCACGCCGTCGTACCACGCGCCGGCTGTCTCGTATTCGCCCAACACGAAATTCCGCAGGCCCGGATCGCCGCCCAGGTAGGGACCAAGCGCGTGCAGCTCCGGAGCTTCGAGCCGGCTCAGTCCGATCGCCTTGAGCGCGAGCGCCCGATCGAGATGAAATTGCGCCGGGCCGGCCACGGACGGCGGCGTGGACGCGGCCGGGAGCGACGCCAATGCCGCGGGAAACACGCTTGGCCGGGCCTCGACCCGGCGTTCCGCCAGGGCCGGATAGTAATTGCTGTCGGTGCTGACGGCGAGCCTGACGTAAAGCGCACGGGCGTTGGAAGATTCGCCGTTCTGGTCAAGCGCGCGCGCTTGCCAGTACATGAACATATCTCGCGTCGCCGCGGACTCGGCGCGATCGACGTCGGAGCCGAATTCCGACGCCGCCGAATCGAAATCGCGCGTCATGTAGAGCATAAAGGCGGCGCGAAAGCGTCCTTCTTCGGCGATTTCCGAGTGAGGGTAACGTGCCGTCAGGCGTTGAAACGCGCTCCGCGCCGATGCGTAATCGGCGTCGTCCTCGTACGTCCGCCCGATTTCAAACATCGCTTGCGGCGCGCGCGAGGATCCGGGGAATTGCCGAATCAGCCGCGAAAAGTATTCGCGCGCCTGCGCGGTGTCATCGACGCGCCACCATGAATGAGCGAGCGCGTTGAGGGCCGCCGGCGCGTGCGCGCCCGACGGCTGCAATGAAAGATAATTCTGCAACGCCATCCGCGCGGCCGCGGGATCGCCCCGTTGCGCTTCGGCCTCAAGCCAGAAAAGCTCCGCGCTGACGGACTTCGGCGGCTCCATCGCGAGCGCCGCGCGAATCAAATCCATCGCGGCGGCCGATTGGCCTTCGCGCACCAGCAAAGCCGCTTCTTCGCGCCGATAGTCGATCGAATGGGTGTCGGCCAGCTCCGGATGGGCGGCAAGCATCGCATAGGCGAGTTTCCGCGCGGCCTGATCGTAAGGTCCGGCCGGCGCGAGACTGCGAACGGTTTGCGCTTCGTCATAGGCGCCGCTGAAATCGTTGGACGCCGCGCGGGCGCGCGCCATCAGCATCCGCGCCTCCTGCTCCAGGCCCGGCTGGTCCGAACGATCCGCGACTAAAGTCGCCGCGCGCAGCGCAAGGTCGGGATGGCCAAGGCCGAGTTCGACGCTGGCGTAGTCGAGTTCGGCGCGATCGGCGAAGATGCTTTGCGGAAATTCGTTGGCGAGGCTTAGATAATTGTTCGCGGCGCCGGGCTGGTCGCCGCTGTGGCGTTGGGCGTCGGCCATATAATAGAGGGCGTAATCGGCCAGAGCGGGAACCCGCTCGCGCGCCAATTGCATCCGCTCGATTACGACCGGCCAGTCCTTGCGATTCCAGGCGTCGTAGGCCTCGGCGAAGGATTGGCGCGGGTCAAAATTTTCTACGCGATTGCGCTCGAACGGCAGCATCTGGGCCGCCGCGAGGCCGCCCGCGCCGATTGCGGCAAGGAGCGCGATCGCAAACCATGACGATGTGCGCGGATGCGAACGATTTCGGCGCTTCGATTCCACTATGATTTGGTTAGCTTACCGGCGCGGATGCATCAATGCGTGCCGTCGCGCGCGGGCTTGCGGTGGACCATCGGGTCTGGCAACAAGTGCTCTGTTTGCGCGCGTCCGGCGCGGATGAACGCGCCGGTTGCGGAATTTCGCCAGCAATGAATCGGCATGAATTTATATTGGCCTCAGGCTCGCCGCGGCGGCGGGAATTGCTCAGCCGCGCCGGGTTCGCGTTCGAGATCGCCGAAAGCGGCGTTGACGAACTGATCCGCGCCGGCGAAGGCGGCAAAGAGTTCGCTCTGCGCATGGCGGCCGAGAAGGCGCTCGCGGTGTCCGCGCTCAGGCGCGGCGCGATCGTGCTGGCCGCCGACACGATCGTTGAGCTGTCCGGTCGAGTGTTTGAAAAGCCCGTGGACGCAGCGGAGGCGCGTGCGATGCTGTCGGCGCTGGCCGGCGCGACCCATGTCGTCGTCACCGCGTTCGCGGTTGCGCACGACGGCGCCGTGGAGGACCATCGCGCGGTAATCAGCCGGGTGACATTCAGAGAATTGAGCGCCGCCGAAATTGAAGAATATGTCGCGAGCGGCGATCCGATGGACAAGGCGGGCGCATACGGAATCCAGGGGCGCGGCGCGGACTTTATAGTCGCGGTCGAGGGGTCGCGCGACAACGTGATGGGTTTGCCGGTGGCCGAGGCGGCCGCGGCGCTGGCGCGGCGCGGAATCATGCCGGAACGGCCGCGGCAATGAGGCGCGATGATCGGCGCTGATGAAATCGCCCGGCGCTATCGCCAGGTAAAGGAACGAATCGCGCAGGCCTGCGCGCGCGCCCGGCGCCCGGCCGAATCGGTTCGTCTGGTGCTGGCGGGCAAGACCAATCCGCCCGCGGCGCTGCGCGCCGCATACGCCGCCGGCGCGCGCGAGTTCGGCGAAAATTACGTCCAGGAGGCGGTCGCGAAACGCGCCGCGCTCGCGGATTTGAAGGATGTCCGATGGCATCTGATTGGCAGCCTGCAGAGCAACAAGGCGCGCGCCGCGGCCGAAACTTTCGATGTGATTCAAACCCTCGACCGGCCGCGGCTGGCCGCGGCGATCGCGCGTATCAGGGCGCGGCCGCCGATGCCGATGTTGATTGAGGTGAATATCGCCGGCGAACTATCCAAGAGCGGCGTGGCGCCCGAGCGCCTCGAAGCGCTGATCGAGGCGTCGCGCGGCCTTGTGGACCTGCTCGGCCTGATGGCGATTCCGCCGGCGGCGGAAGCGTCCGAGGCGGGCCGGCGATGGTTCGCCGCGTTGCGCGGCCTGCGCGATCGGATGCGGGCGCGCAGCGGGCTTGAGTTGCCGGAGCTTTCGATGGGCATGACGGACGATTTTGAAATCGCAATCGAGGAGGGAGCGACGATCGTGCGGGTCGGCCGCGCGGTTTTCGGCGAACGGACGAAATGAAGAAGCTGGCGTTCATCGGCGGCGGCAATATGGCGGAGGCGCTTGCGCGCGGGCTGATCGCGGGAAAAGTGTTCCGGCCGGCGGACCTGATTGTGGCGGACGTCGATCCGGCGCGGCGGCGCAAGCTGGGGCGGGCGCTGAAAATCGAAACCACCGCCGACAATCTGGCGGCGGTGCGCGCCGCGCGCGCGATCCTGTTCGCGGTAAAGCCGCAAAATATCGACGACGTCCTGGGCGAAATTCGCGCTGCGCTCGCGCCGGGCGGAAAATCGCCCGCGCGCGCCGGGTCCGCCGGCGCGCCGGTTCCGATCGCGGCTGCGACGCGCCTGTTCATTTCGATTGCGGCGGGCGTCACGATCGCGCGCTTTGCGGCCGCGCTCGGGGCCGGCGCGCGGGTGATTCGCGTGATGCCGAACGCGCCCGCGATGGTCGGTCAGGGGATGGCCGCGCTGACCCGGTCGTCGGGCGCGTCGCAGGCGGACTTGAGCTTCGCAATGCGCATCTTTCGCGCCGTCGGCGACGCGATCGCGCTCGATGACGAAGCTCTGCTGGACGCGGTCACCGCGCTTTCCGGCAGCGGTCCGGCGTATGTCTATCTGTTCGTCAAAGCGCTGGCGGACGGCGGCGTGGCCGAAGGTCTCGAACCGGCGATGGCGATCCGGATGGCGCTGCAGACGCTGCGCGGCGCGGTGGAAACGATGAGCAAATCGAAGCTCGATGCGGCGGAATTGATTCGGATCGTGGCGTCGCCCGGAGGCACCACCGAAGCCGCGCTGCGCAAGTTCGACGAGCGGGGATTTTCCGCTATAGTTGGTGATGCTCTCCACGCCGCCGCGCACCGGTCGCGCGAATTAGGCCGCGGGTAGGGCGAAAGGCGCGAATCGCGACGTGTTTGTCTGGACCAACCTGGTGATTTGGATAGCGAATGTGCTCCAGGGCGCGCTCAATCTCTATTTCTGGGTCGTAATTATCGCCGCCGTGCTGTCGTGGATCGAGCCGAACCCGTACAACCCGGTCGTGCGCGCGATTTATGCGATTACCGAGCCGGTTTTCGATTGGATCCGGGAGCATCTGCCGGTGTTGTTCGGAGGAATCGATTTTTCTCCGATCGTCGTGCTGCTGTTTATCAGCTTCCTTACCCAATACCTGATTCCGACCTTGACGCGGGTAATGGTGTTCGGCTTCGCCTGATGGCGAGCGGCGGCGCGGGCCGATGGCTGAGCCGGACCGGAAACGGCCTGCGTATCGACGTGCTGGCCCGTCCGGGCGCGTCGCGCAGCGGATGTCTGGGAGTCGAGGCGCGCGGCCTGGTGATGGCGCTTCATTCGCCGCCCGAGGGCGGCCGCGCCAATGACGAGCTGGTCGAAATTCTGGCGCGCATCCTGAGGCTGCCGCGCGCCAGCGTGCGGATCGTGCGTGGAACGTCGTCGCGCCGAAAGACGGTGGAAATCGCGACGGCCGAGCAGGAACGTATCGCCGCGCGATGCGAAGAATTGGCGCTCGCGGGTTCGGGAGCGCGCGCCGGCGCCCCGAACCGGCCGCGTTGACAAGGCAAGTCGCCATGATTACGTCTTCATTGGGTTAACCAGCGCCGCGTCTGATAAGAATTAAACAGTCCCATGCCTATTTACGAATACAATTGCGCTAAATGCGGAGTCTTTGAAGTAACTCAGCGGATCACCGAAAATCCCCTGCGGAAGTGTCCGACGTGCAAGGGCAAGGTGGAACGGATTGTTTCGCGCACCTCGTTTATCCTGAAGGGCAGCGGATGGTACGCGACCGACTACGCGAAGTCAGGGAGCGGCGCTAAAAGCGATTCTTCCACCGCGGCGGATTCGTCGTCTTCGGCGTCTCCGGCCGCGTCAGCCTCCAGTTCGTCCAATGGCGCGCCCGCATCCGAGGGAACGGCGGCTTCGTCCAAACCCGCCGAGAAAAGCGCGCCCGCAAAATCGGCCGACTGAAGCGTATCGTAGGCTTTTCGGCGAAAGAGCCGCAGGGTAGCAAGTCCTGCGGTTTTTCTGTTTCAATGCCTCGGCATGCGCGCCCTTTACTTCGACGGCGCTCTCGAACTGCGCGAAGCTTACCCGGATCCGGAGCCGATCGCGGGTGAAAGCATGGTTCGGGTGACGCTGGCCGGTATCTGCGGCACCGATTTGGAAATCACCCGCGGTTACATGGCCTATCGCGGCGTGCCGGGACATGAATTCACGGGACGCGTGGTTCAGTCGGCCAATCCCGCTCTGGCCGGACGGCGCGTGGTTGGCGAAATCAACGCCGGATGCGGCCGTTGCCGATCATGCGCCGACGGCATGGCGCGCCATTGTCCGAATCGCACCGTGCTCGGAATTCTCGGCCGCGACGGCGCGTTTGCCGATTATCTGCGGCTTCCCGACGGCAACCTCAGGCCCTTGCCCGACTCGATTGACGACGAGGCGGCGGTTTTTGCCGAGCCGCTGGCGGCGGCCTTTGGGATTTTCGAGCAGGCCGCGCTCAAGCGTTCGGATCGAATCGCGATTCTCGGCGGCGGCCGGCTGGGCGCGATCGTGGCGATGGCGCTTCAGTCGGAAGATTTCGCGCCCGTGGTCGCGGGGCGCGATCGCGCAAAGCTGGCACGTCTCGAAAAGCTTGGCTTGACCGTCGCCGCCGCCGACGCGCTCGAACCCGGCTTCGACGTGGTGATCGATTGCACCGGGAATCCGGCGGGTTTCGCCCGGTCGATCGCATTGGTCAGGCCGCGCGGCGCGATTGTGCTGAAGAGCACGGCGGCGGCCGGCGCGGCGCTGAATCTCGCGCCGATTGTGATTAACGAAATCAACGTGATCGGCTCGCGCTGCGGCCGGTTCGAGCCGGCGCTGCGCGCGCTGGCCGCGGGGCGCGTCGATCCGCGCCCGTTAATCGATCGAATCGTTCCGCTCGCTGACGGCGCCGGCGCCTTCGCGCTGGCGGCGGACCAGGCGCATTTCAAGGTTCTGCTCAGGCCCTCGTGACTCGCACAGCGTCAATCGCGCCGCGCCGCCGCGGCGAAGGCTCGGCGGCCGTGGTCGTCGGCATCGACACCGGCGGCACGTTCACCGATCTGGTCGCGATCGTGGGCGGCGAAGCGCGCGTGCATAAGCTGGCCTCAACGCCGCACGATCCCGCGCAGGCGGTAATCGCCGGAATTGCGGAACTGATTGGAGGCGCGCCGGCGGAAATCGTCACTTACAGCTCAACCGTCGCCACCAACGCGCTGCTCGAAGGCAAAGGCGCGCGCGTCGCGCTTTTTACCGACGCGGGATTCGAGGATCTGATCGAAATCGGCCGGCAAAACCGCTCTGATTTATACGCGCTCGCGCCGAGCCGCCCGGCGCCGCTGGTCGGCCGTTCGATGCGTTTCGGAGTTGGCGGGCGCACGCTCCACGACGGAACGGTTCAAAAACCGATCGGGCGCGCCGAGCTCGCGGCGATACGCAAGCTTGCCGAAAAGTCGCGCGCGGAGTCGTTCGCCGTATGCCTGCTGCATTCCTACGCGAATCCCGCGAGCGAAGAACTGATCGCCGCGGCGCTCGCGCCGGCCGGCAAGCCGCTTTCCGTATCGCATCGGATTCTGGCGGAATATCGCGAGTATGAACGGCTCTCCACGGCTGTGGTCAACGCCTACGTCGCGCCGCGGATGGTCGCGCATCTGGAGCGGCTCGAAAGCGGCTTGAAGACCCGGCGGCTGCGCGTGATGCAATCCGACGGCAACGCGATCGGCCCGGCCCTGGCGCGCGCCGAACCGGTGCGCACGATCCTTTCCGGGCCGGCGGCGGGCGTCGTCGGCGCGGCGGCGCTGGCCCGCGCGATCGGCCTCGGCAAGTTCATCACCTTCGACATGGGCGGCACTTCGACCGACGTCGCGCTGGTCGACGGCGCTGCTCGCGTGCGCACGCTCAGTTATCCGAACGGCTATGCGGTGCGCACGCCCGTGATTGATATCCATACGGTCGGGGCCGGCGGCGGCTCGATCGCGTCGCTCGACGCCGGCGGATCGTTGCGCGTCGGTCCCGAGAGCGCCGGCGCCGATCCCGGGCCGGCCTGCTACGGCCGCGGCGAACGGCCGGCCGTGACCGACGCGGATTTGATCGCGGGCCGCCTGCTCGCGGGCAATTTTCTCGGCGGCCGGATGCGGCTCGACGCCGCGCGCTCGGAGCGCGCGCTGGCGCCGCTGGCGCGGGCGATGAAGACCGACTTGGCGGGAGCGGCGCGCGGCGTGATCCGCGTCGTCAACGCCAACATGGAGCGGGCGATTCGCGTCGTCAGCGTCGCGCGCGGGTTCGATCCGAGGGAGTTCGCGCTGATGGCGTTCGGCGGCGCGGGTCCCATGCACGCCTGCGAGCTGGCGCGCGAACTGGGCGTCCGCCATATCGTCTTGCCGCGAAATCCGGGCCTGTTGTGCGCGTGGGGCGCGCTCGGCGCGCCGCTGGGACGCGAATATTCCCTGACCGTGCGCGACGCCGACCCGCGCTTCGCGCGGTTGCGCGGGCGCGCCCGTCCGCTGATCGCGCGGGCGCGGGCCGAATTGACGGCGGAAGGCGGACGGCCCGCATCCATCCATTACGATCTCCGCGCCGACGTGCGGTATCGCGGCCAATCGTACGAGATTGAAGTGGCGCTAAGCCCGCGCTTCGCGGTGGAGTTCCATGCGGCGCATCGCCGCGCCTTCGGCCATAGCGCGCCAGACGCGCCGATCGAGGTCGTCAATCTGCGCCTGCGCGCGTGGGCCGAAGGACCGCATCGCGGGTCGCGCCGCGTCTCTCCGCCGGCTGGCCGGCCGTCTCCCGCCGGACGCGTGCGAATCGCCGTCGATGGCGCGACGGTTTCCGCGCCGGTGTATCAACGCGAAGCGTTCGGCGCCGGCGCGCGAATCGCCGGTCCCGCGATCGTCGCCGAGCTCAGCGCGACGACCTATGTGGCGCCTGAGTTCGATCTCCGCTGCGACCAATTCGGCAATCTGCATATGGAGGCGCGATGAAGCGCGCGCAAGCGGTCCGCCCGCCGGTCGATCCGGTGACGCTGGCGGTGATGAACAGCCGGATGGCGGCGATCGCCGAGGAGATGGGCGTCGTGCTGGGGCAGACCGCGTTTTCGCCGAATATCAAAGAGCGCCGCGATTATTCCTGCGCGCTTTTCGACGGCGCCGGAGAGTTGGTCGCGCAGGCGGCGCATATTCCGGTCCATCTCGGCTCGACGCCGCTTTCGGTGCGCGCCGCGATCGCGCGGCTCGATCTGGCGCCCGGCGATATCGCGGCGCTCAACGATCCATTCGCCGGCGGCACGCATCTGCCGGACGTGACGCTGGTCGCGCCGATCCATCTGCCGGGCGAACGCAAGCCGTTCGCCTACGCCGCCAATCGCGCGCATCACGCGGATATCGGCGGGATGGCGCCGGGATCGATGGCGTTGGCGACGGAAATCTATCAGGAAGGGCTGCGGCTTCCGCCGGTGAAGATTGTGGTCGGCGGCGCGCCGGCGCGCGACGTTTTCGAACTGTTTCTGGCCAACACGCGCGTGCGCGAGGAGCGCGAAGGCGATCTGCGCGCTCAAATCGCGGCGCTCGAAGTCGGCGCCGCGCGGATGCGGGCCATGGTCGCGGCGGCCGGACGCGCGGAGGTCGCCGCCGCGATGACCGCCCTGAAGGATTATGCGGAGCGGCTGATGCGGGCGGCGCTGCGCGAAATTCCCAACGGAACGTACAGCGCTGAAGATGCGATGGACGGCGACGGCTTCGGCGACCGGCCGATTCCGCTGCGGGTCAAAATCAAGATTGACGGCGGGCGCGCGCACGTCGATTTCACCGGATCGGCTCCGCAGGTGCGCGGCTCGATCAACGCCAACTATGCGATCACGCTCTCCGCGACATTCTACGTGATGAAGTGCATGGCGGCCGGCGAGACGCCGTCGAACGAGGGCCTGATGCGGCCGATTACGCTCGTCGCGCCGCCGGGAACGATCGTGAACGCGCAGCCGCCGGCGGCCGTTGCGGGCGGCAATGTCGAGACCTCGCAACGCATCGTGGACGTATTGTTTCGCGCGCTGGCGCGGGCGGCGCCCAAGCGGGTTTCTGCCGCCAGTTCGGGTTCGATGTCCAACCTGACGGTGGGCGGGTACGATCGGTTCCGCGGCCGCCATTTTTCCTATTACGAAACGATCGCGGGCGGCGCGGGCGCTGCCGCGGGCCATCCGGGCGCCTCGGGCATACACACGCACATGACCAATACGCTTAATACGCCGATCGAGGCGCTGGAGGCGTACTATCCGATGCGCGTGACGGAGTATCGGATTCGCCGCAGCTCGAGCGGCGCGGGAAAGTTCGCCGGCGGCGAAGGACTGGTGCGTGAAATCGAATGTCTGGTCGAAGCGAACGTCAGCCTGCTTGCCGAACGCAGGAAAATCGCTCCGTGGGGCCTGCACGGTGGCGGCGCCGGCGCCTGCGGCGCCGACTATCTGGTCAGCGCGGCGGGGCGCAAAAGAAGGCTTGCCGCCAAGGCCAATGCGCTGCTTGAACCGGGCGAACGCATTCGTATCGAAACTCCGGGCGGAGGCGGATGGGGCCGGGCGAAGCGATGACGGAAACGGCGGCGTTGCTTTGCGCGGTCCAGAATGAATTATCGCGTGGCGGTGGTTTCTGATGGCGGAAGATCGTTTCTGGATCGGCGTTCACGGCGTAATCGCGTCGCGCGGTAAAGTCCTGGTGCTGCGGCGCGCCGCGTCGATGGCTTACCGGCCGGAGCATTGGGATTTGCCAGGCGGCCATCTGGCGATCGGCGAGACGTTCGAGGAATGCCTGTTGCGCGAAATCCGCGAGGAAACCGGTCTGGCGGCGCGGGTCGAACGGATGCTTGGCGTCAATCAGGGAACCGAAGGGCCTTATGTACAGCTAATTTACGCCTGCGCGATTCCGCCCGATTTCCCGCCGTTGGTCTTGCGTCCGTACGAGCATAGCGAGGCGCGATGGCTCACGGTCGCGGAGATCAAAGCGATGCGCGGGCTGATTCCGTATCTGGAGCGGATCGCGGCGCGCGGTTGGCTGGATTCCGTGGATGCGTCATGAGCGTCCGCGGCGGCGCGTCGCCAGCCGTCCGCGCCAATAACCGATAAAGTTGGCGCATTCCAGCTCGTGATAGACGGCCATCTCGAGATCGCCGGCGGCGGCCGCCGTCGCCATCCGGAGCGCGTTGCGAAAAAGCTTGTCGAGATGATTATGGGTGCGGCCCCCGGCGATCGCGCTGCCGAAGCCGAAGGCGTAGGCCTTGCGGCGCAGATAGCGCCGGGTCAGCCGCTCCGCGCCGATCATGTGATGCACGCGCGCGGCCGGAGCGAATCCGATCGCGCCGCCATGCAGCATGATCCGTTCGAACAATTCGGTATCTTCGCCGGAAATTGGATTCGAGCCGACGACGCCCAGATCTTCGCGGAAATTGCCGAACAATTCGAAGGTGCGTCGCCGAAAGCCGGCGTTCGCGCTGAAGTAATTGTGAATCGAATCGCGCGCCGCCGGCGCGGCCTCGGCCAGCGCCGCTTCGTCATGCACGGCCAGCCGCACGTAAAGGCTGCGCCCCAGCCAATGCGGCGGCGCCGCCTGCCATCGCGGCAGCACGATTCCGCAGGCGACGTCCAGCGCGCGCCGATCCATCTCGCCTAGCAGTTGCACCGCCCAATCCGGCTCGGCGATCGCGTCGTCGTCGATAAACAGGATGAAGTCGCCGCGCGCCTCGGCGATCGCGCGATTGCGCGCCCGGCTTGAGCCAAGTTCCGGCTCGATCACGTAGCGCACCGCCATCGGCGCGGTGCGGGCGAAAACCTCGACCGCGTCGCGGGTGGCGTCGGTCGAGGCGTTATCGACAATCAGGCACTCGAAATCGACGCCCTCGGGAATCTGGAGCGCTGAAACGCTCGCCAGCGTCAGGCCGAGCAGCCGGGCACGATTGTGCGTCGGCACGGCGATCGTAACAACCGTGTTCATGGCGTGGACGGCCTCGGCGCGGCGAACGGTTTGGCCGCCGCCGGCGCGCCACCGGATGCCCCGGGCGCGGAAGGTTTGGCAGCGGCGGGATGGCCGTGCGGCGGTTTCGGCAGGGGCGCTGACGACTGCGTGAAAACGATCGATCCGATCATGACGTAGGGCGCGGCGTCCTGCTGAATCTGCACCGGCGCGGTCAGGATAAAGCCGAACGGCCGCTTTTCATCCGGCAAAAGAGGAATCACTGGCCGACTGAAATCGGTGAATTCAAGCGGAGTGACGATGATCGGATGGCGTTCGGTGAAGACCGGCCTGGCGTCCTTGCCGCGGCCGGAATACCAGGTGACGGCAATCTGGACATTGTCGATGGCACGCGCGCCGCGATTCCTGATCGAGCCGAAGACGGCCGGCACGCGCTCTTCCGACATCCGCATCGCAACGTCGCTCAAATGCAGATAGCGCGCCGCGTATTTGCGGCTCTGCGGAACGCTGGCCTGCGCGGATTGGATATGATCCAGCTCGGCCTCGTAGCGATACGCAAGTCCGATCGCGCCGGTCGCCTGAAGGCCGCGCAGTTGCTCGATGATCGACTTGTAGCGTTTGATAGCATTGGTGAATTCGTATTCGCGATAAGCGGCCGCGGCTTCGCGATGCTGGTCAATCAGATGATCTCTGCGCGTAAATGCGGCCACGACACGCCAGCGGCGATGCTCTTTGAACAGATAAATCAGGTCATTGTAAGTGATGGTCGGAAATTTGCCCGATTTCAGCGACGCCGCGGCCAATTCGGCGCCGGAACCGCCGAGGCCGGCCTGTGCGTCGAGCGTCCGTTCCCATAGCGGCAGGTCCGGCGTGGTCACTTTGACCGTTACGCTGGCGATGTTGCCGTTGCGTTGTTCAACTCCGATTTGAAAATTCGTCACGTCGAGAATTTGCCCGAACCATACCGGATCGGCGTCGGGACCCATCGGGATTTCAGTCAAAAATTCGGCCAGGGTGCGACTATGCCGATCCATGTCGGTAAGCATCGCATAGCATGCCGCGTACCGATGCTGGCGCAGATTAGCGAGATAACGCGCGGCCGCGTTGGTGGGCGTGTTCCGGGCGCATCCGGCGATCGCCGCCGCGAGTACGGCGGCAAGCAAAGTCCGTGCGACGCGCGATCGGCGCGCGAGCTTTTCCGCTTTCGAGCGAAAACCGCTGTCAACGCGACGGATACGGGCTTGCGAGCGCATCAGGAGGTTGCGCGAGGTCGAATCTGTTTGAGTTCGACAAGGTTGCCCTCGGGATCGCGGATATAGATGGACAGTCCGAGGCCGCGCGCGCCGTACCTCGTCGCCGGCTCGTCGGCCACCTCGACGGCTCGGCCGCGCAAATAATCGATCGCGGAACGCAGATCGGCGATTTCGACGCCGAGACAGAAATGATCGAGGTCGCGCGCTGCGCCGGCGGAACGCGCGGCGGCCGGAACCAGATCGATCAGGCTGGAGCCCGCGCGCAATTGAATCAGGCCGATCGCATCGACGCGCCGTTCTTCGTTCAGGCCGATGACCTCCGTGTAAAACGCGAGCATCGCGGCCTGATCGCGGCAGCGCAACACCAGATGATCAAGCTCGGCGGTTTTGAAGGGCGGTTTCATGGCCGGGCGGGATGCTCCACGAATTCAAGGACAGTGGCATAGCTCTTGCGGCGGCTGGTTTCAATGTTCGGTCGGCAGCCGCGCCTCGTTCCAGTCGATCATCCCGCCTTTCAGATTGCAAACGTGGTCGAAGCCCAGCCCGGTCAGAATAGCGGCTGCGGTGGTGCTGCGCACGCCCACGCGGCATACGACGACGATATCTTTCGCTTTGAAAGGCTCAAGCTCGGCGGAGCGCTCGGGCAATTCGCGCAGCGCGATGCGGGTCGCGCCCGGAATATGGCCGAGATCGCCGCGGAATTCTTCATCCTCGCGCACGTCGAGAATCAGCGGCGCGTCGGGCGCGCCGAGCCGGGCTAGGACTTCCGCGGCGTCGAGCTGGCGCACCTGATTGAGCTGGGCGAGCGTGGGAAAATTCAGGCTCGTGGCGTCGATTTCCGACTGGTTCGGCTGCAGCGCCTCTTGGATTCCGTCGGGCAGGGGCAGCCCCAGATTGTTCATCACGTCGATATATTGCTCGCGCGTGCGGCCGGCTACGCGCGGATTCGAGCGCTTTTCGTCGCCGATCGTCGATTGCGTGTGGCCGCGATAATCGTGCGCCGGAAACACCAGCGTGCCGTCGGGCAGGGCGAAGAGTTTTCGGGTAATCGAATCGTAGCCCGACCCCGCATCGCCGCCCGCGAAATCGCAGCGCCCGGTGCCGTGAATCAGCAGCACGTCGCCGGTGAATACCCGACCGGCGCCGTACAGGCTGATCGAGTCGGGCGTGTGGCCGGGCGTGTACAGCACTTGCAGCGAAATTTCGCCGATTTTCAGAACATCGCCGTCGTCGACGTGCCGCGAAACATGCGGCGCCGGCGCCCGCCGATGCATCACCACCGGCGCGCCCGTCAGCTCGCCCAGTTCGATCGCGCCGCTGCGATGGTCGGCGTGCGTGTGAGTGTCGATGACCATCTCCAGCCGGCATCCGAAGTACGCCAGCAACGCGAGGTAGCGCTCGATCCGGTCGCGGAGCGGATCGATGAGGGCCGCGGCGCGCGCGCTTTCGGAGAGCGCGAGGTAGGTCTTGCACTTGGCGTGATTGAGTTCGCTGAATTTCATCAGGCCGATCCTCCCGGCGGACGGCGGCTTTTTTCCAATCCCGCGGCGGCCCGTCGCGGCCGCGATCGGGAACTATAGCGCCGAGCGGCGCGGTCGTGAACATGATTGGCGCGTATCGCGGGCGGCTTGCGCGGCGGCGCGCCGTCGATGATGCTCAAGCGCCAATGACCGCGTCGTCCTTCACGCCGCTTTTGATCTTCGCCCTGACCTATTTCGTGATGGCGGCGGGAAAGTTCCCGCGGCTGCGGCTCGACCGCGTCGGCGCCGCTTTCGCCGGTGCGGTTGCGATGGTCGCGGTCGGAGGGCTGGGCGAGCGCGCCGCGCTCGACGCGATCGACTTCCGCACCCTCGCGCTGCTGTTCGGGATGATGATAGTGGTCGCGAACCTGCGTCTTTCCGGCGCGCTCACGGATGCCGCGCGCGCGCTGCTCGCGCGCGGCAGATCGGCCTTCGGGATGCTCGCGATGACCGTCGTGGCGTCCGGTCTGCTCGCCGCGTTTTTCATCAATGACATCGTCTGCCTCGCGCTTGCGCCGCTGATAATCGAGATGACGGCGATGGTCGGCGCGCCGCCGGTTCCGTTTCTGCTCGCGCTCGCGACCGCCAGCAATATCGGCAGCGCCGCGACTATCACCGGCAATCCGCAGAACATGATCGTCGCCGGCTTTGCGCATCTCGGTTACGGCGCATTCGCGATGCGCGTGGCGCCGGCGGCGCTGGCGGGCTTGGCCGCCGACTACGCCGTAATCGCCTATCTGTATCGCGGCGAGTTGCGCGGATTGCGTCGCGGCCCCGCGCCGTCGCCGCCGCGCCGCCGCGCCATCTCGCGCTGGTTCCGCCTCAAATCGTCCGTTATCGCGGCGGGCGTGCTCGCCGGATTCGCCGCCGGATGGCCCACGGCTATGGTCGCGATGGGCGCGGGCGCGGTTTCGCTTTTCACCCGGCGGGTCAAGCCGGCGCGCGTCTATCGGCTGATCGACTGGACCATGCTGCTGATGTTCGCCGGCCTGTTTGTCGTGGTGGCCGGCGCCGAGCGGACCGGCTTCCAGAACGATCTGGTGCGGATGGTCGGCGTGGCGCGGTTGAGCGGCGCGGCCACGCTCGCGATCGTCGTCGCCGCGCTCTCCAATCTGGTCAGCAATGTGCCGGCGGTGATGCTGATGCGGCCGCTCTATCATTCGCTCGCGATGGGATCGCGGCAGGCGCTGATTATTGCCGTATCCAGCACGCTTGCGGGCAACTTGACGGTGCTCGGTTCGATCGCGAACCTCATCGTCATCGAGCAGGCGCGCCGCGCGCGGATTGAAATCGGCTTTTACGAATACCTGCGGGTGGGCGTGCCGGTCACCGTGATGACGCTCGCGCTCGGCGTCGCGATCGTCGCCGCGGGAGGATAGTCAGCCAAGCCGTCGCGCGCGTGGCGGGAATTCGTATCTGACCAATTCGGCGCGCTCGACGGCCGACGCGACGATCGCGCCGACGTCGAACGCCGCTTCTTCTTCAACTACCGCCTCCAGCCGCGCGCGGGTCTCCGGATGGGCCGGCACGAACAGCGAACAACAATCCTGGTCGGGCAATATCGACGTTTCAAAAGTGCCGAGTTTCCGCGCCTCGGCGATGATTTCATTCTTGTCCATCCCAATCAGCGGACGCAGAATCGGCAGCCCCGCCGCCGTCTCGATAACCGTCATGTTTTCCAGCGTCTGCGACGCGACCTGGCCAAGGCTCTCGCCCGTCACCAGCGCGCTCGATCCGGCGCGGCGGGCCAGCGCGCTTGCGATTCGCAGCATCATCCGCCGATACAGCACGACGCGCAGGGGACGGCGCGCGCGCGCGACGATCTCGCGCTGCGCGTCGGCGAATGGCACGAGCGCGAGCGTCGCGCGCATCTGGTAGCGCGTCAGATGCGCGGCGAGATCGCAGGCTTTTTCGCGGCTCGCGGCCGAGACCAGCGGATGGCTGTGGAAGTGCGCGAAGTCCAGCTTCATGCCGCGCCGCATCATCCGGTAGGCGGCGACCGGCGAATCGATTCCGCCGGACAGCAGGACCGTCCCGCGGCCGGTGACGCCCACCGGCAATCCGCCCGCGCCGGGATGTTTGCCGGCGGCGAGATAGGCGCTATGCGGCAGGATTTCGATCGTAATCGTAAGCTCAGGATTTTCGAGATCGACCTTCAGTCCCAGCGCCGTCACGATCGCGCCGCCCACCTCGCGGTCGATTTCCATCGAATTCAACGGAAACCGCTTCTCCGCCCGCCGCGTCGCCACCCTGAAGCTGCGCGCGGGATGGGCGCGGGCGGCCGCGATCGCCGCGCGCTTGAGCGCTTCCATCTCGAGCGGCGCCGGCCGGCTGATGGTGAAATTCTGCAGGCCGAAGAGCAGCGCCGCGCGTTCCCGGACCAGATCGTCGCTCGCGTCCGCCGGCAGTTCCGCGATGATGCGCGGTCCCTCCGCGCGCACGCGCCCGATTCCCGCGTCGGCGAAAACGCCGCGCAGGTTGCGCTTGAGCTGATCGACGAAGCGCCATCGATTGCCGCCCTTGAGCACGATTTCGTGGCATCGCCCGATCAGTACCCGCGGCGCCTGCGGCTCGCTGATCGCTGTCGCGTCACGCGGCGAGCTTTCGCTATGTTCGTCCATGCTCATCGCCGAACTTAACTTGCCAGCATCGGGCTTGCGCTGGAAGAGCGCGGGCGCGATGATCGCAAGATAACCGCCGCCTGATGAATATCGACGACCAGATTCCGCCTCTGCACGAATATCTCGATCGGCTGCGCCGCCGGCTCACGCCCGCCGAATCGGTTCCGCCGCCGCGGACCGGCGCCGGCCGCGTCGCCGCCGTGCTCGCGCCGCTGATCGTGCGCGACGGCACGATCGACGTTCTCTACACGCGCCGCTCCGATCGCATCGCCAGCCATCGCGGCCAGGTCGCGTTTCCGGGCGGCGGCTTTGATCGGCGCGACAAGGACCTGATGGCCACGGCGCTTCGTGAAACGCACGAGGAAGTGGGTCTCGACCCGGCCGCGATCAATGTGCTCGGCAGTTTTCCCGGCCGCCGGACCTTCGCCACCAACATCGACGTGACGCCGTTTGTCGGCGTGATTTACGGAACGCCGGCTTTGCGGGCGGACCCGCGCGAGGTCGCGGATATCTTCACGGTCCCGCTCCACGCCCTGAGCGATTCGCGCCACCGCGGCCAGCATCGGATGAACCGCGACGGAACGGCCAGCGCCTATCCGGCGATTTTGTACGGCGGCCAGGTCATCTGGGGCCTCACCTATCATCTCACGCTCACGCTGCTTGATTTGTTTTCCGGCGCCCGCGCCGATATTCCGCGCGCGCATTAACCGCGCATCATCTCGAAATAGGAAACCGCGATCATCTCGCCGATCGCGCCGTCAAGGGCGTTCAGGATCGCCGCGACTTCTTCGCGATAACCGCCGGGATTCTCGCCCGGACCGGCGACCGCCTCGATCTCGCCGAATTCGCCCAGGCCCTCGACGCGATCCAGGTGCAGCCGCACGTTGCGGCGCGTCAGCAGCGTGCGGACTTTCGACACCGTCGCGATCGCGCCGAGCGCCGCGGTGAGCATCGCGCGTATCGCCGCCGGGTCGGCGACCGGCGCGATCGCGTAGTCGCTCACGTCGAGGCCGCCGCGCCGCGCCCGCGCGTAGTGGATCAACGATGCTCCGCCGTCCTCTTCGCGCAGCTTGAGTTTGCCGCTGGCCACGCGAAAAAACGTGTCGCATTGAACCAGTTCGCCGCGCCGTTCAAAGCCGATGGCTTCCGCCGCGGCCGCCGCCCGCGCGCGATCGATCAGCCGGAATTTCGCTTCGAGATTGCGCATCGTCCAGGACCCGGTCGCGCCGTCCGTCGCTTGACAGCGCGAGAAATCGCCAAATAGGCTTTCACGATCCGAAGCGGTTTAGAAAGCTGACAAGATGGCGAACCTCAAGGCAAACGACGCGGAGGACGCGCGGCTGCGCGAAGCGGGCTTTGATCCCGCGGCCGAACCTGATCATGCGGTCGAAAAGCTCGCAGCGTTGCGCGGTGCGCCGAACGTCGCGGACGGCGCGATCGCCCGGGCCCTCGGCGCAATCGCGTCGCAACCCGCCGCGGCCTTGCTGGCGCGTATGGAAACGCAGGCCGCCGGCGGCGTCCGCCGCGAAATCCGCCGGGCGCTTTATCGTCTTCGCCAGCGCGGAATCGAGCCGCCGCGCGCCGCGGCGCAGGCCGCCCGCGCGATTGCCGCGGCGCACTCTGAAGCGGCTGAAGCGGGACTCGACGCCTTGCTTTCCCCCGCCGACGCCGACGGCGCGCGCGTGGTCTGGCTGCTGAAATCCCGTCCGGGCGGCGGAATCCGCCGGCTTTGGGGGTTGGTGTCCGAACGCGAAGGGATGCTCGGCGTGAACCTGACCATGCTCACGCGCAAAGAACTGCGGCAGGATCGCGCGGAATTCGAACGGCGCGCCGGCGTGCCGATGGTCGCGGCGGATTGGCGAGTGGCCGATTTCATTCTCTGCGACGCATGGCGGCGCACGCCCGAAGCCCGCCGCCGCGAAGCGGGAAATTTTTTCGCGATGCGCGCGGAGATGACTGCCGCGTCGCCGCCGTCCGAACTAGACCATCCGATCTATCGCGAATTCGCCGGCGAAATCGAACACGATCCGCCCGCGGACCTGATGACCGAGCCGGAAGTCGGCGCGTTCACTTTCGGGCCCGACGCGGTGCGCGCTTACGTCGAGGAAATCGCGAATATCCGCAACAGCGTGATCGTTCTCAACCGCGCCCAGCAGGAGGAGCGTGCGCTGCAGGTCGTCGAGCGCGCGATCGGCGAACTGTTGACGGGCGGCAATCGCACGCGCCTGCGGCGCCATCTGGAGGACGCCGCGCACTATCTTTCGCGCACCGGACGGCGGACGCAGGCCGGATGGGCCGCCGCGGCGGCGGCGCGGCTTCGCGAGGGCGCGGACCTGCAACGCATCCCGTTTTTCCAGGCGTTGGTGCGGGCGCAGCTTGGCGCGCTGATCGCCCAGGAAGAAGAACAGCGCCGCGACGAGCCGCGGCTTATCATGACGCCCGCCGAGGCGATGCGGGCGCGTCAGGCCGCGATGCGCCGGCCGCGCTAGGCCGCGTCCCGGCCGGAAGATTTCTTGAACGATGATTGAGCAAAAACCGCTGCGTGGAATTCGCGTTCTCGATCTCAGCCGGGTGCTGGCCGGACCGTTCTGCGCGATGAACCTTGCCGACCTCGGCGCAGACGTGATCAAGATCGAACTGCCCGGCCGCGGCGACGACGCGCGCGGCTACGCCCCGCGCATCCCGAATTCCAGCGACTCCGGCTACTACTACAGCGTGAACCGCGGCAAGCGCAGCGTGACGATCGACCTGCGCCAGCCGGCCGGCGCCGAACTGCTGCTCGAACTCGTGCGCCGCAGCGACGTGGTGCTCGAAAATTTTTCGCCCGGCACGATGGAACGCTTCAATCTTGACTATGCCCGGCTATCCGCCGCCAATCCACGAATTATCCTGTGCTCGATTTCGGGCTTCGGCCAGAGCGGGCCGATGGCCTCGGCGCCAGCCTACGATATCGTCGCGCAGGCGCTCGGCGGCACCATGAGCATCACCGGGCCGGCGGGAGGCGAACCGACGCGATGCGGCGTTTCGGTCGGCGATCTGGCCGCCGCGCTCTACGGCGTGATCGCCATACTCGCCGCCCTGCGCGAGCGCGATTCAAGCGGCGCCGGGCGCCATCTGGACATCGCGATGCTCGATTGCCAGGTGGCGTGGCTCGAAGACGCGCTCGCGCGTTTCTCGGCGACCGGGGTCGCGCCGCAACCGATTGGCTCGCGCCATCCGTCGATCACTCCGTTCCAGCAGTTCAGGGCGGCCGACGGCTATTTCGTCGCCGGATGCGGCAACGAGGCGATTTGGCGGCGTTTCTGCGACGCGATCGGACTACCGGGGCTGAAGGACGATCCGCGCTTCCTCGCCAACGCCGGCCGCACCGCGAACCACGCCGCGCTCGAACCGATCCTTCAGGATCACTTCGCGGCGCTGCCGCGCGCGCATTGGCTCGGATTGCTCGAAGCGGCCAACGTGCCGGCCGCGCCGATCGCAACCGTCGCCGAAGTCGCCGTGAATCCGCATCTGCACGAGCGCCGGATGATCCTGCGCGCCGATCATCCGTCGTTCGCCGATCTGATCGTGCCCGGTTCGCCGCTCAAGACCGCGGGCGTGGCCAGCGCGCCGGCGACGCGATCGCCCGCGCTCGGCGAAAACACCGAAGCCGTTCTCGGCGAGTTGCTCGGTTACGATGCGGACCGGATCGCGCGGCTGCGCGCCGCCGGCGTCATCTGATCGGACTGCTGCGCGTCACAAGCCCAGCGCCGCGCGCGTCCGCGTCAACGTGTCGATCGCGGCGTACAGAATTATCCGCGCGCATTCGATCAGGTCGTTCACGTCGGCCACGCCCATCCCGTCCAATCCCTCGCGATACTCCGGCGGACATTTGCGCGGCGGTGCGGTGAAACCCACGCGCGCGCACGGGATGCCGAGGCGGCGGATCAGCGCGCCGTCGGTCTGGCCGCTCAGTTTGGGCGGATCGCCGTGCGGCCGGCCGCGCACGAGTTCCCATCCGCGCCGCGCGGATTGAACGATCCAGTTGTTCGGATCCGTCATGCCGCCCGGACACGCGCCGATCATTTCCCAGTCGCAATCGAGATCTGCGCGGCGCGTCCGGATTTCGCCGAGCGCCGCCGCGAACTGCGCCTTGACCGCCGCCGGCGAGGTGCGCGGATTGCATCGCAGGTCGAGATAAATTTCCGTCGCGGCGGAAGGAAAAGCCGGCTTCTCGGGCCATCCCGCGCGAATCGCCGCGATATGGCCCTCGGGCGCGATTTCGCCGGCGGTGTTGCGCGCGGTGTACTCGGGCAGCCAGCGCTCGAGCTGCTCGATCAGCCACGCCGCCGGAGCGATCGAAGGACGATAGCCGGGCGCGCCGCGCGGAATTCCCGCGTAGCCGAGCGTGCCGCGCACCGTTATCTTGAACCAGCACATCCCCGGCTCCTCCGCGTACACGCGCGCGAACGGCTTCATGATTATCGCGAAGTCGGGCGCGACGCCGCGGCTCAACAGATGGTACGCGCCGTCGCTCATGCCATAATTGCCGCGCTCGGCGACGTTGACCGGCATCCCGCCGCCGGCGAACGCGACGATCAGATCGCCGATCAAGGGCGCTCCGCTCTCATGCAGCGCGGCCGCGATTTCGATCAGCGTCGCGACCATCCCTTTGGGATTCGCCGCGCCCAATCCATAAATGAGTTCGCCTTCGGCGTGCGCGCGGGCCGCGAGGTCCGCACGCGGCGCGGACGCCGCCCACGGAAAATCGCGCGCCGGGTCGCCCTCCAGATGCGTATCGATCGGCGCGTAGAGCAACAGCGCGGCGCCGCCGCCCGCGCCGCGCATCTCGCAGAACGTATTCGCGGTGGCGCCGTTGATCGGCTGGATTGCGACGCGCCCGCCGCTCCGCTGGCGCATCCGTTCGGCGGCGAATTCGATCGCCGCGCGTTCGGCGCCGGTCGGACTCGGTATATCCACCAATTCCATCAGCGTGCGCTCCAGCCGCGCGGCGTCGAGCTTCACGCAGGCCGCGTCGTAAAAGCGGCGTTGTTCGGCGGAAAATTCCATCGTTCACGCCTCCCCGGCGTCAACTCGCGACGAAGCGTTCGGCGTAAATCCGTTCCCGCGCCACGCCGAGCGCGATGAGGCGAACCCGCGCCGCTTCGATCATCGCGGGCGGTCCGCACAGATAGGCGGACGCATCGGCCGCGTCGATGGAAGCGGCGTCGAGCGCGTCCACCGGATTCCCGCGCCGCAATCCTTCCTCCGCGCCTTCGCTTCGCCCGGCGCTCAGGATCGCCCGCAGCTCCGGCATCCACCACAGGCGCAGTTCGATCTCGTCGCGCGCGAAAAACTCCGCGGCGCGCGAACATCCGAAGCTGAGCAGCATCGGCGGGCGCGGGCCGGGCCGGCGGCGAATCGCGTCGAGCATGGAAAGAATCGGCGCAAGGCCCGTGCCGCCGGCGACGAAAATGTGCGGGCCTCGCGATCGCCGCAAGACGAACGCTCCGCGCGGCCCTTCGATTTCCAGCCGATCGCCCGCCCGTGCCCGCCGCAACAGATATTCCGACATCGCGCCGCCCGCGATCAGTTTCACGATGAAAGTCATCGCGGGCAGATCGCGCGCCGCCGACGCCATCGAATACGACCGCCATTCATCCGTATGCGGAATCCGGATTCGCACGTACTGCCCGCTCTCGAACGCGAAGCTTTCGTCGCCGATCGCAAGCTTGAAGATTGCGACCTTCGGATTCGGCCGCTCGATCGCGCCGAGCGTCGCCGGAAAAACGCGCGGCGCGGCGGCGTCGATCAGCGCGGCCGGATAATGCTCGCGAATCACGCTGGGCGCGTGCGCATACGAAACGCACAGCAGGCGGCGGCCTTCGGCGATTTCGCTCGCCAGCAGCGAGATCGGCCGGCCCGGCGCCGGTGCGACCTCGCCCTCGATCAGCGTGGCGACGCAGGTCGAGCAACTGCCGGAGCGGCACTGATAAACCAGCGGCGCGCCCTGCGCGAGCGCCGCGTCGAGCACGAACTGACCGGGGGCGACCACGATTCGCCGTTCCGCGCCGTCCTCGAACCGCAGCGTCACGCTTACGCCGCCGTGCGCGTCCGCGTTATCGCCGTCCGCCGCCATCGCGGGGTTCGCGGCCGTTCAGCGCGCCGCGCGCCGCGCCGGCGGCTCCTGGATTCCCCGGTTGAAACGCGCCGCCACCTTGCGCCACACGATCGTCGCTTCGTCGAAGGCGCACAGCGTCTCCGCGTTCCAGCCGTCGCGCGATTCGTAAAAGTCCTGCATCGCCTCCCGCGCGAAAACGTCGTTGTCGTTGAAGTCCTTGAGCGCGAGCGGTTCGAAAAAAGCGTCGTACAGATATTCGGCTTCGCGCCGTTCGGCGTCGTTCGCCGCGCGCCCCACCAGCACTTCCCAGTATTCGTGGCGCTTGTCGTCGATCGGCGCGTACCATTCGTACTGCGCCCATCCGGGTATCGGCCAGTGCTCGACCAGCAGCAGTCCCGGCAGGAACACGGAGGTGCGCGCGTAGTACGGCTTTTTGCCGCGCGCCTTCATTCCGATTACGGCGTTTTCCATGAAGAACTTGTACGCGCGCAGGTTGTACATGTTCATCATGCCCTTGGGGCCGTTGGGTTCGTCGATAATTTTGATCGCATCTTCGGAAATCGGCAGCGCGCCAAGGCCCATCCGCCGATCGGTCGCCGCGACGATCTGGTTGTCCCAATGGATCAGCAGATGGCCGGGGTCGAAGCCGTTTTCGACGCCGAGCCGCCAGTTCGACTCGACCCGGCGATGCACTCCGCGGACGTAGGTGTTTTCGTCAAGGATATGCGCGACCGGATTCGCATCATCCGCAATCCGTACCGGCAAATCGGCCGCGAGCGGCGGCGCCGGCGCGTATTCCTCGTCGCCGACGAATATGAAGATGATGCCGGCGCGCTCCTCGACCGGATACGTCCGGATTCGCACTTTCCCGATCAGCGGGTCTTCCGGCGACGCGACGATCGTTTTCAGCGTGCCGTCGTCCAGTCCGTAAGTGAAGCCGTGATACCAGCAGGTGATCGTGTCGTCGGTGAAGCATCGCGGCCGGAGCGACATCCGCACGCCGCGATGGGCGCAGCGGTCCTGAAGCGCATGGACGCGGCCCTTGACCCGCCTGAGCGCGATTTCATGGCCCGCGATCGTCACGCCGCGGACCCCGTTTTCGGCCAGTTCTGCCCCGAAAAGGGCGGGATACCAGGCGTTTTTGAAGCCCCACGCGGCTTCGAGATACGGTTGGTATTGCCGATTCGGCGCGATCGATCCGCGCGCCGCGCCGCCGCCAGCCGTTCGATCTCCTGGGTTCATAGCGGTTAAAGTCCGCCTCCTCTACTAGCCTTGACGCGGCGTCGCCGCCGATGTCAACCGGCGCGGTGTTTGGTTCTTCCGTCCGCGGCCTCCTGATCTTCCCGCCGCGCCTTTCATCGTCGCCACGCCCGCACCTTCCTGGTTTTCACGTCCGGGCCTTCCTGCTTCTGTCGCGCGCTTTTCTTGATGGTCACGCCCAAGCTTCCTTATCGGTCACGCCGCCGTTCTTCTTCCGTCATGCCCGGGCTTGACCCGGGCATCCATCGCGATCGCGTGTGGATTTGGGCGCCCACTGGACGCTATTATACCGGGGATGGATCCGAACGAACTGCAACGCATGATCGAGACGGGACTGCCCGGCGCGATCGTACAGGTCCGCGACACCACCGGCGGCGGCGACCATTTCGAAGCGCTGGTCGTCAGCGATCGCTTCGACGGCAAGGGCCTCGTCGAACGGCATCAGCTCGTTTACAACGCACTGGGCGACGCGATGCGCGCGCGCGTCCATGCGCTTTCGCTCAAAACCCTCACGCCCGCGCAGTATCAGTCCCGGAGGTAATCCAAGATGGACACCGCTCTCGACCGCATTCAATCCGCGATCGCCCAGAACAAAATACTCATTTTCATGAAAGGCAATCGCAACTTTCCGCAGTGCGGATTTTCCGCCGCGACCGTCGCGGTTTTCGACGAGCTCGGCGCTCCGTACGAAACGATCGACGTGCTTAGCGACCCCGAAGTCCGCGATCAGGTCAAGACGTACAGCAACTGGCCGACGATTCCGCAGGTTTACATCGACGGCAAGTTCGTTGGCGGATGCGATATCGTGCGCGAGCTGTACGAGTCGGGCGAATTGCAACAGATGGTCAAAAGCGCGACCGGCGCTTCGGCCTGACGATCGCACCCGCCGCCCGGCGGAGCGATCGTTTTTCCATTGAATCGCGACGGAGCGGCCCGCGCCGCTCCGTTTTTTCGTTTCCGGCCCGCGCGGTCGAAGCCGTTCTAGTCGCCGCCGTCCAGGCTGTACGGCCCCGATCCGAATCCGGCGAGCATCAGCAGTCCGCCCATGATCGAGATGTTCTTCAGCACGTTGATCTGCTGCATCAACGCCGTCGTCGCGTCGCCTTTGGCCCGCGCATCCATCCATGGAATCAGATGGAAAAGGGTCGTGACCGGGATGAACCACAGGAACATCAGGATCGCCGCCCAGCGCGCCCTGTAGCCGATCATCACCAGCAGGCCCAGTCCCAGTTCCACCAGGATGCTCGCGATCAGGCCGGGATGGATCAGCCCGGGCGGCATCCCGGCGTGCGACATATAACCCGCCGTGCCCGCCATGTTCGTGACCTTGCTGAATCCCGACAGCACGAAAATCAGCGCGAGCAGGATACGCCCGATCAGGGTGAGAAGCTTCCGGAATCCGTCCATGCACACACCTCAGGCGAGGCCGCACGGCTTCGCCATCGCCGGTTAGTCCGCCGCTGTAAACGGATTGGGCGGTTGTCGCAGATGATTAGTCGCTTCGATTACTCATTTCAACGTGCGAGCTATTCGCCGAGCCGCTTGACGCGATGCTCGCGATGCGGTTTCGCGTGGCTGTGGGCATGGTTATGCGCGGACGCCGCCGGTTGCTCCGGCGGCAGTCCTTCGTTTTCGCGGCGCTCCGCGCGCGCCGCCATCGTGTCGTCGTATTCGGCGCCGCGGCCGAGCTTGTGCGCGGCGAAACGCGCGGCCGATCGATCGTCCATCCAGCACATCCGCGCCCACGGCGGCGGTTGCAGCTTCGTTACGTCGTTCGCGCGCGCCGGCTGCGCGCCGGCGGCGCGCGCTTCGCCTTTCACGGCGAAGCGCGCCGCCGACATGATCCGTTTCGCCCGCCGCCCGCATTCCGGGCACGCGCGCGCCTCGACGGCTTCGGCCGCCGTCGCCAGCCCCTCGAACGTCAGTTCGCAGGGCCGGCAGCGCCATTCGTAAATCGGCATCGTTCGCGCCGCCGCTCAGCCCACGCGATGCGGATGTTCTTTCCAGTCGTCGGGATCGTGCGTGATCCAGACCTTCGCGCCGTGCATGTCGCGCAGCGCCTTGACGCGGCGAATCGAATGGCTCGCCGTGCCCGGATCGACGTCGATCGGCATCCCCGCCTCGTTGTCGATCGCGGCGCGCAGATGCACCGTGTCTCCCGTCAGCAGGAAGTTCTGATTGGGCAAATGCACCAGCAGCGAGCATTCGCCCGGCGTATGTCCGGGAGTGTAAAGGAACTGCAGCGCGCCGTCGCCGAAGAGATCGAAATCCTGCCCCAGCTCCAGCCAGTCGTAGCCGCGCGTCGGCGCGAAGTCGTTGAAGATGAACGCCCAGCGGCGATCGAAATCCGGCCAGTATGCGTACCGCAGTTCGCCGGCGCCGACGATAAATTTCGCCTTCGGGAAGTAGGTCAGTCCGCCGGAGTGGTCCAGATGCGAGTGCGATAGGATCACGTACTTCACGTCCGACGGCTTGTAGCCGACGCCCTCGATCTGCTTGTCGAGCGTGTCGTTCTTGCTCCACTTGACCGGCAGATGCGCCGCGACGTCGCCCCAGTAGCCGACCGCGTCGTCGATAATCTTCGCGTTGCATCCCGTGTCGAACAGCACCAGTCCCTTGGGATGCTCGATCAGGAATGAAGGGCAGGGCAGATCCAGCAATTTGGCCGGATCGCCGCCATGCATCAGCAGCGCCTCGGGCGCCGTCAGTTGCGCTCCGGGCAGCGCCCACATCTTTTTCGCATTAGCCATCTTGTCGTCCCCATTCCGGACGGCCTCGGCCGTCCTCTTATCCGGCCTGCGCGGCCGGTCCGGCGCGATGTTCAGGCGCCGGTGAATTCACGATTGTAATAGCGGGCCGGATTCGCTCGCAAAAGCTTGTCGGAAACTTCCGCCGGAAAGCCAGCCAATTTTTCCCGCAATTCGTCGAGCGCGCCCGGATAGAGGCAATCGAAATGCGGATAATCGGCGCCCCAGAGTATATTGCCGCCAAACCCGTGCTCGACCACGTATTTGAGCGTCGTTTCGTCGGCGTCGTACGCAATAAAGCACTGCCGCCGGAAATAGTCCGACGGTTTTTCCTTCAGCCACGGCGTCAGCTTGCCCATCTTTTCGTAATGGCCGTCGAGCCGGTCGAGCCAGTAGAGCAGCCATCCCGCGCCCGCCTCCAGGAACGCGACGCGCAACTTCGGAAACTTCGCCAGCACGCCTCCGCACACCACGTCCATCGAGGCCATCTCCTGCTCCAGCGGATGGCAAATCACATGGCTGAAAAACAGATCGCTGTTCGGATAGCGGTCCGACGCGACGCTCGGCACCGTGTCGATCGCGAAGCTGCCGTGAATCGAGACCGGCATGTCGAGGTCCTGCGCCGCCGCCCAGAAACGCTCGTACGCGGGATCGTTCAGCCTGCGATGGTTGTACGGCGTCGGCCGGATCGTGATTCCCGGCAGTCCCAGTTTCGCCGCCCGGCCAACTTCCGCGACCGCCAACTCCACGTCCTGCAACGGGACCGTGCCGACCGCGAGCAGGCGGCGCGGCGCGATCGCGCAGAAATCCGCCACCCATCGGTTGTACGCCTCCGACGCCGCCGCGGCCACCTGCGGATCGCGGATTCCCGCGTAGAGCAGGCCGATCGTCGGGTAGAGCACGGTCGCGGCCAGACCCTCGGTATCGATTACCTCAAGCCGCGCATGCGGTTCGAGCGCGCCGCGCGGCACTTCGTCCCAGCGCGTGCGCAGCGTCTTTTCAAGATCGGTCAGGCCGTTGGGCGTCGATGCGGCCGCGATCGGCAGCTCGTCGAAAACCCGCCCCTCGATTTTCAGATAAGCGATGCCGTCGCGCTCGATTACCTGCGGCACGAGTTCGCGATACTTCGGATCGGCGTACTCGAACGCGAGTTCGTTGGGTTCCAGCAGATGCGAATCCGAATCGACGTAAACGCCCATCGTGCGATCCTCCGCGCCGCGCCGATACGCATACGCGACTGCTTGGGCGCGAACTTACGCGATTGCGCGGCGTGCGCTGCCCCAGAGTCTGGCCATACCGCAACCGCTCGCGATTTTGCAAGGCGCGCCCGCCGCCAGCGCGTCACGCCTCTTGCAAAAAGCGCAAGAGCCGCGCCGCGCCCGCGTTTCCCCGCCGCGCTCCGCTAATACAGCGGGCCTTCGACTTCGAGACCGTCGATCGACCCGATCACGCCGTTGAAACGCGCCGGCACCGCCGGATCGTCCATGCTCGCGTAGTGGTCGAATTCCGGCGAAACGATCCGGATATCGAACGCCTTCTCGATCTGCCCGATCGTCCCCTTGAAGCGGATATAGTCGGAACTGCCGCCGTAACTTTCTCCGATAATCGTGAAGCCCTGCGCTTGCAGCCACGTCTTCACGTCGTCGAATTGTGCGCGGGTTTCGCCGAAACGCTCGTGAATCTGTTCCGGCGTAAGCCATTCTTTATGTTTGGGCGCGCCCGGCGCCTGGATCTGCTGCATCAGTTGGTTGAACTCCGCCTGATTCCGCATCGCGAATTCCAACTCGAGCTGGATCACCTTGTCCTCGGGCGTCGGATGGTACGTGCAAAGCTCCATTCCGGTCGGCCGATCGTGCGGCAATCTTACGACCGCCTCGCCCGTGGTGCTGACGTTGCCGGTGCGCGGCGGCGCGCATTGTTGAACCGCCGCGCATCCCGCGCACCCGAGCGCGATCGCGGCTCCGATCGCCGCCACGACCCATCCGCGGCGTCTTGCGCCACGCCTTTGCCTCGTGATGATTCGATACGTTCCCATTTCAGTTCAAAACAAATACCGCGCCCGATAGTTCCGGAAAACCGCCGCGCGCGCGGACGTGGTTCCAAATCGTCATTCGCGGGCTTGACCCGCGAATCCAAATCGATGGATGCCCGGGTCAAGCCCGGCATGACTGACAAGCTGGGCGCCCAACTCAGGCCCGGGCATGACTAATCAGAGGAACTCGCAAATTCGCATGGTTGCCGCAATCGCCGAATCGGGCTTAAATCGTTCCCCGGCGCGGATCGCCGATCCGCCCGCCCGCGGCCTTTTCGTAAACCGGTTGCCGGCCGCGCAATCCACCGAGGAGTGTTGATGCGATGGCGCTGTGGAAACCCGACCCAAGTTTTTATCCCTCCCCGCGCATGGCGGCCGAGGGGCCGCGCGAAAAGCTCGCCTACGTCGTCGTCTTCAATCCCGATCCGTCCAACGGGCGCCACGACGCGCTCTGCGTCCTCGACACCGATCCGCAATCCTCCTCCTACGGCAAAATCGTCGGCCGCGCCGAGGCGCCTAACGTCGGCGATGAGTTGCATCACTTCGGATGGAACGCGTGCAGCGCCGCGCTCTGCCCCTATGCTCCCCATCCGCACGTCGAGCGCCGCTACCTGCTCGTGCCGGGCCTGCGCTCCTCGCGCATCTACATCTTCGACACCAAGCCCGATCCGCGCAGTCCCAAACTGATCAAAACGATCGAGGCCGCCGAAATCGCCGCGCGCTCCGGCTACAGCCGCCCGCACACCATCCACTGCGGCCCCGACGCGATTTATGTCAGCGCCCTCGGCGCTGCCGACGGCGGCGGACCGGGCGGAGTCTTCCTGCTCGATCACGACAGCTTCGACGTACTCGGCCGATGGGAGGTCGATCGCGGCCCACAATATCTCGGCTACGACTTCTGGTGGCATCTCGGCTACGACGTCGCGATCACCAGCGAGTGGGGCACGCCCAACATGGTCGAAAATGGCCCCGACCTCGATCTGCTCACCCAAGGCAAGTACGGCCACCAACTTCATCTATGGGACCTGCGCCGCCGCCGCCATCTGAAGGCGTTCGACTTCGGCCCGGATCAACAGATCGTCCTTGAATTGCGCCCCGCGCACGATCCGACCAAAGCCTACGGCTTCGTCTGCGTGACCGTTTCGACCAAAGACCTCTCGTCGTCCATCTGGATGTGGTATCGCGAGGGCGGCGACTGGAATATTCGCAAGGTGATCGAAATTCCCGCCGAGCCGGCCGATCCCGCCCTGCTGCCGCCCGCCATCAAGGGCTTCAAGGCCGTCCCGCCGCTGGTCACTGAAATCGCGCTCAGCACCGACGACCGTTATCTCTACGCCGCCTGCTTCGGCACCGGCGACCTGCGCCAGTACGACGTGACGGATCCCTTCAACCCGAAGTTCAAGGGCGCCGTCCGCCTCGGCGGCATCGTCTCGCATGCGCCGCATCCCAAAGCCGGCGCGCTCAACGGCGGGACCCAGATGCTTGAAATCAGCCGCGACGGCCGGCGCATCTACGTCACCAATTCGCTCTACGGCCCGTGGGACAAGGCGTTTTATCCCGAGGGCGTGCGCGGATGGATCACGCTGGTCAACGTTGGCGCCGACGGCGCGATGACGCTCGATCCGGATTTCTTCGCGCCCTTCAGCGGCGAACGGCCGCATCAGATGAGGCTCGAGGGCGGCGACTCTTCGTCCGATTCCTACTGCTATCCGTGAACGGCGCATGGCCGTGGCTCGCCGTCGCGATGCTCGGCGCCTACCACGGCGTCGATCCCTCGATGGGATGGCTGTTCGCGGTCGGCCTCGGCCTCCAGGATCGCAGCCGCAAACGCGTCTTCGCCGCGCTCGTCCCGATCGCGATCGGCCATCTGCTTTCGGTCGCCGCCGTGGTCGCGCTGATCGCCGCCGCGATGGGCCGCGGGTTCATCTGGCTCCGGCCGCTCGGCGCCTTGATCCTCATCGGCTTCGGCGTTTTTCGCCTGCGCCGCCCACTCGCGCATCCGCGCTGGGTCGCGATGCGGGTGGGCTTCGGCGACTTGACGCTGTGGTCGTTCCTGATGGCGACGGCGCACGGCGCGGGCCTGATGCTGTTTCCGATCCTGATGGCGATTCCGGCGGGCGGCGCGCCGCCGCCGATGCCGCATCATCACATGCCGATGCCGCCGCCGGCCGGCCATCTCGGCCCGCTCGCCGCGGCCGCCGTGATCGCGGTGCATACCTCCGCGATGCTGCTCGTGATGGGTTCGGTCGCGATCGCCGTCTATGAATGGATCGGGCTGAAGATTCTGCGCAGCGCGTGGATCAATCTCGATACGATTTGGGCGGTCGCGCTGATCGCCGCCGGCCTCCTCTCCCTGGTCATCTAGTTGTCGGCCATTCAAACGGCAAGCAGTCACTCATGAAACAACCTTCGTTTTCAACGTCGTTCCGGAGGTAAGTATAATCTCGGATCGCCGATGGGCGAGCAGCTTCCAGATATAACGCTAAAATTTACTCACGACCCGCAACAGGAAAACAATAAGCCAAAAAACCTTGAATTTATTGTATTTCCATACCGGTCAAGAGGATTGAAAAAATTTTATCAACAGGTCAGACGTGTGTAGTCAACAAATTATTCACGGGTGGGGTCTTTATGGTATTTGTATGAGAACGGAAGCAGGTTATTCTTAGAAAATATGAGGTAGCAGCGGCGGTTACCGTCGGCCTTGGCTCAAATATCCGCGACCCAAGCCAAGGGGATCCGTTGGAAACGGACCGCCGCTGCTCCTCCCGTGCGAAGAGGTGGGTGAGTCTGGTTTAAACCACCCGATTTCCATTCGGGCATGCCGCTGCCACGGCATCGAGGGTTCAAATCCCTCCCTCTTCGCTTAAAAACCAACTAGCACTTCGCTGACCTTTAATCCACTCGGTGATCAGCTCAATATGAATATGGCAAAGCGCACGAAGTAACACAACGAAATCAAATGAAACGGACGTATGTTTAACGGTCAACAAGCCGCGCAGAGATTACTTCAAGGCCACGTAAAAAACGTATTTGCGTCACCGGTAACGATCCGGCTCGGAATCGGACCGTTTGGTTATCGGGCATGCCCGGGCTTGACCCGGGCATCCATCCGCCGCCGTTTGGCGGCGAACTCTCGTCCGTTCTAGATTGACGCTCGCAAGCGGCGCGGATCGCCGCGCGCCCAGCCTGAAAAAATGGAGTCAGCGATGGAAATCAAGCGAATCGGTTCCCGCCCGTCCCGTAAAGGACCGGTTGAAAATTTCACCGGCAACGTCCGCATCGATCCCCTGTTCGATCCGCCCGCGCCCGCCCGCACTTACGGCGGATTGGTGACGTTCGAACCGGGCGCGCGCACGGCATGGCATACCCATCCCCTTGGCCAGACGCTGATCGTCACCGCCGGATGCGGCTGGACGCAATGCTGGGGCGAGCCAAAAGAGGAAATCCGTCCCGGCGACGTCGTCTGGTGCCCGCCCAACAAAAAGCATTGGCACGGCGCCACCGCGACCACCGCGATGTCGCATATCGCGATCGTCGAAAAGCTCGACGGCAAAGCGGTCGACTGGATGGAAAAAGTCAGCGACGACCAATACCTCGGCTGACGTTGGAGCCGTCCACGGTGTCCTTCATCCGTCATGCCCGGGCTTGACCCGGGCATCCATTCCGACCCCATATCCAGCTATCATCATCCTTCGCGATGGCGGAACTCGCCGGATGGGGCAGCTTCTATGTAATCGTCGGCACGGCCGCAGGCGCGCTGATCGGCCTGCAATTCGTCGTGATGACGCTGCTGGCCCAGCGCCCGCCCGAGCGCTTGAGCGAGGGCGGTCCCACCTTTCTGACCCCGACCATCGTTCATTTCAGTTGCACGCTGATGCTGTCGGCGATCCTGCAAGCGCCATGGCGATCGATCGCCGCTCCCGCGTTCTGCTGGTCGCTGATCGGCGTCGGCGGCGCCTTGGAGCACGCGCAGACCATCGCCAACCACGAGTCGCCCCGCACCACCAAGCTTTACGACCGCACCCGCGAAAACCTCTCCGCCGACGAGACCGCCCGCATACGGATATGACAACGCACTGATCAACGACGAGAGGAATTATTTAGCACAAGCTGATTACCGCAGCTCGACGCCCGCCATAAAAACGGGTTAGGCCCAAGCTGAGCCGATCATTTTTATAGGCGACAGCGGCGCCGGTAAGACTCATCTCCTTTTCGGCCTGGCAGTCGCGGCCTGCCGGCAGAAGCGCCGCGTGCGTTTAGCCAGCGCCGCCGGGCTAATCAACGAGATGGTCGAGGCTAAGCATCAGTTGCAACTCGGTCGCGCACTCACGCGCTGGGCGCGGTATGACCTGATCGCGCTGGACGAAGTCGGCAACGTGCCGCTGGTCGAAATTGACGCTGAGTTCCTCTTCCAGATCATCGCCGAACGGGCCGAGAAGGCCGCCGTCATCGTCACCACCAATCTGCCCTTCTCGGAATGGACCTCGGTGATTCCCAACGCCCGGCTCTGCAAGGCGCTGATCGACCGCATCACCGACCGCGCAACGATCATCGAGACCGGCGCCGAATCCTATCGGTTCAGGCGCATACTGGAAAAACGTAAGGGCAAAAACCCGGCGACCAAAACTTAACCCGCGCCGCCGCCCGCGGGCGGCGGATAAAGGAAAAATCTCAACGAGAGCGCGAAACGGAGAGTGATCAACTCAACGTCGAGGTGGAGCCAAAACTGAAGATCAAAACGGGGCCAGACCGTATTGTCAAAATCACCATATGCGCAATTTGCCAAAAGCATGTTTAAAAGAGTACTGTCCGCAGAGACCGAGCCCCATTCAAAAGGGGCCGCCGGAGCGTTAACGGATGGGCCGCGCGTTTGCTCATAGTCGCGGGGGAGGGATGGCCCTATGTCCGATTCGAAATCGCCGAGCCTTCGGGTTCGGCTCTTTCCGTGCTTCGTAACCGCCGCGTTAGTCACCGCTCTCCTTCTGGTAGCGCCTCCAGCTGCCAGCGCCCAGCTATCAGATAATTTCACACAGGACGTCGGGCTCAACGGCTCGATCTGGACATCGTCGTCTAGCTTTCTCACCTCGATGGCCTCGGCAACGTCCAGTCCTCCCGGGTCATTTCTAACGCCATCACTCTGCTTTAGCGCCGCACCGGCATCGTCCTGCTCAACTCCCGCCGGTATGGCGATGTCCGGCGTCAACGGAACGCTTGAGTTTACAGGAATTCAGTCGGTTCAAGCGTTCTCGCCGCCGTTTACCTTTGAGACCACGGTCGAGGCAATCGAGGCTGACGGAAATCCATTTAACGTGTACCTCGTTAGCGGCGATCTGAGTCAATGGATTTCAATTGCCGGTAATGTCAATTCTGGAAACGGCCCTTATTACGGCATTGATGTGAATTGGACAAACAGCGGCCAGCTGTTCTCGTCGCTCGGCTCGACAGTGTACGCAACTCCAGGTACAGGCATCTTCTACAATATCACCGTCTCTATCGATTCGAGCGGAAACGCATCGATGTCGATAAGCGCTGCCGGCACGACGCTCGGTTCCATTAGCAACCTCTCCGTCGGGAAGGGCCCTTTCTACGTGGTGCTTGCTCAGCGCGAGGGCTTGCCCTATACGGTCGGTCCAAACCTCGCCGTTTGGCAGTCAGTGCAGCTTTCGTCCACCGGATTGACTCAAGACTTCAGCTTCTCGGTGAGCCCGAGCAACACCGTGCAGCCTGTGGCTCTCACCGGCCAAATCCCTTTCACTATCACTGCTACGCCGCTGAACGGATTCAACGGGACGGTTGACGTTCAGGAAACGAGCGTGGTTCCGCAGAACGTTTACCTTTACGGCCTACCTCACCCAACAATTCTAAGCGCAGGAAATCAGTATTCGCTGTCTGGAGATCTTCAGGCCACTATAGGTGCTACAGTCAATCAGCCTCGATCAATAACGTTTTGCGGAACAGCCACGACTAGTTCTGGGATGTCCCTAGAACATTGCGCCGATCTGACTTTCGAAATAGAGGAACTTAGTGCAGTAAAAAATCAGATTCAACTGGACGGCCAGACGGTTTCTGATTTACTACGAAAGCGATGCCCGGCCCCGAGCATGACCAGCACCGCACTGGAGCTCGCGTTGCCTCCCGTCCAAGTCGGTGGTTCGCTTGCCGCAGAGTGCTTTTCAATTCAGCAGAACTTCTTCGTTTGGACTCCTGGCCAAGGTAACTATCCTTCTGAGCCGTCGTATTGGGCACAAAACGTAATAGAGGTTAACCGAGATCCTATTACAACAGACTGGCTGGTGCGGCCGGCCTTCAGCGTGTTTGACGTGAATTCCGACGGCACCATTGGTAGCCTCGCCGACTGCAATAATCCGCCTTGTATCGTGAGGGCGTTCCTGCCAGGAGGCTGGACTTCGATACCTTCGACGGCGACCTCGCTCACCCTGGAATCGGATATTGAGCAGATGGGCTCCGGTTATACAATTTCTTTCCTCACCTCTGTGGGAGGCGAGCAGCTAGGCTCACCGCTTACTACAGATGTTGACCTCGGTTCCACATCAGCGCCGTTCATCGATGCAGGCGTCGTCCGGGCTCCTATTACTCCTGCTTATCAGCCCGAACTTGCCCTGGTAGGTTTCGCCCTCAAGCATTCGGTAACATTTTTAAGCCCAACTTCTGGGACTCTCAGTTCATCGACCGAATTCGCAAGAGAAGATTCGTTCGTGTCTTCGGCGCAATCGCCGATGCCAGCGCCAGCGACTCCTAGTTTGAATTGCGCGTCAACCGCTGAGACATCGTACGGACTACGCTGGAGTGAGGATGGCTCGACGTTCCAAGCCTCTTCGACTCAAGGTCTTGTTGCTGCCGAGGGCGTCAAGTTTGCCCCCGGTGCTGTGATGCCATGTCCGAGTCAGTAAGAATATCGGCACGCGATCTTGCCAATCCTTCCAGTGGCTGGCGTCTCTGATCAATCGAAGTCAAAGCGTACCAGACCACCACGTCATGGGGTGGGGGCGAAGATGGTGGTGTCTGTCAATTGGTGGAAAAGCAGTTAGCACCAGGATTGGGCGAGAGAGCGATTGATTAATCAGTTGGACCTAACCCGTTTCGGTAGACGGTGTTGGGCTGCGGTAATGAGCCTGTGCTGAATGACTCCTTTCGTAGTTGATCGGCGAGAGATAGTCGAGGGCGGAGTGGCGGCGATGGGGGTTGTACCAGCCCTCGAAGAAATCGAAGACCGCGATGCGGGCCTCGCCCCGGGTCTTGAAGCGCCGCCGGCTGAGCAATTCGCATTCCAGGGTGGCGAAGAAACTCTCGCACATGGCGTTGTCGAAGCAGTCGCCGACCGAACCCATCGAGGGTCGCACTCCGGCCTGCTCGCAGCGCTTGCCGAAGGCGAGCGAAGTGTATTGGCCGCCCTGGTCGGAATGATGAATCACGCCGGCCGGGCGTCGCTGCCCGAGCGCCATGTCGAGCGCCTTTGGTGCCAGCTCGGTGCGCAGATGGGTCTCCATCGCCCAGCCGACAATCCTGCAGCTGAACGCGTCGAGCACCACCGCCAGATAGAGAAAGCCGGCCCAGGTCGGGATGCAGGTGATGTCGGCGACCCACAGCCGATTGGGCGCGGCGGCCGTGAGTCGCGCTCGACCAGATCCAGCGCCGGCCGCGCCCGGGGGGCGCGCTGGGTGGTGATTACCCAACCGCGCCGGCTTACTCCGCGTGGTTGTGCCGCGCGCATCAGCCGGGCCACGCGCTTGCATCCCACCTTAATGCCCTGCTCCTTAAGTTCCGCGCGGACGCGCGGCGCGCCGAGGGCGGGCTGCGGATGGCGCCGAAGCGGCGCGAAAAACCGCCAATCGGCGCGAACGGGCACGATCGGGCGCCATTTGACCGCGCCCAAATCGTGGTTTTCGGCGATCGTGTAAGCGTGCGCGCCTGTTCAGGCGTGCGATAGAATGGCAAATCGGCGAATAGTCATGTTTGGACTATATTTCTCGAAGCTCGTATCATGGCAAATGCCACAACACGGGCGTGGCGCAATCACCTGGAGAAGCTCTGCAAAGGGTTCATCCCGTCATTCTGAGCGCAGCGAAGAATCCCGGGATTCTTCGCTCCGCTAGGCTCCGTTCAGAATGACAATTTGACTTGCGCGGAGCTTCACTAGAGCAGGCCGGGAATCAAGCGATAGCGGACTTTGCTGGCGTAGGCGCGATATTCCGGATCGGCCATTAGCAATTCTTCTTCCTGGTCAATCCGCCACATCATGAACGGCAGGCTGACGATATTGACCATGACGTTGAAGGCGCTGGGATAGCAAATCGCGTAACCGACCGACAGCAGCAGCCATCCCGCATAGATCGGATGGCGCATCAGGCGGAACGGACCGCCGCTGACGATACCGCGATTAGCCGGCAAAAGGCCGAAGCTGCGCCCAAGAAAGACACGCGCGACTTGCGTAAACAGAACTCCTGCGATTTCGATTCCGATTCCCGCGGTTTGCGCAATACCCGTGGAAGGCGCGGTCAGTTGGACCATCGCGGGTATGATCAGCATCCCGCCCGTCGCGGACAGACTGCGCAGATTGACCATCGTGGCCTTCGGCATCGTGCGGACCAGCGAAAAAAAGCCCATCAACAATGCGCCGGCGCTCCAGATGACATTAGCCGCGCTGAAGTTGTGATGGCCTCCGAGGGTGAAAGCGCTCGAAAAAAAACATCCGGCAAGCAGCAGATTTCCCGCCGCGTTAACGAGGCCTTTGCGGTTAAATCCCTTGAATTCGCCGGAATCTTCCGGCGCTTCGACGGCGGCGGAGAAGCTCCGGGAATCCGACAGCAATCCTTCGACCGAGTTGCCCATGCGGCGTCGCAAGACCTTTCGCAGCGAAACTACACGAAATCAGGCGATAAGAATAGAAAATAATTCAAAAGGCAAAAATTGGCGCGGTAACGGCAGTTAATTCGCGTTGCCTTCATGCGTCGGTTGGCGCGGCGGATATCGCATCTGCGGCGATTGTGCACGAATTAAGCGGAATAAGCGCCGCGTATCCAATCAAGCTGCATCCGCCGGCCATCGCCGCGACCCATAGATAACTGCCGGTGCGATCGATCACGAATCCGGCGAGCGGAGGACCGGCGAGCGCGCTGATCGAGGAGCTGGTGTAGAGCGCGCCGAGAATCGCGCCAAGGCCGCGCACGCCAAAGATTTCGGCGACCACGGCGGGCGACAAGGCGATCATCCCGCCGTATGACGCGCCCATCACGAGCGCGAATACCACCAGCGTTGCGTAGGAGTGCGCGCCGATCCAGAAGGCATAGCTGAGCCCCAATAACAGCATCATAGCCTTATAAAGGTTGATCGTGCTGGCGCGGCCGGCGAAAGCTCCCAGCCCCAGCCGGCCGGTGACGCTGGCGGCCCCGATGATTCCGACAAGGGCGGCGGCGGCAACCTGGTCGGCGCCACAGTTATGCGCGAAATCAGGCAAATAGACGAATGGAATGTAAATCGAAACCGATGAGAGCACCGATGACACGTAAAGCAGAAGAAAATCGCGTGTGCCCATTGCCGCCGTTAATTGAATCGGCGCCGCCGCGGTTGTCTCGTGGAGCGGAGGCGCCGCGACGATCCAGGCGCATCCGAGCAGCGCCAACGACGACGCCACGCCCATCATCAGATACGCCTCGCGCCATCCGAACCGCTGAATCAGGGCGGCGGCGAGTGGGACGACCACCAGCGTGCCGCATCCGACGCCCGAGACCGCGACTCCCAAAGCCGCCGTGCGCCGTTTCAGAAACCATCCGCTGACCACGGCGAGCGCGGGCACATACCAGCACGCCACGCCGACGCCCACGCCGAGTCCATAGGCGACGCATCCCCACCACAGGCGGCTCGCCGAGGCGGTGAAGCAAAGTCCCGCGCCGATCGCGATTGCGCCCACGGCCATCACGCGGCGCGGGCCGAAACGATCGCTGAGATGTCCCGCGGCGAGCCCAAGCAGGTTATAAATGGCCGCGGTGAGCGAAAAAACGATCGAGGTGTGAGCGCGGGAGGCGCCAAATTCCGCCGCCATCGGCTTGAAAAAACGCCAAAGCTATAGACCACACCGAAGATCGTGAAACAGGCGAAAAACGCCGCGAACGCCATCAGCCACGCGCGCGGCGAGTCGAGCGCGGGTTGACTCAAGCGGGGCGAAACAGCGTTTGCGTGATTGGCGGATTCGTCGACGGACATTTCGTGATGGGCGGCTAAGATGCGCCGGATAAGCGGCGCAAGCCGAAGAAAATTACGGTTCCCGTGCTTGGCGCGCAAGCGGATGCGCGTCGTTCGATCGAACGGCGCCAATCCGAATTGCGGAATTTGCTTTTGCGGTCGCCAATCGTGTCGAATAAAACCTATTGACGCGGAAGCGGCACGCTTGGCGTAACGCGGCGTCATCCAAGGCGGCGCATCGATGAGCTATTGCAAAATCGCTCCGGGCCATCCGCTGCATGGCCCTTATCATGATCGCGAATATGGCTTCCCGACTCGCGACGAGCGGGCGTTGTTTGAACGGTTGGTGCTCGAAATCAATCAGGCGGGACTTTCCTGGCTGACGATTTTGAAAAAGCGGGAAAGTTTTCGTGCCGCCTTCGACGATTTCGAGGTGGATAAAGTGGCGCGTTATGGCGAGCGTCAGCGGGTCCGATTGCTTGCGAACGAAGGCATCATTCGCAATCGGCTGAAAATCGACGCGGCGATCGAAAATGCGCGCAGAGTCGCCGAGTTAAGGCGCGAGCACGGATCGTTCGCGGGCTGGCTCGACCGGCATCATCCCTTGGACAAGCTTGAATGGGTCAAATTGTTCAAACAGACCTTTTTATTCACCGGCGGCGAGATAACTGGCGAATTCCTGCTCAGCACCGGCTATCTGCCGGGCGCGCATGAGGAATCATGTCCGGTATTTCGGAAAATCGTGCGGATGCGGCCGCCATGGGCGCGCGCCACGTTGGGATGACGCGAAACGAAAATCCGCCATAATACGTATCAGGAATTGACGCTCGAAGGTTCGCGATAAGTTATAATTGATGGCGGACGAAGCGCGCGGTTATCGATGTATTGCAAGAAGTGCGGCGCCAAAATTCACGAGAATGCGCGGCATTGTTCGGCCTGCGGCGCCGAAACCGGCCAGATTCAAGGCAAAGGTTCGGCGAAAAATAGCCGCAACCGGATTGTTCTGGCGAGCGCAGGCGCGGCGGTCATTTTAATCGCGATCGCGGCGATCGTCGCGGAGCGCAGCGGGATATTCGGCGGTGGCCTGAACGCGCCAAACAGCGCGGATCTCGCCGCCAGCCTCGGTCATGTGCGCGCACATTCGTGGAATGCGGCCTCCGCGATCGTTCCCGACGCCAATCTGCTTTATCTGCCGCACGCCGATACCGGTTTCGTGGGCACGTGGGGTGGAGCCGTGCACGTTGTATCGGTGAGCGGCCAGGGGCGTCCCTCGATGACCGGCGACGTGCCGATGAGTTATCTGTTCGGCGAACGCAACGGCGAAGTGTTTCTCAAGACTCGCGTCTATGGCGATCCGAAATGGCCCGTGGTGAAGAGCGCCGTCAAGGTGCTGAGTCCCAAAAGCGTCGAATTCACGCTCAATTCCGTTTGCGCGAGCTGTATGCCTCCGGTCAGCCAGACCGAAACGACTCGCCTCACGCTGATCGCAAACGACAAACTTTCCGCGGACTGCGAGACGTATGCGTTCGCGAGCGGCGGCGGCCATGTCGACGTCAAGTACGCGGGCACGCTCCATACGTTGACTCCGCAGGAGCTTGAACAACTCGACGCGAAAGTGCGGGAAGAGGGCAAACTGCTGACGACGATTGATAGCAAGTCGCACGTCGGGAGCTAACCGCGGACGTCCCGCGTGGTGAAGTCGTTTAATTAATTGGCGACGGCGCAGGCGGCAGGTCTGATCACGAATTCGGGGAGCGCGCTAATCGAGGTGCCGTGTGGAGAACGTCGGAAATGGCGTCACTCCGCGCACGCCAAAGATTTCAGCGATCGCTGCAAAGGCGCTGGTTTTACGCCGTGGATGGGAACCTCGTCTCGCGCTTGAGAGCCTACAATGCGGTTCACGTCCGAAGGCTCAAGAAGCAGGCGCGCATCTCCGTGTTTGCGGATTTTGGAAAAGACGAATGGCCGGGTTGTGTCGGCGTTCGTCCTTGAGACATCGCGGACATATTCCATAAAGCTCGATCTTTTGGCGACCGAGCAAGACGCCTAGCTCGCGGGCTACGGCGAAGCGGATTCGCTCCAGCCGCGCGTTCTGGAATTCAATGATGCGGCCGCACCGATCGCAGATAAACCGGTGACGAGGGTCTTTGTCGTTAACGATCTCATAACGACCTTTGCCGTTACTGAAATAACGTTCATGGACCAGCTCGCACTCCTTGAGCAGCCTGAGCGTGCGGTAAATCGTGGCTTGGCCGGCGTGAGGATTGACCTTTTTGACCTCAGCGTACAGCTCTTCGGCGCTGATGTGGCGGCCGAGTTTGAAGAAGGTCAGGGCGACGTCGTCGCGCTGAGACGCAGGCTTGAGTCCCCGTTTGCGCAGCCGATCACGGAAGACCGCCATCAGCTTTTCCACGTCGTTACGCGTTCTATCGCGGACAGAGCGTGCCATCATTTTGCCGGCGTATGGCGTTGGAATTGCGGTTTGGAGCGCCGCGCGGATTTGGCGCAGCCACGACCGCGCTCGGATAGCCGAAGGTTCGGCCGTGGCTGCGCTATGGTGGTCTTCGGAAGCGGACCGCTCAACAGGATTAGGCGAGGTCGAAGCGATCGGCGTTCATCACTTTGGTCCACGCCGCCACGAAATCGGTCACGAATTTCGCTTGCGCGTCGGCGGCGCCATAGACTTCCGCAAGGGCGCGCAGTTGGGAATCCGAACCGAAGATCAGATCGACGCGGGAGCCGGTCCAATTCAGTTTGCCGCTCTTGTGGTCGTGTCCCTCGAACACGTTTTCATCCGAGGTCGCTTTCCATTCGGTCTCCATATCCAGAAGGTTCATGAAGAAGTCGTTGGTCAGCGTTTCCGGCCGCCTGGTGAAGACGCCGTGCTGCGAACCGCCGTGGTTCGCGCCAAGGACGCGCAAGCCGCCGACCAGAACCGTCATCTCCGGCGCGGTCAAGGTCAGCAATTGCGCCTTGTCGATTAGAAGCTCCTCGGCCGACACGGTGAATCTGGCCTTGAGATAGTTGCGGAAACCGTCCGCGACCGGCTCAAGATAGGTGAAAGACTCCACGTCGGTTTGTTCCTGCGAGGCGTCCGTGCGGCCGGGCGCGAACGGGACGGTCACGTTGTGTCCAGCCTTCTTCGCCGCCTGCTCGATGGCCGCGCCGCCGCCGAGAACAATCAGATCGGCGAGCGACACTTTCTTTCCGCCGCCGGCCGCGCCGTTGAACGCTTTCTGAATGCCCGTCAGGGTTTCGAGCACCTTTGCCAGTTGGGCCGGCTGGTTGACTTCCCAGTCTTTCTGCGGCGCGAGGCGGATGCGCGCGCCGTTCGCCCCGCCCCGCTTGTCGGAACCGCGGAAGGTTGCGGCCGACGCCCATGCGGTCGAGACCAGTTGCGAGATAGACAGGCCCGAGGCGAGAATCCTGGCCTTCAGGTCGGCGATATCTTTGGCGTCGATCAGCTTGTGATCGACAGCGGGAACAGGGTCTTGCCAGATCAACTCCTCCGCCGGGACCTCCGGGCCGAGGTAGCGCGCGCGCGGACCCATGTCGCGATGCGTGAGTTTGAACCACGCGCGGGCGAAGGCGTCCGCGAACTGATCGGGATGCTCGAGGAAGCGCCGGGAAATCTTTTCGTAGGCGGGATCCATCCGCAAGGCGATGTCGGTGACCAGCATCGTGGGGGCGTGGCGCTTTGACGGGTCGTAGGCGTCCGGAATCGTCGCGGCGCCGCCTTTCGCCACAAACTGATACGCGCCCGCCGGGCTTTTGGTCAGTTCCCATTCGTGACCGAACAGGTTCTCGAAGAAACTGTTGCTCCACTTCGTCGGCGTTGTCGTCCAGGTAACTTCCGGGCCGCCCGTGATCGCGTCTTTGCCTTTGCCCGTGCCGTACTTGCTCTTCCATCCCAGACCCATCTGCTCGATCGGCGCCGCCTCGGGTTCCGGTCCGACCAGCTTCGGATCGCCGGCGCCGTGGGTCTTGCCGAAGCTGTGCCCACCGGCGATAAGCGCGACGGTCTCCTCGTCGTTCATCGCCATGCGCCTGAACGTCTCGCGAATGTCGATCGCGGCGGCGACCGGATCCGGCTTGCCGTTCGGTCCTTCCGGATTCACATAGATAAGCCCCATCTGCACGGCGGCGAGAGGGTTCTCGAGCTGCCGGTCGCCCGTGTAGCGCTTATCTTCGAGCCACGCGCCCTCCTTGCCCCAATAGACGGAATCGTCAGGCTCGAAGACGTCGGGGCGTCCGCCGCCGAAGCCGAAGGTCTTGAAGCCCATCGATTCGAGCGCGACGTTGCCGGCGAGGATCATTAGGTCGGCCCAGGAAATCTTGCTGCCGTATTTCCGCTTGATCGGCCAAAGCAGCCGGCGGGCCTTGTCGAGGTTGGCATTGTCCGGCCACGAGTTGAGCGGCGCGAAGCGCTGTTGTCCGGTTCCGGCGCCGCCGCGGCCGTCGCCGATGCGGTAGGTTCCGGCGCCGTGCCACGCCATGCGGATGAAAAGTCCGCCGTAATGGCCGAAATCCGCCGGCCACCAGTCCTGGCTCTCCGTCATCAATGCGCGAAGGTCCTGCTTCAGCGCGTTGAAGTCGAGCTTCCTGAACTCGTCGGCGTAGTTGAAGTCCTCTCCCAGCGGATTGGACAGGGACGAATTCTGCCGAAGAATTCTAAGATTGAGCTGATTCGGCCACCAGTGGCTGTTCGAGATCATGCCGAGGTTCGTGGTCCCGTGCACGACCGGGCATCCGCCTGCGTTCTTGTTGGTCCTTTCGTTCATTTTTTCCCTCCTGCGATAATCGCGGTTTTTTTCCGAATCGTTTTTAGATAACTTCAAATTCTAAACTCAGTCTAATCCTTGCTCAAAAAAAATCAGGCCTTCCGGCGGCGCGGTTTCCGCGCGCGCCCGCTGACCACGACGTGGTAGTCGCGCACCTCGAAACCTGAAAGCGCGTCGAGTCTGGAAACCGAGAGCGACTCCCACGGGATGTCGTGAATCCGCCCGCTGCGTTCGTCCACGAAATGATGATGGCGGCCGACGATGGCGTCGAAGACGGTCCGTCCGTCGCCGAAAACGAACTGGCGGAGCAATCCTTTTTTCACGAACAGGTTGAGGGTGTTGTAAACGGTCGCCCGCGAGATCATTGGAAAATTCCTGCGCACCCGCGACCAGACCTGATCGGCCGTCGGATGGTCGTCGGTGTCGAGCACGTATGCGGCCACGGCGACGCGCTGCGCCGACGGCTGCACGTTGGCCGCGCGCAATCGCTCCGCGATCCTGGCCTCCATTGCGGTTTAGATTAATTCTAAAATGAGAAGCATGTCAAACAGATTCGCGATCGACGGCGGCTTCTTCGCGCGGACTGCCCGGCAAAAGCGCCGGCGCGCATCGTTGTCGTTCGCGGGCGCCATCTGCTAGACGAGGAACGGCGCGCGGACGGGGATTCGCGCCGGAACGGCGCGGAAATCCGCGCGGATCGAATACGGGGTATCGATCGATGGAATACGACGACATCGTTGTGGGCGCCGGATCGGCCGGCGCGGCGCTGGCCGCGCGCCTGAGCGAGGATCCGGATCGCAGCGTGTTGCTGCTCGAGGCCGGCGCGGATTATCAGGCGGTCGAACAGACTCCGGGCGATCTGCTGCGCACCTGGATTTCCGCCGGACCGCACGACTGGGGTTTCGTCGCGAAAGCCACGGCGGATCGCGAAATCGCCTATCCGCGCGGCAAGGTGACAGGCGGATGCTCGGCCGTGAACGGGCATATCGCGCTGCGCGGCACGCCCGAGGATTTCGACGAATGGGCGGCGTGGGGCAATCCGGAACGGAGTTTCGACAAAATCCTGCCCTACTACCGCAAGCTCGAAAACGATCGCGACGCGGATGGGGATTTTCACGGCGCCAACGGTCCGATCTGGATCGAACGGCCGCGGCGCGAATCATGGCAGCCGATCAATCAGGCGTTTTACGACGGGTGCAGGGAGATCGGCTACGCGGAGGCCTGGGACCATAACGATCCGCGCTCGACCGGCGTGGGGCCGTGGCCGCGCAACCGGCGCGACGGCGTGCGCATCTCCACCGCGATCGGCTACCTGCATCCTGCGCGCCATCGGCTGAACCTTACGATTCGCCCGTTCTGCAATATCCATCGCGTGATCGTCGAAGGCGGCCGCGCGGCCGGCGTCGAGGTGGAATGCGGCGGCGCGGCGCAAACCGTCCGGGCGCGCCGGATTACGCTCTCGGCGGGCGCAATCAATTCGCCCGCAATCTTGATGCGCTCCGGAATCGGCCCGCGCGCCGAACTCGAAAAACTGGGTGTGTGCTGCGTCGTCGATGCGCCGGGAGTGGGCGCGAATCTGATTGATCACGTGCTCGCGCCGGTGGTCGCGATTCCGGCGCCCGGCGCGCCGCACGATCCGCAGGTCACGAATCCAGTCGGAATCCGTTACACCGCGAGCGGATCGGACGAGTTCAACGACATGCAGATGTACGTGCTGAATTTTTTCGACAAGTCGCTGTGGATTGGCTCCGAACTCGATTTGCCTGTGCCGAGCATCGCGCTCGCGCCCGGCCTGCAGCGCCCGCGGGCGCGCGGCCGCGTCAGCCTGCGCAGCGCCGATCCGAACGTACCGGCGGCGATCGATTTGAACTATCTGGGCGACCCGGAGGATTTGCGCCGGATGGCCGACGGCGTGCGGCTGGCGTGGCGGATCATGAACGGCAAACGCTTCGCGCCGTATATAAAAGAGTTCGTCAACATAAGCGCCGAAACCGTCGCGTCGGACGCCGCCGCCGCTGATTTCGTGCGCGCCAACTGTGGCACGATCTATCATCCGGTGGGTACGGCGAAGATGGGGCCAGCCGGCGATCCGATGGCGGTGGTCGATCAGTATTGCCAGGTGCGCGGCGTCGAAGGGTTGCGCGTCGCCGACGCCTCGGTGATGCCGAATATCGTGCGGGCCAACACCAATTTGACCTGCATCATGATTGGCGAACGCGTCGCGGACTGGATGCGCGCGCAGGCGTAGCATTCCGGGCTCGCCACGCAATCGCACGAAAGGATTGGAGGTTAAGATGGGCAAACTCGATGGGCGCGTCGCGGTAATCACCGGCGGCTCGGGCGGAATCGGCCGCGCGGCGGCGAAACGTTTCGTCGATGAGGGCGCGAAGGCGTTGCTGGTCGATCTCGACGAGCGCGCGTTGCGCGACGCGGTCGAGGCGATCGGCGGCAAGCATGCGAGTTCGATCGTCGCCGACGTGACCAGCGACGACGACACGCGGAAATATGTCGAAGCCGCCGTCGAACGCTACGGCCGGCTGGATATCTACCTCGCCAACGCGGGCGTCGAAGGCAAATTTATCCATATCAGAGATTTGCCGGCTGAAGCTTTCGATCGCGTGATCGCGGTCAACGTGCGCGGCGTATTTCTCGGTCTGAAGCATGTGATTCCCGCGATGGCGAAGGGCGGCGGCGGCAGCATCGTGATTACCTCGTCGGTCGCCGGCATCCACGGCTTTCCCGGCGGCTCGGCCTACGTCGCGAGCAAGCACGCCGTGATCGGGCTGATGCGCACGGCCGCGCTCGAATGCGCGCCGATGAAGATTCGCGTCAACACGGTAAATCCCGCGCCGATCGAAACGCGGATGATGCGATCGATCGAGGAGCAGATGGCGCCCGGACATGCCGGTCAGGCGAAGGAGCAATTCCAGAGCGGCGTTCCGCTCGGCCGCTATGGCCATCCGGAGGAAGTCGCGGACGTGATGCTGTTCCTGGCGTCGGACCAGAGCCGTTACTGCACGGGCGGCGTTTACATGGTGGACGGCGGCGTCTCCGCGACCTGAGTACGCGCGCACATCACTTCACAGCCGATGTCAAAGATTAGCGAAGTTTGCTATTATCCCTTAAAAACCCCGGGATCGGAGTCGCGCGATGAATGTTTCTTTAACCCCGGAATTGGAAAAAATCGTCGCCGAGCGCGTCGGCTCGGGACGCTACGCCTCAGCCAGCGAGGTGATCCGCGAAGCGCTCCGACTGCTGGAGGAGCGCGATCAGCTCAACCAGTTGCGCGAGGAGGTCCGGCGCGGGCTTGAACATCTCGACCAGGGACGGCATCGGCCGTTCGATGATCAAGCGCTCAATCGCATCAAACGCCAAGGCCGGGAACGAGTCGCTGCCGCGCGGCATAAAGGCCGGGCGCGGTGAGCGAGGTTATCCTTTCCGAACTGGCCGAGGCCGATCTCACCGACATCTGGGTTTTCGCCGCGCAGGACGATGTGGAAGCCGCCGACCGCCTGCTCGATCAGATTTACGAGAAGCGCCAGTTCCTGGCCAATTCACCCAAGGCGGGTCGGCGGCGACCCGAACTCGACCCTTCGCTTCGAAGCTTTGCGGCCGGCAACTACGTGATCTTCTATCGCGAAAGCCCCAGCGGCATCGAAGTCGCGCGCGTGCTGTACGGCCGCCGCGACATCCCTCTCTTTTCGGTTCCTGAGCGTCGCGTCAGTCGCGGTTTCTTCTCTGTGGCGGCGCCGTCATTTTCGGGTAGTGTCGCGGAGTTGGTGGAAAAGTGAAAAGGCGTCAAGATCCGGTGAGTTGAGCCACAACTCGCGCCCGCTGTTGGGCGGGTGCCGAAGGATGACGCCGTGGAGAGGGATAGCAGGAGTCGG
>JAJZAI010000023.1 GCA_021799495.1 Deltaproteobacteria bacterium
TGATGACACTCGAACTTCACGCCGCCGGCCGCGACCGTCAGCCGGTCTTCGAAGTAGGTGTCCGGATAGACATAATCCGCCGGCCATTCCGCCGGCCGTCCGAATTGCCGCGCATTGACTATTCCGTTGTAGCCGGCCGTGCGCTTGTACCTGTCGAAGCGCGCGGCGATCGCCCGATGGCCGACCACCCGCGCCCGCGCCACCCGGTTTTTCTGCCCCTCCGCCGCGAACGCCGCCATCCCCAGCGTGTGATCGACATGACCGTGCGTGTAAATCGCCGTATTGATCCGGTCCGGCGCGAACCGCCGCACCATCCGCACCGTCTCTTCCTGGTTGAACCACGCCCCGGTGTCGATCAGCACCAGTCCCTCGCCGGTTCGCACCGCCGTGAAGTTCGCGAACCATCGATGGAACATCACGCCCGGCGCGACTTCCTCGCTCTCGCCGGTCGGGGTCAGCGGATGCTGCTGGAGGACGGTGATCTCGCCGTTCCAGAATCTTTCTGCCTGCTCCCTGATTGCGCCCATAATCTTTTCCGCCCGCGATTATCCGACTCGCCCGCGCGCCGGTGCAAACCGGCCGCTCGCCGCCGCAAGGTTGCGGCCGGTCCTTGAAATAAGTATGATTTTTCTGGAATATTCGCCGCTCCAATTACGCAATGTTTACCGGAATTATCGAAGATTTGGGCACGGTCGCATCGCTCAAAGGCGCCGCCGCTGGCGCCGTCGTGACGATCCGCACCGCGCTCCCGATCGCGCGTATCAAGCTCGGCGAATCGATCGCGATCAACGGCGCCTGCATGACCGTGACCGGCAAGCGCAAAGGCGCCTTCACCGCCGACGTCTCCGCCGAATCGCTCCGCCGCACCGCGCTCGGCGATCTCCAGCCGGGCGAGCGCGTGAATCTTGAACGATGCCTCACGCTCGGCAAGCTGATCGGCGGCCATCTGGTCTCCGGCCACGTCGACGGCGTCGGCAAAATCGTCTCGATCAGGCCCGAAGGCGATTCACGCCTCTACACCTTCGAGGTTCCGGCGGCGCAGGCGCGCTACCTGGTCGAAAAAGGCTCCGTCACGCTCGACGGCGTGAGCCTGACCGTTTTCAATATCAAGGGGCGGCGTTTCTCCGTCGCCCTCATCCCCCATACGCTCAAGATGACCACGCTCGGCCGCAAAGGCCCGGGCGCCAGGGTCAATGTCGAAAGCGACCTGCTGGTCAAATACGTCGAGCGAATTCTCGGACCGGCCCACGCCAACGGCCGCAAGCGCGCCGCCGCGCGGATCTCCGCCGCGGCGCCGGGAGACGCGCTATGAGCCTGATGCAGATTCCGCGCAAGATCGAATACGCCCTGCGCGCCATGATCCATCTGGCCGACAATCCCGAGGGCGTCGCCCGCGGTTCCGAAATCGCCCGCGCCGAACATATCCCGAAGTACTATCTCGAAAAGGTCATCCGCGACCTGATGCGCGGCGGACTGGTCCGCGCGCGGCGCGGTCCCGGCGGCGGCTATCAGCTCGCACGCACGCCTGAATCGATCTCTTTCCGCGACGTTATCGAGGCGGTCGAGGGTCCGATCGCGCTCAACCTCTGCGTCGAGGGCGCCCCCCAATGCAGCCTGCAGCCGACCTGCCGGATGTTCCGGGTTTGGGAGGAGGGCCAGCGGATGCTGCTCGATATCTTCTCGCACACCACGATCAGCGAAATCGCGCTGTCGCGGCCGAGCACTCCTCCGCTGGGCGCGCCAGTTCCGCCAGCATCTATCCGCCCGTTCGCCGCCGCGTTCGCCGCGCTGGCCAAGAGTTGAATCCGCCCGGCGCGCCGCCATTGAACCAGTTTCCGGCTTCCACGCTCACGCTTAACCGGCATCCCCGCGATTGGCCTTGCCGTCCCAACCGCCCGCCCGGAATCGGATCGCCAAAGTGAACGAAATCGAAATCATCGATCCCGCCGCGCGTTCGGCGCATCTCCCGCAGTTCACCGAAAAAACCTTCTATCTCGAGGAGTTTTACGGCAAAAGCCTGCTCTTCGCCCTGATTCCGCCCAGCGGCGAACGGCTCAGCGAACTCGATTCGCTGGTCAAAACGCTCCGCGAGCTGCGCCGCAATCAGACGCGATGCGTCCTGATCGCGTCGGCCGGCGCGCTCCCGCGCCTGGTGAAGCGGCTCGGCCGGATGCTCATCGCGCCGCCGGTGACGTTCAATCCCGCCACCGGCTTGCGCACCCGGCCCTATCCGCCCGATTCCGCCGTCGCGCAAATCTGGCAGGGCCTGCGCGCCGGCTCGATCGTCGTCGCCGCCGCAACCGGCGATCCCGACGACCTCGTAATCTTCGCCCAGGAACTCGCCAGCCGCCTGCGCGTCTTCAAGCTCCTGATGCTCGAGCGGCGCGGCGGCCTGCGCGACAAGGAGGGCGAAATCAACTCCTTCGTGGATCTGCGCCGCATCCGCCGCGCGCTCGGCCTCGAAACCGACAAGCTCCGCCGCGCCACCATCCGCGCCGCCCGCCGCGCCCTGCTCGACGGCGTCGCCTCGGTCAATCTGACCACGCCCCGCGGCGTCTATGAAGAACTCTTCAGCTTCCTCGGCAGCGGCACGCTGCTCACCGAACAGCGCTACGCCAACGTCCGCCAGATTTCGATCGATGATTTCGAGGAAGTCGAGGCGCTGATTCGGCGCGGCCAGAACGAGGGCTTCCTGCTCCGCCGCGGCGATTCCGAAATCGCCTCGCTGCTGCCGTCGTGCTTCGGCTACCGCGTCGGCGACGAGCATCTCGCCGGCATCTGCGCCCTGCTCACCGAACCCTATCGGCGCGAACGCGCCGGCGAAATCACCGCGCTCTACACGCTCACCCGCTTTCTCGGCGAGGGCGTCGCCACCGAACTGCTGCGCGAAGTCGTCGCCGAGGCGCGCAAGCGCCGCCTGCGTTACGTCTTCGCCTGCACTTCCGAAGAACGCGCCGCGCGCTTTTTCGCCCGGCTCCGCTTCGGCCGCGCGCGCTTCCGCCGCGTCGCGCCCGGCAAAATCGCGGCCGCCAAATGGCGCGGCTACGAAAAGGCCCGCATCGCCCGCCTCGCGATCTTCCGCTGCGATTTGGCCTGACCGCCGATCGCTCCGGCGCGCGCGAATCTCGCCAATCGCTTCGCCCCCGCACGCCGCATCCGCTACGATCCAGCCGTTCCGATGGAATCCTCCGCCGCTCCCGATAACCCCGCGCGTCCACGCCGGCCGCCGCTGCGATGGTCCCAGCGGCTTGCGCTCGCCATCGCCGTCGCCGCAATCGCCGCCGTCGGCCTTCATCGGCTCGGCGCGGCCGACATATGCGGCGCCAACGAAGCCGTCGAGGCCGTATTCCTGCAACAGATGGTCGAACACGGCCGGATGCTCTTTCCACTCGAAAACGGCGTCGCCCCGATGTACAAACCGCCGCTTTTCCATTGGACCGCGACCGCTATCGACCGGCTCGCCGGAATCCATCGCGTCACCGCCTGGAATCTGCGCCTGCCAACCGCGCTCTACGCGATCGCCGGCGTGCTCCTGACGCTCGCCTTCGCGCTCGATTTTCTCGGCCCGGACGCCGCCGCGCTCGCCGGCCTAATCCTCGCCGGCTCCTATCAATATGTGGAAAACGCGCGCATCGGCCGCGTCGATATGACGCTCGCCTGCTGCGAGACCCTCGCGCTGTTCGCTTTCGCCTGGTGGTATGCGCCGCGCGGCGCGCCCGACGCCGCTCCCGATCCGGCTCGGCGCGGCCCGGATTCGCTCCGTTATCTGCTCGCCGCCGCGCTCGGCCTCGGCGTGCTCGCCAAGGGTCCCGTGGGCGCGATGCTGCCTGCGCTCGCGATCGCGATTTTCCTCATCGCCGAACGCCGCCCGCTCGAAACCCTGCGGCTCGCCACGCCCGGCCCGGTCGCCACCACCGTGCTGCTCGGCGCAAGCTGGTATGCGGCCTGCCTGTTCGGCCGGCGCTACGGCTTTCTCGACCGCCAGATCGGCAGCGAAAACTTCGGGCGGTTTTTCGGCGCGCTGGGCGCGATGCCGCCCTGGTATTACGTCAAACCGCTCCTTTTCAACTCGGTTCCCTTCAGTCTGCTCGCGCCCGTCGCCGTCTATGCGGCGCTGCGCTGGCGGACCGCCTCCGCGCAACCGCCGCCGCCCGATCCGCCCGGCCGGCCGCGCCAGAATCCGCTTTCGCTTCTGGCCAGCCTGCGCATGATGTTCCTGCCGGCGCTCGACGCTCCGCACGACGACGCACCGCTCGCCGCGCCGCGCGCGCGCGCCGCCGTTCGCCTCGGCGCGATTTTCTATCTGACCACGCTCGTTTTCTTCTCGATCGCCGCCTACAAGCGGCGCGCCTATCTGCTGCCGGTCTGGCCGATCCTCGCGGTCGTGATCGCGTGGTGGATCGAACGGCTCGCCAGCCGCCGCGCCGGCCGCTATCTGCGCATCGCAACGCTCGCGGCGGCCGGCGTCATGATCGCGTTCAACTTCTTCTATCTGCCGGGCAAGGAGGTCCGCGATTGCGCCACCGATTCGTTCCGCGCCGCGGCCGCCGAAATCAACCGCGTGGTCGGACCGGCCGAGCCGCTCTATCTCTACCGCTTCGAGGACGAACCGGCGCCGCTGCTGTTTTATCTCCATCGCACCGCGCCGCGAATCTCCGGCAAACTAGGCGACGCGCCGCCCGGCTACGTGCTGGTTCCGCTCGGCGTCTGGAACCAGCTCAAGGGCCAGGCGCTCGATCTCAGGCCCGTGCTCACGACCACGTCGGGCCGTCCGCGCCTCGTGCTGCTGCGGCGCGGAGCGGCCTACGCCGCCGCCGCGGCCGACCGCAAGGGTTGACTCCCTGTCTCGTTGTTTCGATTATCGATAATCGATTATTTACACTTTGAAGAAATCTATCGATAAGCGCGCGCTTCAGGGAACCTCCACCGGCCGAAATACTTCACGCATCAACCCTCTCTTTGTCATTCTGAGCGCGGCGAAGAATCCCTGATCCGAGAAAATTCACAAGCTCTGAGCGCAGCGAAGGTTCGCCCTGAGTCCGGCGCAGAGAATCCCTGCTCCCGGAAAAATTCTTGGGGAAGCTCCGCTAAAGGTCCATCTCGTCATTCTGAGCGCAGCTAAGAATCCCGGGATTCTTCACTCCGCTGCGCTCCGTTCAGAATGACAATCTGACTTGCGCAGTGCTTCCCTGGCTCCGGCGCAGAAACTTTTCGATCCGCTTTGCGACCGCCGCTTCGCGCCTGAGCTGGCATTCGTAAATCGCCAGCACCCGCCAGCCCCGCGCCCGCAACTCCGCCGCGACCCGCCGATCCCGCGTCCGGTTGCGCGCGATTTTCCCGCGCCAGTACTCGGCGTTGGTCTTCGGCGCGCGCGCGCCGCGGCGGCATCGATGGCCATGCCAGAAACATCCGTGGACGAAAATCGCGGCGCGGTATTTCGGCAGCGCCAGGTCCGGTTTGCCCGGCAGATCGGCGCGCCTCAGGCTGAAGCGAAAGCCCATCCGATGCGCAATCCGGCGCACGCGCAACTCCGGCGCCGTGTCGCGCGATTTGACCGCGCGCATGATCCGCGACCGCTCGGCGGGATCTTCCCGCTTCCGCGTCGAACGTCCGGGGTCGGCGGTTGTGATCATCGCTCGGCGCGCGCCGCCTCGCTTCCGGCGGCGCTCCTCCGCCATGCCGCGGCGGCCGTTTCCGCGCCCGCGTTCGCTTCGAGCAGCGGCTCCAGCAGATGCCTGGCGAGAAACCGCACCGCCGGCACGGCCACGCCGTCGCCCGCGACGTGATAGGCGTCATTGAAGCGTTCGGGCAGCACGAAACTCTCCGGCAGGCCCATCAGCCGCGCCGCCTCGCGCGCGCTCAAAAGCCGCGTGCGTATCCGGCCGCGCTCGGCCACGATTATGGTCTGCCGGCTCGAACCGCCCGCCGGCGTCCGCAGACATCCGGCGATTCCGTCGAAGCGCGCCTCGGCGCGCTGGCGGCGGACGCCGTTTTCGTCAACCCGCGTGCGGCGATAGATCGTGCCGGCGATCGGACGGCCCGTTGCGAGCGACGCGCGCGCCGCGTCGGCGACCTTCCGGCGATGGAGTTCGTTCATCAGACCTAACAGCCGTTCGGTTTCTTCCCCGCGATGCCATTGCGGGGCGTCCAGATCGACTAGCGCGACAAGCGGCGGCGAGGCGGCTTGCGGCGGCGGCATCTTCCACCAAATCCATCGTGCCCGGGCCGCATGGCCAAAGCGGGCGTGCGCGTCGGCAAGCGCCGGAATCGTCCAGCGCGGATCGGCGTCCGCCGCAATAATTTCTGGGGGAATTTCCAGGTCTTCGCGCGCGGCGATCACAAACAGGCGCGGCCGCGATTGCGGCAGAAAATCCGCCGCGTCGATCACGACTCCGCCGAGCCGGTAGCCGGATTTCGCAATCGCCTCGGCGATCGCGTTAAAGTCGGCGCCGCCGCGCGCGCGCAGGAGACCGATTACATTTTCGATCGCGATCGTCCGCGGCCCCCGCCCGTCCGCGCCCAGCGCCTCGATTAGGCGCCAGAACGGCCAGAAGGTTCCCGAACGCGCGCCGCGCAACCCGGCGCCCGCGCCGGCCAGCGACAGGTCCTGGCATGGAAACGACGCCCACGCCAAATCGGCCGCGCCCGGCAAATCGGCGGCGCCAAGCCCTGCAACGTCGCCGCGCATGAATTCGCGATCGCCGAAATTGACCGTGTAGCAGGCGGCTTTTTTCGCGTCGATATCGTTCGCGAATAGGCATCGCCAGCGTTCGCCGAGACCCAGCCGCGCCATCCCGGCGCCGGCGAAAAACTCGTGGAAGGTAAAGCTCATCGGCGCCCGCCGCGCCGGGCGGGAATCACTTTTCGCCGTGAACGGCGCGGCCAGCCAGCGTCAGAATTTGCGCCAGCGTGGTCAGGTCGGCGTCATTGTAATACTCGATTTCGATTCGCCCCGGCGCCCGCCCATGTTGCGGCGCGATCCTGACCTTGCGGCGCATCGCGCGCTGAATCCGCTCGGCCAGCGCCCCCAGGTTGGGATCGATCGGTTGGTCCGCGTCCGCCGCGGCCTCCCCCGATGACGGCCGATTGATAGCGACGGCGGGCCGCGCGCCGCTCGCGATCTTCTCGGCGCCACGGGCGGATATTTTCTGCTCCGCGATCCGCCGCGCCGCCGCGATTTGCTCGTCCGCTGAGCTCAAAGCCAGTAGCGGCCGCGCCTGCCCAGCGCTGATCGTGCCGGCGGCGACCATCTCGACCACCGGAATCGGCAGCTCCAGCAGGCGCATCGTGTTGGTCACATAGGGCCGGCTTTTGCCGATACGCCCCGCGATCTGTTCGTGGCTGAGATCGAATTCGCGGTTGAGCCGCACGAAGGCGCGCGCCTCTTCGATCGGATTAAGCTCCTCGCGCGCAAGGTTCTCGACCAGCGACATCTCCAGCGCGCCGCGGTCATCGACCTCGCGCACCACGATCGGAACGCGTTCGAGTCCGGCGATTTTGGCCGCGCGCAGCCGCCGTTCGCCCGCGATCAGCTCGTAGCGCGGCGCGCCGTCGTCGGCGCCGATCGGCCGCACCACCAGCGGCTCGATGATCCCCTGGCTCTTAATCGCCTCGGCCAGCTCATCCAGCTTGCCGGAATCGAAATGGCGGCGCGGCTGCAACGGGCTAGGAACCACGCGATCGGGCGCGACCATGAGCAGCGCCGCGCCCTCCGCCGGCGCTGACGGCGCAGTGTCCGGCGCGGCGGTTCCAATCAGGGCGTCGAGTCCGCGGCCGAGCGGTTTTCGGATCATCGCCTGCTCCTTTCGCGATCGCGCGCGAACAACGCTCGCAGGCTCCACGCGCGCGCGGCGCCTGCAGCCGGTTCCGCGCCGTTGCCCGCCTTCGCCGCCGCGCCTGCCGGATCGCCGGCGACCCGGGCGATCAACTCGGCGGCAAGGTTGCGGTAGGCCTCGGCGCCAGCCGACCTGGCGTCGTATTCGAGCACCGAAAGGCCGTGGCTGGGACTTTCGGACATCCGCACGCTGCGCGGGATTACGCTTTCGAATATCTTGTCGGGAAAATATTTTTGAACCTCACGACCAATTTCGTGGCTGAGGCGGTTGCGCGCGTCGAACATCGTGAGCACCAGCCCCTCGATTTCGAGCTTCGGATTCAGCGCCGCGCGCACGCGGCGAATCGTATCGAGCAGGGCGGTCAATCCTTCAAGCGCATAGTACTCGCATTGCATCGGCACGATCACCGAGTCGGCCGCGACCAGCGAATTGAGCGTGAGCAAGCCGAGCGAGGGTGGCGTATCGATAATGATAAAGGCGTAACGGTCGCGGACCGGGGCGAGAATTCGCTTCAGCACGCGTTCGCGGCCTTCGCGCGTGGCAAGTTCGATTTCGGCGCCGACGAGCGCTGGACCGGAAGGCGCCAGATGGAGCCGGTCGCCACGCGCCTCGCGAATCGCTTCGGCGATCGGCAAGTCGCCGACCATCGCTTCATAGACCGTCCTGCCGGAGCTTTTGAGTTCGCCAAGCCGCGTATCGGCGATTACTCCCGAGGAGGCGTTGCCCTGCGGATCGAGATCGACGAGCAGGACCTTGCGATGATCAGCGGCGAGCGCGACCGCGAGATTGACTGCGGTAGTGGTTTTACCGACGCCGCCTTTCTGATTGGCAATTGCGATAAGCCGCCCCACACCGCCTCCGCCGCGAAAATGTTTCACGTGAAACATTTTCCGTCGCCGATCGATTTTAGACCTCGCGATCGTCCAAAAGCAAAACCACTTAATCGAGACGCGCAAGATGCCGCGCCGGCGCGAGGTTTCCAACCTCGCAGCGCCACGCCAGGGAAAAATCTTGCGCCGAGAATCGTTCAGGACGCGCGGCGCGCCACCACCAGCAGATGCGCGATCGCGCAATTCTGCCGTTTGAGTTCGTAAGCGATCGTCTCCGGCACGTCGAAGCCCGGCACGGACGCAAACGCGGCCGCGACTTCGGCCTGCTGCGACGCGCCAAGATAGAATAGGGCCCGGCCGCCCGGTTTCAGCGCGGCGGACGCGGTCCGAATCGCGACGGCAGGTTCGGCGAAGGCCCGCGCCGTCACGACGTCGTACGACGGCTCGAGGTCGGAATCGGCGCGATAGTTGGAATCTACCCGCGCGTTGTCCAGGCGCATCTCCGAGGCGGCGACCGCCAGAAAACTGGCGCGCTTGCGCCGCGCTTCAAGCATCGTGAAATGAGCATGAGTCGCCGCGGCCAGAATCAGCGCGGGAAACCCCGCGCCGCTGCCGAGATCGAGCACCCGCACCCCCTGGTTGAAAATGCCGGCAAGTGGAACGTTCTCCGGATGGGTCGCGAGAATCAGCGGCATCAGGCTGTCAACGATATGAAACGCGGTCGCATCGGGATCGTTCGGCGACGCCGTAAGATTCAGCTTCGATCCCCATAGCGCCAGCAGCATCGCGAATTTGCCGAGCCGCTCGAGCAGGTCGGCATTCGCGGTAAATCCGAAGTCAGCAAGGCGCGCCGCGACCGCCTCGCGGACGGCGGGACCGATTTGAGCAGGTTCAAGTCGCTGGGTCATCGTGATGCGGTTTCGGCGGCGCGAGAAAATCGGCAGTCATTGAATGAACGGGACGTTGGCCGGAAGAAAATGTTTCACGTGAAACATCGCGATACGAAAGCTGTTCCGAAGTTCGCCGCGCCACGGCGATATGCCGCGCGAATCCGCACGGCGATTCCGCAGAGCACAGCGGTCCGAGGTTTCATCCAATTCCGGATGTTTCACGTGAAACATTTTATCGAGCCTCGTCCGGATGGGATACCGGTTTGCGAAACTAATCGCGCGCTGGACGCGTTTCGTTCGTCCCGCGGCCCGCGCGCAAATGCACGGCAAGGATCGATACCGCCGCCGGCGTCACGCCGGGAATGCGCGACGCCTGTCCCAGCGATCTCGGCCGGGACCGCGCAAGCCGCTCGCGAACCTCGGTCGAAAGCCCGGAAATATGCTGAAAATCGATCGATTCGGGGATCGAGGCGTCCTCCAGGCGCTTGAAGCGGGCGATATTCTCATGTTGCCGGCGGACATATCCTTCATATTTGATTTCGATTTCGAGTTCGGCGGCCTGATCGAAATCGAGCGCGGCCTCGATTCGCGCCATCCGGGTCGCGTCGAGATAACCGACTTCAGGCCGGCGCAGCAAATCGAGCGCACGCACCGCCTCCCGAATCGGCGAAGAGCCTGCCGCCGTCAGAATTTCGTTCGTCGTATGGTCCGGAGCGACCGTCGCCGCGCCCAGCCGCGCGATTTCCGAAGTTACCTGTTCCGAGCGCTCGCGAATCCGATCCGCCGCTTCCGCGCCAAGCAGGCCGATTCGCGCGCCAAGCGGCGACAGCCGCCGATCGGCGTTGTCCTCGCGCAGCGTCAGGCGGTACTCGGCTCGCGAGGTGAACATCCGGTACGGCTCGCCGCCAATCCCGCGCGTCACGAGGTCGTCGATCATCACGCCGATATAAGCCTCGTCGCGGCCGAGCACGATTTGCGGTTCGCCGCGCGCGCCCAGCGCCGCGTTGATTCCCGCGATCAAACCCTGCGCGCCGGCTTCTTCATAACCGGTGGTGCCGTTGATTTGCCCGGCGAAGTAGAGTCCCTCGATCAGCCGCGTCTCGAGCGTCGGACGCAACTGGGTCGGATCGGAAAAGTCATATTCGATCGCATAACCGGGCCGCATGATTTCGGCGCGCTCGAGTCCGCGGATCGAATGAACCATCGCGACCTGCACGTCGAGCGGCAGGCTGGTTGACAGGCCGTTCGGATAGACCTCAACCGTGTCGCGGCCTTCGGGTTCGAGGAAAATCTGATGCCGTTCCTTGTCCGGAAAGCGCATCACCTTGTCCTCGACCGACGGGCAGTAGCGCGGCCCGCGCGATTGAATCACGCCCGAGTACATCGGCGAGCGATCCAGGCCGCCGCAGATAATCTCGTGCGTGCGGACGGAGGTCCACGTCAGATGGCACGGAAGCTGGGGCTGAACGATCCGCCGGGTGCGAAAGGAAAACGGCGGCGGCGGTTCGTCGCCGGGCTGAATTTCCAGCGCCGAGTAATCGATCGTGCGCGCATCGAGCCGCGGGCAGGTGCCCGTCTTCAGCCGTCCGATCCGGAAACCGAGCGCGGCCAAGTTCTCCGACAGTCCCATCGCGGCGAAATCGCCGGCGCGGCCCGCGTGATAGTTGCGCATCCCGATATGCACGAGACCCTTCAGAAAGGTTCCGGTCGTCAGAATTACCGTCCGCCCCTCGAAGAGTTCGCCGATTTGCGATTCGACGCCGCGCACGCGCCCGTCCGCGACCGCCAGGCGCTCCACGCTGGCCTGACGGATCGCCAGATTGGGCGTGGCTTCGAGCACGCGCTTCATCCGCGCGCGATACGCCGCCTTGTCGGCCTGGGCGCGCCGCGCCCGGACCGCGGGCCCCTTGCGCGTATTGAGGAAACGGAACTGGATTCCGGTTTCGTCGATCGCGACGCCCATCTCGCCACCCAGCGCGTCGATTTCACGCACCAGATGGCCTTTGCCGATTCCGCCGATCGCGGGATTGCAGGACATCTGGCCGATATGGTCGAGGTTGAGCGTGAGCATCAGCGTGCGCGCGCCCATCCGGGCCGCGGCGAGCGCGGCCTCGATACCGGCATGGCCGGCGCCGACGACGATTACATCATGAAGCATCGGGACAACCGTCCTGATCCGTGCGCGGCCGGCGATGTTTCACGTGAAACATCGCGGCGAACGCACGGCGGATGAACGCATCATTATGGCGCGGCGGCGCGGCGGCGAAAAGAGCGCGGCCAGCGGCCAATTTCTTGCCGCCGCTTCGCCCGCGACCCCGGTTTTTGAATCTACATTTTGTAGAGAATTATGACTTTTAGTTTATCACGCCCGAACCGGCGAATTCGAGCGCTTGAGCGATGCGCAAACGCGCGCGGAGGGCCTGACGCGGCCGTCCACCGCGAAGCCTCGCCAGAATTCACCATCTGATCACCGGATCAATCGGATTCCGGCAAGACCAGGCGTTATAAGCTGTGCAAAAATCCGCCGATCGGAGCCTTTCGCAATCGCCATAGCGCTATACGGCTCTATCGGCGAATTGTAGAATACGCGGAACGTCGATTTGGCTTCAGGGGAGGATCGTCATGGGCGTACTGTCATGGTTGCTCGTCGGACTGATCGCAGGCTTTATCGGCAGCAAAATCGTTAATCGCACTGGTGAAGGGTTGGTGCGCGATGTCCTGCTGGGGATTCTCGGCGCGATCGTCGGCGGGGCGATTTTTTCGCGGCTGGGAATCGGCAGCGTCACCGGAATCAATTTGCCGAGCATCGGGATCGCCGTTATCGGCGCGATTATCGTGCTGGTCGTTTATCACGCGGTGATTGGACAAAAGCGCGCGGCGGCCTGAAGCGGATATTAGATTTATCCGTCCGTAACGGTCCGTTGTCCGCTGCGCCCCACACTGCGCCGAATTGTTACGATTATTCCGCGAAGCGCGTTACACCGCGCTCTCCCGGAACATCTCGCTCTGTTTCGGAGGAAGAGCGGCGGTTTTCGGCAAGAGTGCGGCGATTGCATCGGCGCGAACGTTCGCCAATTCTTTTGGTTCCAGCTTATAAAGTCCGCCGCCGTAAACCCGGCCTTCTCCCAATAGGGCGGCGACCGGGATCGAATCAAGGATTTCCCAGATTCCGCGTGCGAGCAATGGATCCTCATTCAGCGCCGCCGCGAGTTTTGGAACCGGGTAAAGCAGCAAATATACGTTCGCCGCCGTCGCCTGCGATCGGTTCAGTAGAAATCGGAAAGGATTTTCGCGTTTACCGGCATTCCGTCCCATGTAGGTGCAAACAAACGGCGCGGGAGGACGGTTTTCCTGCGCATACCAAGGGTTCCTGCGGCTACAGAGGTACGTTCCAGAAACTTTTGGCTTGCCTGTTTCGAGATATGACCAGAGTTGCGGATACCGCTCTCGAATTACATTTTCGGGCAGTCGGCAGTCAAGAATGAACTTTTGCCCTTCAACGATGGGAGCGCCGTCCGGGTCCGCTTCAATCACGTTGGACGACAAATATCGGGGCCCCGGTAAAATTGGCCGAAAGAATTGCCATGGCAATCTTCGCGCTTCAATCTCGGCGCGCGGAAGAATGAAGAATCGGTTGTCGCCGGTTGCGAGGCCGCGCTTTATCCAAAAGAAATCGGAGAGTCGGGGACCTTCGGCCTCTTGTTTCTTTTCCCCCGCCATGAATGTGGACAACTTACGAGCGCCTTGCAAAGCTTGCGCGGCCACCAATCGAGAAACCTTTGGCTGTAACAGCGTGCCGCCGTAGCTCAGTTCCACGTGATGAGCGCGCTCCGGCCGGTTCTTCCGAAACCAGACGATCGATGACGACACGAGCGCATCTCCGAATTGAAGATCGCCCGATTCGAAGCGGTGAATGCGTAAAAGCTCGACCTCATTCAGCAGGTATCTTTTGACCGGCATGCCATAATTGACGTCCATGAATTCACTGGGAATCAGCCAACCGGCAATCCCGTCCTCAGCCATCCATGCGTGCGCAATACACAAGAAATGACAGTACAAGCCGGCCAAGCCGGCCATTCGCACGCCGCATGCGGCGTGCGACGCGGCGCGCAAGCGGACTTTTTCGGCTGCGTTCAGATGGTGGTGCCGCACATAGGGCGGATTGCAGATTATGAGATTGAACCGATCGGATTCATGCGGCGGTCTCAATTTGGTGAAATCACCGAGTTCGATCTCCAGCGAATGATGACTCCAAAGCCCGCGAGCGGGAATTGCATAGTGTGGATCAAGTTCGATTCCGAGGGCCTTCCCGATTGGCGTTCGAGAAAAATGGCCAAGCAGCGCTGAGTAAAATGATCCGGTTCCAAAGGACGGATCAAGAAATCGGACAGACGCCTTACTCGGAAAAATTTTTCTCGCGTACGCCAGGATTTCCGAAGCGAGCTCTGGAGGCGTTGCAAACTGCCCCAGTCGGTTACGCTCCTTTCTGGATTTGCGACTGTCGAGATCTTCCTGCAAAGCCAATCGCCGAATTTCGAGCGCGTTTGCCGTCTCCATTTCACACTCCAAATTCGGCAAGTTCAGCGATCCTGTGCTCCCATACCCAATCGATACCCTCGGCCGCCTCGTATCCCAGATAGCCGCCGTCGAAATAGCCGCAGAGAAAAAGAATGAACTGCGCCTTCGCGCCATAGGTGGAGCGTAGTTGATTAACTTTGGTCGCCTCCTCCTTTCGACGCTTGTTCACGTTGGCGAAATCGCCAGCCGACTTTGCTTCAATCAGGAGCGGCAATTCGCCGAATTCAGATTTCTTCCGCATCACCACCGCGTCAACGGGTATGTTGACTGTCAAACCGCTTCCCGCCTGCTTGACCGGCACATTCATGTGGAAGCCGAACGTTCCCGGCGGCATCGCGTCGAACCTTATGTCCGGGGCAAGCGGTTTATAACCTCGCTTTGTCAGCCACGCCGCGATCGCCGCCAGTTGTCGTTTCTCCTGCGCATTGCGAATGATCGGGTTGGCGACCGCTCCGCACAAACGATCGGCGACAATGGTCGCCGCACGCCGTAGTTCCGCCTCGGTTGGCCCCTTATTCCGATCGAGCCAGACAAAGATGTCGCGATCAGCCATGCGCATGACGAGCCTCGCAATTTTCACGAGGTCCGCGTCCAGCGCGACTCCATTCATACGTTTTGGGATGACGCCGCTCTCCATGCAGCCAACCAAATTTCGCGAGACGCCCGCGAGACCAATCAGCCGGTCCACTGCCAGCGGAGGGCAAGCCGACATGCGCAAAGTCGGGAGCACTCCGGGCTCCTGGCGCAATAAAGCGGGACTCACCCTTGCCAGGTTCCCGGACTTAACCAGTGTGGATTCGACGTCGAGCGACGTTCTGGCGCGCGTCTCACGATACGCGGCCGGCGCGAACTTCATAAACCAATCGTTGTACATATCAACCGAGCGGACTACGTCAGATTTCCAGCGATCGGGCCTCGTTCGATTGACTCCGCCGGTTTTATGGTTTTTTCGCACGCCCGCTTGCCATTTTCCCCGCCTGACGATCAAGATTGCCGCCTTCGGAGTTGGAATTCACGAGTATCGAACATCGGCGCGCCAATCAAAAGTTATAATGGACACGTCTCGCGGAAAAGCCCGGCTTTCAGTCGCGTCCGCAATTAAATCGGCCTCAAGATCCGATCGTTTTTTGTAACCAGAGAAATCAGGTCTGGCGCGGCGTTGATCGTTTCGGGCGGGGCGAACAAACTGGAGCCGGGCACCGCGTTCCGCTCCGGACGCGGCCCGATCGCGAGGTCCGGGCGGGATGCTCTTCAATTCGTATCCATTCGCGTTCGGCTTTCTGCCGATCGCGCTGTTGCTCTTCTGGGCGCTGACGGCGGCCGACGCGCGCCGCGCCTGCGCCGCGTTTCTGATCCTTGCGTCGCTGTTTTTCTACGGATGGTGGAACTGGCATTACCTGTTCCTGTTCGGCTTTTCGATCGCGTTCAACTTCGGCTGGTCGCTGTTGCTCGCGCCGGAGGCGGACGCCGGCGCGCGCGCCGAGCTCCGCCGCCGCGTCCTGCTTGGAATCGGCGTCGCGGTCAACCTGGCGCTGCTCGGCTACTTCAAGTATCGCGATTTCCTCGTCGACAGCGCCGGCGCGCTGCTCGGCACGCATTGGCGGATGCCGCCGCTGGTGCTGCCGCTGGCGATTTCGTTTTTCTCCTTCGAGCAGATCACGTTTCTGGTCAGCGCCTATCGGGGCGAGCCGGGCGCGGGCGACTTCATGAGCTACCTGCTCTTTATCGCCTTCTTCCCGCATCTGATCGCCGGCCCGATCGTGCGCTACATGCAGATTTATCCGCAGTTCAACCGCGGCACGCGCTTTCGGCTGACGGCGGAGAATCTCAGCGACGGCCTGATGATCTTCGCGGCCGGATTGTTCAAGAAGGTGATGCTGGCGGACACGTTCCGGCCGATGGTGAATCCGCTGTTCGACCGCACGATGCGGCTTGGTTTCTGCGACGCGTGGGGCGGAGCGATCGCCTTCGCGCTGGAGATTTATTTCGATTTTTCCGGCTACTCGGACATGGCGATCGGGCTGGCGCGGATGTTCGGCGTGGTCTTTCCGGAGAATTTCGAATCGCCCTACCAGGCGCGCGACATAATCCAGTTCTGGCGGCGATGGCATATCACGCTGTCGTTTTTCCTGCGCGATTATCTTTATATTCCGCTGGGCGGGAACCGGCGCGGCAAATTCCGGCGCGACTTCAACCTGTTCGTCACGATGGTGCTGGGCGGACTGTGGCATGGCGCCAACTGGACCTTCGTAATCTGGGGCGCGCTGCACGGCGTCTATTTGTGGATCAATCACGTCTGGAGCGAGCGCGGCCATCGTTTGCCCGGCGCGGCGGCGTGGATCCTTACGTTTCTGCTGACCACGGCGGCGTGGGTGTTTTTCCGCGCGCCGAATTTCTCGCGCGCGGCGGATTTCTTCGCCGGGATGGCCGGCTTGCACGGCTTCAGGTTCGACGCGATGCAGAACGCGCTCGGCACGCATGAATTCGTGCGGATTTTCGCCGGACTGGCGATCGTGCTGTTCGCGCCGAACCGGCAGGCGATTTTGTCATGGAAGTGGGACAACGACTGGCTGTGGGCGGGAGCGTTCGCCGTGCTCGCCGGCGTGAGCATCATGGGAATGGCGAATCCGCCCCCGTTCATTTACTTCCAGTTCTAGGGAATTGTACCGGCTCGACTGCCGGGCGGCGGATCGGTAGCAAGTAAGCGAATTGCGCGATGCGCAATCACGGGGTCGATCCGATTCGCAGCGCCGCGTCGAAAATGAGGGGCGGGATCCGCGTCCATCGCCTGCCGAGCCAATCTTCAGGCCGGGTCATGCGCGAAGCGCTCGCCACGATCGCCGCCGCGCTGGCGATCGCGATGGTCATGGCCGCGGCCGCGCCGCCCGCGTTCGCAGCGGGCGCGCCGGCCGGTATGTCCGCGGCGGGCGCGGCGTCAACGAATGATTCGCGCGGCCGCGCGCGGTCGCCGCGGCTGACCGGCGTCGCCGACGATCCGCGCCTGTTTCCGCCGGCCCGCGACGGCGCGCCGGTGCGGGTCGCGCTCGCCCTGCACGTGATCAATCTGGCGGCGATCGACGAAGTGGCGCAGCAATTCACGTTGAGCGCGTATGTGCTGGCGAGTTGGAAGGACCAGCGGCTCGCGTGGACGCCGAGCGGCCCGTCGGACAACCTGCGCCGCTATCATCCGGAAGACCTCTGGACGCCGGCGCTGGTGATCTTGAACGCGGCTAGCCGGCCGCAATTTTACGATATCGGAATTTCGGCGCGGCCGGACGGCACGGTCAATTATTCGGCGCGGATGGACGTCACCTTGTCCGCGAATTTCAATTTGCGCAAGTTCCCGTTCGACACGCAGACGCTCGAAGTGATCATTCATCCGAACCGCGTGAACCTCGGCGTCGTCGTCTTCGCCGCGGCGCCGGACTCAACCTGGATGACGACGGAGTTCGCAACGTATTCGGCGCTGGCGTCGTGGCGGCTGGCCGGACTCGGCGCGCGGCTGGCGCAGGCGCCGGGTCCGCGCGGCGGCGAAATTCCGGAAATGCGTTTCGCGATCAGGCTGCGGCGGCGCTGGCAGTTTTATTTGTGGAAGCTCTGTCTGCCGCTGCTCCTGATGGTCTGCCTGTCGTGGTCGGTGTTCTGGGTGGAGCCGCGCGATTTGGGCAACCAGGTGCAGATCGCGGTCACCACAATCCTGACGATAATCGCGTTCGGGCTGGCGCTTTCGTTCACGCTGCCGCGGATCTCGTACCTGACGTTTCTCGACGCGTTTTTCCTGACCTCGTACGTTTTCGTGTTCGCCGCGATGCTCGAACTGATGATGGTGCACGTGTCATACCGCCGGGGCCGGGAGCGTCATGCGTCGCGGATCCGCCGCGTTTCGCGCTGGGCGGTTCCGCTTGCGTACGCCGCGGCGATCGCGGCGATCGCGATCCATTTCCGGATTTAGCCGAAAGCGGGCGGGAGCTTGAAGCGGGCGGCGCTTGACGCGATACTTTGCCGGATGCGCCGGCGAGAAATTTTCCCTCCGCGCGCGCCGGCCGGCGCCGGCTCCAACGCGCGGAATCAGGCCCGTGCGTAGGCGGATTAGTTCACGCCGCGCGCCGTCTCCGCCGCGCCTCGGCGCGCCGGGGCGGGGAGCGGCGCCGCGATGACCGCGGCGCGGCGGCTCGTGCTGATGGCGGTCCTGACGCTGGCGATTATCGCCGGCGGCGTCGCCTTGGCGTGGCTGTTGAATCCGTACGGCGCCACCGCGAGCCGGCTCATCAACCCGATTTTCCGCAAAATCAAATACGACCGTCTCGCGACGCCGTACCTGCTGCGCGAAGCGCGGCCCGAAACGCTGCTGATCGGCAGCTCGCGCGTGCGGATGGGCATGCCGATCGAGCAGGGCGAACGCGACGGCGTGATGAACGCGGCGATTCTGGGCGCGACGCTTCCGCAACTTGAAAAAATAATCGACGTCGCCCTGCTGAATCCGCGGCTCAAGCGGATCGTATGGGGCGTGGATTTCTGCATCTTCAATTCCACCTGGAACGCCAACGACCCGTATTTCAACGCGCGCATCGCGAACCGTCCGCGCGCCCGGATCGAAGACACGCTGCTCAGCCTCGACGCGCTCGGCGACGGGTTCGATCTGTTGAAGCGCGCGCTGCAGGGCCGCGCGCGGCTGGCGCCGACGACGGCCGCGCCGGCGCCGTGGCCGATGGCGCTGATCTGCCGCGAATACGTAATCGATCGCAACCACGGCCTCGATCTGACGCGGGCGAAATTGATCGCGCTGCAGCTCAGCGAGACCATCCACATGTACGATCCCTACAGGTTTTCGCCCGCGATGGCCGCGGGCTTCCGCAAGACTGTCGCCAAGATCCGCGCGCGCAACGTCGAGTTGATCCTGTTTGCGCCGCCGATGAGCGAATACGAACTTGAATTGATCCGCCAGTCCGGCGCGTGGGGCGATTTCGAAAAGTTCAAACGGACGATCGCTGCCGCGGCGCCGTTTGTCGATTACGGAGCGTACAATCCGATGGCGCCGCGGGACGAGTTGTATTTGCAGGTAATCCATTTCAAGGCGGACGCGGGTTTTCAGATGCTGCGCCGGCTGCTCGGAATGCCGACCGCCGCGTGCGATGACGACGCGCGCGCCGTCGAGGAAAGCGGCATCGCCGTCAGCGCGGAAAATATCGGGGACGTGCTGGCGCGCGAGCGGCGGATGCGCGACGAAGCCGCGAATTCGCCGAGCAAATATGCATCGGCCGCCGCCCGCGCCGTGGCAAAGCTGCGCGCCAGCCAGGCGGCGGGCATCAAGCCAGCCGCCGGAAACGGCGAATAGGCGCCGCGCGGAACTCTGGCGCTTAGCGGCGCGCTGGACTAGCGTCGAATCGCGAAGGTCCTGAACGATGTATGGAAGCGCGCGTTATCGCCGAGAGCCGATCGGAACGCATCCGCCGCTCGATTCGCCGGCATATGCAAGCACCTCGAAACGCGCGCCGCGCTGCGCGCCGGTGCGGATCGAGCAGAGCCTGAGCGAAATCACCGGACCGCGGCCGTGCGTGACCGTCGCGCCCGCCGAAGCCGATTTGACGCGATGGGCGGGGGACGCGGCGATGGGCGAACGGATAATCGTCGCCGGCCGCGTGCTCGACGAAGACGGCCGCGCCATCGCGCACACGCTAATCGAAATCTGGCAGGCGAACGCCGCGGGCCGCTATCGCCACGACCACGATCGTCACGACGCGCCGCTCGATCCGCACTTCTCGGGCGTTGGCCGGACGATCGCCGGCGCCAACGGCGCGTATCGTTTCATGACGATCAAGCCGGGCGCCTATCCGTGGGGCAATCATCATAACGCATGGCGTCCGCAGCATATTCATCTGAGCGTGTTCGGGCCGGCGCTCGCGACGCGGCTGGTCACGCAGATGTATTTTCCGGGCGATCCGCTGCTGGCGCTCGATCCAATCTTCAACAGCGTGCCCGACGGCGCCGCGCGCGCGCGGCTGGTCGCCGCCTTCGATCCCGAACTGACCGAACCGGGCCACGCGCTCGGCTATCGCTTCGATATCGTGCTGCGCGGCCGCGCGGCGACTCCGGCGGTGGGCTGACCGATGGCGCCGGCGCGGCTTACGCCCTCGCAAACGGTGGGGCCGTTCTTCGGTCCCGCGCTCGTCCGTAGCGAACTCGAACAAATGGTCGATGCGGAAACGCGCGGCGCGCGAATCGCGATCACGGGAAGGATTTTCGACGGCGACGGCGCCGCCGTGCCGGACGCGATGGTCGAAGTGTGGCAGGCGAACGCCGAAGGCCGCTATGACCATCCGGAGGATCGCCAGGAGAAACTGCTCGATCCGCACTTTCACGGCTTCGGCCGGTTCGGCACGGATCAGCATGGCCGCTTTCGTATCGTGACGATCAAACCGGGCGCGGTTCCCGGACCCCGGATGACGCTTCAGGCGCCGCATCTCAATTTATCCATCTTCGCGCGCGGATTGCTGAATCGCGTGGTCACGCGCATCTACTTTCCCGGCGAGCCGCTGAATCAAACGGACGCGGCGCTGAATGCGGTTCCCGCCGATCGCCGCGCGACCCTGATCGCGGCGATCGATTCCGCCGGCGCAAGCGATTCATATCGCTTCGACATCTTTCTGCAAGGCGACCGGGAAACCGTCTTCTTCGACATCTGAATATCGTCCGCGGCTTGGACCGCGGCCGCGAAGCGGGATGACTCGCCCGCCAAATCCGCGCGCGAGCACGGCGCGGCCGATGTCGATTTCGGTTGATGCGGAGCGCCGATTTGTAGGAAGTTAGCCGCATACGGAGTTCGCCGCCGCGCGCAGGGGAGAAGATCGCGCTGGCGCGCGGCGTGAAGTGGAAAATCTCCACACCGGCGACCAAACCATCGGGTTATTCGCGCGCGCAAGCATACGCGCGTCCGGACGCATGCGGGCGGCGGTCCCCGCAGTCAGGCAGGTGGAAGATGTCGATTGGTCTGCGCTTCATGCTTGGTCAGGCGTTGATATGTGGATTGATCGGTTTCCGCATCGCGCGCGCCGACGCGGCCGGCGACGCGCCGATTCCGCCGGGCACGAAAATCACGACGGCGAACTGGCGCCAGTACCAGCAATTCATGCCGGACGGAATGGTCGCGCTGTTCCAGGGCGGCCAGGCCTGGAAGATGCCGGACGACGCCGAGATTGACGTTGGGCCTACGATTATCCGTCCGCTGCCCAAAGGCTACGCCGAGGCGACGGAAAAATACTCAGCGCAGGTGCGGCTGCAAACGCTCGCCGGCGGCGGGCACAATCTGGCCGGATACGTCGCCGGCGCGCCGTTTCCAAATCCGGGCGGCCCCGACGCCGGATGGGAAATACTCGCCGACAACTGGTTTCGCTACGCGCCGCATCTTACGGTTTCCACGCCGGAGCATCCGCTTACCGACTGCGCGCAGGACGGCTACGGCAACGTGTCCTGCGAGCAGGAAATGTACGTGGATCGCTGGCTCAGCCACGTCACCGATCCGGGCGCGCCGATGACCGATCCGGCCGCCGACGGACGTTTCGAAACGCGCTTCGGGATGGTGATGGTGCCGGAGCAGCGCAAGTATACGACCACGCTTTCCGTATATTTCGACGATCTGACGAGGCTGCCCGCGGCGTACATATTCACGCCGGCCGAACGGCGCGTGATGCAGTTGTCGGCGGGCGCGCGATGCCAGCCATCGGGCGGCGGCGACATGACCGCGGACGATTACCGTTACGGATTCGCCGGCGCGATTCCATACTTCTCCGCGAAGCTGCTCGGCGAACGAAAAATCCTGGCGCTGCTGAACTACGCCACGCCGGTGGGAATTTTTCCGGCCAACTACGACATGCCGCTCGGCTTTCCCAAGCCAAGCTGGGGCAAATGGGAAGTGCGTGACGTTTACGTGATCGACGTGCGCAAAATTCCTTCGCAAGCCGAGGGTTATTGCTATGGCCGGCGGGTGATGTATATCGACAAGCAGTTCTACTCGGCGCTCTGGCTGGATCTATACGACATGAACATGCGCCTGTGGAAAGTGGCCCATCTGTCGCCGCAAGCGATGGCGGTGCCTGGCGTCGGGATGGTCAGCAACGCCAACTCGTTCTCTGAGCAGTTCTGGGACCTGCTCAACCATCACGGCACCTATGACGCCAGTTTCGACGCGACCGGCCATACCGTGCTCATCAATTCGCAGGCGCCGCCGGAGTATAGCGATATCCAGAAATACTCATCGCCCAACGGATTGAGCGAAGTAATGAGATGACGCGGCGGCCGGTCAATGGAAAACGCTTCAAGGAGGATGCGAAGATGAGCGCGGAAGACAACAAGCGGATGATTCTGGGATTTTTCGAGGACATGAGCGCGGGCCGCGGCGACAAGGTGCTGGGCGCGCTCGCGGACAGCGCGACCTGGTGGGTGCTCGGCAATTTTCCGCTGTCGGGAACCAAGACCAAGGCCCAGTTCGCGGAACTCTTGGGCGCGCTCGGGCCGAATATCGACGGCGGGTTGCGCGTCACGCCGACCGGAATCACGGCCGAGGGCGATCGGGTCGCGGTCGAGGCGGAATCATACGCCAAGATGAAAAACGGCAAGACCTATCAGAACAAGTATCATTTCCTGTTCGTGGTGAAGAACGGAAAGATTCAGGAAGCGCGCGAATATCTCGATACGATGCACGCCAACGACGTGCTCTGCGGCTAGCCGGCGGCGTCCGGGCGGCGCGCCGGATCATCGGCGTTTCGAATCGGGCCGGCTTCCGGCCGGCGGAACCAGCGCGATCGCCCGGACATGTCCCCCCGCAACCGCATGCCGCGAGCGGCGCGGTCCGCCGCCGCGCGGACGCGGCGGACGGCGGATAACCAGGCCCGCGCGCCGATCGACGCGCGCGGCGGCGCGCGACTCGGTCTCGCGATCGGACCGGATCATCACGTAAAAGAGCGCGTCGGCGAGAAAGATTTTCGCGAGCGCAATCACAAAAATACAGGCCAGCAGCGGCATCGCGTCCGCCCAGCTATCCGAAGCGGTAATCACCACCGCCGCGGTCATCGCCAAGGCCGCGAACGAAAATGCTACGATTAGCCCGATCAGCGATTTGTTCGATTCGGCTTCGCGCGCCGCGTGGTCGGCCGCGGTCCGGGCATTACGCCGCGGCGGACGCGCGCGATTGATTTTTACAACTGCACCCATGTCAGTCGATTCCCGGCCGGAAGGGGTGGAGGCGGCCGGCAAACTTCCTTGCCGCGCTAGCGCGACCGATGAATTTTCGCCTAAACCGCGGCGCCGTGCAAAGCCCTCTTGCGCGTCGCGGCGCGCCGGGGCGCTTGCGGCCCGTCAGCGGAACGCGGGCATAATGTATTCGGCCACGTCGCGGAACGCCTGCCGCTGCGTGTCCGCCGGCGGCAGGATCATCAATTCCTTGATGCCGGCACGTTCCATCGCGCGAATCCGCCCGATGATCTCGTCAGCCTCGCCGGCCAGGCAGGTTCCGCGAATCGCCTCCGGCGTGACGTATTTGCGCTCCGCGGGCTGAAGGAACGTTCCGTGCCCCTCGTGAATCTGCCGGAAGCGCGCCTTCTCGGGCAGGCTGAAATTTTTCACCCGCTCCAGGTAGTCGTCCCAAACGTTGCGAAAAAACGGCGGAATGGCGTCGTCGCGCCGGCCGCGCGCCTTCCACGTTTCGTAAACGAAATGCAGCGCGCTTGCTACCTGCGCCCCCGTTTCGTTAATCACCCGTTCCGAAGTAAACGCCTCGCCGGGCCGGAGCACGCAGACGCTGGTAAGCGCGACGACATGAAAATCGTCCGGCACGGATCGGCCGGCGGCCGCGGCGCCCTCGCGAATCTGGGCGAGCCGCCCTTCGATTTTCGCGTTGATGCCGCCGGCGGTGACCCAGCCGTCGCCAAATTCGCCCGCCACGCGGGCGGCGCGCGGTCCGTTGGCCGCGACGTAAATCGGAATCGGATCGTCGAGGTTGATAAAGCGGCGGTCGCGATGGAGGAACTGAATCTCGCGCGTGCGCCCGCGATACGTGTAGTCCACGGCTTCGCCGCGCAGCAGCGCGCGCACCACCCGCAGATAGTCGCGGAATTCCTCGATCGGCATCGGACTCTGCCCCATCACGCGCATCGCGGTATGGCCGGTGCCGATGCCCAGAAAGACGCGGCCGGGAGCGATCTGGTTGATGCTCGCGATCGAGTGGGCCGTGACCGGCGCGATGCGCGTGCCCGCGATCGCGACCCCCGTGCCGAGCCGAATCCGGCTGGTGTTCGCGGCGGCGAGCGCCAGCACCGCGTAACAATCCGACCAGATCATCTGCGAGTCGGGAACCCAGCAACTGTCGAAGCCCAATTCCTCGGCGTAGCGGGCGAGATCCCATTTATCGACGTGGGTGTCGAAGCCGACGCCAAATTCCATCGCCGCCTCCTGCGCTAAGCACCGGATTAATCGAGATGCGAGCGGAGGGTAACATCGGCAATAAGCGACGGTCAAAACAGCCGCACCACAGCGTGGAGGATTACGATGAAAGAACCGCTCCGCCGGGCTGGCGCGTTCCAGCGGCGCAATGGCCTTGATCTCCCGATACTGCTGGCGCCGATGGCGGGCGCCTGCGCGCCATCGGTTTCGATCGCGATCGCCAACGCGGGCAGTATGGGCGCGTGCGGCGCGCTGCTGATGAAACCCGGAGAAATTTCCGCGTGGGCCAGCGAGGTGCGCGCCGCCAGCAACGGCAATTTTCAGATGAATTTGTGGATTCCGGATCCGCCGCCGCATCGCGACGCCGATCATGAGGCGCGGGTGCGCGCGTTCCTCGCGCAATGGGGTCCCGACATACCGGCAGAGGCGGGAGACGCCACGCCGCCAAATTTCGCGGATCAATGTCAGGCGCTCCTCGATATCAAGCCGCCGGTCGTGTCGTCGGTGATGGGCCTCTATCCGGCGGAATTCGTCGCGGAGATGAAGCGGCGCGGAATCCAGTGGTTCGCAACCATCACAACGCTGGCGGAAGCGCGCGCCGCGGCGGCGGCCGGCGCCGACGCCGTCATCGCGCAAGGGATGGAGGCGGGAGGACATCGCGGCGCTTTCGAGGCGCAAAACGCCGAACGGCGGCTGGTAGGATTATTCTCGCTGCTGCCGGCCGTAGCCGACGCGGTCAAGATTCCCGTGCTCGCCGCTGGCGGAATTGCGGACGCGCGCGGCGTCGTCGCGGCGTTGGCGCTTGGCGCAAGCGCGGTATTGATCGGCACCGGGTTTCTGCGCTGCCCGGAAGCGAAGATTTCTTCCGCCTGGGCCGATGCGCTCGCGCGGACGGCGCCGGAGGACACGATCATCACGCGGGCGTTCAGCGGACGCGCCGGCCGGAGCATCGCGACGGATTATGTCCGCGCCGCGAGCGCCACCGATGCGCCCGCTCCCGCGCCGTATCCGGTCCAGCGCGGATTGACCGCAGCCATGCGCGCGGACGCGGCGAAAAACGGCGATCTGCGGCGGATGCAGGCGTGGGCGGGGCAATCGGCGGCGCTCGCGCAATCGATTCCGGCCGCCGATCTCATCCGCCAAATCTGGGCGGAAGCGCGCGCGATGCTCGAATAGAAAAAGCCTCCGCACGGAGTCCGAAAATTCGGCGTGCGGAGGCATGGCGGCGAGCGCCGCGATTCGTCGTCAGGCCGCCGGTTCGGCTTGCGGGCCGCGAATCAACCGGCCCGGCATCGCGCCCGTCGCTTCGGCGCTTTCGTAAATCACTTCGCCGCTGGCGACCGTGTATTTGTAGCCCTCGGCTTTCTGGATAAGCCGCCGCCCGCCCGCCGGCAGATCGAAGACCATCCGCGGCGCGTGCAGCTTGAGCGCGTCGAAATCGATCACGTTGACGTCGGCCTTCATGCCCGGCCGCAGCGTTCCGCGATCGTTCAGGCCATAGAAGCGCGCGGTGTCGCGGGTCTGGCGTTTGACCGCGAGCTCGAGCGGCAAGCGTTCGCCGCGGCTGCGATCGCGCACCCAATGGGTCAGCATGAAGGTCGGCATGCTGGCGTCGCAGATAAGTCCGCAATGGGCGCCGCCGTCCGACAGGCCCATCGTGGTGACCGGATCGAGAATCATTTCGCGCAGCGCGTCGAGATTATATTCCGCATAGTTGGCGAGCGGCACGTAGAGCAGCGCGCGGCCTTCCCGCTCGAGCATCAATTCGTACGTCAGCTCCTCGGGCGACTTGCCCTCGCGCGCCGCGCGCGCCGCGACGTTGGTCTCGCGCACCGGCTCGTAGTCGGGCGGATCGCCAAGCGGGAAAAATTTCGAGAAGTTGGTCACGAAATGGCGCGTGGCCCGTTCGCGCACGCTCGGCCCTTCGGCCAGGATTTGCGCGCGCAGCGCCGGCTCGCGCATCCGCGCGACCCGTTCCGCCAGCGGCAGGTGCGCAATCGACTTGTAGGTGCGATGCGTGATGAACGGATGCAGCGAGCTTTCCAGCCCCATCAGCATCCCGGTCGGCCGCGCGGAAATTTGCGGATAGAGATGGGCGCCGTTGGCGTTGAACTCGCGCACCCGATCGATGATGCGCCGCGCGCCGCCCGGATCCTTGTCGATTTGCGCGAGCGCGAAGGTGATCGGCAATCCGGTCTCGGTCGAAAGCCTGACCATCCATTCCATCGTCTCGTCGGGACCGACGAGATCGGAGGCCATCTCGAACACGCCGTGGCCGGCGGCCGCCAGCGCGCGGCCGATGCCGAGCAGTTCGTCCTCGCCCGCGAAGGTGCCGGGCACGACTTCCTTGTTTTTCGCCCGATGCAGCATCGTGCGCGACGTTGTGAAGCCGAGCGCGCCGGCGCGCAGGCCGTCGCGCACCACCGCAGCCATCCGCGCGATATCGTCGGGCGTCGCCGCTTCGTTATGCGCGCCGCGCTCGCCCATCACGTAAACCCGCACCGAGCCATGCGGCACTTGCGCGCCGACGTCGATCGCCCGCGGCATCGCGGCGACCGCGTCGAGATAGTCGGCAAAGCTCTCCCATCCCCATTTGATACCTTCGGCGAGGGCGGTCCCCGGAATATCTTCGACGCCTTCCATCAGGCCGATCAGGAAATCCTCCCGGCCGCGTTCGACCGGCGCGAACCCGACGCCGCAGTTGCCCATCACGATCGTCGTGACGCCATGCCAGCTCGAAGGCGTGAGGTACGGGTCCCAGGTCACCTGCCCGTCGTAATGCGTATGGATATCGACAAAGCCCGGCGTCACCAGCAGGCCGGCGGCGTCGATCTCACGGCGCGCCGCGCCCGCTTTGCCGCCGACGCTCGTAATCGTGCGTCCGTCGATCGCAATATCGCCAGTGAAGGCCGGCCGGCCCGTGCCGTCGACCACGCGTCCGCCGCGTATCGCCAAATCATGCATTGGTACGTTCTCCGTGGGAGTATCGTCTGCGCTAAATAAAGCAATTTATCGCCGGATCGCGCAAGCCGCGCCGAACGCGGATTCGGGTGCGATCAACCGCACGACGGAAGCAGCGCGGACGGTTCAATCGGGTTTATTCAAGCAACATGAAATACGTTCTGGCCTTATGCGATTGCGCCGGTCAAAGTGGATGCGTCACGGGCCAGCTACGGATGGCATACCCATGAAAAATATCTTGATCGCGGCATGCGTCGCTCTGGCCACGGCCGGCGGATGCGCGCGCTTTCAGCCGGCGACTCCGGCGACGGATTACACGCCGACCGGCGAACTGCAAAGCGTGACTCTGAAAAACACGTCGATCCATTACGATCCGGCGGTGTTGGCGCCCGGCGTGCCGCGCAGCGAAGTCCAGGCAAAGCTGGGCGACCCCAACGGCACGGAAACCGCGGACGACGGAAGCGTCGAAAACGTGTATGCGTTCTATCCCGACGGCGACAAATTCGTGAATCCGACGATACGGCCGCGCAATATCGCCCTCGGCGTCTTCACCGGCGGCGCCTCGGTCGCCATCCGGCAGTTGCGGCTGGCGCACACGGAAAAGAAACTGACGCTTTACTATGTGCGCTATGGCGCCGACGATCGGATCGCGTCGGTGCGGGCCGTTCCGCCCGAAGCTTCCGGCGTCAATACGCAACCTGCGTCCCCGCCGCCGGCCGCGGCGCCGTCGAATATCGAATAGCGTCGCATCCCGCGGGCTAAATTTCGCGCCGCGCCTTGCGATAGCGCCGGATCAGCGCGGCCGTCGAACTGTCGTGGTTGAGCTGGGGTTCGTTCGCGGCTTCAAGCTCGGGAATAATCTTCTGCGCCAGCGCCTTGCCCAACTCCACGCCCCATTGATCGAACGAATTGATTCCCCAGATCGCGCCCTGGGTGAACACGCTATGCTCGTACAGCGCGACCAGCGCGCCGAGCGTCGCGGGCGTAAGCCGCCGCGCCATGATCGTCGTTGACGGCCGGTTGCCCTCGAAGGTCCGATGCGGCACAAGCCAGTCCGGAGTGCCCTCGGCCTTCACCTGCTCGGGCGTCTTGCCGAAAGCGAGCGCCTCGCCCTGCGCGATTACGTTGGCGATCAGCAGGTCGTGATGGCGGCCGAGCGGGTTGAGGGACTCGTCGAATCCGATAAAGTCGCATGGAATCAGCTTCGTTCCCTGATGAATCATCTGGTAGAACGAATGCTGGCCGTTGGTTCCCGGCTCGCCCCAGAAAATCGGTCCGGTCTGATAGTTGACGACCGCGCCTTCGAGCGTCACGTGCTTGCCGTTCGATTCCATCGTGAGCTGCTGCAGATAGGCGGGAAAGCGCTTGAGATACTGCTCGTAAGGCAGCACAGCGACCGTTTCGGCGCCGAAGAAATTGTTGTACCAGACCGCCAGCAGGCCCATCAGCACGGGCAGGTTGCGCGCGAACGGCGCGGTGCGGAAATGCTCGTCGATCGCGCGAAACCCTTCGAGCATCGCGGTGAAATTGTCTGGCCCGATCGCGATCATGGTCGAAAGCCCGATCGCCGAATCCATCGAGTAGCGCCCGCCGACCCAATCCCAGAAGCCGAACATGTTGGCGGTGTCGATGCCGAATTTCGCGACTTCGGCCGCGTTGGTCGAGACCGCGGCGAAATGGCGCGCGACCGCTTTATCGTCGCCGAGCGCGCGCACGCTCCAGTCGCGCGCGGTGTGCGCGTTGGTCATCGTCTCGAGCGTGGTGAAAGTTTTCGACGAAACGATGAAGAGCGTCTCGGCCGGATCGAGATCGCGCGTCGCCTCGGCGAAATCGGTCCCGTCCACGTTCGACACGAAACGCACGGTCAGTTCGCGCTGGCTGTAATGGCGCAGCGCCTCGTACGCCATCACCGGACCGAGGTCCGAACCGCCGATCCCGATATTGATCACCGCGCGGATCCGCCTGCCGGTATGGCCCTTCCATTCGCCGCCGCGGACGCGACGCGAAAATTCCGCCATCCGATCGAGCGTCGCATGCACGTCCGGTACGACGTTGCGGCCATCGACGACGATCGAAGCGCCGCGCGGCGCGCGCAACGCGGTATGCAGCACGGCACGCTGTTCGGTCACGTTGATTTTGTCGCCGCGAAACATCGCGTCGATTCGCTCGCGCAGGCCGCGTGCCTCCGCCAGCGCGATCAGGAGCTTTAGCGTTTCATCGGTGACGCGATGCTTCGAGTAGTCGAAATAAAGCCCGGCCGCTTCGGCGGTCATGCGCTCGCCGCGCGTTTGGTCCGCGGCGAAGAGTTCCCGCAGATGGACGCCGCGGACCTGCTCGAAATGTTTCGCCAGCGCCTGCCATGCGGGCGTATCGACCACGGATGTTTGCGACGGCGCCATCTTCAACTCCTTGACGCGAAGCGATCTCGCTCCGGATTCATGCGGGATGAACCGAGTTTAGCGCGATGCGCCGCGCCGTTCGACGCGGCGATTGTGGAAGATCAAAGCGTCGGTATGGTTCCGGCGACGCTTCAGGATGCCGTCGCCCGACTTGGCAGATCGAATGCGGCTATAACTCAAATTGCGACGAAGCGGGTTTTTTCGATTCGCACCGGAGATTCGTTTTACTCCGCGGCCGGTGGCGCGATCATCCTGCCCATCTCGCTCGTGTCGTAATGACAGAGTTGGCTGATTTCGCGCGCGAAGCGGCGCGAATTGAGCGCTTCGAGCATCACGCGCACGGGCGGCGCATCCATCTCCGTCTCGGGGATGACGAAATCGTACCGCTCTTCACGGATTGGTACGAAATTCAGACCGAACGCCTCCGCCGCCAATCGAATCGTAAAGCCGGCGTCGGCCTGTCCCGCCGCAATCGCCGCCGCGACCTCCAGATGGCCGCCCACCTCGAACCCATAACCGCCGACCGATTCGCCCGCGATGCCGGCCTCGGCCAGCGCTTCGTCAAGAGCGGCGCGCGCGCCGGCCCCCGGCTCGCGGTTCACGATTCGCACCCCCAGCCGCGCCAGATCGGCGACGCCGCGGATCGAGCGGGCGCGTTCCGGCGCAATCGCGAGACCCAGTTCCCAGCGCGCGAAAGTGACCACCGCCGCGCGCCGCGCGCCCAGCGCCCGGCGCATCGCCGCAAGGTTGTATTCGCCGCTGCGCGGATCGCGCAGATGCAGGCCCGCCGCATGCGCGCGGCCTTCAAGCACCGCGCCAAGCGCCCGCATGCTCGAACACGGCAGGGCGACCGCGGCGAAGGGCGCGCGATGCCGCGCCAGCCATTCGCTTAAAATGGCGGCCGCCGGATCGCATCCCGCGATCAGCAGGGTCGCGTCGATCTCCTCATCGGAGCGCGTCGTTTCGACTTCCGTACGCCGTTTTCCCGCAAGGTCCACGACGCCCGCCGCCGGCGTTAGCGCCACGCGCACCGCTGGCTGGGCGATCGCGATAATCCTTCCGCCCACGCGCGCCAGCGCGACCCGATGCGGCGCCGCGGCCTTGTCCGCGCCGAGCAACTCCGCCCGCACCCTCCGGCTCGGCTCCCCCGCCTCCAGTCCAAAGAGATTCTCGACCGTTTCGCCAAGCGCGCGCGCGATTGCGATCGCCGCCGTCACGCCCGGCTGATAGGCGCCGGATTCGATCGCGCCGAGCGCCTGCCGCGAAATGCCGGTGCGCCGCGCCAGTTCGAGCTGCGTCATCCCGCGCGCTTCGCGGACGCGCTTCACGGCTTCGCCGCTTTTCGCCATATTACTTGTCATTTGTCGTGTATCATGGCATAAACCGCGTCTTATGAAAAAGTCCAGAAGCGCCGCCGCGCGCGTCCCGTTTCAAGCCGGATTCGGCGCATTCCTTGTCACGATTATGTTCGCCGGGCGGGCGTTCGCTGGCGCGCTCACGCCGCTCGAAGTCGCCTACGCCGGCTCGATGGGCGCCTTGATGGAGCGCGGCGTCCGGCCCGAAGTCGCGCGCGCTCTCGGCGCCGAATTTCGCGGCCACGCGCAGGGCTCGACCGGACTCGCCAACCTGATTGTCGCGGGCAGTATCCGGCCTGACGTTTTTATCGCCGTCACGCCCGGGCCGATGCGCACGATTCTCGCCGCGCACCAGGCCGCCGAAGCAATTCCGATCGCCGGCACGTCGGTGGTCATCGCCTACAGTCCGCGCAGCCGCTTCGCCGACCAATTGGCTCATGCGGCCGCGGCGAATGGTTTGCCATGGTGGCGAGTGCTCGAAACTCCCGGATTTCGCTTTGGCCGTACCGATCCGCGCACCGATCCGCAGGGCCTCAACATCATCTTTACGATGCAATTGGCGGCCGAACTTTATCATCAGCCCAACCTGCCGGAGCGCATCCTTGGCGCCACGATCAACCAAAGCCAGATTTTCCAGGAGCCGGAGGTGATGGCGCGCCTGCAGGCCGGCCAGCTCGACGCGAGCTCCGCGTATCGCACGCAGCCCGCGGCCTTCGGATTGCCGTTTATCGATCTGCCACCTGAAATCAATCTCGGCGACGCGGCGCTGGCTGGCCGCTATCGCCGCGCCGCGGTCACGCTCGATGGCAAGGTTCATCATCCTTCGCCGCTGGTCTTTTATGCCGCCGCGCTGGCCGGCGCGACCCATCCCGAGCTGGCGGCGCGCTTCGTGCGCTGGCTTGGCGGCGAAGAGGCGCGCGCGCTCTTCGCACGCTATCATTACGACGGTCCGGGCGACGCGAAACCGCTCACGCCCTGACATCACTATCGGATGAGCGCAAGATGGTTCAAATTGCTCGGGATGGCGGCGTTCACGGTCGCGCTGCTCTATCCGCTGGTCGGTCTCGGCGCCCACGTCGGGCGCTGGAGCTGGGACGGCGGCGTTCCCGGCTCGACCGCCGGCGCCGTGCGCGTGTCGATCATTCTGACCGCAATCGCGATGGTGATTGTAATCGCCGCCGGCACGCCGGTCGCATGGTATCTCGCGCGGAGCGCCGGGCGCGACCGCGTCATTTGGGACGCGGCGGTGTTAATTTCGGTGCTGATGCCGCCGCTGGCGCTCGGTTTGTTGCTCTCGCTCGCGTACGGTCCCGCCAGCGGCCTGGGCGGATTGCTGCTGCGGGTCGGCGTGCCGACCAGCAACAGCGCGACCGCGTTTGTCGCCACGCAGGTTTACGCCAGCGTCGGTTACTATATCGTCGCGGCGCGCGCCGCGATCGCGTCGGTGCCGCACGAACTGGAGCAAACAGCGGCTTTGTTGGGCGTGGCGCCCGTCGCGGTTTTTCGCCGCGTCACGTTTCCGCTCGCGCGGCTCGGACTTGCCGCCGCGGTCAGCATCGCGTGGGTGCGCGCGCTCGGCGAATTCGGCGCGGTAATCGTCACCGCCTATTATCCCGCCGGAATGCCGGTGCAAATCTGGGTAAATTTGCAGACCGCCGGGATGCCCGCCGTGATGCCGCTGCTGATCATCTTTTTGCTCACCGCGCTGCCGCTGCCGTGGCTGATCCATCTGCTGGTGCAATCCCGCGATGCTTGACGCGCGAATCGTCAAAACGCGCGCCGGTTTTACCGTTGACGTGCGGATTCAAATCGGCGCCGGCGAGCGTCTCGCGATCTTCGGCGCATCGGGCGCGGGCAAGAGCACGATCCTCGGATGCATCGCCGGCCTCGAGAATCCCGACGCCGGCGAAATCCGGCTGGGCGAGACCAAGCTGTTCCCGCCGCCGCTGTCGCTCCATCGCCGACCGCTCGCCTACCTGACGCAAAAAAATCTCCTGTTTCCACATTTGAGCGTCGCCGATAACGTCGGGTTCGGATTAGCCAACGGCGCGGTTGCCGAAAATTCCAGATGGCTTGCCGAGTTGCGCGAGCGGCTTGGCCTCGAAGCGATCTGGAACAATCGCGCGGCGAAAATTTCCGGCGGCGAATCCCGTCGCGTCGCGTTGGCCCGGATGCTGGCGCGGCGGCCGCCGCTGGTCCTGCTCGACGAGCCGTTTGTCGCGCTCGACCGCCCGTTGATTCGCGACCTGATCGCCGCGCTCGACGAATGGCAGCGCCGGCTGGGCTTCATCCTTGTCGCCGTTGACCATCGCGCCGAAATTCTCACCCGGCTCTGCCCGCAAGTCGCCGCGATCGAACGCGGAAGAATAATTCAGCAAGGCGACTGGAATTCGCTCGCCACGGCGCCTGCGACTCCGGGCCTTGCGCGCCTGCTCGAAATCCAGTGACCGCCCGCTTCGACGCTCACAACCGCATCGGCATCACGACATAAGTGAATTGCGAATCCGCCGGCGTTCTGATCACGCCGGGGCTCACTTCGTTGCTCAGGCCCAGAATCGCCTCGGTGTCGGCGGGAATCACGTTCAGCGCCTGCTGAAGGTAGGCCGCGTTGAAGCCGATCGAGAAATCCGCGCCGCCAAACTCGATGTCGAGCGTTTCGCTGGCCTCGCCAACTTCGGGACTCGCCGACGAAACCGTGATGCTGCCTGCCGAAAACGCCAGTTTGACGCCGTGATAGCGCTCGTTCGAAAAAATCATCGCGCGCTTTATCGCGCGCAGCAACGCTTCGCGTCCGACCGGAATTTGATATCGCGATTCCTTGGGAACCACGCCCCGGTAATCGGGAAATTCGCCCTCGACCAACCGCATCGAAACTTCCGACGACCCGCGCTTGAGCCATGCGAGCTGGCCGTCAAGGCTAAGTTTGACTTCGTTTTCGCCAGCCTGGTCGAGCAGCTTGCGCAATTCGGCAAGGCCCTTGCGCGGGATGATCGCTCCGCCCTGCATGTTGAACCCGGCCGCTTCCCGATCGACCATCGCCAGCCGATGGCCGTCCGTCGCGACCATCCGCACGCCGTTTCCGTCGGCGGCTTCGATATAGACGCCGCTCAGGTTGTAACGCGCCTCGTCCGGACTGACCGCGAAGATCGTCCGGTCGATCATCGCGGCCAGCGCTTCACAAGCAATCGTCAGCTCGCCTTTGACCGCCTTGCGTCCGCCAAGCGGTTCCTGCTTCGACGCTTGCGCCGGCATCGCCGGAAAACTCCGTGGATCGAGGCCCATCATCTTGAACCGCGCCCGGCCGCAGCGCAGCTCGAACCAGTCGCCTTCAAGCGACTTGAGCGTCACTTCTTCGCCCTCGGCTTCGCGCACGACCTCGAAAAGCTTGCGCGCGTTGAGCGTAAGCCCGCCCTTGTCGGCACGCGAGCAGGCGATCTCGGTGCGGATTCCGACTTCCAAGTCGGTCGCCGAAAGCCGCAGCCGGTTGTCTTCAGGCTCGAGCAGGACGTGCCCGAGGATTGGTACGGTGTTGCGGCGCTCGACGATGCCCTGAACCATGCCGAGTCCGTTCAAAAGCGAAACGCGATCAATGACCAGTTCCATTTATCACCCGCGCACCGGCTCGACTTCTGACTCCTGATCGTATTTTTCTTTAAAAAAGATCAGTAAGGCCAGTAGGGCCTGTTGATTTGTGCATAACAAGAGAAAATATCAGCAAATAAAAGGCTTTTTCCTGAGCATAATCTGTTGATGAAAAGTCGGTTGATAACCCGTCACGGCGGGCGTCAGGCCCGCCTTGTGCATAGCGCCAAACTTGTTCAACCGTTCTCAACAGTTTTTCCCGGCCCTTAAATCTTTCAGGCGGCGTTCGCCTGAATCGTTTTCAGTTCGCGTTCGATCTTCTCAATCGAAAACCGGAACGCCGAATCGTTCGCGATGCGCCGCGCGATCAGATTGTAGGCGTGAATCACGGTCGAATGGTCGCGCCCGAACGATTCGCCGATCGCCGGGAACGACGCGTCGGTCAGTTTCCGGCAGAGATACATCGCGACCTGCCGGCAGAACGCGATATGTTGCGTGCGCTTTTTCGATTTCAGGTCGAGCAGCCGGATATGAAAAAAATCCGCCACGACCTTTTGAATCGTCTCGATATCCGGCTTGGGTTCGCGTATACGGATCAGGTCGCGCAGCGACTGGCGGGCGAATTCGGTCGTGATCGGAGATTTGTCCATCGAGGCGAGCGCCGCGATCCGCGTGAGGCATCCTTCCAGCTCGCGCACGTTGGCGGAAACGTTCTGCGCGATATAAAGCGCCACTTCGGGCGGCAGCGGCAAATGTTCCAGCGCCGCTTTTTTCTGAATTATCGCCACGCGCGTCTCCAGATCCGGAGGCGCGATATCGGCGATCAGTCCCGACTCGAAGCGGTTGCGCAGCCGATCCTCTAGGCCGTTGATCTCCTTCGGCGTCTTGTCCGAAGTCAGGACAATTTGATGCCGTTCGGAATGAAGCGAGTTGAAGGTATGGAAGAATTCCTCCTGCGTGCGTTCGCGGCCGGCCAGAAATTGCACGTCGTCGAGAATCAGCGCGTCAACCCGGCGGAATTTCTCTTTGAAATCGCCCATGCGATCGCGCCGGATGGAGTTAATCAGCTCGTTCATGAAGACTTCCGCCGGCATGAACAGGACCTTGCACCGGCTGTTGCCGGCCGCCCAGATATGGTGGCCGATCGCCGTCGCCAGATGGGTTTTGCCGAGACCGACGCCGCCGTAAATGAAGAGCGGGTTATATTTTTCGCCCGGCTGATGCGCCACCGCCAGCGCCGCCGCATGTGCGAACTGATTGCTCGATCCGACCACGAATTCGTTGAAAGTGTAGCGTGGAGGCAAGCCGGGATGGAGTTCCGCTTGCACTGGCTCGGCAGCGCGGACCGGCGCGGACTTGAGCGGCGCGGCCGGGCGCGGGCGCGCGGGTTGCGCTTCCGCATCAAACGTTAGCTTGACCGTAACCGGTTCGCCGGCTTCAACGGAAAGCGATTCGCGCAAAACGTCGTGATAGCGATCGCTCACCCATTCGCAAAAGAATCGGTTCGGCGCTTCGATCGTGACGGTGTGCTCGCGCATCGCGACGAAATTGAGCGGCTGGATCCAGGTCTCGTAACTGACCTGGCCCAACGTTTCGCGAATTCTGTCCGCAGCTCTTTGCCAGACCTCGTTCATGCTACGCCCCCTCCAGGAGATTTTGCGCCGTTCCCCGCGACGCCGGATTTTTCGCCAAGTTTCGTCCGCGAATTACTCACAGTTTTATCCACATCTGTTGATAACGAGAATTTCTCTCGTCTCTTCAAGTCGTTGGGGGAAAACGCGCCCTTGGCTATCAACTCGCCGGTTGAACCGCCGCGCCCCTCCCCACAATCTCTTGAACAAAAACGAATGGAAAATACGCTCGCGCCTGATGGCCACGATTACGATCGCCGCCCAATTTGGTCCAAAAAACGCCCCTTGGCGCCTTTACCGGTTTGGCGGCGAAGACAAGTGTGTAAATTCTTTTCACTGGTCATTCAAGCGAGCGTCACACCGATGCGCAAAACCTTCGAATTTTCACGAAAAATTCTCGGCCGAAAAAAAATTGGAAAACATATTGCGTTCCAGTGAATTTCCTTTCTGACTGCATCTCGGCTCCAGGAGCCAACTTACGAATTCGCACGGCTGCCGCCGAGGCGGCGCTTGATCGTACCCGCGCTTTGATAAATCGTCTCCATTAAGGTCGCCAGCGCCGATTTTCGGCTCGCGAAGACGAATCCCGATGACGTTATCCACAAAAAACTCAAAAGCCTTGTTCGATCGCGCCATGGCGCGAATTCCAGGCGCGGTGAATTCGCCCGTGCGCGCGTGGCGCGCGGTCGGCGGCGCGCCCGTCTTCATCGCGAAAGGCACAGGGGCCTATCTCGTCGACGCCGACGGCAATCGCCTGATCGATTATGTCGGATCGTACGGTCCGGCGATTCTCGGCCATGCGCATCCCGAGATCGTCGCGGCGGTGGCCGAACAGGCGCGGCGTGGATTTTCCTTCGGCGCGCCGACCGAACTGGAGGTCGAGCTGGCCGAGCGAATCGCCGGCGCGATTCCGGCGGCCGAAAAAGTGCGACTGGTGAGTTCCGGTACTGAAGCCGGGATGACCGCGCTCAGGATTGCGCGTGCGGCCACCGGCCGCCCGGGAATTATGAAGTTCGATGGTTGTTATCACGGACACAGCGACGCCCTGCTGGTGCGCGCCGGTTCGGGCGCGATGACGCTCGGCGTGCCGGATTGCGCCGGCGTGCCGGAAGCGCTGGCGGCGCTGACGCGGGTCGCGCCCTACAATGCGCTTGAGGCGGTCGAGCGTTATTTCGCGGCCGATCCCAAGGGCGTCGCCGCGGTGATTGTCGAACCGCTCGCCGCGAACATGGGCGTCGTGCCGCCCGCCGCCGGATTTCTCAAACAGCTCGGCGAGCTGGCGCATCGGCACGGCGCACTGCTGATTTGCGACGAGGTTATCAGCGGCTTTCGGCTGCGCTACGGCGCCGCATACGAGCTTTTCGACGTTCAGCCGGACATTATTATGCTCGGCAAGATTATCGGCGGGGGAATGCCGATGGGCGCGGTCGCGGGCCGTGCCGAACTGATGGATTTGCTGGCGCCGACCGGTCCGGTCTATCAAGCCGGCACCTTGTCGGGTAATCCGTTGTCGGTGCGCGCGGGAATCGAAACGCTCAAATTGCTCGACCGTCCCGGCGTGTACGAACGGCTCGAACAGGCCGGCGCGCGGCTCGAGTCCGGTCTGCGGGCGGCGCTGGCGGCGGCCGGCCGCACCGGATGCGTCAACCGCGCCGGCTCCCTGTTAACGATGTTCCTCGGAACTGATAGAGTTTTCGACGGCGAGAGCGCGCGCCGCGCGGACGCGGCGGCCTTCGCCCGATTTTTTCATGGGATGTTCGATCGAGGCGTCAATCTGCCGCCTTCGCAATTCGAGGCGATGTTCGTCTCCTTGGCCCATAGCGACGCCGACCTTGACGCGACGGTCGCGGCGGCGCGCGGCGCGCTGGCGGCCGGCTGACTTGGCCGGTCTTGCGCCGCACATTGATGATTATGGCCGCGAACGGAAATTCGCCCGCCCGGATGTGGCGCTTCGCGGCGATCGCGGCGGAATTTTTCTCGCCGATCCTAGGCGGCGCGATCTTGGGCTATTACCTCGACGATTATTTTCGCACCGCGCCGGCCTTAGCGGTCTCGGGCGTGCTTTTGGGCACGTTCCTCGGGATGTACCGGCTGGTGGTCGAGCTCAAAAACTTTCAACGCGGTGACTGAATGAATTGGCGGGCGCCGTCGATCGGCGCAATCCAGCGCACGACCGCTTTGTTGACGGTCGCGTTCGCCATCCTGATGCTGATTGCGGACTCACGCGTGGCGGCCTTCGGATGCCTGACGGGCGGCGTGCTGATGATCGTCAATCTGTTCGTGCTCACGATTGTCGGTCGCGCGATTGTCGCGCTCGCGCAGGGCGGCGGCGCGGGCAAAGCCGGGGTGCTGCTCGCGCCGCTCAAGATGTTCGTCTTTGTCGCGCTGGTTTATGTCCTGGTGACCACGGCGCATCTGGATCCGGCCGGATTCATGGTTGGAGCCTTGACTCAGTTCGTCGCGATCTTTATTGAAACGTGGCGCGCTTCGGCGCGCGGCGCATTCGTGCGTCCGGAGGATCAGCAGGCTTGAAACCGGTTAACTTCATCGCAATGATTGGCGACCAGCTTGGCGGCCTGCCGCCGGTGCTGGTCGGCACATGGCTCGTGATGGCGATACTGATCGTTTTCGCGCTACTCGCGCGCCGGGCGCTCAACGCCGCCGATGATCCCGCGCTGCCCGATGACGGCATTTCGTTGCGCGCGGTCGCCGAAGTAATCACGGAGTGGCTCGACGGCTTCGTCGCCAATGTGTCGGAAATGCATGGCTCGCGGCGCTTCGTGCCTTTTTTCGGCGCGATTTTCATCTTTATCCTGACGGCGAATTTTCTCGGCCTGATTCCGGGGATGGAGCCGCCGACCAACGACACCAACCTTACCTTCGCGCTCGGCACAATCTGTTTCATTTTTTATCTGTACCAGGGCTTCAAATCGCAGGGTGCGCACTATCTCAAGAGCTTCCTTGGCCCGATGCTGGTGCTGACGCCGCTGATGCTGCCGATCGAAGTGGCCGACAACCTTTTCCGGCCCTTCTCGCTCGGCGTTCGACTGTTCGCCAACATGTTCGCGGACCATCAGGTGTTGGGCCTGTTCACTGGCCTGACCTATCTGGTTTTTCCGCTGGCGTTTTATGCGCTGGGCTCGATCGTATGTATCGTGCAGGCGCTGGTCTTCACGATCCTTGCGGTCAGCTACGTGCGGATGGCGAGCGCGGCGCACTGATGGTTTGAATCCGGCTCGGGGCGCCATCTGACGCCGCCAGCCGGAATGGCTGCTCGAATCAGATTTTATTCCGCGCGCGGAGTCCGGTCCGGCCGAAGCGGTGGTAGATGATAGAAGGCGGAGTTAAATAGCTCAGGACCGGAGAGAAGCCGCGGTAATCAAGGAGGAGCGAAAATGTTTCGCAGGAGTTGGATGTTTCTGATGGTTGCGGCCGGGATGCTGCTGGCGTCTCCGATCTGCGCGATGGCGCAAGAGAGCGCCGCCGGCGGCGGTCATGCCGCGGGCGTCGGCCTGATCGGCCTTGGCATCGGCCTGGGCCTTGGTCTGGCCGCGTTCGGATGCGGAATGGGCCAAGGCAAGCTGGCGGCGGCGGCGATGGAATCGATCGGACGCAATCCGAACAGCACGAATCAGCTTTTCGTGCCGATGATTATCGGTCTGGCGTTCGTCGAATCGCTGACCCTGTATTCGCTGGTCATGTCGTTCTTCTTGCTCGGCAAGATGTAAGAGAAACGAATCGAGAGAAGTAAAACGGGGCTCCGCGAGGGGCCCCGTTTGGTTTTTGGCGCGCTTCCCGCCCGCGCCGCTCAAGAGCGCCGGCTGGCGCCTTCGAGCACGTCGAACGGCGCGCGCCGCCGCTCCCGCCTGAGCAAGACGTAAACCGCTCCCGCCCCGCCGTCGCTCGGACGCGCCGTCGCGAACGCCAGCACGTAGCCGCCCGCGACCCCGTGCGACAGCCATTGCGCGGCCGCGTGTTTGAGCACGGCCTGCCCGCCCGGCGAGCGCAAGCCGCGGCCATGCACGACCAGCACCGCCCGCCGTCCTTTGCGCACCGATTCGACGATAAAGGCGGTGAGCGCTGCGCGCGCGTCCGGCTGGGTCATCCCGTGCAAATCCAGATGCGCCTGAATCGAGAATTCGCCACGCCGCAGTTGCGAAACCAAGCGCGGATCCAACCCGACGCGCGCGCCCTCGACGTATTCGTCCGTTTCGGTGAGCGAAAACGCGCCATGGCCGGAAACCAAATCCGATAATTCGGCCAAAACTTCGGCGTCTTCGCTGACGATTTCCCGCTTGAACGCGGGCGCCGGCGTCATCCGTTCGGCGCGGCCGGCGCCCAACGGCTTGACGCCCGCAAGCGCCTCGCGCAGCAGCCGCTCGTCGTCTTCGGGCGGCGGGACCACGGACGCCGATGGCGCCGCCGCTGGATGCGTCGGCGGTTCAGCCGCAGCCGGTGCGGGCGGCGCCGGCTGCGGTCGCGCTGCCGCGCGTGAAGCGATAAGCTTGCCGAGGTCTTTGAACGGCGAGGCGAAAACCGGCTTCGACGGCTCGGGCCGGCGCTCTTCACGGGCGGGCTTTGATTTCGCTTTTTTTGCCATAGTCGCGAATGGGTCGAGAGCGGCGCTGGCGTTCAGACCATGCTCAATCATGCCGTCAGGGCATGGCGCAGGCTACGATCACCGACCCTGATACGTCATCTTTATCGACAGTTTTAGCACATCAATGAGGCCGCCCGGCAGGTCGTAAGCTCTTTCAAGGCGCTTCGCATGATCGAACCGGATTCGTTCGATAACCGCCTGCTGCATTTTTGGCGCGGCGTCGATGGTTGCCGCGAATGCGCAACGATTTCGCCGTGGCGCAAATTCCCGCTCGGCCGCCGCGGCACGGCGCGCTTCGGTCTGATGATTCTTGGCGAGGCGCCCGGCCGCGTCTCGCTCGAAAACGGACGGCCATTCTCGAATCCGCGCAACCTGACGATTCGCCGCGCATTCGCCCGCGCCGTCGCGCCGCTTGAAATCGAGCCGGAAGCGCTCATCTACTTCAGCGACACGGTCAAATGCTGGCCGGCGTCGGCCAGCGGCGCCAATCGCTCGCCGATGGCGGGCGAGAACGCGCGATGCGTCAGCCGCCATCTGCGGACCGAGCTGGATTTGGTTCGCCCCCGCCTGATTCTCGCCTTTGGCGCGCGGGCGGCGGCGGCCGCGCTTGGCTATCCGCTCAAACTTGCCGAGACGCATGGCCATCCGATCCGTTCGGCGGCGGACGTGCGAGTGATTCCGCTGATGCATCCGTCAACGATCAATATCGCCGGGATGCGGCGGGTCGGAATCGCCTCGCTAGACGATTACGAGCGCCGGCTCGCGGGGCTGATGCGCAAGGAATTCGCCGCGGCACTGGAGCAACTTCGCGCGGGCACGGCTTGATCTCGGCGGCGCGCGGCGCATTTGATTGATCGAGCGCTAACTGCCCAAACCGACGAGGGAGCACCTGATGCACAAGAGCCTCAAAATCGTCGGCGCGCTGATCGGCGTGCTGGCCCTGATCGTCGCGGCGGTTTTTGGCTACGCCGTCCTCAACCTCAATTCGCTAATCGCGGCTCAGCGCGGACGAATTCTGGCGCGCGCGAGCGACGCGCTCGGTCGCGAGGTCGATGTCGGCGCGATTACCGCGAGCCTCGGATGGGGCGTCGCGATCGACCTGAAAGAGGTGAAAATCGCGGACGATCCGGCGTTTTCACCAGAGCCGTTCGTGCAGGCCGGCGACGTCTATCTGAAGGTCGATCTGATTCCTCTGCTGGCGAAGCATCTGCACGTTTCCGAATTGATTCTCGCGCAACCCGAAGTGCGGATTATCCGCGACCGCGCCGGCGCGCTGAACGTGGGCACGATCGGCAGGAAAGGTTCGTCGTCCGCGCAAGCGGGCGCCGCCGCGGCGCCGCAACCCCGCCCGAGCGCGCCGCCAGCCGGCGCCGCGCCTGAATCGCCGGCGCCAGCCGTACCGTCGGGCGGAGCGGGCGGCGGCGAAGCGAAGAAATTGAACGCGCTCGCGGTGAGCGCCTTTACGATCGATCAGGGCGTGGTCGTTTATCAGGATCTGGCCGCGGGCGGAGCGCCGCTCAAGGTCAGCAAGGTCGATCTCAAGGTGCGCGATTTTCGCTTCGACCGGCCTTTCGATATCGCGCTGGCGATGGCCGCGCTCGGCGATCGTCGGAATTTAACCGTCAGCGGAACCGCAGGCCCGCTGCTGCGCGACGGCCGGCTCGATGCGAAAGCGGCGGCGCTGGACCTCAAGGCGCAAGTCGGACCGCTGACCTTCGCGCAGCTCCGCACCATTCCGCAGTTGGCCAGGGCGCTTGCGCCGGCGCTTGACGTCGCCGGACCGATCGGCGCGACCGCGACGATCGGCGGCACGGCCGGCGCGCCGCGAATCGACGCGCTGGCCAATCTGACGGCGAACGAAATCGCGTTTCCGCCGAAGTTCGACAAGCCGGCCGGAGTCGCTTTCAAGGCCGCGATCGACGGCGGATTGCAGGACGGCCATGTGCAAATTGGCGCGGCGAATCTTACGCTCGCCGATCTTCAGATGAAGCTGAGCGGGATCGCCGTCAAACCCGGCGCGATCAGCGCGCGGGTGGATTCAAACCGGTTCGATCTTGCGCCGATCGCCAAGCTCGCGCCGGCGGCGGCGAAATATAATCCGCGCGGCGCCGCCGAGATTCATGGCGCGATCGCCTACGCGAACGGCGCGCCGTCGCTCGACGGCGCCGTCTTGCTGAGTGGCGTCAACGTGAATCTGCCCGGCGGCAAGGCGCCGCCGGTCGGCGACCTTGGCGGCGCGATCAAATTCGCCGGCCAGGGCGCGACCATAGGGCCGCTGAATTTCACCGTCGGCTCCGCCGGCCATGGACGATTGCTGGCCGTGGCGAAAACCCTTCAGCCGCTCGACACGACCTATCAGCTCAATATCGACCAGCTCAATATCGCGGAAATCGATCCGGGCCGCGCGAAATTCGGCGCCGAGCGGATTGCCGGACTCGCGGCGGAGGGCGCGATGCGGATGGCGGGCGGCGCGCCGCAAGGGACGGTACGCGCGTCGGCCGCGTCCGGAATGGTTGCGAACGTCAATTTCTCCCAATTCGCTATCGACGCCGCCTATGCGGACCAGCGCGCGACTATCAATTCGCTCAAGCTCGATGCCTTTTCAGGCGCGATTCAGGCCGCGGGCGTCGCGACTATCGGCGACGTTCCGGCCTTCGATCTGCAAGTGATGACGCGGAACGTCGATTTGCAGCAGATGCTGACGGCGGCGAAGTCGAAGGCCGCCGAGAAAGTCCGCGGCCTGCTGACCGCGAGCGTCAAAGTGCGCGGGCGCGGCAAGGATTTCGACGCGATCAAGCCGACCTTGATGGGCGCCGGCGCGGCGCAGGTCGAGCAGGGCAAGCTGATCGGCGTCAACGTGGTGGCGCAAGCGCTGAATAAGGTGGACAACGTGCCGGGAATCGGCGCGCTGCTGCCGCTGTCCGTCATCGCCAACCATCCGGAGCTTTTCAAATCGCCGAACACCGACTTGCGGCATGCGAGCCTGAGCTTCACGATCAACGGGCCGCGCCTTACGACCAGCGATTTGCGCGCCGAATCGCTCGATTACACCGTATTTGGAAACGGCTGGTTCGACCTGAATCAGACTATCGATATGACGGCGAAAATCCTGATGTCGCCGGCGTTCAGCCGCGAGATGATCGCCGCGAAGAGAAACGTCAGCTACCTGGCGACGCAGAGCGGCCAGATCGAAATTCCGCTCCAAATCAGCGGCCGATTGCCGAAACCCGCGGTCGTGCCGGACGTCGGCATCCTGGCGCGGCGGGCGGCTTCGCACGCGGTGCAAGGCGGCCTCGGCAAGCTGCTGAATAAAAACGGCCTGGGCGGCCTTTTCGGCGGAGGTTCCGGCGGTGGCTCGGGCGGAGGGAGCTCGAACCCGTTCAAGAGCCTGTTTCACTGATCGCGCGGCGCGCAGCGGCGCGTACAAGACGCGCCGCCGTCAGCCGCCGATCTGCACGATCGTGGCGCCCGCGCCGCCGTCGCGCGGGTCGGCCTGGCGAAATGCGGCGCAATAGGGCGATGCGCCCAGATAATCGTGCACCGCTTTCTTCAGCGCGCCGGAGCCGATGCCGTGAACGACGCGGACTTCCGCGCGATTGGCGAGATAGGCCTGATCGAGAAACTCCTCCAGCCGGCGCAGCGCGTCGCCCGTGCGCATCCCGACCAGATTCAGCTCGTCGCGTTCCGACTCCGAGGCGTTGACGGTGATACGCGGTTCGCGCGGCGCGGGCGCGGGCCGGGCGCGGCGCAGCCGTTCGCGCGCGACTTCGATACGCAGGCCGCCGCGGCTGACAATCGCGCGATGGTCGTCGAGGGCGAGCAGCTCGCCGCGAATCTCGCCCAGTTCAACCTGGTCTCCGACCTTGAGCGGCGTTTCCTCGGCGACGCCGGCGGGCGCCGGGGCGAGCATTTCGATTTTCTCGGCGGCGGCGGCGAGCGCGCGTCCAAGGTCGTGCCGCGTTTTCGCTCCGGCCTTGATTTCGGCGAGGATCGCCGCGCCGTCGCGCCGCAATTCTTCGATTACTGCCGCGCCTTCGGCGCGGAGGCGGTCGCGCTCGCGGCGCTCGCCGGCGCGCATCCGTTCGGCGGCGTCGCGGGCCTGGCTTTCGCTTTCGGCCAGTTCGCGTTCGCGCGCGGCGAGGCGCTCGTTCCGTTCGTGCAGGCGGACGCGTTCCGCTTCGAGCCGCCGCAGCGCCTCGGCCAGTTCGGCGCTGCCGGCCGGCAGCGCCGCTTCGGCGGAATCGACGATCGCGGCGGGCAGGCCGAGCCGGCGCGCGATCGCAAGCCCGTAGCTCTGGCCGATCGTATGCGGCTTGAGCCGATAGAGCGGCGCGAGCCGTTCGGCGTCGAAATCGACCGCGGCGGCGTCGAAACCGGCGCGCGAGTAAGCATGGAGCTTGACGGCGGTTGAATGGGTGGCGACCGCGACGAGACAATCGCGCGCCGCCAGATAATCCATCAGGGCGATCGCCAGCGCCGCGCCCTCGATCGGGTCGGTGCCGCCGCCGGGTTCGTCGAGAATCACCAGCGCGGGCGGGTGCATCGCGCCGATAATCTGGGAAAGGTTCGCGATATGGGCGGCGAAGCTGGAGAGGCTCGCGGCGATCGATTGTTCGTCGCCGATATCGGCGAAAACGCCGCGAAACACCGCGATGCGCCCGCCCGGAGCGATCGGCGGCAACAGGCCCGCCTGCGCCATCAGGGCGAACAATCCGAGCGTCTTCAGGGCGACGGTCTTGCCGCCGGTGTTGGGGCCGGAAATCACGATACCGTGCTGGCCGGGCGCGATGCGCAGATCGATCGGCACGACTTCGCGGCCGGCCGCGACGAGCAGCGGATGGCGCGCGGCGGCAAATTCGATGCCGCCGTCGGCTGCGATTTCGGGTTCGGCGCCGCCGAAGCGTTCGGCGAAAATCGCGCGCGCGTTGAGCGCGTCGAGCTCGACCAGCGCTTCATAGGTCATTTCCAGTTCGGCGAGATACCCGCGCACCATCGCGGTCAGCCGCATCAGCAGCCGATACTCTTCGGCCTCGGCCTCACGCTCGAGCATCATCAGGCGATTGTTCAGTTCGACCGCCCAGATTGGCTCCACGAACAGCGTCTCGCCCGAAACCGAACGGTCCTGCACGATTCCTTCGAGCCGTTCGGCGTAATTCAGCTTGAGCGGCAGCACGAAGCGGCGGTTGCGGACGGTCACGATATGATCGGAGACGATCGGCTCCATCCCGGCGGCCGTGAGCGATCGCGCGAGGCGCGTTTCCAGCTCCAGCCGCTCGTCCCGCAAGCGGGTGCGCAGCCGCTTGAGCTCGGGCGAGGCGTCGTCGAGCAGGCCGCCGTCGTCGGCGAGCGCGCGCAGCATCGCGTCGGCTAGCTCCTTCGGCGCGACCAGGTTGTGGACGATCGCGGCGAGACGGGGGCGGGTCTCGATCCGCGAGCGCAGAAAGGCCTCGGCGGTGCGCGCGGCGATTACGAAGTCGCGGATGCGCACGAGCGAGGCGTCGTTGAGCACCGCGCCTTCCGGCGCGGCGCCCAGCAGATGAGGCCGCTGGTCGTCGAATTCGTCGATCGGCACGGAGCCGGAGCGGCCGCGCAGGTCGAGCAGCTCGGCGGTCGCGCGCAGCCGATCGCGAACCGCGCCGGGATCGCCGGACGGCCGCAGCGCGTCGAGCGCGCGCCGTCCCGGTTCCGAGGCGGCGAAGCCGCGCACCAGCGCGATCACCTTGTCGAATTCGAGCGCTTTCAGATCGCGTTCACGCATCGTAGAAAACATGCGCGCGGCGCGCGCGGATCGCAATCGGCGAGTTGCGCGGCGGCTTTGCCGCGCACGGCCGCGAACCTGTAAAAATAAACGCGGCGTGGCGGCGCAATGCGCGCGCGCCGCGCGAGGTGATCAGGAATGGAACGAATCGAATCGCGGATCGATCCCAACGGCGCCGACTTCAAGCGCAATCGCGAGGCGATGGCGGCGCAGTGCGATCGGCTGCGGGCGGAAATCGAGCGAGTCCGGCAGGGCGGTCCGGAATCGGCGCGGCGGCGCCATGTCGAGCGCGGCAAGCTGCTGGCGCGCGATCGGATTGCGCGGCTGCTCGATCGCGGCAGCCCGTTCCTTGAACTGTCCGCGCTCGCAGCATACGGGATGTACGACAACGAAGCGCCCGCCGCGAGCATCGTGACCGGAATCGGCCGGATTCAGGGGCGCGAGGCGGTGATCGTCGCCAACGACGCGACCGTCAAGGGCGGAACTTACTATCCGATCACCGTTAAAAAGCATCTCAGGGCGCAGGAAATCGCGATCGAAAACCGGCTGCCGTGCGTGTACCTGGTCGATTCCGGAGGCGCCTTCCTGCCGCTGCAATCGGAGGTGTTTCCCGACCGCGAGCACTTCGGAAGAATCTTTTACAACATGGCGCGGATGTCGGCGGCGGGAATCGCGCAGGTCGCCGCCGTGATGGGGTCGTGCACGGCGGGCGGCGCGTACGTGCCCGCGATGGCCGACGAGAACATCATCGTGCGCGAGCAGGGGACGATTTTCCTCGGCGGCCCGCCGCTGGTGCGCGCCGCGACCGGCGAGATCGTCAGCGCCGAGGAGCTGGGCGGCGGCGACGTGCATACCCGGCTCTCGGGCGTAAGCGACCATCTGGCGGACAACGACGAGCACGCGCTGGAGATCGTGCGGGGGATTTTCGAGAATCTCGGACCGCGCGCCGCATCCGACTTGCAGCCGCCGGACGAACCCGAAGATCCCTACTACGATCCCGCCGAGCTTTACGGCATCGTCTCGCCCGATCCGCGCAAGCCTTACGAGGTGCGCGAGGTGATCGCACGAATCGTGGACGGCAGCCGGATGCACGAGTTCAAGGCGCGCTACGGCGCGACGCTGGTGTGCGGCTTCGCGCGGATCCACGGCTATCCGGTCGGGATAATCGCCAACAACGGCGTGCTCTTCAGCGAATCCGCGTTGAAGGCCGCGCACTTTATCGAGTTGTGCTGCGCGCGGCGCGTCCCGCTGATCTTCCTGCAGAACATCACGGGGTTCATCGTCGGCAAGCGCTACGAGCAGGGCGGAATCGCGAAGGACGGCGCCAAGATGGTCAATGCGGTCGCGAACGCGCAGGTGCCGAAGTTCACGGTGATAATTGGCGCGTCGAACGGCGCGGGCAATTACGGGATGTGTGGACGGGCGTACTCGCCGCGCCTGATGTTCATGTGGCCGAACGCGCGCATCTCGGTGATGGGCGGCGAACAGGCCGCGAATACGCTGCTGACGGTGAAGCTGGAGCAGATGGCGCGCGAGGGCGGGTCGATGTCGCCGCGGGAGCAGGCCGAGTTCATGCGTCCGACGCTCGAAAAATACGAATACGAATCGAGTTGCTATTACGCCAGCGCGCGCCTGTGGGATGACGGCGTGATCGATCCGGTGGAGACGCGCGCCGCGCTCGCGCTCGGAATCGCGGCGTCGCTCAACGCCGGCATTCCTGCACCGGCGGGTTTCGGCGTATTTCGGATGTGAGGACACACCGATGGAAAATCAATCGGGCCGGCCCGAAGTGGCGCTGCTCTTTCCCGTCCAGAATCGCGAAGCGGCGGCGGTGCTGGCCCGCGCGTTCGTCAACGATCCGCTGGTGGCCGCGATCGTCGGCGCCGCGGCGCCGGAACAGGATCGAATTCGCCGGATGATCGGACTATTCGGCGTGATGCTGGCCGAGCAGCGCCATCACGGCCAGCCTTTGCTCGGCGTGCTTGATAACGGCCGCGTGGCCGGAGCCGCGATTATCGAGCAGGTCGCGCACGCTTCGAGCAGCATCGGAACGATCCTGAGCGGAATCGCGCAGTTGCCGGCGCTGATGAGCGCGCTTGGCTTCGACGGACTGCGCCGGGCGATTTCGGCGCTCGATGCTCTGCTCAAGCATCGGCCTCCAGAACCGCATCTTTATCTCAACGTGCTCGGCGTCGATCCATCCTTCCAGCGCCGCCATTTTGGAATCGCGATGCTCGATTATCTGCGTGATCAGGCGCGCCAGCGGCCGGATCTGGCTGGCGTCTATCTCGAAACCGCGACCGAAGCCAACGTTGCCTACTACACGCGATGCGGCTACCGGGTGATTGGCGAATTCGCGCCGATCGGCGTGCGGATGTGGCGCATGATGCAGCCGAGCGCATGAATTCCGCCGCTTGTGCGGCGGATCGCGCAATGGTTTGATCCTAAGCGCAACCTCGCAATTTCAGGGAGTCGCGATGGCGCGTTCGTATGCGGTAATCGACGCCGATGGGCATGTGCTCGAACCGGCGAACATGTGGCTGGATTATATCGAGCCGAAATTCCGCGACCGCGCGCCGCGCATTATCGTCAACGACGAAGGCGCGGAGATCATGGCGCTCGGCGCGCGCGAGATGACCGACAACGGCCCAGGCCGCCGCCGCGTGAAAATCGGTGCGACCGGCGCGATCGGCGCGCGCGAGGGCCGGGTCTCCGTCTGGGGGAAATACGCCGAAGGCAAGCCCGGCGGCTTCGACCCGCACCAGCGCATCCCGGACATGGACGGCGAAGGAATCGACGCGGCATTCCTCTATCCGAGCTTGGGCCTGTTCCTCGGCGCGATCGACGACGCGGAACTTTCGGCCGCCGTGTGCCGCGCCTACAACCGCTGGCTGGCCGATTATTGCGCGCCTTATCCTGACCGGCTGTTCGGGGTCGCGATGCTGCCGATGCAAGCGCTGGAGTTGGCCATTGCGGAGATGCGCTTCGCCGCGCGCGAGCTGGGCTTCCGCGCCGCCTTCGTGCGGCCGAATCCGTACAACGGCCGCGTGCTGCACGATCCGGCCAACGACGCGCTCTGGCGCGCGGCGGTCGAGTTGAACCTCGCGATCGGAATTCACAGCGGCGCCGAAAGCGGCCAGCCCACCCTCGCGATGGACCGTTTCGAGGGCCATCGCCGGGCGGTGCGCCACTGCGTCGCGCATACGCTGGAGATGATGACGGCGGCGGCCAGCATGATCATGTGTGGACCATGCGATCGGTTTCCTCAACTGCGCGTTGGCTTTTTGGAATCGGGTGGCGGCTGGATGGCGGGCTGGCTCGATCGCATGGATCGTCATTTCGATGATCTCGGAATGAACGACACCGGCCTTGCGGCGCGGCCGAGCGAAATTTTCCGCCGCCAGTGTTTCGTTTCGTTCGAGCCGGTCGAAAAGTCGCTGGCGCTGCTGGCCGATTATATCGGCGCGGAAAATATCCTTTGGGCCACCGACTATCCGCACTTCGACGGCTTTACCGGCGCGCCGCGGATGATCAAATCGATGGGCCTGCCGGAGCCGACGCTCGGCAAGGTGCTGGCCGCCGGCGCGATGCGGTTTTACGATTTGAAGCCGTGATTAAGCCGACGGATTATCGAGCAGCGGCAGGACTTCGTTGCGCAGCCGCTCGAACTGGGCGCGCGGATCCCATCCCGTGATGCGCAGCGCTACCGCTTTCGCGCCGGCGTCGGCGAACCTGCGCAGATGGCCGGCGCAGTCGCGCGGCGTTCCCGCCGCGGTCCATGCCGCGGCCATCTCGGGCGTGAACACCGGTCCGTAATATTCGTTGAGAAAGCGGCCGGTCTCTTCGAGCGCTGCCTGGCGGTCGCGCGCGATATTCACGTTCAGATAGACGATATTCGGAAACTCTGCCGGGTCGCGGCCCTCCTCGCGCAGGCATCGTTCGAGCTTGGGCCAGAGCGCGGCGAACAATCCCGGCCGCACCTCGGCCAGCATGAAGCCGTCGGCGGTTTGCGCGACGCGCCGGAGCGGCTTTTCGGCCATCGCGGGCTGCGGATTGGCGGCGATCCAGATTGGACACGGCGCCTGTTCCGGACGCGGCCGGATGGTCGCGTGCTCGAAGGCGCGGAAGCGCCCGGCGAAGCTTACGTCGTCTTCGCTCCAGAGCCGGCGGCAGATTCCCATGTTTTCGGCCATCCGCGCCCCGCGTTCGCGATCCGGCACGCCCCAGACGGCGCCCTCGCGCGCGCTCGTGCCGCCCAGGCCGATTCCGGTGCAGACCGCGAGCTGCATGCGCCCGCTCGAGAGCGAATCCAGCGAGGCCCATTGCGCTGCAAAGACCACCGGATCGCGCAGCGGAAAGCTCGCCATGCATCCCACCCCCAGCCGCACGCGCGAGGTCGCGGCGGCGAGCGCGCCCAGCGTCGCGATCGGGTCGGGACGCGCCTTGGCCATAATGCTGTCGCCGACCCATACCGAGCCGAAGCGCTGATCGCCATCGGCGGCGCGCGCCAGTTCGATCAAATCCGGCCATCCGGCCGCGCCGAACAGGATTGCGCGCTGTGGAAGCACCAGCCCTATGCCGAGTCGCTCCATCGCGATTTCTCCATCCGCCGCACGCGTGCGGCGCCGCTCGCAGATCAGGCCTCCGGCCCGATCATCTTTTCCGGCACGACGAACCGGTCGAAGTCTTCGCCCGAAAGAAAGCCCAGCTCGATGCAGGCGTGGCGCAGCGTGGTCCCTTTTTCGTGCGCATGTTTCGCGACCTTGGCCGCCTTGTCGTAGCCGATATGCGGGCTCAGCGCCGTCACCAGCATTAGCGAGCTTTCCAGGTAGTGCTTGATCTTCTGGCGGTTCGCCTCGATGCCGTCCACGCAGTATTTCGCGAACAGTACGCAGGAGTCGGATAGCAGCGTGATCGAATGCAGCAGATTATGGATGATCACCGGCTTAAAGACGTTGAGCTCGAAATTGCCCTGCGAGCCGGCGAAGCCGATCGCGGCGTCGTTGCCCATCACCTGCACGCACACCATCGTCATCGCTTCGGACTGGGTTGGATTCACCTTGCCCGGCATGATCGACGAGCCGGGCTCATTTTCCGGCAATTGCAGTTCGGCGAGTCCGCAGCGCGGCCCGGATCCCATCCAGCGGATGTCATTGGCGATTTTCATCAACGAGCAGGCCAGCGTCTTCAGCGTTCCGCTCGCCATCACCAGCGCGTCGTGACCGGCCAGCGCGGCGAACTTGTTCGGCGCGGACTTGAAAGGCAGTCCGGTGAGCTTCGCGATTCGCGCGGCGCAGCGCTCGGCGAACTCGGGGTGGGTGTTCAATCCCGTGCCGACCGCCGTGCCGCCGATCGCAAGGTCGAGCACGTCGGGCATGATCGCCTTGATGCGCGCGGCGTTCTGCTCAAGCTGCGCGATATAGCCGGAAAATTCCTGGCCGAGCGTGAGCGGCACCGCGTCCATCAGATGGGTGCGGCCGATTTTGACGATATCGTCGATCTCGGCCTGCTTGCGCCTGAGCGAATCGATCAGTTTCACGAGCGCCGGCGACAGGCGATGGGTCAGCTCCTCGGCCGCCGCGATATGCATCGCGGTTGGAAAAGTGTCGTTCGACGACTGCGCCATGTTGACGTGATCGTTCGGATGGATCGGCTTCTTCGAGCCCATCTCGCCGCCCGCCATTTCGATCGCGCGGTTCGAGATGACCTCGTTGGCGTTCATAT
>JAJZAI010000065.1 GCA_021799495.1 Deltaproteobacteria bacterium
GATATGGATTTCTGAGCGAAAAACTCGGCATGGGACGACCTATAATTCATTGCGCACGGCGCGGCGCTCCCGGTTCCAAGAACCAGTCCGCCAATGAAAGACGCCAGCCCTGCGGCCGAACTCGACAGGCTTTTGCAGCTCCATCGAATTCGCTCGCCGCGAACGGAAAATTTCTGAAATTGAGAAGTGTCGCGTCTATGCGCGAAGGAGCGGAGGATCGCTCAAAGACAACCGCTGAAGGGCGATGAGCAGCTTGCGGGCGCTCACATAGCCAAACGAATATTGGAGGCCAGGAAGGGTGCGGCGTCTCGCCCGCCAGCAAAAGGCGTTCGCGTAAGGCTCGACGCGCACCGCGAAGATGGGTTGCAGCCGCGGCTTTTCGCCGCCCGCGAGCGGCTCGCAAGAGGCGTCAAGCAACTTGCCCATCACGCGCCGCGACGACTCGCGATGCGGCGAATTGCGCGCCGCCGCATGAAACGCCGCTCTCCCGGATAACGCGAACAGAAAACAAACCGCCGCGCCAAGAGCTAGCCGCTTGCCCAGATTGTGCTTAACATCCGCACGCATTTGTCCAAACCCGCAGCCTTGGCGCGACCGCATTTCGGTCTGGCGCGATTGCTGGCCTCAAACCGCTTTGACGACGCCGGCCCCGACGATATTCAAATTTTTTTCCAATCCAGAGGCTCGCCAACGCCCGGTTGGCGGACGACGCCAATTGCGGCCGTCACGACGTATCAATCCTTCGGCCGGGCGCGTCGACGCTCAGGCGGGCGGCGACGCGCCAGCTTTGAATATAGATGGCGAATGCGGGGTTGATCTGTTTTTTTCCCTGTGAAAGATCAATGATCGACGGCGGGCCTGCTTGCGGCCGACTGCTTGCACATTGAAGTACCAGGATAGCGCGCGCAAAACGCACGCACTCGTTTATCTCGCGCCGCTTGTTCGTCAGCTTTGTGGCCGCCGATTTCCTTGAATGTAACCTCGGCGTCTTGTAGCAGATCCGGGTCGTCGCTGTTCAGCCACTGATAGGCGTGATTCAGGCCGGCCGTCGGATTGCGGCCAAGCACGCGCAGAATCTGATCCCGTTCCATGATTAGCCCGGCCAGCCTGTATTCGTAGTTGCGCTTGCCCGCGGCGACCTTCGCCTGAGCCTTGCTGATCTGTTGGTCGAGTTCGGGAAGGACTTCGTTGTCGTAGTAGTTGGGGAAGTCGCGGCTCGCCTCGACGTATTTGCCCCTCTTCAAACTGTAAACCACTGGCCAGGTCACCATATCGGTGCAACTGTGAGAGACCAGTGGAGTCAAGATTATCAATTCCTGTTTACCATCGCCGTTCAGATCTCTTGTCGCTGTGTTGAGATTTGCGCCGCCAAAGAACGCCTGCCGGTTGAGATACCCGCCGCCTATCTGCCGAAGAATCATAACGAATGAGGCGCAAGGTCCGGATTCCGTGAGCAGTAATTCATATTTTCCATTTCCCTCGAGGTCGGCAAACCTGAACTGGTCTATTTGGCCAGGCGTAAGATCGTTTGCGCTGTCGGGCGCGGCATTGAGAATGTTAGCAACGTCGGCCTTCGTCAGTGCTTCCAAGGTTCGCGCATTGGATTCGTTCCATAGGATTTGGACCTGCCCAGCAGTTCTCCCGAGTCCTGCCATCGCAAAAATGAGCGCTACAGCGGCAAGTATGGTGTTTCTCATTAAGTTAATCCTCTTCTCGACGTGCCGCCATCAATGCAGGTTTGCCCTCACGACGCTCACGTATGCGACGCCTGCCTGGTTGTCAAAAATTCCCGTTACGCCAAGCGGGAACACGTAGCCGGGCGGAAATATGTAACCGGCTTGAACGTTATATCTCCGGCGTAAATCACGAGGGCTATGTTCTCAAACTGTAGCCGGACGTCCATCGATTTGGCGAGTTCCTCTTGATAGTCATGCCCGGGCTTGACCCGGGCATCCATCCCCATGGATTCGCGGGTCAAGCCCGCGAATGACGATTTGGGAGTCAGTTGAACGTTCTCTTGCGGCTCCAAAAAAAGGATGGCGCGCACAGAATCCCTGCTCGCATCGTGCGACGCGCCGGAAGATCGCTGCCGATTTCGGGCGTTGCGGGCGATGCGGGGACGTGCCAGCCTTTTGATCGTATGGCGAACGGCGCTGCGACGCTCCCAAGGCGCGCAAGATTGAATCCGCGCTCGACGGTCGGATGGGCCGCGCGGCTTGGCTTGATCGCCGCCGCGTGCGCGCTTGCCGGATGTTCCGCTGCCGGCGGCGCGCTGCCGAATCCCTTCGCGACGCCGCCGACGCCGCAGCAGCAGGCGGCCAACATCGATCCGATGCTGCAGGCCGCCGGTTTCACGGCGCTGCCCGCCGCGACGCCGCAGCAGACCACCGAACTCAAGTCGCTGCCGCCCTTGCAGATGTCGAGCTACATTGACGCCAACGGCGCGACACATTACTGGATGGCCGATCCGGACAGTTGCAACTGCCTGTTCCACGGCAATGAAGCCGCTTACCAGCGTTATGAAAACATCAAGCTCGAAAACCAGGTGGCCGAACGCGACCGCCAGGCGATGGAAGCGCAGCAGATGCAGCAGCAGCAAATGATGATGGGGCCCGGCCTCTTTGGTCCGCCGGGCTTCGGATTTGGCAGCGGTTTCGGCGGATTTGGCGGTGGTTTCGGCGGCTTCGGTTTCGGCGGTCCCGGCATCGCCATCCCGTTCTGAAGACGCGGTGCCCGCCGCGCGGGTAATCGCGTTTTCGCGTTCCGGCCGCTAACATTCCCGCGATGGCTGAAGGGATTACGCGAGCGCATCGGCGGCGCGTGCTGGTCACGGGCGCGGCCGGCTTTATCGGTTCGCATCTCGCCGACGCTTTGATCGAACGCGGCGCGCAGGTGCGCGCGCTCGACAATTTCTCCTCGGGCGCGCGCGAAAATCTGAACTCCGCGGCCGAGTTGTGCGTCGCCGACGTGCGCAATATCGATACGATTCGGCCCGCGATGGTGGGCGTCGATTGCGTGTTCCATCTCGCCGCGATGCCGCGCGTGATGCTCTCGATCGAGCGGCCGGTCGAAACCGATCTGGTCAACGTGATCGGCACGCTCAACGTCTTGATCGCCGCGCGCGAGGCCGGCGTCGGCCGCTTTATCTACGCCGGATCGTCGTCGGTTTACGGCGAGCAGCCCACGATGCCGCTGGTCGAAACGATGACGCCGAATCCGCTCAATCCCTACGCGCTGCAAAAGCTCGCCGCGGAGCAGTACGTCCGGATGTTCCATCGGTTGCACGGGATGCCGGCGCTGACGCTGCGCTACTTCAACGTGTACGGCCCGCGGATGGCGACCGAGGGAGCGTACGTCACCGTGATCGGTGTCTTTCTTCGCGAGAAGCTCGCCAACCGCCCGCTGACGATTAACGGCGACGGCGGACAGACGCGCGATTTCACGCATGTGCGCGACGTCGTGCGCGCCAACCTCGCCGCGATGGATTGCGCGATCGCCGACGGCCGCGCGCTCAATATCGGCCGCGGCCGCGCGGCGAGCGTCAATCGAATCGCGGAGATAATCGGCGGGCCAGTCGTTCATGCGCCGGCGCGGCCCGGCGATCCGCGCCATACCCTTGCCGATCTGTCCGCGGCGCGCGAAGTCCTTGGATGGGCGCCGGAGACCGATACCGAAGACGGCGTGCGCGAAGTGATGCGGCTGGCCGGATGCGCCTGAACCTTGCGGCGCGACTGTCCTACGTCGGCTTGCTGAAAAGCACGCCGGCGCGCGTCAATCGCTCGATATCGCCGGGCGCGTAACCCAGATAATCCGCCAGCACGCGCGCGTTGTGCTCGCCCAGGAACGGCGCGTCGAGCTCCAGCTCCTCGGGAAAATTCGAGAAGCGCAGCGGAAAGCCGGGCACCTGGAAATCGCCCATCACGCGATCATGAATCGTGCGCACGGTGCGGCGCTCGATCAGATGCGGATGCGCCATCGCCTGCTCGACCGTCAGCACCGGCGCCGACGGAATGCGCGCCTCGCGCAGCGCCGCGATCGCGGCGTCGTCGCTGGGCAGCCGCGCCAGCCAGTCCTCGATTACCTTGATTAACTCCGGCCGGTTTTTCAGCCGGGTTGGATTGTCGATGAAGCGCGGATCCTTGCCGAGTTCCGGCCGTCCCATGATCTCGCACAGCTTCACCCAGTGATGGTCGAGCCAGGCCATGATGAAAATCCATCCGCCGCGCATTTTGAACATCCCGGCCGGCGCCAGCGAAGGATAGTGCCGGCCGCTGCGCGCAGGCCGTTGCGCGCCGCCGCTCGCGCTGACCGTCTGCACGCTCCAGTCGTGATAGTGAAAATATGAGTCGAGCAGCGAGACGTCGATGAACTGGCCCTCGCCGGTGCGGTCGCGATAGAACAGCGCGCACGCGATCGCGGCGAGGCCGTGCACGCCCGTCGAAACGTCGCCTATCGCGAGCATCGGCGGATACGGCGGCCCATCCGCTTCGCCGCTGAGCGAGGTCACGCCCGCATACGCCTGGCCGATAAAATCGTAGCCGGGGTCGTTCGCCAGCGGGCCGGTCTGGCCGAAGGTCGAAACCGAACACATGATGATTTTCGGATTGAGCTTGCGCGCCTCTTCGTAGCCGAGGCCCATCCGGCCGATCACGCCGGGCGCAAAATTCTCGACCATCACATCAACCTTCGCAATCAGGCCGCGCAGGATTTCCTTGCCCGCGGGTGTGCGCGGATCGAGACACAGGCTCAGCTTGCCGCGATTCTGCTGCACGAAGTATCCGCTGCGATCGTTCTTGAGGTACGCGATGCCGCGCGAGCGATCGCCGTCGGGCGCCAGCTCGATCTTGATCACCTCCGCGCCCATCTCCGCCATCAGCTTGGTCACCGTCGGCCCCGCCACGAACTGCGTGAAATCGAGGGCCTTGACGCCGTCAAGCACATGCCTTTGCGATCCTGCCGCCATCGCGAAACCTCCTGAAGCGCGCCCGAATTTATCGGCGAAGACGCATCGATGTGCTGCGCTTCGGGCGCCTTCCTGTCCGTGCTCTAGCAATTGCGACGCCGCTTCGGCAAGGCGCGCGCGGTCGCGGCGGCCGAGGCGGATTTGCTATGGTCGGTCCAAAGCCGGCGCGCCGCGACCGCGCCGGCGAGGGAGCAAGGCCAATGGCTGAAAATGGTTCCGCTCGTTCCGATGGCGCCGCCGCGCCGATTCCGCCCGCCAAGTTCGCCCACGCCGTGCTGCGCACCACGCGGCTCAACGAGATGCTCGAATGGTATCGCACAGTGCTCGGCGCGCGCGTCGTTTTCCAGACCCCGATGCTCGCGTTCATGACCTACGACGACGAGCATCACCGGCTCGCGCTCGCGGCGTTTCCCGGCACGGTCGAACGTCCGCCGCGCTCGGCCGGACTCGACCATCTCGCCTACACCTACGCCAATCTGGGCGATTTGGTCGCGACCTACGAACGGCTCAAGGCCGCGGGCGTCACGCCGGTCGCCAATATCAATCACGGGATGACGACCTCGATGTACTATCGCGATCCCGACGGCAACAAAGTCGAATTGCAGATCGACAATTTTCCCGATACCGAATCGCTCCACGCGTTTTTCAAGAGCGCGGATTTCGCCAAAAATCCGATCGGCGTCGATTTCGATCCCGACGAACTTGCGCGGCGCTACCGCGCCGGCGAATCGGCCTCGGAGCTGACGCGCTACCGCGCCGAAAAAGGACTCAACCGCGCGACGATGGCGCGGCTCGGCGAATAGTCATTGCGGAGATTGCGACGATGAAACTTGCGACTTTCACCCATGACGGCGTGACCCGGGTCGGCGTTGTGATCGGAAGCGAAATCGCCGATCTGGGCGAATCCGCGCCGGAACTGCCCAGCGAGCTTGGCGCCCTGCTGGCGGCCGGCCCCGGCGCGCTCGATCGCGCCGGCCGCGCCGCCGCGCGCGCGCCGCGGCTGGATTTGGAGGAAGTGAAACTCGAGGCGCCGATCGCGCGTCCGCCCGAATTCCTCGCGATCGGCCTGAATTACGCCGACCATATCGCCGAGTCCGGGATGAAGAAGCCGGAATTTCCGCTTTTCTTCAACAAGCAATCGAGCTGCATCGCCGGGCCGAACGATCCGATTCATCTGCCGCGCGTTTCGACCGCGCTCGATTACGAGGGCGAACTGGGCTTCGTGATCGGCCGGCGATGCCGCCACGTGCCGCGCGCCCGCGCGCACGAAGTGATCGCCGGCTACCTCGCCGTCAATGACGTGAGCGTGCGCGACTGGCAGTTCAAGGCGCAGACCATGACGCTTGGCAAATCGTTCGATACGCACGGGCCGATCGGGCCCTGGATGGTCACGGCGGACGAAATCGGCGATCCGCACGCGCTCGAACTGACCACCCGCGTCAACGGCGAAATCCGCCAGCATTCCAACACGAAAAATCTGGTGTTCGATTGCTACGCGATCGTCGAGACGCTTTCGACCGTCTTCACGCTCCTACCCGGCACGGTAATCTCGACCGGCACGCCGGGCGGCGTGGCGTTCGCGATGAAGCCGCCGCGCTTTCTGAAAGCGGGCGACGTCGTGAAGATCGAAATCGAAAGAATCGGCGCTATCGAAAACCGCGTCATCCCGGAACCCGAGACCACGCTGATTTAGTGTCGGGTCTTGCGAATTACGTCGGGAATGCCCCGGTTGGGGAGGGCCTGCGCATTTGCGAGTTTCTCTGGTTAGTCGCGCCCGGGCATCCGTCGATTTGATGAGTTCCTCTTGATAGTCATGCCCGGGCTTGCCCTGGGCATCCAGTGTTATGGATTCGCGGGTCAAGCCCGCGAATGACGCTGCGAGAGCCGCGACTGCGACTGCGCAACTTAACCAGTCGCGCGCGGCTATTTCTGCATCGCGATTGGCGGCTGGGATACGGCGGGTTTCGGCGGCGCGACGCCGGCCGGAAGTTTCGCCTGGCCCATGCTCACGCGCACTGGCAGAATCACGAGGCTGTAGCCGTAAAGTTGCAGCCAGTTCTGCACTTCGACCGCGGTATGGTTGTGCAGGAAGCGGCTCACGTAGCCGTCGAGCTCGTTGGTGAACACCAGCTTGCCGGCGAAGAATACCGAATGCGGAAATTCGCGCGCGACTTCAAGGCACAGCCGATGCAACTCCGCGACGACGTCCGCGCCGATTCCGGTGCGCAGTTCCGGATGGAAGCCGAGATCGGCGGCGAACCGGCAGTACTCGAGCATGTCGTCGGCCATCTGCTGTTCCAGTTGCCGCAGTTCTTTGGGCCCCTTAAGCAGTCCGGAATCGACCTCGCCCACGCCGATGAAGACCACGTTGTGGAACTGATTATCGAACAGCCGTTGAATCGTGGTCAGCGTCGCCAGACCGAGTCCGTTGAAGCCGTTGACCAGCAGCACCGCCGTGGGCGCGTCGGGATCGCGCGGCGCGGGGGCTTTCTCTTTCGCGGCGAAGATTTCGGGCAGGACGTCGGCCTCGAGTTGTTCGATCGCCTTGCGCACGCGTTCATAGTGCGCGCGCACGCTGACGCAGATGGCGACGAGGCCGCCGGTCATCGCGACGGTCACCCATCCGCCCTGATCGAATTTCAGCGTGATCGTGAGAACCAGGATGAGCGCGGTGAAGGTGCATCCGACCCCGTTGATCGACAGCTTGTGCAGCCATCGCCGCTCGGTCGCGCGCGACTGCCACCAGTGCACGGTCATGCCGAGCTGGGAGAGCGTGAAAGTGACGAACACGTTGATCGCGTAAAGCACCACCAGCAGATCGACGCTGGCGTGCGTGCCGGCCAGAATCGCGCCCGCCGCAAGGCCCATGGCGAGCACGCCGTCCTGCGTCACCAGCCGCGCGCTCAGGTTGGAAAAACGTCGCGGCAACCAGCGATCGGTCGCCATCGTCGCGAGCACGCGGGGTCCGTCGACGAAACCGGTCTGCGCGGCGACGAACAGCAGCGCGCCCTCGGTCAGCAGCGTGAAGGTTACGATCGGCAGCCCCAGATGCAGGCCGAAGAGCGTCCAGTGCGACGCCATCTTTTCGAACAGGACGGCGTTGAGCGTCTTGCCGGTTTCCGGCTCGACGTTGAACAGCATGTAGCCGAACAGGATTCCGCCGGCGACGAAGGCCAGTGAAACCGCCATGTAGAGCATCGTGCGCTTGCCGGTGACGGTGCGTGGCTCGCGGAGAATCGGCAAGCCGTTGCTGACCGCTTCGATGCCCGTATAAGTGCCGCCGCCGAGGCTGTAGGCGCGCAGGAAAATTATCGCGATCGCGAAAAATCCCAGGCTGTGCATGCTCGCGCGGCTTTGCGTGATCGCGGTATGCACCGCGCCGGGAATTTCGGGCGAGCGCTCCACCAGCGCGTAAGTAATCAACCAGATGTGCGTGACCACGAAGGCGAGAAAAATCGGCAGCAGCGACAGCACCGATTCCTTGACGCCGCGCAAATTCATGCCGATCAGCACGACGACCACGAGAATGCAGGCCCAGAACTTGTAAACCTGCCAGCCGATCGGAAGAAAGCTGAAGATGGCGTCGGCGCCGCTGGCGATCGAAATCGAAATCGTCAGAACGTAGTCGATCACCAGCGCGGAGCCCGAGACCACGCCCGGATAGCGGCCAAGCAGCTTGGTCGCCACCAGATAGCCGCCGCCGCCGGTCGGAAATTCGTCGATGGTCTGGGAATAGGAGGCCGAGATGATGAAGACCGTCAGCGCCGTCAGCATCGCGAGGAATACCGCCATGTACTGATGTTGCCCGAGGGCGAGATACGCCTCTTCGGGGCCGTAACATGACGAGCTCAAGCCGTCCGAGCCGAGGCCGACCCAGGCCAGAAACGCAATCAGGGAAAGCTGATGGAATATATGCGGGTCCTTAACGTCGCGCGCGGGGCCGATCAGAATCTCGCCTAGCGTGCGTTTTTCGCCGTTGGAGCCAACGGGATTGTCTGAAGCCATAATTGGATTCGGAAAATCTCCTGAGCGTGAATGTAAACGTTTGCAGAGAGTCGAGCCAGCGCGCGAAGGGAAGTTTAGACGGGATATTCCGCGCGCGGCATCCCCAGCCGGTAACGCGCCGCGTCGATCAGATTCTGCATCAGCGCGACCACGGTCATCGGACCGGTGCCGCCCGGATTCGGCGTGATCCATCCGGCGACTTCGCGCACCGCCTCGTAATCCACGTCGCCGGCGAAGCGGCCGGGCGCAATCCGGCGAAAACCGACGTCGATCACGCAGGCGCCCGGCCTGACCATATCGGCGGTGATCAAAAAGTCGCGGCCCGGCAGCGCCACGCCGGCGCATGACACGATTATGTCCGATTCGCGGCAGATGTCTTCGAGGTCGCTGGTGTGGCGATGGCACCACGTCACCGTGGCGTTGCGCAGCCGCCCGCCGAGGATCAGAGCCATCGGTTTGCCGGCGATATCGCTGCGGCCAATCACGGCGGCACGCTTGCCGTCAACGGGCGCTTTGTAGAAATCAAGAAGGGTCAGCACGCCTCGCGGAGTGCACGGAATAAAGCGGCCCCACTGGCCGCGATAAAATCCTGAGATGCTTGCGGCGCCCACACTGTCCACGTCCTTCATCGGATCGATCGCGTCGAATAATGGAAACACGTCGATGCCGCCGGGCAGCGGAAGTTGCAGCAGGATTCCGGTGACCGCGGGATCGCCGTTCAAGCGCGCAATCGTCTCTCGCAGGCGGTCGGCAGTCGCTTCGGCCGTCGCGATTCGGATCGTCGAACTCTTGAAGCCCAACGCCTGCGCTAAACGCTGTTTGTTCTTAACGTATTGCGCCGACGCCGGATCGTCGCCGGCCAGAATCGCGGCAAGATGGGGCGTGAAGTGGCGCCTTTCGGCCAACTCTTGCGCGTGCGCCAAAAGATAGGGCTTAAGAAAATCGCCGGCCTTGCGGCCGTCCATGATAATCGCTGGCATCGCGATGGCGCCGGTTACGTAAACCGCCTGTTGGTTAAACGATTAAATCTGATTGGAAGTGCGAAAGGTGAGATTCGTTCGTTACCCGCGCGGACTCTGGTAAAATTAGATGTACTGATGGAAACGGTCAAGCATACGTCGCTTGTCGAGGCGCATCGCCGGCTTGGCGCGCGCATGACCGAGTTCGGCGGCTATCTGATGCCGCTGAACTATGCCGGCATAATCGAGGAGCATCGTGCGGTACGCTCGGCGGCGGGAATATTCGATTTAAGCCACATGGGCGAGTTCGATGTATCGGGTGCGGGCGCATTGGATCTGCTTGAACACACGCTCACCAATTCCGCCGCGCGGCTCGTTGACGGTCAGGCTCAATACACGATTATGTGCGCGCCGGACGGCGGCGCGATCGATGATTTAATCGTTTATCGTCGTTCGGCGGACCGCTATATGCTGTGTGTGAACGCATCGAACATTGCGACCGATTGGAATTGGCTCTGCGAGCAAAATCACGGCGGCGCCACGATGAGCGACCGTAGCGAGGCGACGGCGCTGGTGGCGATTCAAGGTCCTGAAGCGGTAGAGATTTTGGCGAAAGTGGCGAGTTTTCCGATAGCATCAGTAAAACGGTTTCGGTTCGCGGATGGCGAGGTCGCGAGCGTCAGGTGCCTCGCGGCGCGAACCGGCTATACGGGCGAAGACGGATTCGAGCTCTTTTGCGACGGACGCGACGGTGCGCGCCTGTTTGAAGCGCTGCTCGACGCCGGCGCCGCGGCGGGCATCAAGCCGTGCGGATTGGGCGCCAGGGACACGCTCCGGATGGAGGCGGGATTGCCACTGTACGGCCATGAACTGGATCGGCAGACCTCGCCGATCGAGGCGGGATTGGGCGTTTTCGTCAAATTTGGCCGCGATTTTATTGGCGAAAACGTCCTTGCGGCCCATCGGGATGGCGCTGTCCGCAAGCGGCTGATCGGGTTGCAAACGATCGACCGGCGCAGCATCGCACGCCAAGGCTATCAATTGCGTAAGGACAATTCGGACATCGGCGTGGTCACGAGCGGCACCTTCGCGCCAACTTTCGACCGGCCGCTCGCGATGGGATTTATCCGTCCGCAATGGCCGCTCAAGTCCGGCGACAAGCTCGACGTCGTGATTCGCAATCGCGCCGTTGAAGCAGAGCTGACCGGGCTTCCGTTCTACCGGCGGCCCGCCTGAATTGCCACGTAGTTACATAATCGAAGCCAGGAAAGCCAAATTCGGATGAGATTCATTCCGCATACCGAAGACGATATCGCCGTAATGTTAAGGACGATCGGCGTCGCCCGGCTGGACGATTTGCTGGAGCACGTGCCCAAAAGGCTTCGCGATCGGGCGGCGATCGCGCTTCCACCGGGCCAGTCCGAGGCCGAGGTCGCGGCGGAGATGAGCGGATTGGCCGCACGCAATCGCGCCGTATCGGACGTTTTCGCGAGCTTTCTCGGCGGCGGTTACTACCGCCATTTTGTGCCCGCGGCGGTCCGCGCGGTCATTTCGCGCGCCGAATTCGCCACCAGCTACACGCCCTATCAGCCCGAGGCCAGTCAGGGAACGACCCAGGCGATCTTCGAGTTCCAGACCATGATCGCGCAGTTGACCGGCCTCGAAGTCGCGAACGCCAGCATGTACGACGGCGCCTCGGCGGCGGCCGAGGCGGTCCTGATGGCCCATCGGGTGCTTCCGAAGCGCACCGTCGTGGTTATTTCCCGCGCGCTATGGCCCGACTATCGCGCGGCGATTCGGACCTATCTCAGCGCGCTCAAGAATTTCGAACTGGTCGAGGCGCCTTTCGATCCCGCGACCGGCGCGACCGATCCGTCGGCGCTGGCGCCTTACCTGAACGATCGCTTGCTGTGCGCGGTCGTTGGCTATCCCAACGCCTTTGGCGTAATCGAGCCGCTCGGTCAGATCGCCGCGGCCGTCAAACAAGCCGGCGGGATCACGATTTCCGCCACCGCCGAGCCGCTGGCGCTCGGACTGCTCAAATCGCCCGGCGAGCTCGGCGCCGATATCGCGGTCGGCGAGGGGCAGAGTTTCGGGATGCCGCTTCAGTTTGGCGGGCCGGGCGTCGGATTCTTCGCCGCGCGGATGGCGCAGGTGCGGCAGATGCCGGGCCGGCTGGTCGGCCAAACCCGCGACAATCGCGGGAATCGCGCCTTTTGCCTGACGCTCGCCACGCGCGAGCAACATATCCGGCGCGAACGCGCGACCTCGAATATCTGCACCAATCATTCCCTTTGCGCACTGGCCGCGACCGCGTACCTGACGCTGATGGGCCGGCGGGGCCTGCGCGAGCTGGCGGCGCGCAATGTCGAATTGGCCGCGCAAGCACGCGACCGGCTGCGCGCGACCGGAATCCCGGCGCGCTTCAGCGGCAAGTTCTTCAATGAATTTGCGATCACGGTCGCCGACCCGGCGCGCGCGCTCGAACGCGCCGAGGCCGCCGGCGTATTGGCCGGGATTCCGCTTGGCCGCGACTATCCGGAGCTGGCCGACGCGATTCTGGTGACCGTTACCGAGACGAATTCGCCGGCGGAAATCGAGCGGCTGGCGGATTCGCTGGCGGGAGTGGGCTGATGGCGGTGGCGAAGAAAATCGTTTCCGAAACACCCGCGAAGGACAACCTCGATGCGCCGCGCGGCGCCGATGCGGTCGCGCTGATTTTCGAGGAGTCGGCTCCCGGCCGGCGCGGCGTCGATGCGCCCGGCGGCGCCGCGAGCGAGGCGCGCGCAATCGAGCTGTTGGGCCCCGGCCTGTGCCGCGCCGATATCGACGGGTTTCCCGAAGTCAGCGAGCCGCAGGCGCTGCGCCATTTTCTCAGGCTTTCGCAATTCAATTTCGGACAGGCGCTGCAGTTTTATCCGCTCGGCTCCTGCACCATGAAATACAATCCACCGCTCAACGACGAGATGGCCGCGCTGCCCGGCTTCGCGTCGCTGCATCCCGCCGCGCCCGTCCATCTGGCGCAGGGCGCGCTCGAATTGATGGCGCGGCTGGAAGCGGCGCTGGCCGCGATCACCGGAATGGACGCGGTTTCGCTCGCGCCCGCCGCCGGAGCGCACGGCGAGCTGGCGGGCCTGCTGATGGTGCGGGCGTGGGAGCGCAAGCGCGGCGGCGTGCGGCGCAAGGTGATTATTCCCGACACCGCGCACGGCACCAATCCGGCAAGTTGCACGCTGGCCGGTTTCGAGGTCGTGGTCGCGAAATCGCATCGCCGCGGCTATCTCGAAGCGGGCGAAATCCGCCGCCTGCTCGACGACGAGACGGCGGCGCTGATGGTCACGAATCCCAACACGATGGGGATTTTCGAGCCGGAGATCGAGGAGATCGCCGCCGCGCTGCATGAACGCGGCGCGCTGCTTTATCTCGACGGCGCGAATATGAACGCGCTTTTGGGCGTAGCCAAGCCCGGCGACATGGGCGCGGACATCGTCCATATCAATCTGCACAAAACCTTTTCGACTCCGCACGGCGGCGGCGGCCCAGGCGCGGGACCGGTCGCGGTGAAGGCGCATCTGGAGCCGTTCCTGCCGATGCCGCGGATTGTGCGGCGGGCAGACGGATCGCTGGAATTCGCCAGCGACCGTCCGGATTCGATCGGGCGGCTGCGCGCGTATCACGGGAACTTCGGGATGCTGGCGCGGGCGTACAGCTATATTCTCGCGATGGGCGGGGACGGTCTGGCGGACGCCAGCCGAATCGCGATTCTCAACGCCGCGTATGTGCGCAAACGGCTCGCCGGGCGCTATCCGAGCGCCTCGGCGGAGCCGGCGATGCATGAATGCGTGCTGACGCACGACCTCGAATCGCGCACCGGCGTGAGCACGCTCGATATCGCCAAGCGTCTGCTCGATTACGGATTCCATCCGCCGACGATCTATTTTCCGCTGGTGGCGCCGGGCGCGCTGATGATCGAGCCGACCGAGACCGAAAGCCGCCAGACGCTCGACGATTTTATCGCGGCGATGGAAAAAATTTACGACGAAGCGATTGCCGAACCGGAGCGGGTCAAAACCGCGCCGCACAATCTTCGGCTTGGACGGGTGGACGAAGTCACTGCCGCCCGCCGTCCGCACCTCCGCTGGCTCGGAGAAGAATCGGAGTAGGGCAAATAGTCATTCTCGGCCCTAGCAGGGCGTTGATAAACGCCTGAATTTCACTCGCCTATAATTCGTCTGAGTGGGTAATCGTGGTTGAGGAGGAAGTGGCGGATGCGCGGTGAGGAGCGGCGGCAGCGGCCGATGCTGATG
>JAJZAI010000066.1 GCA_021799495.1 Deltaproteobacteria bacterium
CGCGCCTTCGCCGGGATTTTCCTCCCACGGCAGATGGTTGCGATCGAGCGCGCGGCCCAGCGCCGCCTCGGTCTCGCGCCAGAGCTCAACGGTCCCGAGATGCTTCTCCGGCATGGTCGCGAGTTTCGACTCCAGGCGCTCGAAACCGAGCGCGGCATAAACGTCGCGCACCATTTTGAGATTCAAATCGATCTCTTCGGACACCTGTTCAGGAGCGCAGAAAATATGCGCGTCGTCCTGCGCCATCGTGCGCACCCGCGTCAGGCCGTGCAGCGCGCCCGATCGTTCCGCGCGATGGAGGCGGCCGAAATCCGCGATACGCAGCGGCAGATCGCGATAGGACCGTTTTTCGGCGGCATAGACGAACGTATGTCCCGGACAGTTCATCGGCTTGACCGCGTAGCCGTGACGCCAGCCCTCGCCGCTCGAATCGATATGGCCGTCGCCCTCTTGGTCAACCGTCAGGAACATGTTGTCGCGGAAATTGTCCCAGTGGCCAGAAGCATGCCAAAGCTCGTTGCGGAAAATCTGCGGCGTAATCACCTCGTCGAAGCCGTAGCGCCGGTAAAGCCGCCGCATGTAATCGACCAGCTCGTTGTAGATAATCGCGCCCTTCGGCAGAAAAAACGGCGAACCCGGCGAAATCGGATCGAACATGAACAGGCCGAGTTCGCGGCCGAGCTTGCGATGGTCGCGGGCGCGCGCCAGCTCGATCAGCTTGAGGTGTTCCTCAAGCGCCTCTTTGGTGGCGAAGGCGGCGCCGTAAATCCGCGAGAGCATCGCATTGCGCTCGTCGCCGCGCCAATACGCTCCGGCGACGCCCGTGAGCTTGAAGGCGCGGATGTAGCGGGTGGAGGGCACATGGGGGCCGCGGCACAGGTCCATCCAGTCGCCCTGCCGGTAGATCGAGACGCGCTCCTCCGGAATGCCCTCGATAATCTCGACTTTGTATTTTTCGCCCATCCGCGCGAAGGTTTCGGCGGCCTCGGCGCGCGGAACCTCGATGCGCTCCACCTTGAGGTCGGCCTTCGCCAGCTCGCGCATCTTCTGCTCGATCTTCGGCAGATCGTCGAGCGTGAACGGGCGCGGCGGAGCGAAATCGTAAAAGAAGCCGTCCTCGATCGTCGGCCCGATCGTCACCTGCGTGCCGGGGAACAGGCTTTGCACCGCCTGCGCCATCAGATGCGCCGTGGAATGGCGGATTATGTCGAGGCCTTCGGGACTGTCCGCCGCGACCGGTTCGATTACCGCGTCGGCGTCGAGCGCGCGATTGAGATCGATAAGCTTGCCGTTGACGCGCGCGGCGATTATGTCGCGGCCGGCGGCGCCGTCGAGCGCTTCGCGCACCCGTACGCCCGCCGGAACGGTCCGGGGATGGCCGTTAACGGTGACGGTGATTTCAGCGCTCATCTAAGCGGGCATCAAAGCGTATCCGGCGTGGCGGGGGAAAGCCGCCATGCGCGATAAACGGATGGCGCAGGCCAAATTTGGCGAAAAAACTGGTAGGCACGGGCGGGATTGAACCGCCGACCCCTTCCGTGTCAGGGAAGTGCTCTCCCGCTGAGCTACGTGCCTGTGCATGCGCAAAGTTCGCGTCCACCCGCAAAACGGCAAGCTTACGCGATTCAAAAAACGGCGGCAATCCGTACACGGCGAGACGCCATCAATCCTTGCCGCGATCGAAAAGCCAGCCGAAGCCCGCGCCAAGCGCCGAACTTACAACACCGCTGGTCAGTACCCATCTGATGATTGAAAGCAGACCTTCCCGCATTGGACGTATACAGCCAACAGCATCGAGTATGAGAAGAATAAGACATGCGAACACAGGCGCAATCAGGATGGGGCTGAGAATCCATTTCAACGCCCATTCGCGCATCAGATGGGTTCTGGCTAAAAGCGCTTCGTCGATATCGCTAACAAAGTCGCCCAGCGAAAGCTTGGTTTTGTCCTCCTTGGTCAAACCGCCTTGGTCTCCGCCCTTACCTCGGACAGGACCGGCATTTCCAACTCTTTATAGCTGTCACGAGACACATCAACAGAAGCGATAATTCTGCCCGCTTTCCGCTCTTTCATTGCCCAGCGGAGAAGCGTAAGCGCCGCGTTGAACAGCTCTTTTTTCGTGCGAACCTTTCCTTCGGCCATCATCTGCGCAAGCGTCTTCATTTGCTCTTCGTCGAGATCAATTTGCAGACGAACGGTATCCATAGAAGCCCTCACAAATCAAAATAATCCGGAAAATTTTTAAAATGACAAAGCTTGCGGTCGCGAATTAGCGCCTTAAATCGGTCGCGAGCCAATTTAATCCGGCTCGGCCCCGCAAACGTCTCGGGAGGATGTTGGCCGGACGGCGACGGCAGTTGTTCTTCCCGGACACCTCTGACGAATTCTTCGTCGAGCCCGAGCTGTTCTATCGTCTTATCTCGCGGGCAGCGGCGCTCTTCGGTCTCCCGAATTTCGAGATCGGGCATAGAATTCATTCCTCAACATCAACAACATAGTTTTCAGCATGCCAGCCTCCTCCGAGCTGCCCGCCCTACTCGTAATTTACTCACAATCCGATTATTAAAGCAATGGCCATCGAGATTTCAGCAGGCGCTGAAGCAAAAGACTTCCTCTTTTCACCGAATCCAAGACTCCGGTGATTGCGGCCAAATGTTCGAATACCGCGAAACGAAGCTGGATTCGCGGTTAGCCCTTCGATGGCTCTGGCGCGAGCAGGCCTTTGCCGGGGATGTGATTGACCTCCAGCCGGATGCCGTCCGGATCCTCGAACAATACCGAATAATAGCCGGGCGCCCAGTGGCCCGTTGCAGGCGCGCGGACGATCTTCGCGCCCAGCTCAAGCGCCAGCCGATGGACCGCATCGACGTCTTCGCGCTCGCGCGCCCGAAAGCACACGTGATGCAATCCGCTGCGCGACTGCGAAAACGGCGAATCGCGGAACTCCGGCGCGCCTCGCGTGACCCCGAAGCCGGTGCGTCCGCCGATGCAATAAAGCTGGTCGGGAGTGTCGCGCACGGTATGAGTCAGGCCGAGAAACGGCAGCAAGCGCCGGTAGAACGCGGCGCATTCGTCGAATTTGATCACGCTGACGAAAATATGGGCGACGCCGTTGATTTCCATGGCCGATCCCGATTCTTTCCGCGCGAGCGCCGGTCCGCGTCAGGCGCGCTTGCTGCGCCCGGTCAATATGCGCGCCATCCCGGGCGGCAAATAGGTGCGCAGATAGCGAAAGATGTTCTTCACGCGCGCCGGATCTTCGCGCAGCGCGGCGCCGAACGAGCGCCGCGCGGCCTCGCGATCGCCCGCGCGCAGGGCGATCAGTCCGGCATGCGCGAGGCGATTGCTCTTCATGCGGTTCGCGCGGATATAGGGTGAAAAATCATCGACAAATGAATTGAAATGATGCTGGTTGCGTTCCGGATCGGCCATCGGCTTGCGCCACGCGGCGATCTGCGGGCGCGGTCGCGCGTTGCGATAGCGATGGCGGCCGGCGCCGTCGCTGGCGCGATCGCTATGGCCAGCGACGTAGCTATAGTTCCAGTTGGTCTCCGCGAACCGGCACGCTAGAAAAACCGAATCGTATTCCGTGTCATCGATCGCCATCACGCCGCCCGGCGCGAGCAATTTGTGCGCGAAGACCAGATCGACGAAGGCGCCGTCGAAGCGATGGTCGCCGTCGATAAAGATGAAATCGAACTGGCGGCCCTGCTCGACCAGTCTGGGCATGTGGATTTCCGACGGAACCTCGTGAAACTCGATCAAATTCGTCGCGCCGGCTTCCCTTATCGACTGCAACGCTCCGCCATGCAGCATCGAATGCTGAAACGGATCCATCACGATGTGCGGCTGATGCGGGCCGCCCGCCCGCAGCAGCCCTTCGAGCAGATGGAGGGTCGAGAGTCCCCAGCCCATCCCGACTTCAAGCGTCGCGCGCGGCGCCAGTTGGCGCGTGAGATCGCCCAGGAAACGGCCGCGTCCGGGCGTCAAACTGGTTGGATAGAGGCTTCTGGTGTAACCGTCGTCGCAATGGACAACGCCCTCGCGATAAAGCTTGTCGATTTGCGCGCGGATCCGCGCGGCGGCGTCCTGAGCGTGCTGTGATGACGATGCGGCGTCGGCCATGAGTCTTTCAGCGATGCGATCCCTTTTACGCCCGCCGCCATGCGGCGCCGGGTATCCCGATTAGATGCGAGCGTGGCGCGATTGGCAACCGCGCGACGGCGCCCCGCGCATCTGTTAAGCTGCCAGCGCCTGCGGCAGCCGCAAAATGAACCAGGAACGAATTGTCCAGGTTTTCTTTTTTGGCTTTCTTGCGGTTATCGCGTGGCAACTCTATCAGGTAATCGATCCGTTTCTCGCGCCGATCGCGTGGGCAATGCTGCTCGCGTTCCTCGTCCATCCGGCGCTCGATCGGTTCCATCGCCATATTCGCAGCCGCAGCCTCGCGGCCGTCATCATCACGATAATCGTGGCGCTGGGCGTGATTTTGCCGGCGATCTGGCTTTCCGCGCGTCTCGTGCGCGAGGCGCAGGCGCTCTACGGCTCGCTCGCGAGCTTCACCGCCGATGGCGGGCTGAAAAAATTCGTTCAATGGCTTGGCGCGACGCCGATCGGCGCGCGGAGCGCCGCCGCGCTCGCCCGCCGCGGCTACAATCTCGAAGACGAAATCCGCCACTTCGCGACGCAGGCAGGTAAAATCGTGAGCGAATATGCGCTCGCGCATGGCGGTTCGGCCGCCAGCAACGTCGCCAGTTCGATTCTGCATTTCGGCGTGATGCTGATCACCTTCTTCTATCTGCTGCGCGACGGTGAAGCGTGGTACGAGGACCTGCGCGCGCTGACTCCGCTCAGCGAAGCGGATCAATCCGCGATTTTCGGCACGCTCACCGCGACCCTGTCTTCGGTGATGCGCGGCCTGATGCTCACGGCCGGGCTTGACGGTCTGACGATAGGCCTGGGCTATTTTGTCTGTGGCGTGCCCTATTGGGCGGGATTGGCGATTCTGACCGCCGCGGGCGGTCTTCTTCCGTTCGGCGGCACCGCCTTCATTTGGGTTCCGATCGCGATTTATCTGGCGGTCGCGGATACCTGGCTTAAGGCCGCGCTGCTGGTCGGATGGGCGCTGATGGCGCTGACGATCATCGATAATTTCGTCAAGCCGCTGGCGATGCGTCATGGCACCGGCTTGCCGACGCTCGCGTTGTTTTTCGGATTGGCGGGCGGAATCGAAGCTTACGGTCCGCTCGGAATTTTTTTGGGTCCGGCGGTATTCTCGGTGTTCGCGGCGCTGCTCAAGGTTTATCAACGCACCTATGTGAACGATGCCGCGGCGGTCGACGGCGAAAACGCAGATGCGAAGCCGTCAACGGCGGCGTCCGTCGCGCCGGTCGATGAGCTTAAGCGTTCGATGGGAGAGTAAAACTGATGAAATACGGGATAGTCACTGGCGGGGCGCGGGGCCTCGGACTCGGGATCGTTCGCGCTTTGTTCGAGGAGCAGGCGGTCGAAGCGGTTGCCGTGATCGATTTGCGGCCCGAAGCGCCTCCGGCCGACCTTGCCGGCCGCGTGCATTCCTTCACCGCCGACGTCACCGACGAAGCGCAGGTGCATGCGGCGGTCGAGGCGATCGCGCAAAAGCTGGGACCGCATCCGCAGGTCCTCTGCAACAACGCGGGCGGCGGCGAAGCGAACTGGTTCGAGGCAGGCAGCCACGCGGAATGGCACAGCGTCGAGATCTGGCGGCGTTACGTCGATTTGAACCTCAACTCGGTCTATCTCGTTTCAAAAGAGGTCGCGCCGCGGATGCGCGAGGGCGGCGTGATCTGCAACACCTCGTCGATCGCCGGCATCCTGGCGACTCCCCTGCTCGCCGCGTATGCGGCCGCCAAGGCCGGCGTGATCTCGTACACGCGGAGCCTCGCCTTGCAGCTCGGGCCTAAAGGAATCCGGGTCAATGCGGTCGCGCCCGGCCTGATTTACACCAAGATTTGGGAGGAACTGGGCGCCGCGCTCGGCGGCGGCAAAGACCACGCCCGCCTCGCCTTCGATCACGCCGTCAAAACGCTCACTCCGCTTGGCCGCGAGCAGACGCCGACCGATATCGGCCGCGCCGTGGCATGGCTGTGCTCGGACAAGGCGATCAACGTCACTGGACAGGTGCTCGCGATCGATGGCGGAATCGTGCTCGGCCGTCCGCCGCTCCGTCCCGCGGAGTGAACCAGGGTTGGGATCCGCTCAGTGCGTATCCTGCCCATAAAAAATAACGCCCGGCGCGCTCCCTTACCGGGAAAGCGCGCCGAGCGTATCTGTTCAAACCTTCGCCGGCTTTAGACCAACATGGTCTACGCCGCTATTTCACCTGGATTGTCTTGATGTAATCGACCAGCAAATTGATCTTTTTGTTGACCTGTTCTTTGCTCAACACTTCTGGGTTATTGGCCTGTGCATAGCTTCTGTACATAAAAGCATAGCCCCAAATCGGCATCTCGCGCGTGCCATGGCTCGCGGCGGTCTTGGAGCCATCGATAAAGTCACGGACTTCCTTTTCGGGAAACACGCCGCCATTCTTCTTCGATAGCAAAGTCAGGTTGGCCGGTTTTTTCTTGAGCGCCGGAGCTACCGGTCCGTCGCCGATCGCGTTCATGCCGTGACATTGCGCACAATACTGCCGGAACTCCAGTTTACCCGATGTGACTTGACCGCCGGGTCCCAGCGTCACGCCGCCTTGGGCGTGCGCCGAAGTTGAAGTGAAGCCCACGATCGCGCCGCCCAACACCAAAACGGCCGCCAAGCTCCGGAATCCAAGACGTTTAAGCGCCATTTTTCCTCCCCCGCAAGGTGAGTTTTTCGCCGGAATCGTTACCATTTAATTATGATTCCGTCAAATCCTGTTAAACTTTCGAGGCGGATAGCCTCCGCCGCTATGCGCTTCTTGCGCGTCTCCGAATCTTCCCCCAGATAGCGCACGGCGCGAACAAGGCGCTACATTAAGCCAAACAGGCCATGGCTGTCGAGAAGGAAAGCAAGGCTTTCGCAATTATCGATCGATTGCGCCGGGCGGGCTTCGCCGCCTACCTGGCCGGCGGATGCGTGCGCGACCGCGTAATCGGCGTTCCGGCCAAGGACTACGATATCGCCACCGACGCCCGGCCCGACGCGGTCCAGCGCCTGTTCGAGCATACGATTCCGGTCGGCGCCCGCTTCGGCGTAATCCTGGTCGTTATCGGCGAGGATCAGTTCGAGGTCGCGACCTTCCGCGCGGAGGGCGGCTATGCCGACGGCCGCCGTCCCTCGGAAGTCCGTTTCGGCGCGATCGAGGAAGACGTGCAGCGGCGCGACTTCACGATCGGCGGGATGTACTTCGATCCGGCGACCGGCCGCGTGATCGATCTGGTCGGCGGAATGCGCGACCTGCGCGCCGGAATAATCCGCGCGATCGGCGACGTTTACGCCCGCTTCGACGAGGACCATCTGCGCATGCTGCGCGCCGTGCGTTTCGCCGCGCGCCTTGATTTCGCGGTCGATCCCGCCACCTGGACGGCGATCAAGCGCAGCGCGCCCGCGATCGCGCATATTTCCGCCGAGCGGGTCGGCGAGGAACTGGTCATGATCATGACCGAGGGCGGCGCTGCGCGCGGCCTCGATTTGCTGGTCGAAAGCGGGCTTGCCGCGGTCGTGATGCCCGAAGTGCTGGACCTTCCCGGCTGTCCGCAGCCCGCGAATTTCCATCCGGAGGGCGACGTCTACCGGCATACGCGGCTGATGCTTTCGATGCTGCGGCGGGGATGTTCGGAGACGCTCGCTTTCGGCGCGCTGCTTCACGATATCGCCAAGCCGCGATGTTTCGCCGTGGACGACAGCGGCAAGATGACCTACTACGGCCATACCGATATCGGCGCGAAGATGGCGGCGGAAATGATGCGGCGGCTGCGCCGTTCGCGTTTCGTGCAGGAGCGCGTCAGCTACCTTGTCCGCGACCATCTGCGGCTGACCATGGCGCCGCGGATGCGCCCGGCGACGCTCAAGCGCATGATTACGGAAGACGGTTTCGACGAACTGCTCGAACTTGCGCTGTGCGACGCGCTCGCATCGAGTTCGTACCTCGGCTTTTACCATCTGTGCCGCCGCGCGCGCGCCGCGCTCGGCGCGGAAGCGATCCGGCCGCCGCGGCTTATCGGCGGCGACGATCTGATCGCGATGGGATTCCGACCGGGGCCCGAATTCAAGACGATTCTGCGCGAAATCGAAGATTTGCATCTCGACGGCGCGCTCGCCACGCGCGATCAGGCGCTCGCCTTCGTGCGCGAGAACTTCAAACCCGCGGCCGCCGGGTCCGCCTGACTCGCCGTGCTCGAAACCCGCTCCATCAGCCGGCGTTTCGGCCGCACGCTCGCGCTCGACCGCGTCGATTTTCACGCCCGCCCCGGCGAAATTCACGCGCTGATCGGCGAAAACGGCGCGGGCAAAAGCACGCTGGTCGGCATTATCGCCGGGCGCCTCGCGGCCGATTCGGGCCAGGTGCTGCTCGACGGCGTTGCGCTCCGCGCCGGCGTCTCCGCCGTGGCCTTGCGCCGCGCGCGTATCGCGGCGGTCTATCAGAGCCCGATGCTGTTCGAGCGGATGACGTGGGAGGAGAACCTAGCGCTCGGCGGTTTCGCCGCCGGCGCGTCGCCGCGCGCGCTCGACGCCGTCGCCGCGCGCGCCCGCCAAATCGCCGCCGCAGCGGGCTTCGAGCTGCCGCCGCCGCGCGCGCTCGTCGCCGATCGCTCCGTCGCCGAACGCGTGCGGTTGGAAATCGTGCGTGCGCTCAGCTTCGCGCCGCGCGTGCTGATCCTCGACGAACCGACCAGCCTGCTCGCGCCGGCGGAGCTGAAAATTTTTCTCGCCGCGCTCGGCCGGCTGCGCGACGCCGGCAGAATTGTCGTGCTCGTGACGCACAAGCTGGCCGAGGCGCTCGCCGTCGCCGATCGAATCACCGTGATGCGCTGCGGGCGCGTCGTCACCGAGACGCGCGCGGCCGAGAGCGGCGCGGCGGAACTCGCCCGGCTGATGATCGGCGCGTTGCCCGACGCGCCGGCGCGCGCGCCGCGCGATCCGGATCCTGCGGCGCCGCCCGCGCTCGCGCTCACAGGGGTGACGCTGGTGCGCGAAGGCCGCCGCGTGCTCGACGAAATCTCGCTCACGGTCCGGCCGGGCGAGATCGTCGGCCTGGCCGGCGTTGACGGCAACGGCCAGGCCGAATTGGTCGAGGCGATCGCCGGCGCCGTCAAACTCGACGCGGGCAGTATCGTGCCCGCGCCCGGCGGCCCAGCGGTGGCCGTGATCCCGCAGCATCGCGACCGCGACGGGCTGGTGCTCGAGATGCCGCTGTGGGAAAACCTGATGCTCGCGGCCCCGCTGCGGGCGCGCTTCGCGCCGCACGGGTTTTTCGGCCGCGCCGCGGCGCGGCGTTTTTGCGCGGAGCTGCTCGGCCGGTTCGCGATCCGCGCCGCCGCCGGCCCGGCGTGCGCCGCAGGCGCGCTTTCCGGTGGCAACCGGCAGCGGCTCAGCGTCGCCCGCGCGCTGGCCGGCGCGCCGCGCGTGATCGTCGCGCACGATATCTGCCGCGGCCTCGATCTCGGCGCCGCCGCGCAGGTCCGCCGCGCGCTTGCCGAGTTCGCCGCCGCCGGCGGCGCGGTGCTGTTGATCTCGACCGACCTTGACGAGTTGCTCGAATGCTGCGGACGGCTGCTGGTGATGGTCCGCGGCCGCGTTCGTGAAACCGCCCCCGCCGACCGCGATCCGGAGCGCCTGGGACTGCTGATGGCGGGCGCGGCGGCATGAGGCGGCGGCTCGCCGCGGCGCTCCGCCCGGCCGCGGCGATCGGCGGCGCGCTCGCCGCCATGGCGATCGCGCTTGCGCTCCTCGGCGCCTCGCCGCTCGCGGTCGCCGCCGACCTGGCCGACGGCGCGTTCGGCAACTGGATCGCCTTCACCGACACGCTCGCCCGCGCCACGCCGCTGGTCTTCTGCGGCCTCGCCGTCGCGGTCGCGTTTCACGGCGCGCTCTGGAATATCGGCGCCGACGGCCAGCTGGTGGCCGGCGCGCTCGCCGCGGGCGCGCTCGGACCGGCGCTCGGCGGAGCGCCGCACGCGCTCGCGATCGCCGCGATAATCGGCGCCGGCGGCCTAGCCGGCGCGCTCTGGGGCGGCCTTGCCGGATGGCTCCGGGCGCGCCGCAACGTCAACGAAGTGATCAGCACGATCATGCTCAACTTTATCGCCGCGCAACTGCTGAGCTGGGCCGTGCACGGGCCGCTGATGGAACCGTCGGGCGCGTTTCCCGCGAGCCGCAAAATCGCCGCCGCGGCGCGGCTGCATCTCTATTTCGCGCCCACGCGGCTCAATCTCGCGATGCTCTTCGCGGTCGCGCTCGCGGCCGTTTGCGAGCTCGGATTGTTCCGCACCGCCGCCGGCTTCGAATTGCGCGCGCTCGGCCGCAACCGCCGCGCCAGCGCCTTTTTCGGCATGCCGATCGCGCGGCTTACGGTCGGCGCGATGGCGCTGTCGGGGATGCTCGCGGGCTTCGGTGGCGCAGTGCAAGTCGCCGCGATCACCCATCGCCTGTACGAAACGATCTCGCCCGGATGGGGCTACGAGGCGATCGCGGTCGCGCTGGTCGCGCGGCTCAGTCCGCTCGGCGTCGTGCCCGCCGCGCTGCTGTTCGGCGCGCTCGACAGCGGCTCGCAGGCGATGCAGCGCGCCGACGGCGTCTCGGCGCAACTGGTCTATGTCGTTCAGGCGTTGGCGATTATCGTGATGCTCGCGTTTGACGCGTCCGCGGGCGGCGGCTGGCGCGAACTGCTGGGCGGCGGCGCATCGGACGCGCCGGACGCCGCGGCGGAGGCGCGCGATGCTTGAGGCGTTCCTGGCGTCGGCAATCGCGATGGCGACGCCGCTCCTGCTGGCGGCGCTGGGCGAACTGATCGTCGAGCGCGCCGGCGTAATCAATATCGGGATCGAGGGCGCGATGCTCGCCGGCGCGTTCGCCGGCGTCGCCGTCGCGCACGCCACCGGCGGCGCGCTCGCGGGCGTCGCCGCGGCGATCGGCGCCGGCGTGGCGATCAACGCGGTCTTCGCCTTCGTCGCGATCAATCTCGCCGTCAATCAGGTCGTCGCCGGAACCGCGATCGATCTCCTTGCGGCGGGCGTGACCGGCGTGCTCTACCAGCGCGTTTACGGGGCCACGGGACGGGCGTTCACGGTCGCCCCGATGCGCTCGATCGCGCTCGGCCCGCTCGCGCGCCTGCCGCTGATCGGACGCGCGCTGTTCGACCAACCCGCGCTGGTTTATCTGGCCTTCGCGCTGGTGCCGGCGGTCGCATGGATGATTGGCCGCAGCCGCTTCGGACTCAGCCTGCGCGCGGCCGGCGAGCGTCCCGAAGCGGCCGACGCGCTGGGCCTCGGCGTCTATCGCCTGCGCTGGATCGCGCTGCTCGCGTCGGGCGTGCTCAGCGGACTCGGCGGCGCCTATCTCACGCTGGCGTACGCCGACACCTTCGTCGAGGGCATCTCGGCGGGCCGCGGTTACGTCGCGCTGGCGGTGGTGATCGTCGGCCGCTGGAACGCGTGGGGGGTCGCGGCGGCGGCGCTGATGTTTGGCGGCGCGATCGCGCTGCAATTCGTCCTGCAGGCCGCCGCCACGGCGCTTCCCTACCAACTGTTCCTGGCGCTGCCCTATCTGCTCACGGTCGCGGTGCTGGCGCTGGCGGGCGGCCGGGCCGACGCGCCGTCCGCGCTCGGCGAACCGTATGTCCGTCCCTGAGCGGCCGCGGCGCGCTGGCGTGACGTCCCGAAAATAAGTTTATACATGGCGCCGCGGCCGGGCTCTGTCTGGATGCCCGGATCAAGTCCGGGCATGACGGCCTTTTTCGTCATTGCCGGGCCCAGCAGGATGCTGAAAAAGGCGAATTCGCAGTGGATTGCCTCTCGCCATTTGAGTTTCAAAGTCGGCTCGCAGCCAGGCGCGGCGCTCGGGAGATGTTCGATCGCGATCGGTTAAGGCCAGTGATCCGCCTCCCCGAGTTATGCCGGTGCGGGGAGCAGATTGCGCAGTCTGAGCAAGTTGTAAGCGGTCAGCGCGAAGGTGGACATCCAGCCGACGCGCGCCACTCCACGATGACGAGTCTTGCGCAGTCCAGCGACAGTTTTGAGCCAGCCGAAGTGGAGTTGACCCGGTTTCGTAGACAGTGTTGGGGAAGAGGTAAGGAAGGAGGACCCCAATGCCACGAAGCCATCCACCATACGCGGCGGAATATCGGCGGAGAATCGTCGAGCTGGCGCGCGCGGGCCGTTCGCTGAAGGAACTCGCCCGGGAGTTCGAGCCCTCGGTCGAGAGCATCCGGCAATGGGTGAGGCAGGCGCAGCTCGATGAGGGCGAGCGCAGCGACGGGTTGACCAGCAGCGAGCGCGAGGAGCTCGCACGCCTGCGCCGCGAGAATCGGGGGCTGCGCGAAGAGCGCGAGATCCTATCAAAAGCCGCGGCCTGGTTCGCGAAGGTGCCCGGCGCGACGCCCAAGCGGCGTTCAGATTCGTAGGAGCCAACCAGGCCATGCATCCGATTGCGAGAACGTGCCGCGTGCTGGGCGTCTCCCCCGGTGGTTATTACGTGCGGCGCAGAGCGCGCCGGTCTCGGCCGAGGGGTCCTTCCGTTTTTCGCCCACCCTCAAAGCGAGTGAAGGTTGGGCCGAAAAACGGTATTAGGAAAACGCATCCGGAACCGAGGCGAGCACAATGGAGAGCGGATTGCCTCAACAGAAAAACGCGAATTGCTCGAAAATATTATTTGAGTGCTACGGAAAGTTGCGGCACTGGGAGATCGGTGAATGCCGGCAGAGAAAACAATTTTGAGAGTTTACGGCGAGAGCGGAATGCCGCTCAGCGAGACGCGACTCCTTCTGGAAGCGCTTGAACACGCGTACAACTCGCTTTACGCGCTTGAATCTGTTCTGGACACGCTGGATCGTCTGGAAGAATTAAGACATTACTGGCCCATCCCGTCGCGGCTGTTTGTCCCGTTCGCCTTCGGCATTCCTTTCGGGCTCGCCTTGGGTCCGATACGTGGCCGACAGGTTTCGTGGCCGCCGTCGGTGGGAGAACTAGCTTCGATGGTCACTCCGGGCGATCGCCTCCTCTTTGGGGGCGCGCGGTTCGATTCGCCAGGTTGGTGGCAGCTCGTTGGCGCAGCTCATATCCTTGACGTGATACGATGTTACCTGAACGACCGACATGAGCGTCGCAAGGACAAGGACTTTCGAAACGCAGCAGAGCGGCGGAAATTTGAACAGGAAGAACGCGCTCGCGAGATTCAACTCGCATATCTGGAAGATTGCGTAATATTCGAGCGCATTAAAAGAGCCAAAGAATTGGGAGCCACGGACAGAGAACTCGCTCCGCTGTTAAACGATTTGTTGCATTGGCCTGTTCGCGTGCTTGGCAGCTACCAGGACCGCGGAATCATCGAACGGGCGGAAATCGACAAGCCACCAGTACAGGATGAAGATGGGTAATGTGGAAACACTTCGGTCCGAAAGCGCTGTCTTGCCGATATCCAGTTCCAGCGCCATCTGTCCCACGCTCTTGCCGATGCTATGGATCAACCGCACCGTCTCGGCCTTGTACTTGTCCGAGAACTTCCGCCGCTTCCGCCTCTGCTTCTTCGCCATCCTCCACTTCTATCGCGCCTACTTTCGCGCTTTTCGAAGTGTCCATCAAACCGGGGCAAGTCCAGACAGCTAATAGGGGCCGACGAAGTGGGGATGGACATAAGTCCGCGTTGTGTAATAATAATTGATGTTTCTTAAGGGGGAATGTACTAGGTAGTGTCGCGGAGTTGGTGGAAAAGTGAAAAGGCGTCAAGATCCGGTGAGTTGAGCCACAACTCGCGCCCGCTGTTGGGCGGGTGCCG
>JAJZAI010000067.1 GCA_021799495.1 Deltaproteobacteria bacterium
GCTGGCAGAACCTGACCACCATCAGCGAACATCCGGAGGCTGCCTAGTAGCAACTTGATAATTCAACTGCGCAACTCTCGCGGATCTCGGATGCCACTGCTTTTCTACCAATTGACAGACACCACCAAGAGCGGGGGTGGCCGTTTGTTCCGCTGTTTGTCTTCCCAGGAATGATCCACGCTTGGGTCTGGAGCCGGAAAGAAATGAGCCACCGGTGAAAAAGTAGATAGATTCGCCGTCCGGCGGTGTTTCCGTTTTGTTTTTCGGCTACGGCGCGATCGCGGTGAATTAGCGCTTCCGATTCGCCGCGGGCGCGGCTGGAGCGCGGCGGCGCGCGCGTGCTACGGTTATCCAGATTCCCGCGAAGGGGTCGGGCGCGATGCTCTACGTTATAATCGGACATGACGGACCGAATGGAGCGGCGCTCAGGCCGAAAGTCCGGCCTGCGCATCTCGAAAATATCCGGCCGCTGGTCGAGCGCGGACAGGTGTTCGTCGGCGGACCGTTCACGGACGGCAGCGGCAGCCTGATGGTGATCGATTTTCCCGACGAAGCCGCGGCGCGCGCTTTCGCCATGAGCGATCCATACGTCCGGGAAGGCGTGTTCGAGCGCGTCGAGATCAAACCATTCCGCAAAGTCGTACCCTAGGCGCGCGCGGCGGGAGACGGAGTCACGATGGCGGGAGCGTTGTCCAGCCTGAAGGTTGTCGAAATCGGCGAATTGGCGTCGGCGCCGTATGCGTCCAAGCTGATGGCCGATATGGGCGCCGAGGTGATCAAGATCGAGCGTCCCGGAGTTGGCGATCGCGCGCGGACGCGCGGGCCCTTCCCCGGTGGAACGCCGCATCCGGAAAAGAGCGGATTGTTCCTCTATCTCAACGCCAACAAGCTTGGGATTACGCTTGATATCGCGCGGCCGGAGGGGATGGAGCTGCTCGAGCGGCTGGTGGCCGAGACCGACGTGCTGATTCATAACGTTTGGCCGCCCGAGATGGATCGCGTCGGGTTGAGTTTTGATCGGCTGGGCAAAATCAATCCGCGGCTGGTGATGACCTCGATCACGCCCTACGGGTTGACGGGACCAAAGCGGAATCTGCGCGCTGAGGAATTGACGATCTGGTCGGCGGGCGGCGTCTGCGTGCTCAATGGCGCCGGCCCGGAGCATCCGGAATTGCCGCCGCTCAAGACTTTCGGCAATCAGGCGGGATATCAGGGCGGCGTGCACGGCGCGGTCGCGACGATGGGCGCGGTGCTGGCGGCGATGCGCGACGGCGAGGGCCAGCACATCGACGTTTCCTGCCAGGAGGCGATCGCGTCCCAGCTCGAAATGACCTTCGAGTACTGGCCGTACATGAAAATGATTGCGACCCGGCTCGGCAAAAAACCGCTGCAGCCGGTCGAATCGATGCAGTGCAAGGACGGCGGCTGGATCTACCTGTGCTGCATCGAAGAGCATCAGTGGAAGGCGTTCGTCGATTTGATGGGAAATCCGGAGTGGGCCGGCGAAGAGATTTTCGCCGATCGCCTGAAGCGCGGCGAAAACTGGGAAGCGCTCAAGATTTTCCTCGAAGAATACGTGAGCCAGCAAACTGTGCTGGATCTATATAAAAAGGCGCAGGCGCGGCGGATTCCCTTCGCGCCGGTATCGACGATGGGCGACCTGCTCAATTCCGAGCATCTTAAGGCGCGCGGCTTTTTCGTCGAAATTGCCCATCCAGTCGCCGGCGCATTTAAGTATCCTGGAGCGCCGCTTAAATATTCGGCGACGCCGTGGGAATTACGGATGCCCGCGCCGACGCTCGGCCAGCACAATCAGGAGATTCTCGGCGGCCGGCTTGGACTTTCCGCCGCGCGGCTCGGCGAACTTAAACGAACAGGTGTGATTTAGATGGCGCGGCCACCGCTCGACGGCGTGCGTATAGCGGACTTCACCTGGGTGTGGGCGGGTCCCTACTGCACTTTGCAACTCGCGCATCTGGGCGCGGACGTAATTCGAATCGAGACGAAGACGCGTCCGTGCGTAACGCGGCTGCTGCCGCCGTGGCCGGGCGGCCAGCCGGGCGGACTCAACCGCTCCGGCTATTTCAATCAGTACAATCAGGGCAAACGGTCGCTGACGCTCAACTTCAAGGATCCCGAAGCGCACGAAATCGCGCGGCGCCTGATCGCGAAGAGCGACGTGGTCGTGAACAACTTCGCGCATGGCGTGATGGACCGGATGGGTTTCGGCTACGAGGCGGTCAGGAAAATCCGCCCGGACATCATCATGGCGTCGCTGACCGGCTACGGCGATACCGGCCCGTACCGCGATTATATCGCTTACGGTCCGGCGCAGGTGCCGCTGTCGGGCTTGTCGGCGCTTACGGGATATCGCGGCTGGCCGCCGATGCACGCCGGATTCAGCTACGCGGATCCCAACGCCGGCGTGCACGGCGCATTCGCGATCCTTGCCGCGCTGTTCCATCGCGCCAAGACCGGCCAAGGACAATATATCGATATGAGCCAGTGGGAGTGCGCGATGGACCTGCTGGCCGAAGGCCTGCTCGAATACACGATGAATGGGCGCGAGCCGGAGCGTGCCGGCAACGAAGATCCGTGGATGGCGCCGCACGGAATTTATCGATGCCTCGATCGGCCTGAGCCGGTGATGGGTGTGACGGTCGATCAATGGGTCGCGATCGCGATTGCCGACGACGCCGAATTCGCGCGCTTCGCGGCCGCGATCGGACAGCCGGGGCTGGCGTCGGACGCCAGGTTCGCGGCTTTTGCGGCGCGCAAGGCGCATGAAGAAGAACTGAACCGCCTGATCTCGGCGTGGACCGCGCCGCGCCACGCTGACGATGCGGCCCGGACGCTCCAACAAGCCGGACTGGCGGCCGCAGTCGTCGCCGACAGCCGCTATCTTGCCGAGGAAGACGAACACATCAACGGGCGCGACTATTTCGTTCGCCTCGAACATCCGGAGGTCGGCACGCAACAACATTGCGGAATGCCATGGAAGTACAGCTGGACCACGACCAGCGTGCGCACGGCGGCGCCCTGTATCGGCCAGCATACCGACGAGATTTTGAGCGGATTGCTCGGCTATAGCGTCGACGACGTGTCGCGCCTGCGCTCGCAAGGCGCGCTCGAATGAAGACCGCGGCGCTGAGAAAAATCTCCAGCGTCACTTTCGATCTAGCGAGGCTTCGCGATGTCTGAATTTAAAGTATTACTTGACAATTTGGCGTTTCCGGAAGGCCCGCGCTGGCATGACGGAAAGCTTTATCTATCCGACATGCACGCCCATCAGGTGATCAGCGTCACACTCGACGGCCGAAAGACGGTCGTCGCCGAAGTTCCGGCCTGGCCGTCCGGTCTCGGATGGCTGCCCGACGGCCGGCTGCTGATCGTCTCGATGACCGATCGCAAGTTGCTGCGTCAGGATGCCGACGGGTTGAAGGTGCATGCGGATTTGAGCAAGCTCGCGTCGTTTCATTGCAACGACATGGTGACCGATGGCGCGGGTCGCTCTTACGTCGGAAATTTCGGCTACGATTTGCTGACCGGCGCGGCGCGGAAGCCGGCCGAAATCGTTCTGGTCGAAGCGGACGGACGCGCTCGCGTCGCCGCGACCGGACTCGATTTTCCAAACGGCACGGTGGTGACGGCTGATGGGCGCACGCTGGTGGTCGGCGAATCGATGGGCCATCGGCTGACCGCATACAGCGTCGCCGCCGATGGTTCGCTGTCGAATCGCCGCGTATGGGCGGAACTTGGCGAAGCGGTTCCGGACGGTATCGCGCTCGACGCGGAAGGCGCGATCTGGGTGGCCTCGCCGTTCACGCGCGAATTGCTGCGCGTCCGCGAGGGCGGCGAAATCGCGGAGCGGCATAAGTTTGACGCGATGCCGATCGCGTGCGCGCTCGGTGGACCCGGCCGGCGAACGCTTTTCGTGCTCACCTCGGAAAGCATCAACCCGGACGAATGCCGGGCCAGGCGCAGCGCCAGAGTCTGGACGTGCGAGGTCGCGGTCGGCGGCGTCGGATGGCCGTAAGCGGCCGGCTGCCGGCAGCATTCGCCGCCCCGATCGCCGCATTTTCCGGCGCATCGGAGCCGAAGGCGTCGCGCCCGCGGCCGTTCGATCCGATATAATCAGGCCGTGAATCCGATTCCGAATCCTGAAGTTTTCGCGGACCGGCGCCGGCGGTTTCTCCATGCGGTCGGGGAGGGTGGAATTGCGATTTTGCCCTCCGCGCCGGTCGCGCTGCGCTCCGGCGACGTTGAATACGTCTATCGGCAGGACAACGATTTTTTCTATTTGACCGGATTCGCCGAACCCGAATCCGTCGCGGTCTTCGCGCCCGGCGAGAAAGAAGAGTTTATTCTTCTGGTTCGTCCGCGCGATCCGGAGCGCGAAACCTGGACGGGACGCCGCGCGGGTCTGGAGGGCGCGGTCGCGGAATACCGGGCAAATCGCGCCTTTCCGATCGACGACCTTGAAAGCGTGTTGCGCCGTTATCTGGAAAAAGCCGAGCGCGTCTATTTCCCGCTGGGCGTAAGCGAGCGCATGAGCGCGCGCGTGCTGGAGTTAGTGCGTTACGCGCAGGCGATGCGTCCGCGGCTCGGATGCGGTCCGCAGGCGATTCTCGATCCGCGCGCGATTATCCACGAAGAGCGCGTGCGCAAGCGGCCGGAGGAGCTCGACGCGATGCGCCGCGCCATCGCGATTTCCGCCGAAGCCCATCGCGCGGCGATGGCGCGCGCGCGCGGCGCGATGATGGAATGGGAAATCGAAGCGCTGGTCGATTACGAGTTCCGCTCGCGCGGCGCCGCCGGTCCGAGCTATCCGTCGATTATCGCATCCGGGCCGAACGCCGCGATTTTGCATTACATCAACAACGATCGCCGGATGGAGACCGGAGAGCTGCTGTTGATCGACGCCGGATGCGAATATCAATTCTATGCGTCCGACGTCACGCGGACTTTCCCGATCGGCGCGCGGTTTTCGGCGCTGCAGCGCGATTTGTATGAAATCGTTCTGGAGGCGCAGCTTGCCGCGATCGAAGCGATCCGGCCCGGCGTGAAGTTCGACGAGCCGCACGACGCCGCTGTGCGGATTCTGGTCGATGGGATGTGCCGCATCGGCCTGCTGAACGAACCGCCGGATCAGGCCATGAAGGAAGGATCGTGGCGGCGCTACTACATGCATCGCACGAGCCATTGGCTCGGGATGGACGTGCATGATGTCGGCCTGTACCGGCTGGGCGGCGAATCGCGCCCGCTCGAACCGGGGATGGTATTGACGGTTGAACCCGGGCTCTATGTCGCGCCGCACGACGAGCGCGCGCCGGAACGCTTCCGCGGAATCGGTATCCGGATTGAAGACGACGTGCTGGTCACGGCCGAAGGCCATGAAGTGATGACGGCGGCGGCCCCCAAGAGCGTCGCCGCGATTGAAGCGCTGACCGCTTCCGCGTAGGCGCTCTCGCCGCCGGACGGTTCAAATTACAATTCGATGGCGCTTGCCGCGCCGACGATCGTCTTCGTGCCGTCGGCTTTTTCGGTCCAAACTTCAACGATCGCGCGGGTGCGTTCGCCTTCGGGCCGCCGCTCGACGATCCGGCCGCGCGCTCCGGAGGTCTCTTCCGCCCACAGGACGTTGACCAGCCTGAGGTCGAGTTTCCCGCCGACCATAAAGCCAAGGCCGAAACGCCGCGTCATCATTTCGCCGATCAGGCATACCGACCACATGCCCTGAACGACAATTTCGGGAAAACCGAGCTTGCGCGCCTCTTCGGCGTCGGTGTGGTAGTTGCGGCCGGGGCCGGAGAACGCCATGCACATGGCCTGCGATACCGGACGCATCGGCGCTTCGATCGGCTCGCCGCCGCGTTCTCCGACGTGAAAGCCGCGCGCCGCCGATTTTTCGCGTTCGCGATCGACCGCGTAGCCCGCGCCCGCCGCCGCGCGCTCGGCGTCGAGCAGGAAGCTCTGATGCGTCCGGCTGCGCTGCACAATCCGCCCGCCCGTTCCGAACAACAGAACCTCATTGACGACATACTCGCGATCGCGCTTGATGTAGCGTTCGACCACCACCGAGCGGGAGCGAATCGTTTCGCCGGCGCGGATCGGCGCGAAGCCCTCCCACTCTTGGCGCGCGTGCAGGTTGCCGAAGATTTTCGGCAGATACCAGTCGCGCGTGCGGAAGACCACCGAATGCAGGATCAGCGCGGGCGCGATCGGGCCGCCGAGCGGCGTGGCGCCGCGATACCATGGATGGTCGTCGCCGGTCGCCGCGATATAGTTCTCGACCGCATCGGGCGTGATCGCGAATTCCTCGCCGCCGAAATCGCGGCCGACGTGAACTTCCTTCGCGCCAAAGATTCCTGAGCCCATCGCGCCATCCTCCATGCACCGCCGCGCACGCCGTCCTATGGTTTGGCGGACGCCTTGGCGGCGAGGCGTTCGTCGAATTTCGCCCGCGGCGCCATCGCCCGCACGTGAGTTCCGTTGCCGATCTCGTCTTTTTCGTCGAAGGCGCGCACCTTGAACTCGACTTTGCGCGCGTCCGCTCCGGTAACTTCGGCCTCGGCCCTCACGCGCCATCCTTCGGGCGTCGCCGCGATATGATTCACGCTGACGACCGCGCCGACCGTCATCTCGCCCGGCTCCATGTATGGCTTGAGCGCTGCCATCGCCGCCATTTCCATCGCGAGGCTCATGAAGCAGGTCGCCAGCACGGGCGGCAGCGACGATTCCAGCGCTCCGGCGAGCTGATCGCGCCTGACCACGAATTCGTATGCCCCTTTGGTTCCGATCGGTGGTTGCCGCATTGATAGTCTCCGTCCCGTCACCGCGCGGCGGCGGCTTCGCGCCGCAGCCCCATCGCGTCGAGTTTTTTGATTGCCCAGCCGATTCGATCGTTGCCCCAGAACGGTTCGCCGGCGACGATCAGCGTCGGCACGCCGAAGACGCCGTCGCGTTCCGCCTGCTCGTAAGCGCGCGCCAGATCGTCGCGCCCGTCGAAGGCGGCGTAGCGCGCGAAATCGTCGGCGTCGAGTCCCGCCTCGCGCAACACGCCGGCCAGCGCGGCCGGTTCCTCGAGATCCAGTTCGCGCCTGAAGAAGCGCTCGAAGACCAGCGGCGCATATTCGCGGAATCGCCCGTGCTTCTCCGCGTGGATTCCGCTCATCAGCGCAAGCCGCGAATCGAACAGTTTCCGCGGCCCCCGGATGATCATGCCGCGATCGTTGGCGAAGCGGCGCGCGTCGGCATAGAGGTAGCGCACTTTGTCCCAATCGCGCTGGCTGCGTTCCTCGAGCTCGCCGCCGTACGCGAGCCGCGGCTCGAAATCGCGCGGAATGAAGCTCAGCCGCACCCGATGGGTCCGTTCGAGCGCGCAGGCCGGCGCCAGCGCCAGAAAGCTGAACGGACTCTTGAAATCGTAGTAGAAGCGAATTTCCCCGGCGGCGTCCATCGCGGCTCCCGCCCGATTGAATAGCGGAATTCGGCGCGCCGCAAAAGCCGCCGGCCGCCAAAGCGATCGCTTTATCGGGACGGGGCTCCGCTCGCCGGATGCGCGCGATTCCCGCCGCCGGCGGGCGGGAACTGCAGCGTGACGGTCGAGCCTTCGCCTTTGCGGCTTTCGATTTTCAGGCTGGCGTCGTTCAAATCCAGAAAACGGCGGGCGAGCGCCAGACCGAGGCCCGCGCCTTCAAATTTCCGCGTGTAGCCGGAGTCTTCCTGCGAGAACGGCTCGAGCAGGCGCGAAAGGAATTCCGGATCGATGCCGACACCGGTGTCGGCCACGACCACCCGCACTCCCGCGCCGGGATCCCCGCGTTCGATGCGTACCTGCACGCCGCCGCGATTGGTGAATTTGATCGCGTTGTCGAGGATCTGGCGCACCGCCTGCGCGACGCTGTAATCGTCGGCTTCGGCAACGAGGTCGGCCCCGCCAATTTCAAGCTCGAGCGCAAGACCTTTTTCTGCCGCGAGTTCGCGCGCCTCATCGACCTCGTGGGCGACGATTTCCGCGATCCGCAACGGTCTTCGTTCGAGCCGGAAATCTCCCGACTCAAGCCGCGAATAATCCAGGATGCTGCTGATGGTGTGGAGCAGCCGCCGCGAAGCTCGTGAAATTGCGTCCAGATATTCGGACTGGCTCGTGTCTCCGCGCTCGGCCAGTTGGTCGCCGATCAAATCGCCATAGCCAAGGATGATATTGATCGGCGTGCGGATTTCGTGACTCATGTTCGCCAGAAACGCGGACTTGAGGCGGGTGGCGGCGACGGCGGCGTCGCGCGCCCGTTTCAATTCGGCCTCGGCGCGCTTGCGTTCCGTGATGTCGCGGGCGATCGCGGCGACGCCGATCACGACGCCGTCGGCGTCGCGAATCGGCGAAAGCGTGACCGATACCTCGATCGTCGAGTAATCGCTGCGGAGCCGCTTCGTTTCGTAATGGTCATCGGACGCGCCCGCCTCGATCCGCCCGAACCTTCGCCGCAAATCCGCGACTTCAGCGGATGGGAGCAGCGATTTGATGTCCCGGCCGATCATGCGTCTTGCCGGATGGCCGTACAGCCGCTCCGCGCCGCCGTTCCAGCTCGTGATAACTCCGTCGAAGGTGAAGCTCATTATCGCGTCGTCGGAGGCGGCGACGATCGACGCGAGCAAGGCGCGATCGCGCTCGGCCGCGCGGCGAGCCGTGATGTCGCGAAGATTCACCAGCAGCCCGGGCGCTCCGCCGATTTGCTCGATCGCGCGGGTCACGATTTCGCATACGCGCCATCCGCCCTCGCCGCCGAGCAAGCGCAATTCGCATCGCGCCGGCACGCCCGGATTCGCGCGCGCGAACAGGAAATTGCGGTCGCGGATCGGCAAATCCTGCGGATGCACGAAATCGGCGCCGGCGCGCCCGATCATGCTTTCCGCGGCAAGGCCGAACATCCGCGCGCCGGTTTCGTTGATGAAACCTATGCGGTTTTGCTCGTCGAGAACGACGATAATGTCGGTCGAATTTTCGATCAGCGTGCGCAGATAGTCTTCATTTTCGCGCAGGCGGCTTTCGCTGCGCGATCGCTCGATCGCCACCGCCAGCACGTTGGCAAGCGAGCGGATGAAGCCCGTGGCTTCGCGCGTGTAACTTCGGGGAGTGCGCGAATATGCCGAAAGTACCCCGAAATCGGCGCTGCGGGAACGGATCGGCGCCGAAACCGCGCTGCGCGCGCCGCGCTCGAGCAAGCGGCAAGGCGCGCGAAACCGCACATCAGCGGAGAGATCCTCGGAAATCACCGGCTCACCGGCGTTCAGTACGAAGCTCCAGAGCGTGCTCTCTTGCTCTTCGGTCCAGAGATTCAAATACTCGGCCGCATCATCGCCGGTCGTCGCGCTGATTCGAATGCCGCGGCTCGCTCCGTCATATTCGAGCACCGATGCGAAATCGGCCTGCAAGCCCGTCCGCGCGCTCTCTGCGGCTTCGGCCAATAGCTCGGCAACGCTGGCGCCTTCAAGCGCGCGCGCCGCCAGATGCGCAATCGCTTCATTCTGGCGCAAGCGGATTAGCATCTCCCGCTCCGCCCGGACGCGCGCCGTGATATCGGTGTTAACGCCGAAGGCCCCCGTGATCTCGCCGTCGGCGTTGCAAATCGGGCCGCGCCAGACCTCGAAGTGATGGCCGTTGATTTCGGTTTCGGAAAGGCTCTCTTCGCCCTCCAGCGCGGCCCGCATCCCTTCGATCAAACCGGGCCGGTCGCGATGAACCTCGAAGGCGGAGCGTCCGACGATTGCGGCCGAATCGGCGGAGATCATCTTCACGCCGCGCCCCTGCAGGAGAGTGTATTTGCCGTCGCGATCGATCGCGGTGATCATCAAAGGCGCGTGCTCGATGATTTCGCGCAGGCGGCCCTCCGTTTCGCGCAGCGCGGACTCGGCGCGCCGTAGTTCGGTGATATCGCGCGCGATCGCCAGCCGGCAACGACGATCGCCAAGCTGTAGCTTCACCGCCGACCACAGCACCGTAAGCGTGCTGCCGTTGGGGAGCTTCATCGGTATTTCGACATTGTGAATCGCGCCCGTAGCCTTGAGCGACTCCGCGATTCGGAGGAGCGTTTCCGCGTCGAATTCGAGTCCCAGATCCGCCGGCCTGCGCCCGATAACCTCGACGCGCGCATAGCCGGTGAGCCGCAGGAACTCGTCGTTGACGTCGACGTAACGCCCGTTGGACGTATCCATCAGCGTCATCGCGTCGGCGCCGTGGCGGAAGATGGCTTCGAATGGGTCGGTATCGGATAAGTCGCCGGATGACACGAATGATTGTCGAAGTTCCGGTTCTTTAGCGACCGGCAGCTTGCCGATTTTAGCCAATGCGGACATCACTCACCGCCGATACGGCTGAAGCGCGCGTCAATTTTGAGACGCCAACCTTTTGCCATCCGGCTGCACAAGCGTTTCGCCGCTCGCACGCCATGCGCGGATTTCGCGCTATCCTCAATCTGACGTCATTGGCGCGGTCCGGCCTGATGCTACAAACTGTAGTATATCCGCAACAACGGGCGAATGTTCGTGCGCCCGTGAATCCGGCCCGCGCGCCGCGGTTCAAGCCTCGCTCCCGTTTTTCCGCGCGGACGCCGATGTCCGTCTTCACGATGCGGAGATGCGGCACCCGCGCCGCCACGCCGATCGCTTCGCACGGCTTTTCGATCGGCCAGTTATCGGTAACGACAGGAAACATTTCTACTTATTGACAAAGCTGGCCGCTTCGATTGCGCGGCCGTCCGCGAGCGAAGGGGCGGATCAGAAATCAGCGGCGCAATGATCAGATTCTCAGTTAATGATGAGCGATAGTCAATTCAAATCCTACTTTACGCCGGATTTTTCCGCCACGAACCCGTTTCGGCGCCGGTCATTGTCCGATTACAGGAATGCGCCGCGCGCGTGTCAGATTGGTACAGCGCATCCGGGGTCGGCGATGGCGTCGCGATCCGGGCCTGCTCGCGTCAGGCGGGACGCGGCATTCGCCTTGTCGATTTCTGTTTTGCGGAGACTGCTCCGGCTGCGAAGAAAGACGCGAAGATGGCTGTACGATGGCGTCTCGGCGGCGGTCTTCGGCAATCGCGCCGCCAATGATTTGACGCTCGCAATTTTACGAAGCGGTAAATGCGCTGTTGGTGTGATTCACGTTATTGGCAAGGTTGCGCCCAAGCAGCGCATACGCGGCGATCGCGACAATCGCGATGGTTCCGACTATCAAAACATATTCGGCCATGGTCTGGCCGCGCCGGTTGCGGCGGGATTGCAGTGCTGCAAGCATCGATCGCGACATTCAACCGCCTCTTCCGCCGCGGCGCGGACGCTCGGCGGCGTGCCGGATATACTCTGCGCGAGCGCGCAATACCGGCAGTTTTTGCCAAAAATATCACCATATGTCAATTTGTTTCATGTATTGATTGCAAATAGATTCAGATAAAATCAGGCGTCTTCATTCTGTTTTGCTGAGACGGGCGCAACCGGCCGCGGTCGATGTGGCGGTTTTGCAGCCGCCATCAACGCGTGAGCGAAGGATGAACGATGGAAAATTCCGAACCTTCTGAAACCATTCGCGGTTTCCACGCCCACATCTATTATGACGATGAATCGCGTGGCCGCGCCGCTGAACTGCGCGAACGGATCGAAGAGAACTTCAATGTCGTGATGGGCCGGTGGCGCGACCAGCCGGTCGGACCCCATCCGCAGGCGATGTATCAGGTCGCGTTCGTTCCCGCCGAGTTTGCGCGGATTGTTCCGTGGCTGATGCTGAATCGGAACGGCCTCGTCATCCTTGTGCATCCCGAAACCGGCGACGACTTCGCCGACCACGCCGAACACGAGCTTTGGATGGGCCGCAAGCTCGATTTGAAGCTCGACTTTCTGCGCTATCTCCCGCGCCGATAGTTGCGCGCTACGGCGCGAACCTGTTCAGGCTGCCGGCCTGGAATCGGGTCCGGCCAGTTGCCGGCGCAGCGCTTGCCGCTTCTCGCGCACGGTCGCGATCAGCTTGTCGAAGCCGTCGGCGTTCATCGCGTGATTGAATTGATTCCGGTAGTTCGCGATCACGTCGATCGAGGCGACCGTCAGATCGTACACGCGCCATTCGCCGTTCACGCGATGCATCAGGTAGTTGATCGGAATCGGGTCTTTCTGTTCGGGCAGGAAAATATTGCAGTAAACCGTCGCGTAGTCCGCGCCGTCGAACGCCTCGCGGGTATAATTGAAACGTACCGCCGGCAACTCCGCCTGTACTTTCTTCACCACGTAGTCCTGCATCTTGGCGAGATATGCATCCTTGATGAATTCGGCGAACAGAGGCGTGAATTCGGCGCGTTGCGCCGCGGTCAGATTGCGCCAGTGATAGCCCATCACCGATCGCGCCATCGCCTCGAAATCGAAATATTTGTCGGCCAGCGCGTTCAGTTTTTGCCGGCGTTCCGCCAGCGGCATCGCCGGATCGCGAAATACCGCGATAACGTCGGCGACTCCCGTCCGCACGCGCGCCAGCGGATCTTGCGCCGCGGCTTGCTGAGCATCGGCGCTGGCGCTCGCGCGGGGCTGTGCGGATGCGCGAACGGACGCGGGCAGGGCCGCCAACGCGGCGATCAAAATCAGCGCGCCAGCCTGTTTTGAAAAACTCCGGCAGCGGCCGTCAAATATCGATCCGCGCTTGCGCGATAGCACCGCCATGATCGCATTTTAACCGATCGCGGCGCGCCGCGTGCGCCATATGGAAAACGCCGCCGCGCGCGGATCTCGATCGCGGCGCGCCGGTTATCCTTCGAGGCGCGGGATGCCGGCGAGCGCGTTCGCGTTTTCCAGCGCCGAGAGATCGCCCGGATCCTTGCCGAGATGCACCGCGCGAACCACGCGCCGCATGATTTTCGCGTTGCGCGTGCGCGGCAGATCGGCGACGAAATGGACCGCCTGCGGCCGCAGGGGTTTGCCCAGGACCTCGGCGACTTTGTCGGCGATCCGGCCCGCGAGCCGAGCGGACGCGGCCGCGTCCGGTTTAAGCACCACGAACAACACCGGCGCTTCGCCTTTGGTCGCGTGCGGCACGCCGATCGCCGCGGATTCCTTGACCTCGGGAATTTCTCCCGCCGCGGATTCGACTTCCGCCGGACCCAGCCGCTTGCCCGCAATCTTCAGCGTGTCGTCCGAACGGCCGAGCAGCATCCAGTCGCCGTCGGCGTCGAGCAATGCCCAGTCGCCGTGCACCCAGACTCCCTCGAAGCGCCGCCAGTAGGCGTCGAGATAGCGTTCCCGATCGTTCCAGAAGCCTTTGGTCATCCCCGGCCATACATTCAGCGCCGTCAATTCTCCGACCGAACCGGTCACCGGCCGGCCGTTTTCGTCGAGCGCGGCGGCGTTGATTCCGGGCACGGCGCTGTTGAACCCGCACGGCTTGATCGGCCGCATCACGACGCATCCGAGCAATCCGCCCGCGATTTCGGTGCCGCCGGAATAATTGATGATCGGAATGCGCTTGCCGCCGGCATGTTCGAACAGCCAATTCCAGGCCTCGGGATTCCAGACTTCGCCGGTCGAACCGAGGATGCGAAGGGACGACAAATCGTGCCGGCTCAGATGCTCCGGTCCGCTCGGAATCAGCGCGCGCACCAGCGTCGGCGAGATGCCGAGATGGGTGATGCGATGGCGCGCGATCATGCTCCAAATCCGGTCAGGAGCGGGAAAGTCGGGCGCGCCCTCATAGAGGAACGCGGTTGCGCCGAGCGT
>JAJZAI010000024.1 GCA_021799495.1 Deltaproteobacteria bacterium
ACCGGGCGATCATCGGCACGAACGTGATCGAGAGCAGGAACGCGCCCACCAGCGCGTAAATTACGGCTTCGGCAAGCGGAACGAAGAGATAGTGCGAGACTCCCGTCAGCGTGAACATCGGCACAAAAACGATGCAGATGGCGAGAAGCGAGACGAGCGACGGTGCGACAATTTGCTGCGCGCCGTCGAGAATCGCGGCGACGATGTCTTTGCCCTGCTCAAGATGGTAGCTGAAGTTTTCGAGCGTCACGGTGGCGGCGTCGACCAGAATGCCGACCGCGAGCGCAAGGCCGCCCAACGTCATCGAGTTGATCGTCTGCCCGGTCGCGGACAGCACTACGACTGAAAACAGCGCCGCCAACGGGATCGTCATCACGATAATCAGCGTCGCGCGCCAGTCGCCCAGAAACAGCAGCACCAGAAAACCTGTCAGCACCGCGGCGATAACCGCTTCGCGCACAACCACCTCAACCGCTTCCTTGACGAATACCGACTGATCTCCGAACAGCCTGATCTTCAACGATTTCGGCATCGCCTCTTTGATAAGCGGAATCATCCGCTTCACGCCCGCAACGATATCCAAAGTCGATTCCGTGCCTGACTTGAAGACCGGCAGAATGACCGCGCGGCGCCCGTTGACGCGCACCAGATTGGTCTGTGGCGGCGCACCATCGTGAACATAGGCGATGTCGCGCATGTAGATGACAGTGCCGTTGACCCGTTTGATCGGCATGTCGTTGATCGGCTTGATTTCAACTGGACTCGAATTGAGCCGTACATGCCATTCGAAGGGGCCGATCTTCTCGGTGCCCGCCGGAATGATCAGATTCTGCCGCATCAACGCGTTGGTCACGTCCGCAGGCGACACACCGTTGGCCTGCATCGCTTGCAGATTAAGATCGGCCTGCGTTTGCCGTACCAGACCGCCATACGGTATCGGAATCGCGGCGCCGGGCACGCTGGCGAGCTGCGGACGAATAAAGTTGTCGCCCAAGTCGAACAGGACGAACTGCGATAGCCCCTTGCCTGACATCGCCAGTTGCAGAATCGGCACGGTCGTGGCGTTGTAGGCCAGCACATATGGCGGCGTGGTGCCGGGCGGAAGAAATTTCAGCACCGTTTGCGCCGCCGCGGTCACCTGCGCGACGGCGAAATTGATGTTGACGCTGGGCTGAAAGAAGATCTTGATGATGCCGTAGCCGATCACCGCCTCTGACTGCAACGATTCGATATTGTTGACCTGCACGGTTACCATCCGCTCGAAGAAATAGTTGATCCGCGCCGCCATCTCGTCCGGCAGCAATCCATTGTATGTAAAGACCACGGCGACTACTGGGATATCCACGTCGGGAAACATGTCAACGGGCGTGTTGAGCGTCGCGCGCGCGCCGGCAAGCAAAATCAACACGGTCATCACGATGATCGTGATTGGTTGTTTCAGCGAAGTCTTAACGAACCACATCGATAAATCTCGGGCGGCGATTATTCGTGCACGGATTGTTCCGTTGAATGCCGCCTCGTTCCGTTCATCGTGCGAATTTCCGGACGGTGCGCTGTTGAGCTCAGCGCCGCGGCGACAATGGGCTCCTGTTGTGCACGGCCGTATGCCGCGCAATGCCAGATGCTATCCTTGGATCGATTGCGCTCGATCCTTTGCGTTAACGATTAATTTGGTTGAGCGAAGCGGGCCGTTGACGGCCGGCCGCCTCGGTCAGGCTAGGGCGGCCGAACCGTCGTCGGATGGGAGGCGAATCAGCCGGTGCGATACGGTGTGGCGGCGCAACACCGCCGCGGCGATCGCGAGTGCAGAGGCGTCGAGCGCCATGCGGATGCCGCAGGCGAGCGGCAGCATTATCATCTCAAGCGGGCTGCGCTGAGCCGGAATCTGCCCCGTCCGCGTGCGTTCGACCGAGGTCAGAGCATCTCCGGCATTGTCGCAAATTGCTCTCGGTTGGGAGTAGTGGGTGACGGCGCGATCGATTTGCGCCAGATGCGGCTGCGGTGCGTATCCCGCGTTTGCGATGGTCAGGTCGAAGAGGCAAAGGAGGACAGCCAAGAGGCCACAGAACAACTTTGACGCAGCGTGCATTGCAAATCAGGCGCTTATCAGTCCACCCTGAATTCTAAGCTTATCTTTGCGTTTGCGCAATGAGACAATCAAGAAAGCTACACGGGGCGTGTGTAAATTGAAGCCGTGGCCGTCTTGCGCGAGATTCGGACATCCATATCGGCAATGGGACGCGTTAGGCTAATCGCGCCGGCGGCCGAAGATTTTTTCCTCGATCGCGATCGCCGCCGCGAACTTCGGCCGCGCGTGAATGCGTTCGAGATACGCGGCCAGCCTTGGCCATCGCGACGCCTCCAGCGCGCCGCCCGCAAGGCGATAATTGACGAATTGAGTGGCGATCGCGAGGTCCGCGATCGAGAACATCCCGCCCGCCAGATAATCGCCCGCGATCTGCTTCTCCAGATAGTCGAACATCGGCGGCAGATCTTTTTCGACCGCCTGCCGATAGAGCGCGTCGTCGAACGGTTTCTTCATGATGCGCGGCCCGATAATCCGGTTGAAGAACATCTTGCCGCCGATAATCGGCGCAAGCCCGCTGTCGCCATATTCCTCGAACCATAGCGCCCGCGCGTATTCGTAGGGATCGGAAGGATAGAGCGCGGGCGATGGATGCGTCTTTTCGAGGTAGGCGCAAATGATCGAAGAATCGGCCAGCGCCTTGTCGCCATCCACGAACGCCGGGATTTTTCCGAGCGGGCTTACTTTGCGAAACTCCGGCGTCGCCGGGAACGGCACGACCTGTTCGTGCTCGTACTTAAGTTCCTTTTCATCCAGAACGACCTTGACCTTGCGCACGAACGGCGAACCATAGGCGCCCAGCAGCTTGAGCATCGAATCTTACTCCTCGGGATTTTGCCGCGCCGATCATAATGGTTTCATGATGAAACCGTCAACACGAGCGGATGCGGCCCGCGCGGCGATTACGGAGCGGCGGCCGGACCGCCGTTTTCGGCCAGCATCTCGCGATGCCGCCGTTCGGCTTCGGACCGAGCGCCGGCGATCGTTTCGATCATCTCCTGATGAATCGCGCCGTTGCTGGCGATGATCCGCGCGCCCGCCAAATCGAGCCGCGAACCGTCCATGTTGCTGACATGTCCGCCCGCCTCCTCGACCAGCAGCGCGCCTGCCGCGACGTCCCACGGTTTGAGTCCGAACTCCCAGAACCCGTCCACCCGCCCGCATGCGGTGTAGGCGAGATCGAGCGCCGCCGAGCCGGTGCGCCGGACGCCCTGGCAGCGCATCATGAACGCTTCCCAGAAGGCCAGATAATAGCGGCGGCGTTCGCGCCGGTCGTAGGGGAAGCCGGTCGCCAGCAGCGAAAGCTCGAGCGACAGCGTGCGGCTCGTCCGGATCGGCTTGCCGTTGAGCCGCGCGCCCTTGCCGCGCATCGCGACGAAGCATTCCTTTTTGAACGCGTCGAGCACGACGCCCAACTGCACCCGGCCGCGCCGCTCGTACGCGATCGATACGCAGAACATCGGAAATCCGTGGGCGAAGTTGGTGGTCCCGTCCAGCGGATCGACGATCCATCGATGCTCCCCTCCGGGCGCGGCGCCGCGTCCTTCTTCCGCCAGCACCGCATGGGTCGGGAAGGCGCGTTGCAGCATTTCGACGACGGTCGCCTCGGCCTCGTGATCCGCCTCCGTGACCAGATCGATCGGATTGCTCTTGCGCGTCACGCTGGTGCGGCTGATCCATTTGAGATGGATGCGCGCGGCCGCGCGTGCCGCGCGCATCGCGACCTTTTCAATCTCCGCTAATTCGGCCACGGAACGCAAAGTTATTTGAGCGCCCGCGTTCATTCCAGCGCGCGCTTTGCGGATATTCACAGGCGGCCCCGGCGTCTCCCGCGCTAAAGCGATCTGGCCCGGCGCGCGATATATGATTAAAGATCGATCAGGAGGAAGTGGAGGAACGACGGCGCCGCTTGCCGGGCGCGAAGGACTCCCGATGAAACTTCCGGGCTTGCTCGCCGTACTGGTTCTGGCGGCGGCGTCAGCCGCATGCTCGCCGTATGCGGTCCAGCAGGCGAACGCCGGTCGCACGCCAGCGGCTCCGCGTGCTGCGACCCCCTCCGCCGGACAAGCCGGCGCTACCGCTCCGCCGCCAGCGGACGCCAATCCAATCCCGCCGTTGCCCGCGACGCCCGCCGCGCAGTCGCAGGCGCTGACCAGTTACCTGCAAGCGCATCGCCTGCCCCTGGTTGGCGTCAACGTGATCGAGCAAAACGGCCATCCGAACGCGATCCTCTACGGTTTTGTCGCGACCCCCGCCGGCGAGCGGGACGCGGCGGACATCGTGCGCCGCGCCTTTCGCGGCTCTCAAGTGACTATTCAGAATAGAATTTTGGTGCGGCCTGAATTGCTCGCTGCGAATGCGGATAATAAGCCGTCTAATAGTCAATTGGATTCAAACGGCGATATTTTCAATCGGATAGCGTCAAGTCAAAGCTATCCCGCCCCCGACCAGTCTGCGGAAATATCGGCATATCAACGCCAGACAGGTTCCAATTGGGGCGATCTTGCGATAATCTTGTTGACGTTCGCGCCGCTTTTTATTCCATAGTCTTTTCAGCGAATTGATATCGCGACGCAATCAACGGGGTGAGCCGATGAAAATCCAGCGTCATGTTCTGATCGCGGCGATGGCCGTTTCTTTTATCGCATCAGGCGAATTGCCCGCTCACGCTGCGGCCGCCAAGCCGGCCCACGCGCAGGCGCCGGCTGGCCTGGTGGTCGTGCAGGAAGACGTGCTGATTCCCTTGATTGACGAGCCGCAGGTTTATTTTCGTGAGGCGGGCAAGGATTACGCGCGGGGCGATCAGGCGGGCGCGGCGCGGCAGATGCGCGCGGGGGCGGCGTTGATTCGTCTTGAGGCCGGCCGCCATAATGCGGCAAACAAAGCGGGCCTCGATCGCGCCGCGAAACGGCTGGATGATCTGGCCGCGCAGATGAAAGCCGGCAAGGTTAAGTCGGCGGAACCGATGAATCAGGCTTTTGCCGCAGCGGACCTCGCCTTGGCCCGCCATTATCATGAAATGGCGCTGCGGGCCGCGGGCAAAAAAGACCGACGCAGCGGCAATTGGCTGAAAGGCGCCGCGGATTCGGTGGAAGATGCCGCGAAATGGTCGGGTGGCGAAGTCTCCTCCGGCTTCAAGGCCGGTGTCGACGGCGCACGGACGCTCGGAGACAAAATCGCGAACGGCGCCGAATGGAGCGCCGGCGAGGTTCGCGCGAAGGCCGATGCGCTGGGGCGCGATATCGTCGGCGTTGGCCGGAGCGGCGCGAATTCCTCCGGAGCCGCGGCCGGCGGTTCCGGCGCAACCGCCAAATAGGCGATCTTACGGGGAAGGACCGCTCACCAGCGCGGGACTTCCGCCAGCGCGACGTCAAGCGCGGTTTTGCCGATCAATTCCCGCGCGCGGGCGTTCGACAACGGATGGTTCGGGCCGGCGCGCACGTCGCGATAGTACCGTTCGAGCGGGAACTTGCGATGCAATCCGTGCGCGCCGGCCATCTCCATGCACAGATCGACTATCCTGACCGCGTTATTGGTCGCCACGTATTTGGGCATCACCACGCGCGCAAGGCCTTCCGCGCCCGCGAACGAGCGCGGATTGCGTGCATACGCCTCGCCGGTCTGGAGAAAAAGCGCGCGCGATTGCGCGAGCAGCGCCTGCGCCTCCGCCATCGCGAACTGCGTTCCGGGCAGATATGAAATCGGCCGCGGCAGCGTCATCGGGCGATGCCGTCCGGCGAATTCGCGCGCGAATTTCAACGCCGCCTCTGCGATTCCCGTATAGATCGCCGCGACCGACACGCTGAACCACGCGAACAGCGAAATGCCGGTCTCATCGATCGGCCCGATCGGCCGCCGCTCCGACATTGCCGCCTCGCCCAGCCGCACGTCCTTCAGAATCAGGTCGTGGCTGGCCGTCGCGCGCATCGCCATCGTGTCCCAGGTCTCGACGATCTCCGCGCCGGGCGCGCCGCGCGGCACGGCGAACGTCGCGCTTGCCGGCGGGCCGGACTCCTCTTCGAGCGTCGCCATCACCATGAAGATGTCGATCACGGGCGAAAGGCTCGTGAACACCTTGCGGCCGTTGAGCGTCCAGCGATCGCCGTCTCGCCGCGCGCGCGTCGCGAAATAGCCCCAATCGCCGCCGGTTTCAGGCTCGCTGATGCCGCCGCCGATAATCCGGCGATGGCGTCCGATGAGGTCGAAGAACATTTCGTCGCGCGGGCCGCCCGCCGCGCGTTCGACCATGCTGCCGATTCCGAACAGATGCATGTTGATTGAAAGCGCCGTCGCCGCGCATCCCTGCGCGAGCCGTTCCTGGCAGAGCGCGTAGTCGATCAAATCCGCGCCCAAGCCGCCGTTGCGCTCGGGGATCACCAGCGCGGTGTAGCCGGTCTCTTTCATCCGCTCGACGTTTTCGATCGGAAAGCTCGCCTCGCGATCGTGCCGCGCCGCGCGCGTCGCGAAATCGTCGGCCAGTTCGCCCGCCAGCGCGAGCAGTTTCGCCTGCCGTTCAGACATGGTCGTCCTTTCAGGCCGCCCGGCCGGTTACGGAGCCGGCGGCGGCTGGACTATCGAGGCTAGGCGACCGATCCCGCTTCGTAAAGTGAGTATTCGCCCGCGTGTCACGATGTGGTGCGAATCATTCCCGCACCGCCGACGCGGCGGGCGCGGTCGCCATCAACCTCGCGGCATAGGGCATCAGGGTCGTCATCAGATTAACCTGCGAATCCAGCGTCTTGCCGAGGCCGCTCATCAGGCCGAGCACGCGATTCACCAGCAATACGTCGGCTGGAACTTCGACGATCGGATTGGCGCGCAGCGCGCGCGGCAGCTCCTCGGAAAACTCCTTGACCAGCGCGGCGTCGGCGTAGGCGCGGTTGCGCTGGACGCTGTTGCCGAGAAAAACGCTGGCGAGCGTCAGCAGCGTTTCCGGCGACTCGTCGCGCGTGCGAAATCCCAGCTCGCGGAACGCGGCGACGATCGCGTCGCGATTCGACGTCAGAATCGCGAACGTCAGCCGCACCATCGCGTCGCGGAATACCGGCGGAAAATCTTTCGCCAGTCCGAAGTCGAGCAGCACGATCCGCGGCCCCGGCTGCACCAGGATGTTCCCCGGATGCGGGTCGGCGTGGAAAAAACCGTCGCGCAGAATCTGTTCCGTGAAAATCTCGATCAGCTTTTGCGCCACCGCGCGCTTGTCGATTCCCGCGCGTTCCAGCGCGGCGACGTCGGTCACCTTGATTCCCTCGACCAGCTCCATCGTGAGCACGCGCCGCGTCGTCAGGTCGTGATAGACGCGCGGCGCCACGACCGCGTCGTCGGCCGCGAAGTTGCGCGCGATCGTTTCGCAGTTGCGCGCCTCGTTGAGGAAATCGAGCTCCATCGGAATGTATTTCAGGAGTTCGCGCGCCAGCGGCCGGAAATCGAATTCCCGCTCGATTAACGCGAGCAGCCGCAGCGTGAAGGTCAGGTTGCGCAGGTCCGCCGCGACGATCGACTCGATTTGCGGATACTGCACCTTGACCGCGCATCGCCGGCCGTCGCGCGCGACCGCGCGATGCACCTGCGCGAGCGAGGCGGCGGCGATTGGCGTCTCGTCGAATTCGGCGAACGCATTCCCGAGCGAACGTCCCAGTTCCCGCTCGATCTGATCGCGGATGATTGGGAATGGCCGCGCCGGCACGCGATCGTGCAATTGGCCGAGCGTATTTATCCATTCGTCGGGCAGAATATCGGCGCGGGTTGCGATAAACTGGCTCGCCTTGATCAGCAGGCCTTCCAGCCTGACCGAGGCGCGATAGAGCGCCCGCGCCGCGCGCGCGTCCTGACGGCGATAGCGGACTTCTTTTTTAGCGTCGCCCGCGAGCCGCGACCATAGCTGGATCGCCTTGTACGGCGCATAGATGCGTGCGGCCAGCCAGATCACGCTGGCGAATCGATGGGCGCGCGTGACGGGTCCGAGCGGCCGGGGTGCGGTCGAAGGAGCCGGTCCGTTGCCGGCAAGGGAGTAATCGGAGGCGTTCAAATCAAGCGGCGCGTAAGCATCGCGCCCGGTCAAGTCTAAACGATGGCGACCAGGGGGAAAATCGCGTCGCGCGAAGTGGACGGGAAAAGCGCCGGCATGGCGGCGCCCGCCGCCACATCGATAATCCGCCGCTACTATTCGGTCTGGACGATTTACGCCTTCGGCGGCGGCTTTCTCTACGGCGTTTATCCGCTCTTCCTGCGTTCGCGTGGGCTTTCGCAGTTCGAGATGAACAGCGTGCTCGCGGCTTATTTCGCCGTCACCTTCCTGACCGACGTGCCGACCGGCGCCTTCGCCGACGCCTTTGGCCGCCGCCGCGCCTTCGTCCTCGGATGCCTGCTGCGGGCGTCAGCGTTCTTGCTCTACTTTTTCGCGCATCGCTACGCCGTTTTTCTTGTGGCGGAAGCGATCGACGGCGTGGGTACAACCTTCTGCAACGGCGCGATCGATGCGTGGGGCGTTGACGCGCTCGACGACGCCGGCTTTACGGGACTGAAAGACCGGCTCTTCTCGCGCATCTCGCAGTTTACCAACCTTGGCTTCATGCTCTCGGCGATCGTCGGCGCCTGGGTCGGCAGCCGCAACCTGGCGTGGCCATGGCTGCTGGGCGCCGCCGGCTACCTCGTGAGCGCGGCGGCGGGCCGTCTGATGATGGGCGAGCCGCGGCGTTCCCGGACTTTGCATCGTCCGCACGAGGCGGTCGTTACGACCGTGACTGGACGCATCGTCCGCGGCTTTCGTGCGGGCTTCGCCAGCCGGGCGATTTTCATCCTGAGCCTTGCCAATGGCGCTTTTTTCGCCGCATGGGCGCCGTCGTGGCTGGAGTGGCCGCAATTTTTCGCCGACGCCTACCGGATGGGACCCTGGATCGTCGGCTGGATCTACGCGCTCTTCACGGTCGCGCGGATGGCCGGGGCGGAAGCGGTCGTGCGAATCGGGTTCGGTCCGATGGCGCGGGTGCGGATGCTGACGACCACCGCGCTGACGATAGCCGTCGCCTTCGCGGCCGCATGGCTCGCCTCCGGACGAACCAACGCGGCGCTCGGATGCTTCGTCGCGATGAATCTCGGGATCGGCGCGCTGCTGCCGATGGCGCAGAGCTGGTTCAACGAAGAGATCGGGTCGGCAGATCGCGCCACGATGCTCTCGTTCAACAGCACCTTCGCGACGCTGGGCGCGGCGACGGGGCTGCTCTCGACGGGCGTGTTTGCCGACGTTCACGGAATCCCGGCGGTCTGGGGGGTTGCGGGCGCGATCATGCTGTTCACAGCGCCGCTATTTCTACTCCTCGCGCGAATCCGCGAATCTGCTCGCCTTGATCCGGCGCAAGTTCGGCCCGGTCCGGACGCCGCCCTTTAATTTCAAATATTGGTGTGAAATCTAGGCTCAATCCCGCCGCTTGCGTCCTATGGCTTTAGGAAATTCGGGCTGGAAGGGTTCGGTGGTGATTCAAGAATTATGAATCGTCTTCAGAGGATTCGTCGCCGTTTGGCAATTCGGGTTCAAAATCAGGCCAGTCGGCGTCTTCATTCGTTCCTTTTCTGCGGCGGCGAACTCGGGCCGCAAATTCCGGATACAGCATCGAGCGGTTGGCGAATTCAGCCAGTAAATCTTTATATTCGTCGAATTTAGTTCGATGCTCAGGGAGGACTGCGGAGAGGTTCTGTCCGATGAAATTCAGAAGACGGCGATCAGGGTGGTTACCGATTCGAATATCGTGATAACCGAGGTTATTCTTGTGTTTGGCCTTTTCCGCAAGTTCGGAATCGGTGCTGGGGAAGAGTTGGTTGTAGGTTTGGTGGATTATGACACCGCATGTGTTTAAGACGACAAATGTTGAATAATGTATTCGTCTCGCGATTAGAACCGGCACAATATTGAGAGCGACGCATTTGCTGAGCAGATCGATTACTTCCGTTCGATTGGGGTAAATCCATTCGCGAGCGTTCTTAGCCTCGATGCCGGCCCATCCTGAGTCGGGATGACGGACGAGAAAATCTAGTCGGCGATCGCCGCCGATGTCACGTTTCCCCAAATGCCGTTGCGGTTCTTCCTTCTGGTAGAGTTGGGAGTCGTCGTGTTCATTGAGATTGATAAAGCGACCAAGAAAATCGCTGAACGCATTTTGTTGTTGAAGTGAGCGGAAAATCGCGATCTCGAGCGCCTGCCCCAGACGTTTTTTGAAGAGGTTATCTTGGAGGGCTTGGTAGACCGGAAGCTGGATTTCTAGTCGTTTGCGAATTGCGTCAGAAGTCGTACCGTTCAAGTGAAACCATATGCCCCCCGAAGGGGATTGCGGCTTGTATGGAACCACACGAGAATCTTTTTCAAGTTCTTTTCGAGCGGGCGTCAGGTGATGAGGATCAATCCGCATACCGTACGGTCCAGCATCGGCGATCTTTTGCTCGAGTGTCCTCCATGTTGCGATCCCATGGCGCTCAAGTACGCGTAATAGACGTCTGCGCGCTATCGAGAGGCGTTCCGCACGGGATAATTTAGCCACTTGTTTATTTTAACGGAAAAAATGGCGCGATAGAGATTTATATGTATTTGGAAGTATGTTTTGACGGTGCGTTTCGTGCGGTCGAGGTTTTATTAAAAATAAGGAAAGATATAAAAAACATAAAATAGCTAGATATAGCGTCTATTAGTTAATAATTGGCGCTGTGTTGAATTATCGTGGGGTTTTTTCCCGATCTTCTCGTTGAGAGGAGGTTGAGCGAGATCTAACCGCAGCACGGATGAATTTGTCTTACGGTCTCTTCGAAGTTCTTGAAGGATAAGAGCAGAAGATTGTTCCGGTTGTAGGCCGTGATCGCTAAGGGGCGGGCGGGTCGGCTATACTGGCGGATACGCGCCGCGTCGGTTAAAAATACAAGTCCGGCGCGCGCTTTCCACGCTGCGGGGACGGGCCGGCGACTACGATGGAATTTCCCAGAATCAAGCGACTTCCGCCCTATGTTTTTAACGCGATCGGCGAATTGTGCCTCAAGGCGCGCCGCGCCGGCGAGGACATTATCGATTTCGGGATGGGCAATCCCGACGACGCCACGCCCCCGCATATCGTCGCCAAGCTGGTCGAAGCCGCGGCCAAGCCGCCCAACCATCGCTATTCCGTGTCGCGCGGCGTTTACAAGCTCCGCCTCGCGATTTGCGATTGGTACAAAAGGCGTTATGGCGTGGAATTCGACCCGGATTCCGAAGCGATCGTCACGATCGGCTCCAAGGAAGGCATCGCCCATCTCGCGCTCGCGATTCTCGATCAGGGCGACGTCGTGATCGCGCCCACTCCGACCTATCCGATCCATCAGTACGGATGCGTAATCGCGGGAGCGCAGGTGCAGGGTGTGCCGTTGCGCAACGGCGACGAATTTTTCGACGAAATGATGGCGGTCGTCAGCCGCTGCTGGCCGCGCCCGAAGCTGCTGATCATCAGTTTTCCGCATAATCCGACCACCGCGATCGTCGATCTCGGCTTCATGAAGCGGGTGGTCGATTTCGCGCGCGAGCACGGGATTCTTGTCGTTCACGATTTCGCCTACGCCGACCTATGCTTCGACGGCTACAAGGCCCCGTCGATCATGGAAGTGCCGGGCGCGCGCGAAGTCGCGGTCGAATTCTTCACGCTCTCGAAGAGCTACAACATGCCCGGATGGCGGGTCGGTTTCGCGGTCGGAAATCGCGAGATGATCGCGGCGCTGTCGCGGCTCAAATCCTATTTCGACTACGGGATGTTCGCGCCCGTGCAGGTGGCGGCGATTGCGGCGCTCAACGGGCCGCAGGATTGCGTGACGGAGATCGTCGAGAACTACCGCCGCCGGCGCGACGTGCTGGTTGACGGATTGAATCGCGCCGGATGGCCGTTGCGGAAGCCGCGCGCCACGATGTTCGTATGGGCGCCGATTCCCGAGGCGCTGCGCCCGATGGGCTCGCTCGAATTCGCCAAGTTCCTGCTGGCCGAGGCGAAAGTCGCCGTTTCGCCGGGCGTCGGTTTCGGCGCCGACGGCGACGAGTTCGTGCGCTTCGCGCTGATCGAGAACGAGCATCGCACGCGCCAGGCGTTGCGCGGGATCAAGCACGCGCTCAGCCGCGCGCCGCAACTGACGCCGCTGCGGCGGATGGCCGGCGCCTGATGGCGCGGCCGCGCGCGCCGCGCCGCGACATCCCGCCCGCTCCGCGGAAGTCCCCGGTGAAACCGATACGGATAGCCCTGCTCGGATGCGGCACCGTCGGCGAGGGTGTCGTGCGGCTGATGCGGAGCAACGCCGCGATGTTCGAGCGGCGGCTCGGCGCGCCGCTGGAGCTGGCGGGCGTCGCCGACCGCAGCCTCAAGCCCATCCCGGAACTTGGAATCGGCAGGGAACTGATCGTCCGCGAGGGCGCGGCGCTGGTCGTGCGGCCCGACGTCGATATCGTCGTCGAATTGTTCGGCGGCCACGAGCCGGCGCGCACGCTCGCGCTCAAAGCGCTGGCCGCCGGCAAGGACGTGGTCACCGCGAACAAGGCGCTGCTCGCCGAGCACGGCGCGGAGATTTTCGGCGCCGCGGCGAAGGCCGGATTGGCGGTCGGATTCGAGGCCAGCGTCGGCGGCGGCGTGCCGATTATCCGCATCCTGCGCGAGGCGCTGGCGGGCGATCGGCAGCGCGCGGTTTACGGAATCGTCAACGGCACCTGCAATTCGATTCTCAGCACGATGACCGACGCCGGCCGCGAATTCGCCGACGCGCTCGCTGCGGCGCAGCGGGCGGGACTGGCCGAGGCCGATCCCACGCTCGATATCGACGGCCACGACGCCGCACACAAGCTTTGCCTGCTGGTGACGCTCGCTTTCGGCGTGTTGCTGGAGCCGCGCAAGGTCCACACCGAAGGAATCCGGCGGCTGACGCTGGCCGATATCAATTTCGCGCGCGAGCTTGGCTACGTCGTCAAGCTGCTGGCGATCGCCAAGGACGACGACGGCGCGATCGAGGCGCGGGTGCATCCGACGATGGTCCCGGCGCGCCATCTGCTGGCCGGCGTCAGCGGCGCCTACAACGCGATCTTCATCCACGGCGAGGCGCTCGGTCCGAGCATGTATTTCGGGCAGGGCGCGGGCCAGATGCCGACGGCGACGGCGGTGATGGCCGACGTGCTGGAAATTGCGCGCCATCGCGCGGCGGGGGCGCGCGGCGCCGGGGCGCCGGCGCTGGGCTACCCGATGCCGCATCTGAAGCGCGCGCGTGTCAAGCCGATGGACGACGTGGTATGCGAATACTATCTGCGTTTCATGGCGCGGGACCGGCCGGGCGTGCTGGGCGCGATCGCATCGATCCTCGGACGCAACGGCATCTCGATCGTCTCGGTGCTGCAGCATGGACGCGGAGTCGAAACCACGGTGCCGGTGATTATGCGCACGCACGAAGCGCCCGAACGCAATCTGAAACGCGCCCTGCGCGCGATCGGCGGGCTCAAGATGGTCGCGGGCGATCCGGTCTATATCCGAATTCAGGAGCGGTTTTAGACCGATGGCCGAAACGCATCAAACGGCGGAGGGCGCCCGGCTCACGCGATGGCCCGGGCTGATCGAACACTACCGGCGCTTTCTGCCGGTCACGCATGCGACTCCGGTCGTTACGCTCAATGAGGGCAACACGCCGCTGATCGAGGCGCCGGCGCTGGCCGATCGGATCGGCCGCGGCGTCAAGGTTTATCTGAAATACGAAGGCGCCAATCCCACCGGCTCGTTCAAAGACCGCGGGATGACGGTGGCGATGAGCAAAGCGCTGGGCGAGGGGGCGCGGGTCGTGATCTGCGCCTCGACCGGCAACACCTCCGCGTCGGCGGCGGCGTACGCCGGCCGCGCCGGCCTGCAGGCCTGCGTGCTGATTCCCAGGGGCGCGGTCGCGCTGGGCAAGCTTTCGCAGTCGCTGATGCACGGGGCGAAGGTGATCGAAGTGATCGGCAACTTCGATATCTGCCTCAAGGTGGTGCGCGACGTGGCCGAGCGCGACCCGGTGCGGATCCGGCTGGTGAACAGCGTCAATCCCGACCGCATCGCGGGCCAGAAGACGGGCGCGTTCGAGGTTTGCGATCAGCTTGGCGACGCGCCGACGCATCATTTTTTGCCGGTCGGCAACGCCGGAAATATCACCGCCTATTGGGCCGGCTATCGCGAATACAAGGCGGCCGGATTCGCGCATCGCCTGCCCAAAATGATGGGTTACCAGGCGGCGGGTTCGGCGCCGATCGTCGAGGGCCGTCCGATCGACGATCCGCATACCGTCGCGACCGCGATCAAAATCGGCAATCCGGCAAGCTGGAAGGGCGCGACCGGCGCGCGCGACGAATCCGGCGGATTGATCGATCTGGTGACCGACGCGGAGATACTCGCGGCTTACCGGCTGATCGCGGCGATGGGGGTGTTCGCCGAACCGGCGTCGGCGGCGTCGATCGCCGGACTGTTGAAATTCGCCGCGACCGGCGGGCTCAAGCCAGGCTCGGTCGTGGTCTGCACGCTGACCGGGCACGGCCTCAAGGATCCGGACACCGCGCTCAAGAACTTAAGCAATACGATCGTCGTCGAACCCGATATCGACAAGGTGCTGAAAATTATCGAAGGCTGAGCGCGGAGCGGGAGCGATTCGTGAAATACGTGATTATCCATGGCGACGGCATGGCCGACTGGCCGTGCGAGGAATTGGGCGGCCGCACGCCGCTCGAGGCCGCGCGCAAACCCAATATGGATTCGATCGCGGCGCGCGGCCGGCTCGGGATGGTCGCGACGATTCCGAACGGAATGCCGCCGGGCAGCGACGTCGGCACGATGACGATGCTGGGTTACGACCCCGCGCGCTATCATACGGGACGCGCGCCGATCGAAGCCGCGAGCATGGGAATCGCGCTCGGGCCGGACGACGTGGTGTTTCGCATGAACCTGGTCGCGCTGGCGGCCGGCGCGGGCGGCGCGCCCGAGATGCTCGACTTCACCTCCGGCCATATCACCAGCGAGGAAGCGGCGCAGATCGTCGCGGATCTGCGCGCGGCTCTGGCGGGCGATGGAATCGAATTTTTCAACGGCGTCAGCTACCGCCATCTGATGGTCTGGCGCGACGGCGAGCCCGGCGCGACGCTGACGCCGCCGCACGACATCACCGGCAAGCCCGTCGCGGGCCATCTGCCGGAAGGTCCCGGTGCCGCCCGGTTGCGCGGCCTGATGGAGCGCGCGGCGGCGATCCTGAAAGACCATCCGGTGAACCGCGCGCGGCGCGCGGCGGGTAAATGCACCGCCACCGACGTGTGGTTCTGGGGCCAGGGCAAGCGGCCGGCCGTGCCGACCCTGCGCGAACGCTTCGGCGTCGAGGGTTCGGTCATTTCCGCCGTCGATTTGGTGAATGGTCTGGGCCGTCTGGCCGGCCTTGAGTTGATCAAGGTGCCGGGCGCCACCGGCTACCTCGATACCGACTACGCGGCCAAGGGCCGCTATGGAATCGACGCGCTCAAGCGGCGCGACTTTCTGCTGCTGCATATCGAAGCGCCCGACGAGGCGGGCCACATGGGCCGCGCCGATCTCAAAGCCGAAGCGATCGAGCGGATCGACGAATTGATCGTCGGGCCGCTTTTGCGGGCGCTGCCCGATTTTGGCGAATGGGCGCTGTTGCTGATGCCCGACCATGCGACGCCGTCGAAGCTGAAGACTCATTCGAGCGAACCGGTGCCGTTTGCGATAATTCGCGCGAGCGACGACGGAGGCAATGCCGGCCGGCGCTATACCGAGGCCGACGCGGCGCGGACGGGAGTCGCAGTGCGCGCCGGCCACAAGTTGATCGAGGCGCTGTTTGGCGCGGCGCTGGCCGCCGGATGATCGCGCTAAAATAACGCCCAATACGGACAAGGAGCGCGGCGATGGAGCGAAACCTGGCGCTGGAGGTGGTGCGCGCGACCGAGGCCGCGGCGCTGGCCGCCGCGCGTTTTATCGGCAAGGGCGACGAACGGATGGCGGATCGGGTCGCGGCGGAAGCGATGCGCAATACGCTCAACTCGATCGGGATGGACGGCAAGATCGTCGTTGGCGAGGGCGATCAGGGCGCGACCGACCTGCTCTATGCAGGCGAAATCGTGGGCACCGGCGCGGGGCCCGAAGTCGATGTGGCGCTGGACGGGCTGGAAGGTTCGCTAATCTGCGCGACCGGCGGACCGAACGCGCTGTCGTGCGTCGCGCTGGCCGAACGCGGCAAAATTCTGCGCTGCCCCGACACTTACATGGACAAAATCGCCTGCGGCCGGCTGGGCCGCGGGATTATCGATATCGACAAGTCGCCGGCCGAAAATCTGCGCGCGCTGGCCGAGGCTAAAAAGGTTTATGTCGAGGATTTGCGCGTCGCGATTCTCGACCGCCCGCGCCACGAAAAGTTGATTTCGGAAGTGCGCCGCGCCGGCGCCGGAATCAAGTTGCTGACCGCCGGCGATCTCTCGGCGGCGATCGCGACCACCCGGCCCGAAAGCGAAATCGATTTGCTGATCGGCGTCGGCGGCGCGCATCAGGGCGTCCTCGCCGCCGCCGCGATTCGTTCGGCCGGGGGCGAGATGCAATGCCGGTTCGCGCCGCGCAACGAGCGCGAGGCGGAGGAATGCCTCGCCGCCGGAATCCTCGATTTGCGCCGCCGCTATCCGCTCGACGAAATCGCGGGCGACGACGTGATGTTTGCGGCGACCGGCGTGACCACCGGCGATTATCTGCGCGGCGTGCGTTTCTTCTCGGGCGGCGCGATGACCAACAGCGTCGTGATGCGCTCTAAAACGCGGACGATTCGCTTTATCGAAGCGATCCATCACTTCGACTTCAAGCCGGAATATTGAACGGGCGGGCGCGGGTCAGCCGGGCGCAAGCGCCTCGATCACGCGCATGTCGGGGAGCCGCCCGCCGCCGGCGCTGAGCGGGATAATATAAACGTGATCGGCGCCGGCTTCGTAATGGGCGCGGATGCGATCGTGCAGCACGTTCTCGCCGCCCCAGGCGATTACCGCGTCGAGCAAGCGGTCGCTGCCGCCGTCGCGCATGTCCTTCTCGTCGTATCCCATCGAGGCGAAATAGCGCCGATAGGGCGGAGCGTTCAGGTAAAAACGCATGAAGGTGCGCACGCCCGCGCGCGCCTTGGCCGCATCGCGCTCGAGCATCACCATCTGTTGCGCCAGCAGGAGCTTGCCCGGACCCATCTCGCGGCGCATCGCGGCGACCCGCGCCGGCGGCGTGAGCGCGGTGATGATGCCGTCGCTTTCCTCGATCCCGAGCCGCAGCATTTTCGGCAGGAGTCCCGCCAGCACGACCGGCGGTTCGCGCGCGGGTTCGGGCGCCTTGAACGGCCCATTGCGAATTCCGTCGAGATATTCGCGCATATAGCTGACCGGCTTTTCGAATTTCAGGCCGTTGCGCACCATGAACGGGCCGGCGCTCACGCCGAGGCCGAGGATGAAGCGGCCGGGATAAAGTTCGGCGAGTGTGCGCGAAGCGGCGCCCGCGGCCATCGGCTCGCGTTTCCATACGTTGGCGATCGCGGTGCCGGCGATTATCCGTTCGCTCGCGCCCAGCGCGTGCGCCGCCATCACGAAGGGGTCGCGGCCAAAGGTTTCAGGAATCCACAGGACCGAGTAGCCAAGCCGCTCGATCGCCGGAATGAAGCCGGCGATTTCGGGCGCCGTCATCGTGTCGAAATAGGCGAGGATGCCAGGTTTGCGCAGATCCATCTGAAAAGCTCCGTGAGAAAACAAGCTCGTAGCAGATAAGGGCGCGGGCGGTAAATCGACGGCGCCGGCTCAGAAGCGCAGCGATCCCGCGGCGCTCCACGCGAGCGGCTCGGCGCGCACGTCGAGGAAAACCCGCCGCCAGGTGACGTCGATCGCGCCGGCCGCGCCTTCGACGAGCAGTTCGAACAGGCCGCGATCGATCTGATCGGCCGGCTGCGCCAGCAACTGCGCCATGGCTTTGGCCGCCTCGTGCGTCTCCAGCATCCGCGGCTGCCAGCGCCCGAAGACCTTCGGATTGGATGCGTATTCGCCGGTCATCCCGGTGCGGACGAAGGGCAACAGGATGCAGGCCGTGCGCACCAGCGCCGCGTCGCGGCCGAGATTCACCGCGAGCACGCCGGGAATTTGCAGCACGGCCCAGTTGCTGATCGCATAGCCGGGCACCGAAACGCCGGGGTCGATCGCTTGACGCGAGGAGACGTAAACCAGTTGCAGCGGCTCCTTGTGATAGACCGCCTCGCCCGCCCACAGATGCGTCATCGCGAGAAAGCCGTCGATCTTGGTGTCGAGCACGAGCCGCGATTCGCCGAGCGCGTCGATAAAATGCTGGCGCACGCGCGCGCGCCGCATCGCGATCGCCTCGCCCGCGATTTCCTTGAGCGCGCGGCCGAAGGCGTAGCCTTTTTCGGTCAGGCCGGAGTTGCAAATCAGAAGATTCGGCGGCAGCCCGCCCATCTGGTCGATCACGTAACTGCGGGTCGCCCAGAGATCGCCGAAATTGGTCACGTCGGCCTGAACCGGGAATGCGTTGACGCCGCGATCGCGCAATTCCTTGACCAGATCGAATCCGTCGGCATAGCTGGCGTGGAAGTGCACGCCGACCGAAGCGGCGCCGTTGAGACCCGCCGCCAGCGCGAACGCCTGGCCGAGCCCGCCGTCTTTGCCCGCGCCGGAGATGAGCACACGTTTTCCGGAGACTCCGGCGCTGAGTTCCTCGGCGAAGCGAAAATCTTCGGCACGCACAGTGAACGCCATCAGGGTGCTCCCGTTGCGAACGGTTAATCGCGGACGCCGCTATGGTCGATCGATTGGCCGCGCGTGGCAAGACGATCGAAAGCGCGCCGTCCCTCCCGATGGCAAAAGCCGCGCGAACTGCGCTGCTAATGGCTCAGGTTGATGGAGCCGTCGACGATCAACTGCTCGGCCCGTTTGGCCTGGTCGATAGCGGTTGCGGGGATGACGGACTGGAGGCGCGGGTTGATCACGACGCTGACCATCCCGTCGCGCATCCCGTACTGGATCATGCCGGTGCGAAACGTTCCGTTTTTCACTTCGGTGGCGACGCGCAGGAAGGCCTGCGGAATCGACGTGACCGCGCTGGCCAGCACGGCGCCAGGCACGACGTCGTTCTGATTGCCGACGATGCCGAACGCGTAGGCGTGCGCTTGCGCCGCGGCCTCGAAGACGCCGATACCGGCGGCGTCGGCGTCCTGGAAGATAACGTCCGCGCGATGGCTGATTTGCGCGAGCGCGGCCTCTTTGGCCGCGCCGACGTCGTTGAAATTGCCGGTGTAGCTGACCAGCATCCGGCCGTCGGGCCGGACCGAAAGGAAGCCGCGGCGAAAGCCGTCGAAGGCGATTTTCAGCGAGGGAATTTCGATTCCTCCGATCGCGCCCACCACGCCGGTTTTGGAGACGCCCCCGGCGATCACGCCCTCGACGTATGCGGCCTCCTCGATCTTGAAGCTGATCGACGCGACATTCGCCGCCGACGCGCTGCCGGAGGTGACCGCGAAGATGGTGTGCGGGAATTGCCGGCCGGTTGAGATCGCGGCGTCGGTGTACTCAAAACCGTGAGCGAAGACCAGACGAAAATCGCGCGCGGCAAAGTCCCGCATGGCGTCGGCGAAATCCGCCGGCGACGCCGTCTGAACCATCGCGGTGTGCGCGTCGAGACGCTGGTGGATCAGCATCAGGCCGTCATAAGCCGCCGCGTTCCATCCGGCGTCGCTGATCGGGCCGGGAACCAGGAGCGCCACGGAAAAGCCGCGCCGCGCGCCCGCCGAACGATGGCATCCGCAGAGCGCTATCGCGCCGATGGCGATTAAAAGCGTCCAAAAGCTGAATATGGTTTTTACTGGAAACGATTGGCGCATTAACCGAATCACGACTTCGCACCACTATCCAGAACGCATCCAATGCATTGACTCTGCATGGAGAAGTCTCTAATCGATAAGATAGCCGTTTGGCGAATGGAACCGGCGGCGGTCGCGCGCAGCCGGGCGGTTGAAGGTACGCAACACGAATTTGGGGAGGGGGCCTTGCCGAGCGGGTTTCAAAGAAAAATCGCGCGGCGCGGATTGCGCCGCCTCACGCTGGCGCTCTGCGCGCTGGCGCTGATGCTTGCGCCGGCGCGCCGTGCGGATGCGGCCGAAGTCGTTTTTCCCGAACCTTCGGCGATTCAACCCAACGTCAATTTCTGGGTGCAGGTTTTTTCGCAGTATTCCGAACGCGACTTCATTATTCATGATCGGGACAACATCCAGCGCGTTTACGAAGTTATGCATCTGCCCGGCGGGGGCGACCCGACGCGCGAAGAGGTCGCGTACGTCAACGACTATCTGAAGAGCAAATATGCCTCGATTCTGAACCGCCTCGCCACGGGCGAAAAGCCGGTGACGTATGAGGACATCCGCGTCGCCAATATGTTCAGGGGCGAGCCGCGGGCGGCATGTGCGCTGGCGGCGCAAAACCTGCGGGTGCAGCAGGGACTGCGCGATCAGTTCCGCGAGGGTCTGCTGCGCAGCCGGTATTACCGGCCGACCATGGAGCGGATTTTCCGGTCTGCCGGACTGCCGCCGGAGCTGGTGACGCTGGCGACGGTCGAATCGGGCTTCTACAGCCGCGCGAAATCGAGCGCCGGCGCGGTCGGCATTTGGCAATTCACGCGCGGCACCGGCCGCCAATACATGCGGATCACGCGCTGGCACGACGACCGGTTGAATCCCGATACCGAAACGCGCGCGGCGGCCGAGCTGCTGCGCTCGAACTATGATTCGCTGGGAAGCTGGCCGTTGGCGATAACCGCCTACAATTACGGCACCGGCGGCACCGAGATGGCGGCGTCGCAGTTCGGCGGCGATTACAACAAGATTGTGCGCGAGTATAACGGGCCGCATTTCGGATTCGCCGCGCGCAACTATTACGCGGAATTTCTCGCGGCGCTCTACATCCACGAGAACGAAAACCGGATTTTCCCCGATCTGAAATACGACGAAGCGCCTCCGCCGCCGCCCGTCCGTACCGATTTCGCGCCGCCGCATCGCAGCCATCGATGGCGCCGATGGGGCGTGCATCGGGTGAGCGCGCATCATTCGGCAAGATCGCGTCGTCATCATCACCACACGGTCGCCCGCGCGACGAGGGCCCACCGAGTTCATGCGGCGGCGCATCAGTCGAAACGGCGGCTTGCGTCCGCACATTTGTCTCATCGGCGGGGCCGCCGCGAACGGATCGCGAATCGCGGCGCGCGTCATCGGGAAGACTCCTGAGCCTGTCTTCAGGGTTGCCGTCCACGGCGCCAAATTAACTGAAAAAATCGGCGGATGCGGCCTTTGCGGCGGCGTCGCCCGCCTGTTCCGCTTGCGTCTGAATCGGAAGCGTTCGCAAAGCGCATCCGTTAACGGTTCGGTCGCTGCCGAAGTTCGCGCGGACATTTTTGACGAGCCTGAGATTTTCCCGCTGGCGCGGCTTGACGGGACGGCTCCGGAATTGTAAGAAATTGATAGTCATTCTCAATTTCAACCGCGGGAGCATAGCGATGCCTTGCAGGAAAAAAACGATTTTCACGTTTCTGACCGCCGCTGTCGCCGGCGTGATGGCTTTCAGCCAGCCCGTTCATGCGGCAGGCGCGACGGTCGCATCCGTCCGTTTCAGCGCGGATCATTTTGAGCCGGCTAAACTGACGGTTCCGGCGAATCAACCTTTCAAAGTCGAAGTCACCAATGCCGATAAAAAGGCGATCGAGTTCGAAAGCTTCGATCTCCATCGTGAGCGCGTGGTGCGGCCCGGCGAGACCATTACGGTTTACATGGCGCCGACGGTGCCCGGCCATTACACGTTCTGCGACGATTTCGACCATAGCGTTGCCGAGGGCGCGATCGAAGCGCGCTGATGAGCGGACGGACGCGCGGCTGGCTGATCGGCCTCGCGGCCATCGCGGCGATTCAGGTTTTGCGGATGCCGGTGCGCAACGGGCGCGAGCAGGGCGGTTTTGAGGCGCCTCCGGCCGTGCGGAGCGCCATTCTGACCGCCTGCTTCCAGTGCCATTCCGAACAACCACGATGGCCATGGTACACGCAGCTTGCTCCCGTCTCGTGGTTCATTCACGCACAGGTTGGCGAGGCGCGCAGACGGCTGAATTTCTCGACGTGGAAGGATTATCTCTACGATCCCGGAACGGCCGCGCGAAAGTTCGGCGCGATTAATCAGATGGTGCGCAGCGGCGCGATGCCGCCATGGTATTTCCGGATGCTGAGCGCGCGCGGCCGACTGACTCCGGCGCAGCGCACCGCAATCGAAACCTGGGCGATCGAAGGACGCGCGCAAGCCCTTAAAGCCGAACCCAACTAACCAATTATTCCAATCTTTCCGCCGCCTGCGCGGCGAAAAGAAAGAAAGCGTCGATTTTTTATGGGCAACTTTTGCCTGACGATATTAGTGTGTTCGCTGGCCGTCTTCGCCGCCGCGCAAGCGTGTGCCCAGGTCGATCCGTGGGAGTTCGAGGTCTATCCGTATCAGACCGAAGGCGCCGGGATGCTTGAAATGGAATCGCTCAACGCGATCGTGCCGAACGGCCATTCGACCGGCGGGGACGGCACGGCCGCGGGCGAATTCGCCAGCCAGTGGATGTACTACACGTCGATCGAGGTCACCTACGGCCTTACCGATCACGTCGAGGCGGCCGCCTACCTGGATTTGGCGCGCCCGAACGGAGCCTCGCTGCAATACGCGGGCTCGAAATACCGCTTGCGCGGGCGGCTCTTCGAGCAGGGCGAGATGCCGATCGATATGGGCTGGTATGCGGAACTGGAATGGCATCGAATCCCCCAGTTCGATGACGTTCCACTCGAACTCGAGTTGCGGCCGATTCTCGAAAAAGACATCGGGCGCGTCGAAATCGATCTCAATCCGATTTTCGAGAAAGCGATTTTTGTCGGTCCCTACAAGAATCAGGGCTTTGAATTCGGCTATGTTTCCGGCGTTTATTACAACTGGCTCCGCAAAGTGTCGCCGGGTTTGGAATTCTACGGCGGAATCGGACTGATCGACGACAGCGATCCGCTCGCTCGCCAGCAACACTACATTTTCCCGGTTTTGCGCGGCGCGCTCGACAACGGCCTCGAGTACAACTTCGGTCCCGGCTTCGGCCTGACGCGCGGCTCGGATCGTGTGATCACGAAATTCAATCTCGAATTCGAGCGTTACATCGGCGCGCTTTTCGAATAGCCCGCGGCGCGCTGCCGGAGTTTACCAGCCGATCGCCTGCGCCGGCATCACGACCGCCATCTGGCCGCGCGGATCGGCGCCGCCTTCGAGCAACCGCCGCGCCGGATCGAAGCGGATACCGAGCACGTGGCCCTCGCACCACGGCGGCCGCACCTCGACCTGATGGCCGCGGGCGCTGAGCTCGGCCCGCACCGCCGGATCGATTCGTTCCTCGACGCGCAACACCCCCGGCCGCGCGTTATGCGGATAGAACGTCGAAGGAAAATGCGCCGTCGAAAAACGCGGCGACTCGATCGCCTCCTGCACTGACATTCCGAAATCGACCAGGTTCAGAAAGAACTGCAGCGTCCATTGGTCCTGTTGATCGCCGCCCGGCGTGCCGAATGAGAGCCACGGCTGGCCGGCCCGCGTCGCGATCGAGGGGGTGAGCGTGGTGCGCGGCCGTTTGCCGGGCTTGAGCGCGTTGGCGTGCGCTTCGTCGAGATAAAACGTCTGCATCCGGCTGCCGAGCGGGAAGCCGAGCGACTCGACCACGGGCGAACTGGGAATCCATCCGCCGCTCGCCGTGACCGCGATCATATTGCCCCGGCCGTCCGCCGCCGTGACGTGAATCGTGCCGGGGCCCCATGAGCGCGGTTCGCCCGCCGGCCGCTCCAGCATCGGACGGCAATTGATCGGATCGCCTGGCCGCTGTTCCATCGACGCCCGGCGTGGATCGATCAGTTCGCGGCGGACAGCGGCATAGCGCGCGGAGAGCAATCCTTCGAGCGGGACGCGCGCAAATTCAGGATCGGCGTAGTACTGCTCGCGATCGGCGAAAGCGAGCTTGGCCGCTTCGATCAGCGTGTGCACGTAATCCGCCGAATTATGGCCCATCGCGGCAAGGTCGAAGCCCTCGAGCAGGCGCAGTTGCTGCAGATAGACGGGGCCCTGCGACCACGGTCCGCACTTGTGCACGGTCACGCCGCGATAGTCCGCCGTCACCGGCTCCTCGATTCGCGTGGCGAAAGCGGCAAGGTCGTCGAGCGCAAGCAGGCCGCCGTTGGCGCCGGACCATGCGGCGATTTCGCGCGCGATATCGCCCCGGTAAAAGCGCTCGCGGGCGGCGTCGATCGCGGCTTCGCGGCCGCGCGTGCGTGTGGCGGCTTCCGCATCGATCAGGCGGCCGAAGAATTTCGCCAGCGCGTGATTTTTGACGATTTGACCGGTATGCGGCGGTTCGCCGCCGGGCATATAGACGGCGGCGCTGCTGGGCCATTTTTCGCGGAATTTTTTGGCGTTGACGCGAATCGAGGCCTGGCCGATCAAACCCGACAAATCCTGCGGCGTCTCGCCGTCGCCGGCGAGTCCCGGATGCATCGGGAAACCGTCTTCGCACAGCGCCGCGGCAGGCGCCGCGACCTCGGCCAGCGTCATCGTGCCGAACGTTTTCAGCGCGACCGCGAGCGCGTCGAAGGCCGCCGGAACTCCGGCGGCGAGCAGACCTTCGCCCGGCACGAGCGTCAGGCCCAGACCGCGATAATGCTCGATCGTGGCGCGCGCCGGCGCGGTCATGTTGCCGTTGATTGCGACCACCCGGCGGGCATCTGCCGAGTAAATCAGCATCGGCGCCTCGCCGCCGATCGTATGCATGTGCGGATTGACGACGCCCTCGACCAACGTCGCCGCCACGGCGGCGTCGATCGCGTTGCCGCCTTTTGCGAAGATCCGCGCGCCCGCCGCGGCCGAGAGATAATGTTCGGTCGCGACCATCGCCTCGCGGCCCATCATAAGCGGATACCAAGTGGTCATAGATAATCTTCCCAATCCATTGCGGCGAACCTGAGGGTCGTGGGAGCGGCAATTTCGGCTCCCTGCGACATTGAATACCCGGTTTGGGATACGGGAGTACAGACCAGGCCGGACCGTCCCGCTTCGCGAAATGCGACGCGAAATCGGATTCGGTAAAATAAGCAATGCCCAGCAAGTGAAATTAGCTGTGGAAAACCGCGCGGTCCTGAAAAATTTGCGATCATGAATCGGCCCGATGCTTGCTATACTGATAAACGGGTGGCGGATCGCCCTTATCCATAAACTGGGCGGGAAAGGCGGCGGAGATTATGGTAACTATGAATCATGAATCGGTCGTCGGTCGTCATTGCAGATTGGTGCGGCCGGTGCGCGACAACGAAGGACGCGGACGCTTCAAGGAAGAGCCGCTCATCGTCAAACAAGTCGAAAACCTGGGCCGGGTGATGTATCTGGTTAAGTTCGACGACGGAAGCACAACCTTTCTGTTCCCTTCCGAAATATCGTTGAACTGACTTAGACGTTTTCCACACGGCGCCGTGCGCCGGTTCGGTTGGCGAAACCGAACCGGGCCGCGCGCGGCCGCCATTCCGCGAATATTGCGAACCTTGCTACGCATGGCGTCTCGCGACGCCGTCGATGCCGCGCTGGCGGCTCTTGCGCTCGCATCGGCGCGATCCGATCATTGATCTGCGGAAAATCCGCGCCGCTTCGCGGGACCGCGGGAAGGTTTGGAGCGACGATGCCTACCTATGTAATCGGGGTTCGACGGACGGAAAAAGGCCATCAGACGCTGAAAGAGTTTTCGCACGTGATGGCGCGCGCCGACCGGATTCGCGAAATCAATGGCGGCAAGCTCGTCGGCGCCTACGCGACCTTCGGCCGCTTCGACATGGTGGTGATCGTCGATTATCCCAGCGGCACCGCGATGCAGAAGGCGATGACCACGATGCTCGCTGAGGGTCTTTTTACGGTCGAGGTTTCCGAAGCGATTCCGCTGTCCGAATTTCTGGCGATGCTCAAGGAGGACGAGAGCGAACGCTAGGGAAGCTCCGCAAAAGGTCAATCCCGTCATTCTGAGCGCAGCGAAGAATCCCGGGATTCTTCACTCCGCTGCGCTCCGTTCAGAATGACAAACCGGCTTGTGCGGAGCTTCCCTAGCCTGCGCGCGCCGGGTTCGCGCCGGTTAACGAGTTTCGTCGAGCAGGGCGCGAGTGTGGAACAGCGCCGCGATCGTTTTCGCGTCCACAATCTCGCCCCGCCGGACCATCCTGAATGCTTCCTCCAGCTTTATTTTTTCGACCTCGATAACTTCGTCCTGATCGAGCATACCCGCGGCGGGCGCGAGCTCGCGCGCCAGAAAGAGCGTGATCCGCTCGTCGCAGAAGCTTGGGATCGTGACGATCGAGCCAAGTTCATCCCATCGCCGCGCCGCCAGTCCAGCTTCCTCGCGCAATTCGCGCTCCGCGCACTGACGCGGCGTTTCGCCGGCATTGAGGCATCCGGCGGGAATTTCGCGCAGCCATCCGCCGGCCGCATGCCGGTACTGGCGGAGCATCGCGATCGTTCCGTCCGCATCCAGCGCGACGATCGCCGCCGCGCCCGGATGGCGAATCACGGCGAGATCGATCGAGACGCCGTTGGGCAAATCCGCGCGTTCGACGCCGAAATCGACGACGCCGAGTTTCAGTACCGGGCGGCGGTTAAGGGCCATCAATGAAGCATGCGGCGGCGGCGCGGGCGGCGCAAGCGCGGGATGATTGCGCGGATTGCCGGAAGGGCCGAATCGCGGCGATAATCCGGATGGAGTCGGGCATCACGATGGCGCGCACGGTAATTCCAATCTATTTCGATTACGCCTCGGCGCTCTGCTACGTGGCGTGGCGGATCGTCGGCGAGCTGCGCGGTGAGCTCGACTTCGATCCGTTATGGAAAGGCGTGCCGATTCGGATGCGCGACGGCCGCACGCGGCCGGGAAACCGGCTCGGCGCGATCGAAAAAATGAAGATTGCGACGGTGATCGCCGAAACCGGCGTGGCGGTGACGCCGTTGGAGAGCTGGATCGATTCGCAGGCCGCGCTGGAAGGCTCGGAGCTGGCGCGCGCGGCCGGCCGCTTCGACGCCTATCACGACGCGGTCTTCCGCGCGGTTTTCGAGCAACGGCGCGACATTTCCGACGCGGCGGCGCTCGGCGAAATCGCCGCGGCGGCCGGGCTTGATCGCGAAAAATTCGTCGCGGGCGTGAGCGCGGGCGCGATGCGCTCGCGGCTCGAAGAATATCGCCGCGAAGCCGACAGTTTCTCGGCGTTGGGCTATCCGGCGTTCGTGCTCGGCGACTATCCGCTTACCGGAATTCAGCCGAAAGAGACGATGCGCTTGGTGCTGGCGCGCTATCTGGCGCGCCGCTCCGCGGAGCCGCTGAATTGATCGCGGTCCCACGTCAGCGGGACATGAAGATCGGACAGGGCGCGTTGCGCAAGAGATATTCGGTGTTGGAGCCGAGCACCATCTCGATAATCCGGCTGTGGCCGAAAGCGCCGACGAACAAGAGATCGGCGTCGTGCTCGCGAATCGCGCCGATTATGCCCTCATTGGCGTGGCCGGGAATGAGATGGAAATCGGTCTTTAGCGGATACGGCTCAAGATATTCCCGCGCCTGGGCAAGCGTGCGTTCGCCAAGTTTGGAATCGCGGGCGACCGTGATCACGGTCAGCGGCGCGCCGAGCGTGACGCATAGTTCGGCCGCCGCGCGCATCGCGCGCGCGGCTCGGTCGCTGCCGTCGTACGCCAGCAGCGGACGCGAAATTTCGCGATAGCGTATCGGCGAAACCAGCAGCGGGCGCGGCGATTTGCGCGCCACGCTTTCGGTCGCCGAGCCGAGCAATCCGGTGGAGAAGCGTTCGTTGACGCCGCGATGGCCGATCAGCACGAGGTCGGCGGACTTGGCGCGCTCGCAAATCTGGTTGGCGACCACGCCGATATCGAGCAGCGTTTCCGCCTCGATTCGTTCATTGCGCGCGGCGTACGCGAATTCGTCCAGCACGGCCTTGCCGCGGGCGTTCAGCACCTCGCGCATCTTCGAGGAAAAATCCATGTAGGGTTCAAGTCCAAGCGAACCCGAGATATCATGCAGCAAAGAACCCTCGATCGAGACGATATCGACCACATGCAGGCCGATCAGCGCGGCGCCGAGCCGGCGCGCCAGATGAAACGCATAAACCTGCGCAGTGCGCGCATGTTCGGACGTATCGATGCCGACGAGAATCCGTTTGATCATCGAACGTATCCCCCGGTCCTGAATTTCGCGATACCATGCATGCACGGTCCTCTCAAGCCTGCGATTTATGAAGAATCCGCGATGTTTGGACCCGGACGGTTGAAAGAGGCGCGATGAGCACGGGCAAGGAAACGCGGTTGTTGGGATTGGTGGATGAGTTGGCGGAAGCGGCCAAGCGGCTCGGCCTTGAGGTGCGGCGCGAAAAGCTGCTGCGGGAAGTGGGTTATCGTGCGCGCGGGGGCGCCTGCCGACTGCGGCAGAAGAATCTGATAATTATCGACCGCGAGCAGCCGGCGGCCGAGCAAATTGAGGTGCTAGCCGAGGCGATGCGCGGCCGGAATCTCGAAGAGGTTTACCTGTCCCCGGCGGCGCGCCGAATCGTGCAGGCGACGCCCGAGTGAAAAAGGTCCAACGCGATGGCGCAGGGCGAAGAAGCGCGTGAGCGGACGCATCCACCGCCGGAACGGCGGTCTCGCGCCGGCGCCGAGGAGCGGATGCTCGCGTTCCATGAGCGCCTGCGCGAACGCGGGCTGAAATCGACCGGCCCGCGTGACGATATCGCGCGCGTATTCTTCGAACTCGGCCGCCATATCAGCGCGGAGGAGCTTTACGCCGAAGTCCGCAAGGTCAATCCGCACGTCGGCTATGCGACTATCTATAGAACGCTTAAGCTGCTTAAAGACTGCAATCTTCTGTTCGAGCGCCATTTCGAGGAAGGGCAGGCGCGTTACGAAGTGGCCGGCGAACACCATCACGACCACTTCATCTGCGAAAACTGCGGCCGGATTATCGAGTTCGAAAGCGACGAAATCGAACGGATGCAGGATTCGATCGCAAGCAAGCTCGGCGTCCTGTTGACCCATCACAAGATGGAGCTTTACGGGTTGTGCGGAGAATGCCGCGCCAAAAAGCCGTCAAGATAGTTCAAGTCTCAAATTTCATCATATAGACCGGCCGGCCGCCGCGTTCCAGACCGTTAGCGCCCGTCGATAATGAGCGAACGGCGCACCGCGTGAAGATCGATTTCGACTTCGAGGCCCGCGACCGGCGGGCGCGCGTAATGCCACGCAATGCCGTCCACGCCCGCGTTGCATCGCGATAGCAGCGACGGCATCAGCGGATGAACGTCGTGAACAGTATAAAGGTTGACGGCGGTCGCATCCGCCCATCCGGCGCCGATCTCTTCCAGATGGCCGGATATAACGGTCAGCACCGCGTCGAGCTTGCGCGCGATCGCCGCCGCCGACGTATCGCCGCGCGCGACGATTTCCGGCCTTCCCGACGTTCCCGGCGCGACCTCGGCCGCCCCGGACAGTACAAACGTGGCGCCAGGACCGTCCGCCGGCGCCGCGAAGTAAAATCCCGCGAGCGCGGGATTAGCCACACGAACCGCTTCGGGCGCGACGTTGGTGCGGGCGACCGGAATGCGGCCATCGATAACCAGGCCCCACTCCTTCATCCCTGCGACGTAGGGACGGTTGAATTCCTCGAACTGCGCGGGAGTGAGCGGCGCCGGGATGCGCAGATGGACGCCGCACAGCGCCGCGCGCGGCCGCCCAACGCCTGTGAGGTAGCGCTCGACGCGGGCGAAGCCAGCCTCAAGCGGCATCGCGGGCCGCAGCGCGGCGTGGACGATTTCAAAGCCCGCTCCAGCGACGCATCCGGCGGAAAACGCCGGGCCTCCCGCGATAAAGCTGTAGCCGCCCTGCGGATTTTCAAGCAGCATCGTTACGCCTCCCGATTTCGACGCTCGCGGCCTAGCCCGCAAACTGCAAGCTGGCACGAAGCGGTTGGCTCCGCCAATGGACGAACGACGCCGCTACAGCCGCTTCCGGCGCGCCGCCGAAACTCCGTTCAATGCCGTTTTCGACGTGCGTCCGTAGCCGCGAAGGCGTTGATTATTGACCGACAGGTATGCGAATGAACACTGTACGCGACTGAATTCTGGTTTTTCGGGAGCCGCAAGGCGCCCGACGCGGTTTGAGGCGGGATCACGCGCGGTCCACGCCCGGGGAGCTTTACGATGGAGCAGCATCAGGCGCAAATGCTCAAAGGCTATCATGTGCTCGACTTCACCCACTTCGTGGCGGGGCCGACCTGCACGCGAATCATGGCGGAGTTGGGCGCCGACGTGATCAAGGTCGAACGTTCGCCCGAGGGCGACCACGTGCGCCGGCTTGGTCTCGTCAAAGAGGGGATGAGCACCTACTACTTTCAGCACAGCCACAGCAAACGCAGCCTTGGGATCGATTTGCGCAAGCCGCGCGCGAAAGAATTGATCCTCGCGATGATCCCGAAAATCGACGTTGTGGTGGAAAATTTCGCCCCCGGCGTGATCGGCGCGATGGGTTTCGGCTACGAGACGCTCAGCAAGATCAATCCCAGGCTGGTGATGTGCTCGATTTCGGTCGCGGGCCAGAACGGTCCGCTCAGCAGACGGCCGGGCTACGATTTTATCGGTTCGGCGTTCGCCGGCGTGACCGACTTGCTGGGCGAGCCCGATCGTCCGCCGATCGTGCCGACGATGGCGATCGGCGACGTTTCGACGGGCGTGGCCGCCGCGATGGCCGTGGGATACGCGCTGCTCAACGCCGAGCGCACCGGCAAGGGGCAGTATCTCGACGCGTCGCTGATGGACACCTATTTCCACATGCACGAATTGAGCGTGCCGGTGCTTTCGCTGCGGCCGGACACGTACAAGCCGCGGCGCAACGGCTCGCAGCATCCGGTGGGCAGTCCTTCCGGCGTCTTCAAGGCGAAGGACGGCTATATCATGCTGCTGGTGCAGCAGCATGAATTTCCCCGGCTGGCGCGCGCGATGGGGATGCCGGAGCTGGTTCACGACGAGCGCTTCCGCACCAACGGACGGCGCGTGCGCAATAACGCGGCGCTGAAGGAAATTATCGAGAACTGGTTCGCGACCTTCCCAGATCGCGACGCGGCGGTCGCGGCGCTGGACAAGGAGCGCGTGCCATGCGCTCCCGTTTACTCGATTCAGGAAGCCGTCGCCCATCCGCACATGCGCCAGCGCAAGACCGTGCGGCGGGTCAGCGATCCGCGCTTTGGCGATTTCGACCTGCCGTCGATGCCGGTGAAGTTTTCGAACTATCCCGATCGGACCGATTTGCGCGCGGCGCTGGTCGGCGAAGACAACGAAGCGGTGATGCGTGAAATGCTCGGCTTGAGCGACGCGCAAATCGCCGAGCTTCACGCCGGAGAGGTGCTGCTGAAGGCGCCGGCGAAGCCGGCCGATGCCGAACACGTAATCTAGCGGAAAATCGGCATCTTGATTCGCGGCGCGTCAAGGTCGCGTCCGCGGACATATCCGGAGGCCGTGCATCGGCCGAACGAGACCAGCCGGCGAAAGCGACCCCTAAGGCGCGAATCGCCGCGCTTCATACGGAGGATTCACGTCAGATGGCAGAGTGGACTGAGGAAATCGCCCATGTCGCGGGGACCGATCTCGCAATTGTAAAAGGCGGCCAGGGCAAGCCCCTGCTGATCCTGCACGAGGAACTGGGCCATCCGGGCTGGATGTCGTATCACCAGGCTCTGGCGCAGGATCATACGCTGGTGATTCCGATTCAGCCCGGGATGGGCAGGTCGCCGAAGGTCGAGCAGATTCGCACCGTCCACGAGCTTGGGCTTTTCTATCTCTGGACGCTGCGCGAGTTGAATCTCGGACCGATCGACGTGCTTGGAATTTCGTTCGGCGGGTGGATTGCGGCAGAGATGGCGAGCGCGGACAGCAAGGCGTTTCGCAAGATGGTTCTGGTCGCGCCGCCCGGAATCAAGCCGCCCGACGGCGACATCATGGACATTTTCGCCGTGACGATCGGCACGCAGCTCAACGCGACGATCTATGACGCCGAGGCGACGCCCGAATTCCGCAAGCTCTACGGCGGCGAACGCACGCCGGAGCAGTTCGAGGCGTTCGAGGAAGCGCGCACGGAGACGGCGCGAATCGCGTGGGACCCAATCCTTCACAATCCCAGCCTGCCCTATTTCCTGCAGGGCGTGCGCGGATTGCCGACCCGGATCATCTGGGGCCGCGAGGACGCAGTGGTGCCGGTCAGCGCGGCGGAAGCCTACCGGCAGGCGCTGGCGAACACGGACGCGAAGGTGACCATTTTCGAACACTGCGGCCATCGGCCGGAGATCGAAAAAGGCCCCGAGTTCGTCAAGCTGGTGCGCGAATTTCTGGCCTGAGCGAACGGCGCGAAAGGAGAACGATCGATGCATCTGATGTATTTCACGGAGCGGCCGTATCGCGACGTTCCGGAAGAAGAAGTAATCCGCAATCGCAGTTTCTTCGGCGTGCCCAACCGCTTTTACGATCCCGAAGTGGGCGCGCGGCTGTACAACGAATATCTCGACGAGGCCTGCTACGCCGAAGAGGTCGGTTTCGACGGCATCATGCTGAATGAGCATCACGGCACGCCCTTCTGCATGGGCGCGGTGATGAACATCGAGGCCGCGATTCTCGCGCGCATCACGAAAAAAGCCCGCATCGTACTGCTCGGAAACCCGCTGCCGGTGGTCAAGAATCCGGTGCGTCTGGCGGAGGAGCTGGCGGAGATCGATCTGATCTCGAAAGGCCGGCTGGTGCCCGGATGGGTGCGTGGCGCCGGCAGCGAGCAGATTTTCAACCAGGCCAATCCCGCCTATAACCGCGAATATTTCAACGAAGCGCACGATTTGGTGATCGCGTGCTGGACGCGGCCGGGACCATTCCGATGGGAGGGCAAGCATTTCAATTTCCGCTACGTGAATCCGTGGGTGCTGCCGTATCAGAAGCCCCGTCCTCCAATCTGGATTCCCGGCGTGATCAGCGCGGAGACGGTCATATGGTGCGCGAAGCATCGCTACCCCTACGTCGGCCTCGGCACCGCGCTGCAATCGACAGTCGAATTGTGGAATCTCTACGGCCAGACGGCCGCCGAAGAGGGCTATCAGGCGGGCACCGAAAATTTCGGCTACTTGCAGCAGATTCATCTGGCGGAAACCGAGGAACAGGCGCAGGAACAGGGTAAAGCCGCTCTGTTCGGCGGCGGCGCGGCCAACTTTTCGCGGCCGGAATGGACTCTGCCGCCCGGCTATAATTCAAAGGAAGCGACCCGCCGCCTTGCGCGCCAGGCGACCGACTACGGCTTTCTGGGCATCACGTCGGAGAAGCTCAAAGAATCGCAATCCGGCGAAGTGCGGCATATCGGCTTGCCGCGCGACAAGAAAGACACGCGCGCCCGCCTGCGCAGCGGCCAGATTTCGCTGGAGGAAGCGAAGCGCAAGATTTACGGCAACTATCAGAAGGCCCAGGACGGCCTGCAGATCGTTATCGGGACGCCGAAGACGGTCATTCCCAAGCTCAAGCTGATCATGGAAGTGCTGCGTCCGGGAATCCTTGGGTTGTTTCAGGCGCAGGGGCCGCTCACCACCGAGCAGCGGATGACGAGTGTCCGGCTGATGGGCCAGGAGGTGCTGCCGGCGATGCGCGATATCGCGCGCGGCCTTGGAATCGTCGATCCGTTCGAGCGCGAGCCGGGATCGCGGCCCCACACTTCGGGAACGAGCTACGAGCCGCTGGTCGATCTGGATGCGCTCAAGCGTGCGCCCACGCGCGACGAATCGGTGCGGGTGTAGGCGCGCGCCGGTTGAGATGCAGGCCGCATGGCTGACAACCAGGAGATAGAACAATGATCCTGATGTATTTCACGGAACGGCCGTATCGGGAGGTTCCCGAAGACGAAGTGATCAAGAATCGCGGTTTCTTCGGCGTGCCGAACCGCTTTTTCGATCGCGAAGCCGGTTCGCGATTGTACAACGAATATCTCGACGAGATGGTCTATGCGGAGGACGCCGGCTTCGACGCGATCATGCTGAACGAGCATCACGGCACGCCCTTTTGCATGGGCGCGGTGATGAACGTGGAAGCGGCGATCCTCGCGCGCATCACCCGGAAAGCGAAGATCGTATTGCTGGGCAATCCGCTGCCGACCTTCAAGAATCCGCTCCGAATCGCGGAGGAGCTGGCGGAGATCGACTGCATCTCGCGCGGCCGGCTGGTGCCCGGATGGGTGCGCGGCGCGGGCAGCGAATCGATCTTCAACCAGGCCAATCCCGCCTACAATCGCGAACGCTTCGAGGAGGCGCACGATCTGATTCTGGCCGCGTGGACGCGTCCGGGACCGTTCCGATGGGAGGGCAAGCACTTCAACTACCGCTTCGTGAATCCGTGGGTGACGCCATACCAGAAGCCGCATCCGCCGATCATGATTCCGGGCGTGCTGAGTCCCGAGACGGTGGTCTGGTGCGCGAAGCATCGCTACCCCTACCTCGGCCTCGGCACCGCGCTGCCAGCGACGGCCGAGCTGTGGAACATCTACGGCGATACGGCGGCGAACGAAGGCTACGTCGCGGGATCGGAGAATTTCGGATACCTGCAGCATGTCTTCGTGGCCGAGACGGAAGAGAAGGCGCAGGAGCTGGGCAAGGCGCATCTGTTCGGCGGCGGCCAGGGCGCATTTTCCCGTCCGGAGCACACGCTGCCGCCGGGCTACAACTCCAAGGAAGCGACGCGGCGGCTGGCGCGCACGATGACCGCCGGATCGGGCGGTTTCCTCGGCGTCAGCTCGGAGCAGCTCAATCGCGCCAAGTCCAACGCCGAGCCGGGCAATTTGCAGGCGGTGGCGGACAGCACGCGGCGTCGGCTCGCGCGCGGCGAAGCCACGATCGAGGAGGCGCGCGCCGCCATCTACCGCAGCTATCAGAAAGCGCAGGACGGCCTGCAGATCATCACCGGCACGCCCAAGACCGTTATTCCGAAGATTCGCAAAATTCTCGAGGTTCTGCGGCCGGGCGTGTTCGGGGTTTTCCAGAGCCAGGGGCCGGTCAGCCTTGCGGATCGCATGACCAGCATCCGCCTGCTCGGGCAGGAAGTTCTGCCCGCCGTGCGCGAAATCGGGAAGGAACTGGGCATCGTCGATCCGTTCGAGCGCAAGCCCGGCGCGCGGCCCTACGCTCCCGGCGCGCAGCGCGATCAACTGGTGTCGCTGGAGCCGCTTCGGGCGCGGGCTTGAGCGCGATCGATTTGGCATGAAACGATCGCGCCGCGGGCGGTGACGGCGGCGCGAATAACGATCCGGCGGCGGGCGCTGAACTTTCGCGCCCGCCGCCGTTTTCATTCCGCGCTCGCGCGGGGAGTCCGCCGCGATTAGAATTTCGATCGGCCCGCCGCGCGGGCCGAAATTCCAGCGAGGCGTGGAATCGCGATGAACAATGCGGATGGAATGGCGATCGGCGGGACGGATCGGCCCGGATGGTTCGCGCTGTGGATGCAGGCGAGCCGCGCATGGACGCTCGGGATGCCGTTCATGTGCGTATCCGTGGGGACGTTCGCCGCGCTCTATCGCGAGGGCGCGTTCTCGCCGATTCGCTATCTGATGGCGGTTGCGGCGGCGATGGCGCTGCAGGCCGGCGCCAACATGGTCAACGACTATTACGATTTCATCAAGGGAACCGATTCTCCGGACTGGCAGTCGCCGGAGAATTTCGGGCCGGGATTGGTGATCCAGCGCGGCTATCTCCATCCCGAGCAGGTATTTCGCGGCGGCGTCGCCGCCTTCGCCGCGGGGATCGGGCTGGGACTCTGGCTCGCGTGGCTCTGCGGATGGCCGATTCTGGCGCTGGGCGTAATCGGCGTGGCCGGATCTTACTTTTACACCGGCGCGCCGCTCAGTCTGGCGTATCACGGGCTGGGCGATTTCATGGTGTTCGCGCTGATGGGGCCGGGTTATGTGCTCGGCGCCTACTACGTGCAGGCGCTGCATTTCTCGGCCACGGCGGCGGTTGTCTCGCTGCCGATCGGACTGCTCTGCTCGGGCGTGCTGCAGGCCAACAATCTGCGCGATATCGATAACGACGCGGCGCACGGCAAGCGCACGATGGCGGTGATAATCGGGCGCGCGGCGGCGGTCAAGGAACTGAAATTGTCGAACCTCGGCGCATACCTGATCGTTCTGATTGCGACGATCGCCGGTCTCGCGCCGTGGCTGGCGATCGCCGTCGTAATCACCGCGCCGCACGCGCTCGAAGAGACGCGGCTGGTGTCGGACGGACCCGACGCCGACCGGCATAATCGCGCGATGATGCTGTCGGGCCAGATACAGTTTGAATTTGGCGCGGTGCTGGTCGCGGCGTTCGTTCTCAGCGCGCTATTGCGCCATATTTAGGAACTGCGGCGCGGCATGCGCCCGGACCGCGCCGCAATCAGCGCGGCGGCGCCGACGCCATCATTTTGTCCACCGCGCCGATATTGACCTCGTGCGCCTCCGCCATCACGCGCAGGAACGCGGCGAGGCGCTCGTCCGCGATCGCGCCGGCGCGTTCGTTGATCTTGCGCATCACCCAGCGCTGGCCGCGATTGAGCAATTCGAGCTTCTCCTTGAGGCCGACGACCGCGCGGACTTTTTCGACGAAATCGCCCGTTTTGCCCGACGGCGTTCCGCCAAGGCGGCGGACATGGCCGGCCAACTCGCCGGCGAAATATCCTTCGTCGTGCGAGACCTTGCGCAGCAGCTCGCGCAGGTCCAGCGAATCGCAGATCTCCATCAGCTCGTGCAGCACCCGGCCGCCGGCGCGCTCGGCTTCGCCGAGAACGTTGAGGAACGATTCAAGTTCTGAATCCATGGTCGTTCGCGCCTCCGTTATTGATTATCGGTACGACTTTACCACGCGGACGACGAGACCGTACGCGAACCGATCGGCGGCTGATCATATGACCGGCACGATCGGACAATAAACTTCGCCGATCATCGAGCGGCGATCGACCGCCATCCGCAGCGCGCGCACGAAGGGCGCGAATTCCGGCGGCACGCGCCATTGGGCGAACGCCATTCCCGCAATCTGCCCGCTGAGCAGCTTGCCGAGCGGGCCGGCTTCGGCCGGCAGCTCCTTAATCCGGACGGGCGCGGCTGCGCCGATGCCGGCGAGCTTCTTCGCCTCGGCGATCGCGTCGGTCATCGTGCCGAGCTGGTCGATCAATTTTTCCTGCAACGCCTGCTGGCCGGTCCAGACGCGGCCCTGCGCCACGTCGTTCACCTGGGCGACCGTCATGTGGCGCTGCGCGGCGACCAGCTTGAGAAAATACTGATAGGTGTCGCCGAGAATCTGATCGCGGAAAATCTGCTGCTGCGCGGGCGTGAAGTCCGTGAACGAATCGAACATCATCGCGTTGGCGCCGCGCGTCACCGCGCCGCTCGCGATACCGAGCGCTTCCGCCCCTCCCGAAACATTGAATTTGCCGCCCAGCACGCCGATCGATCCGGTAATCGTGCCCGCGTCGGCGATAATTTTCGCCGCCGGCGTCGAGACCCAGAAGCCGCCCGACGCGCCGTAGCTCGACATGCTCACCACGACCGGTTTTTTCTTCGCCGTCAGTTCCACGGCGCGGCGGATCAGCTCGGACGCGATTACCGATCCGCCCGGCGAATCGACGCGAAAGACCACCGCCCTGACGCTGTCGTCTTCGCGCGCGTCCTTGAACGCGTCGATCATGTCGTCGGAAGTCATCGCGTCGGAAGCCGGTCCAAGCATCGGGTCGAAACCGCCCTGGCCGCGCTGGATCGCGCCGACGCCATAGACGATCGCGATTTTGTTGTTGCCGCCGCCGAGCCATCCCAACGATGGCCGCGCGTAATCGTCGTAATCGATCAATTCGTGCTTTTCGCCGCGGTAGTGCTTGACCCGTTTGTCGAACTGATCTTCGTATTCCAGCCGGTCGAGCAGCTTGTCCTTCAGGCTTTGCTCAGCCGTCAGGGGCGCCTGGTCGATCGCGGCGCGAATCTGATCGGGCGGCAGATGGCGGTCTTTGGCCATCCCGGCGACGATCTGATCGAACATGTTCCCGGCCAGGGCGTCGTCCTCCTCGCGCTGGGCCGGCGTGAAATCCTTCTGCGTGAAGACGTTGGCGGCGCTTTTGTACTTGCCGATCGCGGCGAAATTCGGCGTCACCTTGATCCAGTCGAACAGGCCGCGCGCGAATACCTCGCGGATGCCGACGCCGAGGATGTTCATCTCGCCCTGCGGCATCATCGAGACTTCGTCCGCCGAGGCCGCGACGAGATAGGGCAGGTTTCCGAGGCCGCTTTCGCCGGCGCTCTCGATATAGGCGGTGGTCCATTTTCCGTGGCCGCGGAATTCGCGGACCATCGCGCAGAGTTCCTGCGCTTGCGCCAGCTCCATCTGCGGATCGATCACCTTGATCGCCAGTCCGACAATCCGATTGTCGCGTTCGCCCTGTTGCAGCGACTGGCGCACGAGATTGAGCGCGGTCTGATGCTGCGCGAACAGGCCGAGCGGCGATTGTTCGCCGCGCTCCACCACCGGCCCGTCGAGCTGCAGGACGAGCACCGAACCCGGTTTGTAGCGATGCGACAAGTATTCGCTTGCCGCCACGACCACGAACAAAATCAGCAACACAAAAATCGTGCGCAGGAGCCATCGGAACAGTCGCTTGAACATGCCAACCTCGTGCCGTTCGGTACGTCGCCCTCTTCCCCGGACTGATTCAGCGCTCGCGTATGGCAGCCGGGTCTCGTCCGCGGCGCTCGCGATGTGCTTGAATGCGGCGTCCGGAGCTCGAATGATAGCCAACCACAACCGCAAGCCTTCGGCCAGTCGCTGCGGCGCGATCGCTTCGATCGTCCGCCTCCGCCGCCAGATGATGGTGTGGAGAGCGTCCGCGCGCCCGCCGGTCGGATGAACGCGCAGCCCGGTATTCGCGGCGTGGACGCGCCGCTGTTGAGCGAACAGACGCTCAGCGCCGTTCACTACCGCATTATCGCCCTATGCTTCGCGGCGTGGATTTTCGATTTCTACGACCTGATTCTCTATTCGTTCATCCTCGTGCCGATCGCGCGCGAACTCGGTTTGTCGCCGGCGGAATCCTCCCTGACGATGGGCGTCGCGTTCGCGACGACGGCGATCGGCGGCGTTCTGTTCGGTTTTCTGGGCGACCGTTACGGCCGCAAGCCGGTAATAATCTGTTCCGTCCTGATTTACGGCGCCGGCACGATCCTCTGCGCCTTCTCGCATAATTTGGCGCAGTTGCTCGCCTATCGGTCGTTCACCGGACTTGGCATCGGCGGCGAATGGGCGGCGGGCCAAAGTCTGGTGGCGGAAACCGTGCCGCCCGCGCGCCGAGGCCGCTACGCTTCATACGTTCAAGTTGGTGCGCCGCTTGGCGTGATGCTGGCGGCGGCGATCGGCGGCCATCTTGAGCCGATCGTCGGTTGGCGGCGCGTGTTCACGCTGTCCGCGGCGCCTGCTTTCGCAGTCGCGTTCGCGGTATGGCGCTGGTTGCCGGAAAGCGACGTTTGGCGGCGCACGGGAGCCCGCCCGACCTTGTCGGTTCAGGCGCTGCGCGAGCTCGCGCCGTTCCATCGCGTGGTCGGCCTTTTGTTCGTCGTCCTGCTGGTAAACTCCGCAGCCTACTGGTTCACCTACACCTGGATGCCGAGCTATCTGCGCATCGCGCGCCATCTCACGCCGCAGGCGAGCGGCAATCTGATGATCTGGATGCAAATCGGCGCGCTGGCCGGGTATGCGATTTTTGGCGCGCTCGCCGATCGATTCGGCCGCAGGCCGGTTTTCTCGGCCTACGCGGCGTCGATGGCGGTGGGCATCCTACCCGCGACCATCTTCTGGAGCCAATCGGCGCGCGTCGCCGGATTGATTCCGGCGGCGCTTGCGATCGCCGGTTTCGGAACCGGCGTATGGTCGGGCGTGGGCGCGATGATTTCGGAGATGCTGCCGACGCACGTTCGCAATACCGCGCTGGGTTTGCTCCTGAACGTCACGCGCGGCATCCAATTCTTCACGCCGCTGATCATCACCGCGCTGAGCCCGCTAATCGGCTTTGGTCCGACGCTCGCGATCGGCGCGCTTTTCTCGGCCGCCGGTTCCGCGATCGTATGGTTGCTGCCGGAAACCCGGGGCCGCGTCATCACCGCGCACGACGCCGCGCAAATCCCGGAGCTTGCCGGGTTTCAATGACGCGCGGTGCGCTCGATCGATACGCCGTCGGGATAGTCGCGGCCGTCATACCGCGTTAGATGGATCGCGATCGTCACGCTCCGATCGCCATCTTTTGCCCCGGCGGAAACGGTTACAGGCCGCGCTTTGACGGCGGGCCGATGCGCGCCCGCGAGCGCTTCCGCGATTGTCCGGCCGCTGGCGCCGGCGGCCCGCTTCAATCCGAATATATGTTCGATCGTCGGCGCGACGTCGCTGTTCGAGGTCGGCAGTTCGTCAACGTAACCGCGCCGGAAGTCTGGTCCGATCGCCGCTCCCACGTTGTGCAATTCGCGCGGGCCGAACGCTCCGTGCATGCCCATGCCCGTGGTGTAATGGGGCGCGTCGGAATAGATCACGCCCTCGATCGGCCTAACCAGCGCCTCCGAATGATTCGCGGTCGTCTCTTCGCCATTTGGGCCAATAACGATCGCGCGATTCGACGGCCCGGTGAGCCCCTGATTGCTTTCGTCGGGAAATTCGCGGAACGAAACGATCAGGTCGGGCGAGCGCGGCGAGCCGCCGAGTCCGAAAGCACGTTCGCTGAAAGTGCCTTCGATAAATCCGCGGTAGTTTCGATTATGCGGCGGCCGCGCAGCGCGATCGCGCGAGAAGATCGGCCCGCACCACGGCTGCATGATCGCGTAATCGACGATTTTGCGCATCAGCGCGGTTCGCTCCAGCGCGCGCAACCGCGCCGGCAAGTAAACCAGATCCATGCCGCCGTTGCGCGCGACCACCATCCCGTCCGCGTCAGGGTCGCCCTTTATAACGCCGGCTTTGAGCAGTCGAGCCAATGGAATTTCCGCTTTAATCGTCGCGAAACCGTGATCCGAAACCACGATCAGATCGGTTCGGCCGGCGATTCCAAGATCGCTTATCGCTTTTCTGATAGCGCCAAGATTTCGATCGTCGGCCGCGACCGCGTCCAGCGCGATCCGCGTGCCGAGACCGGCGAGATGCTGCGCCAAATCAGGATTGTGTTGCCAATAGACGATCAAAGACGGACGGCCGGCGGCGCTCGCGGCCTTGGCCGCGGGCAACGCGCGCCCGGTTACGATGCGAGCGAACCATGCGTCGCGCGCGGCGATCGATTCCGGATGTATCATCGTGATCGGCGGCTTGGCGTCGAGCTGAGCCGCGACAGCCGGCGGCGCGGCGACATCGTCCGACACGAACAGGCCATCGCCCGCCGCGTCGGTGGAGACGAAATCCGGATCGAACATCCCGGTCGGCCCCTGCTTGCCCAGAATGGCCACGTACCCGCCTGAATTCGCGACCGTCTGGCCGGCCGCCGCCAGCGTCACGACGCCGTTCGCGAAGGCCCGCGCGTCATGCAGCGCCAACAGGTACCGGGTGTTTTCGAGATTCAGCGGATCGTGCAGCAAATAGCCGACCGACGGAATCGTCGTCGCCCGCGCTATGTCGAGCGCCGGCGCCAGATACATCATGTCGCCGAACACTCCGTCGCTCGCCGGCCGGCCGCCGGTCGCCAGCGCGGCGGCGTTGACCAGCGTCACGGTCGGAAAGACGGAATGATGCCGCGCGAAGCGCACGCCCGCGGTTTCGAGCGCTTGCAGGTTCGGCGTATCGCGCGCATCGACCAGATCCGGCCGCAATCCGTCCCAGACCATCAGAATTACGATCCGGCCGGGAGCGCTGGCCGCGGTCACCGCGCGCGCCGCTCCAAAAATTCCCGCAAGCACGGCAGCCGCAAAGGCGGCCAGCCAGCGCAAGGGCCGATTGCGCGCCGCCGTCACGCCTGCAGATGGCGCACGAACCAGTCCCGCGCCGCGACGCTCGCGCGCTCGAAATCGTTCACGTAAGCGTCGAAATGGCCTCCGGAGAGAATCAAAAGACTCTTCGGCTCAAGCGCCCGGTTGTACGCCGCGAAGGCCTCGTCCGCCACTGCCAGATGGTCGTTAGCTGCGACGATCATCAACAACGGCGTCGGACTGATGCGCGCGATATAGTCGCCGGGCTCGTACTCGCCGAGCATTTCGACCGTCCGCAACGTGACCTCGTTGCGCCACGCGGGAGCGCGCAGTTTCGCGGTCGCGGTGAACCATTCCCATGAATCGGCCGTCGGCAGCGCGGCCGGGTCGAGCGGATTGTCCACTACCACCGGCATCATCGCCGGCGCCGCGCCGCGAAAACGCGCTTCGCGATCGGCGTCGAATTGCCGGCGGACCGCTTCGATCATGTCGGCCCGGATCAGGCGCTTGAGATTGCGCGAACCGCTTACCAGCGGAACCTGCGAGACTACGCATTTGACGCGGCGATCGATCGCGCCGACGGTCAGCACATGGCCGCCGCTGTAACTCGAGCCCCAAATGCCGATGCGCGCGGCGTCGATTTCGGGCCGCGCGCACGCCCACGTAATCGCGTGCCGGTAGTCGCGGACCTGCGCCCATGGATCGAGCTCTTGGCGCGGTTCGCCTTCGCTCGCGCCGAGATTGCGATTGTCGTAAACGACCACCGCCAGTCCTGCCGCCGTGAAAGTCTCGGCGAACCGATCGAGATACATCTCTTTGACGGCCGAAAAACCGTGCGCCATCACGATCGCCGGAGCCCGATCGTTTTTGCCCGCGGCTGAGTAAAGCCAGCCGCGCAGAATAGTTCCTTCGGCGTTGATTTCGATATTGTGCCGCATTCGCAGAGCAACCTCGCGCCGGGATCATAAAGCAGCGCGCGGCGCGTCTCAAATGCTGCGGCGCTGGTCAGGCGGGCGGGAAATAAAAAACGCGGCGGACGCCCAAGGCGTCCGCCGCGTTGTAGTTGGGCTCGATTAGAGCAGGTTGAAGTTGTACTGGAATTGCGCCAGCAACATGCTTTGGCCCTTCAGGATGCCGCCCGCCATCGAGGCGTACGGGTTGCTGCCAAGGATTTCGATCGCCTGCAGCTTCATGAAGTACTTCTTGGTCCATGGCGGGTTCAGCACGATCGACGGAAACAGCAGGAAGGTGTTGCCCGCGGGGTTGTAAACCATCGTCCAGGTGGGCGCGATGTCTTCCCACAGCCACGAGGTGCCGATGTTGAACAGCGTGCTGACGTTGTTCTTGTAGTTGTTCTGGGGTTCGAGCGCGCCGCCCGTCCACGGTCCGAACGCTTCCATCATCGAGTTCGCGCCGTCGAGCGTGACGAAATCGTTGACTTCGACGTTGGCCGATAGGTTGCCGGTGCTGGTCAGCCACGGCGCGTAGGCCTGGTCGATATCCAAAGCGACCATCCAGTTGAGCGTGTCGGTGTAGCGCACGCCCGACGGATTGCCGACGATGTCCCACGTGTTGACGCCCTGATGGTTGGTGTAAACCGCTTCCGCCCGTCCCACCAGCGGCAGGTACTCGGAAAGCGCTTCCGGCACCGGCAGCGGCATGTCGCCGGTCAGACCCACCTGCTGGATCGGCACGAACTTGTTCTCGAACATGTTGGTGCCCTGCACCCAATAGGTATTCGGATAGAGATTCCAGCTATTGTAGTAAAAGGCCGTCAGCTCCGCCGGGCCGACCAGCGTATGGAAGCGCAGGCCCTCGTCCATATTCGATATGTTCGAGGCGGGGATATTCCACGGCGTAAGAACATCGAGCAAACTGCTGCCGGCCATCGCGCAGGGCCGGGCCAAGGCCGCCGGGTAGCGGCCGCGGCTGCCGGGCTGAGGCCCGAAGATGTGGATGAAATTCGAGCAGGCGTAGAACGGGTTGGCCAGCGGCGAGCCGATAATCCGGCTGAACTGCATCGGCTGTCCGGGCGGAACGAACGGAGGCGTCGCGCCGCCGATCACGGCGGTGTTCATCGGCGTGAAGTAGGTGGACGCGATATGCGCGCCGAAGCGGCCGGTCGGGTCGAAGCCGACGCCGGCGGGGAAACCGTTGTTCACCGTGCCGGCGTTGGTCATGCACTCGCCGTCGTAGCGATGGTCGGCGTAATAGCAACTGTTCCACATCGGCTGCAGCCGCGGGATCAGCACGCCTTCGAGAAAGTTCGAGGTGAACGGCCCGAACTCCGGCAGATTCAGGATCGGATGGATCATCCACTGCGGAATGCGCGACTGTTCGAGGTTCGAGAAGCCGAACGCCCAGGTCGTGTCCTGCGGGTTGATCACGTCGCCGACGCGGAAGGCCAGGGACTGTCCCCAGACCACGATCTGGTTGCCGACGTAAGTGGTCAGCGGGCCGGTCTTGTTCTCCCACCACGCGTCGCGCACCGTGTACTGGTTATAGAACCCGTTGCCGTACATCCCGAGTCCGTTCGCATTGTTGAACGCGTAGGGCGGCTCATAGACGAACCATTCGCGCATGAAGAACGAATTGCTGTCGTTGAGCTGGTAGTTCTCGTCCACCTGCAACAGCGTGCGCGCGGTCGCCAGCGAGTTCCGGCTGTGCGTGAACATCTGCAAGTTCGACGGGTTCTGCCACATGCCGAAGGTCTGGCTCAGATAGCCAGACACGTGCAGGCCGCTCAGCCAGCTATTCTCCTGCGACGCGCCGGAAGTTTGCGGCAACGCGTCGGCGTTGGCACCCGTGATGTTGAGTCCGTTTGACGGCTGCGCATTGAGATCGCCGGCGCTCGCGGCGCCGACCAGCAGCCCGAAAATCATCAGCGCTCCAGCGAGCGCCGCCATTGTCCGGGAGACTCCCCCAGACCCGCACTTCTCGTGCAATCCAGTCTCCATGCAAATTCCTCCCTGCCTGACTGAATCCAGGAACCTTGGAGATCGCCACACTCGGTTCCCTGAGCGGCTATCGGCGCCGCTGCTACCCCGGCGGCTTCCGATGACGCTTTCCAAATTGTTCGATTATCCGATTGGAGTTTTTCTGACCGGCACGCTTCCGCAACGGCCCAAGGACGCGTCAAAAATCGCAGACTTAATCTTCAACGCGGGCGCCTGAATGAAAATGGCGCTGGGCGCTCAGGGCGATATCGGCTAATTCGAGGAGATTAATCCGGAAAAAAATGACAGCCGAACCAAACCCTCCCTGCGGAAACGCCTGAATCCGCACCTCCCTCCACCAAATAATCGCTCTCCATGCGCTTTCGACGGAACCGCGCCCGAGCGGATCGCAGACTGATAATCCCGCTCGGACCGTTCCGTGGTTTTCGCCTTGGCGCGGAAACCGCACGGCTTCCGCGCCTGCGAAAGCGCGACTGGCTATGTAACAAATCTTAAACATAAGATCAAATAGCGATAGCACGGTTTTTCGGACACGGCGGCGCAAGTGGCGCGTCCGCCGGTTCGGACTCCCGGCTTCCGGCCGCTGAAAACGCGCCGCGCCGCTCAGCCGTTTTTCCACAGCGGACCGTGCGCGCGATGTTAATCGAAGACCACGCGAAACGGTGCGTTCGCGGATATGATTTGGTAGCGTCGGGCGTGGCCATCGCGGCCGGAGGTAATTGCGTTGCGAATCGTATTGATCGGCCAGGCGGCCTTTGCCGAAAAGGCGCTTGAAACCCTGCACGCGCGCGGGGAGACGATCGTCCACGTCTATGCGCCGCCCGACGAACCCGGCGGCCGGCCCGATCCCCTGAAGCGCAAAGCGCTCGAATTGAAGCTGCCTTTGAGCCAGCCCGCGTCCTTTCGCGGCGAGGCGGAATTCGCACGCTTCAAGGCGCTCGACGCCGATCTCGCCGTGATGGCCTTCGTGACGATTATCGTGCCCGAGCGCGTTCTCTACGCGCCGCGCTTTCGCGCCATCTGCTTCCATCCCTCGCTCTTGCCGCGTCATCGCGGCGCCAGCGCGATCAACTGGGCGATAATCCATGGCGACGCGGAGACCGGCGTGACCTGGTTCTGGCCCGATCGCGGCATCGATACCGGTCCGATCCTGGTGCAACGGCGCGTGCCGATCGGCCCCGCCGACAGCACCGGATCGCTTTATTTCAACACGCTCTTTCCGCTCGGAATCGAGACCATGACCGAAGCGATCGATTTGATTCGCGCCGGCCATCCGCCCGCCGCCGCGCAGGACGAGCGGCTGGCCACCTACGAGGCTCCGTGCCGCGACGAGCACGCGGAAATCGATTTTCGCAAGCCCGCGCGCGAGGTCCATAATCTGGTTCGCGGATGCGATCCGCAGCCCGGCGCTTTCACGGCGCTCGGTGGCCGGCGGCTCAGGCTTTTCGACGCCGCGGCGCCGGGAGCGCCGGTCGCCGCGCCGCCGGGTTCCATCATCGCGATCGACGAAAAGGCGATGACGATCGCGTTGAACGGCGGCTCGCTCGTGGTGCGGCGGGCGCGCTTCGAGCCGAGTCCGAAAAAAGTTTCGCCCGCCGAACTGGCCGCCGCCGGCGAGCTGCGGGTTGGCGCGCGTTGCGGTCCGCCCGCGTGACGGCGGAACGCGTTCGAGCAGGCGATGCGGTTGTGCGCGGGCACTGCGAAGGGAATCGTGATTATCGATCCGGCGCGCGGCGGCCGGCCGCTGATGGCGCTGGCCGATCCGCCGTCGGTCTGGTGCATGGCGCGGGACGCCGGCGATCCGAATCTGCTGTTCGCCGGCGCGGCGCATAACGCGTTTGCGGGCAGCGCCCGCGGCCGCGCTTCGCTGGCGCGTTCGACCGATGGCGGCCGATCGTGGACCGATATCACTCCCGGCGCCGCGCGCGAAGAGGAAGTATGGGCCGTCGCCGCCGCGCCCGGGCGCTCGGGAACGGTCTATATCGGCACGTCGCGCGGGCGGCTTTTCCGCAGCGAAAACGCCGGTGCGAGTTTTCGTGAATGCGCGGCGCCGCGCCGCCCGCCCGCCCGCGATCGCTTCGGCGCGGCGGCGCCGCGTGCGTCGATTCGCGCGATTCGCTTCAGTCCGCGCGATGCTTCCGTGATCCACGTTGTGCTCGAAGCCGCGGGCGTGTTTCGCTCGACCGACGGCGCGCGCGGCTTCGAAGCGCTCGAGCGGCCGGCCGCCGAAGAGTTTCACGATCTCGCGATCGATCCTGGCGATCCTTCGCGCATGGCCGTCGCCACGGACGCGGGCGTCTATTTTTCGGCCACCGGCGGCGCGTCATGGAGCCGCGCCGCCGGCCTGAGCCGGGAATGGGCGATCGCGCTGCTGTTCGCCGGCGCAGGCGCCGGACATTCCGTATTCGCTTCCGCCGCCGCCGCGCCGCCGCCACTGTGGGCGATGGGCCCGGCGGGCGCGGACGCGATGATTTTTCGCAGCTTCGATCAAGGCCGCACGTTCGCGCCGCTTGCTTACGCCGGCGGCGCGGCCCATCCGGGACGCGGAGCGGCGATGCGGTTCGCGATGAATCCCGACAATCCGAACGATATTTTCGCCGCGATGTCGGACGGCTCGATCATGCGGATCGACGCCGCCGCGGGCGTGGCGCGGCTAATCGCGGAACGGTTGCCGCCGGTTTACGACGTGCTGGTGATTCCTTGATCGCGGATGGGCGCGGGAATTCTCGAACATCGCGGCCCGCGCCTGAGCGCTCAATCGCGCCGGCGGACCTTTTCGTCGCGGCGCGACGACAGTATCTCCAGGCTTACCAGCCGCGCGACCAGTAGGCGGTTCGCGTCTCCGGTGGGCCAGGTTACGCGGCTTGCGCCGTACGCGCTCGCTTCACCTCGGTCGCCATCCCGAGCTTTTCAAGCAGGCAGATCGCGGCATAACCGGCGTCAGGCTGGCGCCAGTCGCGTCCGAGGCGCGCCAGCGCCGGCCGCGCATGATGGTTGCGATGCCAATTCTCGCCCTGAAAAAAATGCATCGCGCCGAGCCATCCGACGTTGCGGCTCGAATCGGAGCCGACGGGAGTGTTGGGTTCCGTATGGCATACGCTGTTCACGAAGCATTGCGCATGCAGGGAAAAGACCAGCCGAATCGCTCCCGGCCAGAAGAACGCGGCCCAGCCGAAAAAAAGGCCGCCGAAAAACGACAGCGCCAGGATCGGCGGCTGGAGCGCCGGCCAGATGCGATATGACCGGCCGGCCATGTCCGGGCAGAATTTGCCGATCGCCGGCATTTCCGCCTGCCATAGCCAGCGCAAATGCGCCCACCAGAAACCGTGCCGCACGGGACTGGAAACGTCGCCCTCGCCGTCGGCGTTGGCGTGATGAATCCGATGGCTGGCGACCCAGGTGAGCGGCAAGCCGGAGCCGTTGAAGATGGCGAAGAAAATCAGCGCCGCCTCGACCCATCGATTCAGCTTCACCGCGCGGTGGGCCAGTGCGCGATGGTAACAGACGGTCGTGCCGATGCCGCCAATCCAGCTAAGCGCGACCGCGCCGGCCAGAATGCGCCATCCCGGCAACGGAAACAGAATCAGGCCGGCCAGTGCGGTGGCGTGAATCAGGATGAACCACGGCAGCACCATCCGGTCATGCCGGGTGGTGCGCCACCACGGCCATTCCCATCCCGGAATGGCCGCCGGCGCGGGCTCGATCGAAAGTGCGGACGGATTGGACGGTGTGGCTGCCAAATGGCTCACCTTTTGGTTGTCGCGATAGTTCGCTGGTTCCGCGCGCGATCAGCGCGCACGGAAACGGTTTCGGCGCGGTTGACGATGACCGCTTGCGGGACGATTGATGGCCGGCGCGGGCGGCCGATCCGCTGGCGGCGGCTGAAGCGCCGGCGGTTCGAAACCGGCCACGACAGTGCGCTCGAGCCTGCGGCCCAGCCGCTTTTCAAGGTCGCCGAGCGCGTTGCGCTCCTCAGGCGTGACGAGCGTCAGCGCCTCGCCCGATTTGCCCATTCGGGCCGTGCGGCCGATGCGATGAATGTAGGTGTCGGAGGCGTCGGGCAGGTCGAAATTGATGACGTGGGAGACGTCGGGAATATCAAGCCCGCGCGCCGCGATATCGGTCGCGACGAGCACGCGATAGGCGCCGCGGCGAAATCCGGACAACGCGGCGCTCCGCTGCTTCTGCGAGCGGTCGCCATGGATCGCCGCCGCGGCCACGCCGCCGCGCCCCAGCATCCGCGTGACCCGGTCGGCGCGGCTGCGCGTGCGCGTGAAAACGATCGCGCTCTCGACTTCCGGCCGTTTCATCAATTCGAGCAGCAACGGTCCCTTGTCGGCGATTTCCACCGGGCAGACCGCGTGCCGAATCGTGGCCGGCGGCGCGGCGATTTTACCGATATTGACGCGGACCGGGTCGCGCAGGAACTCGCGCGCAATCTGTTCGACCTCGGGGTCCATCGTCGCCGAAAACATCAGCGTTTGGCGCGGCGCCTTGAGCTCCCGCATGATCCGGCGCAACTGCGGCAAAAAGCCCATGTCGAGCATCCGGTCGGCCTCGTCGATCACGACCATCGCGATTCGTTCGAGCCGGACCGTGCCGCGCTCAAGATGGTCGATCAGGCGGCCGGGACAGGCGATCAGATAATCCGCGGTGCGCAGGTCCGCGATCTGCCGGTGCATCGATTCCCCGCCGACGATCACGGCCTTGCGCACGCGGCCGTCGCGCGAAAGCAGGTCGGCCTCATGCCCGATTTGGGCCGCGAGCTCGCGCGTCGGAGCCAGAATCAGCGCAGTGACGCCGGCGCCGCGCTGCGCGCGCAGCCGGTTCAACATCGGCAGCAGGAACGCGGCGGTTTTGCCGCTTCCGGTGCCGGCGGTCGCGACCAGATCGCGGCCCGTCAGCGCCACCGGAATCGCGCCGGATTGAATCGGCGTGGGTTCGCGATGGCCTCGGTCGCGGATCGATTGAAGGGTTTCGGACGAAAGTGCAAATGCGGAAAAAGACAAACGGTCTCCGTTTTCAGAGCCAGCGGATTCAGGTCGGGCCGAGAGGCCAAACGATTGGTTCTGGGTGGTTGGGTTACGGCGTCACGGAATCCGACGCGCGCTTGGCCAAGATTGGCTTGTAAGAGAAGGTACGGGTAAATGCGTCCCCGATCAAGTAGGACCATGCCGCGGGCGGGCGCATGCGGCTGCGGACCCAAAGGTTTGATTTCGTAACGCCCGATGAAAGGGATGAGCGGACTTTATTGCGGGATCGAGCCGCGCAAACGTTCGCGATCTTTGTCGTCGCCGACGCTCGGCAAACGCGGACATATCTCAGCCAGCCAGCGGATGCTCACGGCGTCGTCAAGCGCGCGCCCGTCAGCGTC